>CAJTOG010000003.1:95793-98828 GCA_910577575.1 uncultured Ruminococcus sp. | reverse complement strand
AACATCAACAGCAACATCCACATCTAAAGTAACTTCTACATCTACAGCAACATCAACAATAACTACAACAGATGAGGCGACAACAACATCAACAGCAACATCCACATCTAAAGTAACTTCTACATCTACAGCAACATCATCAACAACTGCAAGTAAGCCTGCAACAACCACAACAACAGATGAAGCAACGTCAACATCTACATCCAAAGCAACTTCTACATCTACAGTAACATCAACATCTGAATCATCAAGTGCAACAACAACTTTAACTCCGCTTCCGGGTACAGATACAGCTACATCTACAACAAACGGCATGGGAATTGTTGACAATCCGACTGTTGCAGTTGAAACAGAAGTAGGTTACTACTTTAGTCACGACCCAAGACCTTTCAAGACTGAACAGGTCAACATTACAAGAATGTGGGGCGTTGATGAAACAGGCAAGGAAGTTGAAATTGATGTTGATCCATCACTCATTACATTCTCAGAAGTAATTAGTGGTTCTGATACTCCAGAAGGTGCTCATAATCCAGAGAACATGACATTTAAGTATACTGTAAGAGTTCTCTATGATGGACATACACTTCAGTATGACGATGGTAAGATTGTAACAGTTACAGCATACATTGGTGTAAAGGGTGATACAAACCTCGACAATATGTCAGATGCAAGAGACGCTTCAAATGTACTTGCTTACTATGCAAATGCATCTACACTCGATGAAGGTGAGACAGTTGAAGACATCAGAATGAGTCCGGAAAATTGCGAACCTGTAAATAATGACCCTGACCTTGATACTCTCTGTGCATTCCTCGGAGATGTAGACCTTGACGTATACAGCAAGGATAACTGGAGAAAGACAAAGAGTGACAGAGAAATTGATGCTAAGGATGCAAGCTGGATTCTCGCTTACTATTCTTATATGTCAACAGAAGAGAATGCAATTCCTCATGAAGGTTGGAACTATTCTCTCGAATCCAAAGACAGAGGCGAAAAATTTGACGCTTATGTTGAATCGGGCACAGAGGAATAATTTTTTAAATTAAAAAACAGAACCTTCGGGTTCTGTTTTTTATTAAAAATATTAAATAAAAAAGATATAAATTGGTACAACTTTACTGTTGACAAATCGGTTTATTAGTGGTATAATATTAATTGAAAAGAGTTTTTAAATAGTTTTTTTATAAAAATATAAAGAAAAACTGCTCACTTTGTGTAGTATACATTAATTTATTGTGAAATACATACAAAAATTCATGAAATTAATCGTCAATAATTTTTTATAAAAATGTGCTAAATTTCTTGACTTATCGCAATTTGTATGCTAAAATGTAATTATGAATTTTTGGGCTTAGTTAATATTGTGGTTTATTTTTGCCCGAAGATCTTTCTCATATGTTATTCAGGTTAAAATGCTTGTATAAATAATGAGAGAAAAAATATGTTAGAGAGGTATAGAACAATGAAAAATTCATTATTCAAGAGAGCATTTGCAGCAGCAGCTGTTGTTCCGCTTGCTCTCACACAGTGCCTGTCAGTTGCAAATGCTGTATACGTTAATGATTCAGTAGTTGCATTGACAGAATCCAAAAATCTTGCAGCTGATAAAACAGAAATAACAATTGATAAGATTGTAAGTGTTGAACCGGGTGCAGGTGCTTCAAGCACAGGTGACGGATATATCATCTATGGTGCTGACGGCGATAAAATAACTGATGAAAGTTCTGTTAAGGAAAATGCAGTCAGATTTGAAAAATATTCTGAATGGTATGATATGGTTTCAGAATTTATTTTGAAAATTGCGAGTGGCAATGAAAGTTCCGGTACAATTGACCTTTCAGAATTTTATGATGCTGTTGTTGCAAGAGCAGGTAATAATGCTAAAACTGCTAAGGGCGTTTTTGAACAAATTGGAGAAGTTTACTATAATGTTGACATTGAAGGCAATATAACAATTACTGCCGCTGTTAACAATATTACTCCTGTTTTAACAGCAGACGGCGAAAAACAAATGATGGATACTCTTAAGAAGCTTGCTGATGAATATAATGCTCCTGAACTTGTTGAAGAAGACGGATTTTTTGATGATGTTGTAATCGCCGGAAATATTACAGTTAATATTGATGCTTCAGATATCTTAATGAGAGGAACTTCTGTAGTCGGTGAAATTACATTTGTAGATAGCCAGACAGGTAATACTTATAAGGGTTCAGGCGTTATTGATTATGCTATTGAAAGATTTGAAGCTCTTGATAATGCAGCGAAGAATAAGGTTGCAGAACTTAAAAATAAGTATGATGTTGATATGACATCTGTTGTAAAGGATATCGATGATTCTCTCAGTTTCTACGTTGACAAGCTTGAAGCTGCAAGAGAAGAGATTGATGAAGTTCTTGGACTTCATGGAAGTGGAAATTTTGCTTCATATTCTGAAGTTGCGATTTGGTTGAATGAAAAGATAGATAAAAAGTATAATAACAAAAATATTCCTACAATTCCTACGACAGCTACAGGGCTTATGAATAATAATAGTATTCTTAAAGCTTATAATAACATTCTCAACCAGTTGGGACAGAAGGCAGAAGGATATGATATAAATGTTACTGCTGATGACCTTGCTGAATTTATTGATGGATTGTCAAATATAAGTCTTACAGTAGACAATGGCAATGTAGTCATTGTTGGTGAATTCCCTGATGATGAAAGTGAAGAAGCTTGGGCATACCTCAAAGAAAAATATGACTATGATGAACAGTATACATACGAGTCATATAAAGAAGTAACTTTGACAGTTAATTTTGATACCATTACAAATGCCGGCGGTGGCTTAGCTGATGCTGATTTACAGTTTAAGAGAATTCTTGAAGTAGAATATGACCCGAATTTAACAACAACTACAACTACCAGTACAACTAGTACAACAACCACAACAACTAGTTCAGATGATGACGTAACAACAACAACAACAACTGGCTCAGACGATGATGTAACAACAACAACGACTGGCTCAGACGATGACGTAACAACAACAACGA
>CAJTOG010000003.1:0-95783 GCA_910577575.1 uncultured Ruminococcus sp. | reverse complement strand
GATGATGTAACAACAACAACGACCGGTTCAGGTGATGACGTAACAACAACAACGACTGGTTCAGGTGATGATGTAACAACAACAACGACTGGCTCAGACGATGACGTAACAACAACAACGACTGGTTCAGGTGATGATGTAACAACAACAACGACCGGTTCAGGTGATGACGTAACAACAACAACGACTGGTTCAGGTGATGACGTAACAACAACAACGACCGGTTCAGATGATGACGTAACAACAACAACGACTGGTTCAGGTGATGATGTAACAACAACAACGACTGGTTCAGGTGATGATGTAACAACAACAACAACTGCAACAATGATAGGAGAAGATGACGGCATTGTAAGAGCTGCAATTGAGACAGAAGTTGTAGGTTTCTATTTCAGCCACGACCCAAGACCTTTCAAGGCTGAAAACGTAAATGTTGAAAGAGCGTGGACAAAGGATGCTGAAGGCAACGAAATTGATGTCGAATTTGACCCGTCACTTGTTACATTTGAAGAGGTAAACTCTAAGGCTGATAATCCGGAAGAGGCATATGATGTAAATAATACTACATTTAAGTATACTGTAAATGTATTCTATAATGGCAAGCCACTTGTTAACGCTGACGAAGATGCTGTAGCAATTACAGTGTATATCGGTGTAAAGGGTGATACAAACCTCGACAATATGTCAGACGCAAGAGACGCTTCAAATATACTTGCTTACTATGCGAATGCATCTACACTCGATGAAGGTGAGACAATTGAAGATGTCAGAATGAGTCCTGAAAATTGCGAACCTGTAAATAATAATCCTGAGCTTGATACTCTCTGTGCATTCCTCGCAGATGTAGACCTTGACGTATACAGCAAGGATAACTGGGGAAAGACAAAGAGTGACAGAATAATTGATGCTACGGATGCAACCTGGATTCTCTCTTACTATTCTTATATGTCGACAGTAGAGGATGCAATTCCTCACGAAGGTTGGAACTATTCTCTCGAATCCAAAAATAGAGGGGAAAAGTTCGATGCTTATATTGAATCTGGTAAGGAAGTATAATTGATTTTAAAATCAAGGTGAATGTATAAGTCTGCTGTCTGGGTGACAGCAGACCTACATAAATTAAATTAAATTATCTGAAAGGAAAAAAATACAATGAAAAATTCATTAAAGAGAGCATTTTCAGCAGTTGCTCTTACAGCAGTTGCTGCTTCCGCTTCATCTATGTCTGCTTTTGCAACCGGTTATGCTGGTGAGGGCGATGCTGATGCTGCAGTTACAAAGCCTACAATTACATTGGATAAGATAGTTCTTACAGAAGATGAGGCACCGGGTAAACAGGTTGATGTCAATCTCAGTGTTTCAGGTGCACAGCTTGCTTATGCTTCAACAGGTTTCCACATTTATTGGGATTCACGTCTTACATTAGCTGTTGATGAAACTTTTGGCGAAGCTTTGATTACAAGTGGTGCTGCTATTCAGAAACTTGCTACAGGTACTCCGAAAGAAGATCCACAAGCTGCAAGTAGAGAAATGGCAGGTTACTTTGTAACAACAGCCGGTGAAAAAGATTTTGGTATTGATGGTGTAATGTGGACATTTACATTTAATCTTCCTGAAGATGCTGCTGCTGGTGATGTATATCCGCTTGATATCATCTATAAGTCAACTCCGAATGCTAAGGACCTCTTCATGAACAAAGCTGAAGATGAAGACGGTAAGAATATGCAGGCTTATGCATTTACAAAGGGTATCTATTCTTCTGATAACCCGACATTTGCTGCTGATGCTGCTGATATTGCTAAGGTTCCTGCTCTTGCTGACATTGATGGCACATACGACGGTTATATTGCTGTTGAAGCTGGTGAAACAACAACAACAACTACAACATCGACAACAACTACAACATCGACAACAACTACAACATCAACAACAACTACAACATCAACAACAACTACAACATCAACAGGCTCTACAACATCAACAAGCTCCACAACATCAACAGGTTCTACAACATCAACAGGCTCTACAACAACAAGGGCTACAACAACAAAGGTTACAACAAAGGCTACAACAACAGCTAAACCGGGTACAACAACTAAGAAGAGTGGCACAACAGAGTCACCTAAGACAGGCGTTGCAGGTGTAGGCGTTGCAGCTGCTGGTCTTGTAGTTGCTCTTGGTACTGCATTCGTTCTTAGAAAGAAGGAAGACTAATTAATTAGTCATGGTTCTTGATGAATAATTAAAAAAGGCTCTCTGATTTGGAGAGCCTTTTTATTATTTATTCCAGCCATCAATTCCTGAACGCTGTAAAGCACCGAAAATCCTGTTTTTGAAGCCGTGATTTTTCTGTTCCATTTCAACTATAAAATCTTTGATTTTTTGTCGGTTCGTATGACCGTCAGCAGGGCAGGCAGATTGTACTATGGGTATTTCATTTTTTCTTACAGCTCGCCGGATTTCTTTTTCAGGTGCAAGAACAAGCGGACGGATTACTGTTAAATTTTTGTCAGGAAGTATTGTAACGGGCGAATAACATCCGATTCTTCCCTCAGTAAACAAATTCATGATAAACGTTTCAACAGTATCATCAAGGTTATGACCAAGTGCAATTTTATTGCATCCAAGTTCAGATGCTGTATTATGCAATGCACCCCGTCTCATTCTTGCACAAAGACTGCACGGACTTTTTTCATTACGTACATCAAATACAATTTCCCCTATTTGAGTAGGTATTATATGATATTTCACATTGTTTTTATGGCAAAAATCGATTATAGTAGAATAATTTCCAGCTTTTTTATTGAAAAAAAGGTCAATTGTAACTGCACAAATATCATAGTCAATTCCTAAAAATCTTCTGAGCAGAATAAGACTATATAATAAAACCATGCTGTCTTTACCGCCCGAAATTCCGACAGCGATTCTGTCGCCGTTCTGAATCATATCATACTGTTGAATTGCCTTACGCAAGTAACCAAGAATTTTCTGCATAGAAACCTCCAAAATATATTTTATACTAATTATACAACAATTTTAAAAAATTTTCAATTAGATATTGCAAAAATTCAAAAAATATTATATAATATAATGTAGATGTTTTTATAAAAAAATAAATTATAAGGAGGACATCATGGTTAATTTTGAAAATGATTGGGACGAGCTTTTGAAGGGCGAATTTGAAAAGGATTATTATATCAATTTGAGACAGAAGCTTATTGAAGAGTATAAAACACAGAGGATTTTTCCGGGAATGTACGATATTTACAATGCAATGAAACTTACTTCATATGACAGTGTAAAGTGTGTGATTCTCGGGCAGGACCCTTATCATAATGTAGGTCAGGCACATGGACTGAGCTTTTCAGTCCGTAAGGGAGTTACGCCGCCGCCTTCACTTGTTAATATTTTTAAGGAAATCCGTGATGATATAGGAATAGATAATCTGGGTAAACACGGCAATCTGACAAAATGGGCAGAAAACGGAGTATTGCTTCTCAATACCGTGTTGACTGTACGTGCGAATCAGGCAAGAAGTCATAGGGGTATGGGTTGGGAAATCTTTACGACTGATGTTATAAAATTGCTGAATGAACGTGAAAAACCAATAGTTTTCATGCTATGGGGCGGAGACGCAAAAGCAAAACAGCAATTTATTACAAATCCAAATCATCTTGTACTCAAAGCTGCTCATCCGAGTCCTCTTTCAGCATACAACGGCTTTTTCGGCTGTAAACATTTTTCTCAGGCAAATGAGTTTTTGAAATCTCATGGACTGGGGGAAATTGACTGGTCTATAGACTGAAAAGGAGATTAATATGAAAATAAAAAACATTTTTAATAAAAAAATGGTTTTTTCATTCGAGGTTTTTCCGCCGAAAAATACAAGTTCAGTTGATGTAATTTATCGCACACTTGACGAATTGGGTGATTTAAAGCCTGATTTTATCAGTGTGACATACAGTGCGGGCGGAAGCGGAAACAGTCAACTTGCTCTTGATATTACTCAGAAAATAAAATCAAAAGGCATAACTCCGGTTCTGCATCTTCCGTGCATAAATTATACAAGAGAACAGATTGATTATACTCTTGAACAGGCAAAGAATTGCGGAATTGAAAATATTCTTGCCTTAAGAGGTGATATAAATCCAAATATTCCGCCTGTTGAGGAATTCCTTCATGCAAGCGACTTAATTGAGTATCTGAAGCAGAAGGGAGATTTTGACATTGCCGCAGCGTGTTATCCGGAAGGTCATCCTGATGCTGACAGTCTTGATGAGGATATTAAAAATCTGAAAATAAAGGTTGAAGCGGGTGCAGACCATTTGATTTCACAATTGTTTTTTGATAATGAATACTTTTTCAACTTCCGTGAAAAAACGGCAAAGGCAGGAATAAATGTTCCGATTGAGGCAGGAATTATGCCGGTAGTAAACAAAAATCAAATTGAACGTATGGTAACTACTTGCGGAGCGAGTCTGCCGCACAAATTTGTAAAAATTATGCAGAAATATGAACACAATCCTGAAGCACTCCGTGATGCCGGAATTGCTTATGCAATAAATCAGATTGTTGACCTTGCAGCAGGAGATGTTGACGGAATACACCTCTATACTATGAATAATGCTTATGTTGCAGGGAAAATAAGCGAAGCTGTTGCAGGTATTATAAAATTCGATGAAGCTTGATGTTATTTCAAAATCAGAATCAGCAAGATATATGGGAATCAAAGGTGAACCTGATGAAGTGATAGCTGGCATTCTTGATAAATATGAGGAAATAGTGCGGAATCAGTTGAAGCCTGCTTATGTTTACCGTGAAACGTCTTTAGTTATGTGTGATGATGGAATACGTATAAACGGTATAAACACACTGTTTACCGGAAATGATATAAAAAAGCATCTTAAAGGCTGTGAACGTGTAATAATATTTGCCGCTACGGTTTCTGCTACTGCTGATAAGCTGATACGTCAGGTTTCTGTTACTGATACAGCCGCTGCTCTTGCTGTTGATTGTCTTTGTAGTGCGGCAATTGAACAGGTCTGCGATAAGGCAGAACAGGAAATTTTTACTGAAATTCCTGCACCGTACAGAACGTGGAGGTTCAGTCCCGGTTATGGTGATTTACCCATATCATTGCAAAAGGACCTGCTTTTGTTTTTGAATGCTCAAAGAAGAATAGGTTTGACTGTAACAGAAAGCTGTATGATGATACCTTCAAAGTCCGTTACAGCAATAATCGGTATTTCAGATTTTCCTCAGGGACATCAGAAAAAAGGCTGCGATATATGTAATATGCGTGCGAGCTGTGGTTTCAGATATAACGGTGGTTGCGGAAGATAGTTAGGGTATACTGAAAATTAACAAATATTTTAAATAAATCAGTTAAAATATATTAAAAAATTATATTGACATAATATATAAAAAAGTGATATAATTTAAATAGAAGATAACACAGAATATTTTATCTTATTTGTTAAGGAGCTTTATAGATGAAAAAGGCAATGACGTTTATTTTCGCCGTTTCAGTTCTTATATCATTTGCTTTTCTTAATTCATGCGGAAATTCTGAAAATTTACCATCGGATGATTATCTGGATAATGATGTCAGTCCTGAAATCCGAAGTCAGCTGAATAAAAGTATCAGTGAATCAGACTTGCTTGAAGATACTGAGCTTGAAAACAAGACTATAAAATGGCTTTCCGATTGGAATATAAACCCTGATTCTTCCGGAAAAACTAAGCCGATTGAAGTTGCTGTTTTTGAAGAAAAGTATGGCGGAAAAATTGAATGGATTCAATGCGATTATGAATCACGCTATGAAAAGCTTGCTAAAATGATTAACAGCGGAGATGGCGTTGACTTTTTTTATGCCGGAAACATGGACGCTTTTCCGAAAGGTGCAATTCGTGAGATGTTTGTTCCTGTTGATGAATATATAGATTTTAGTTCGCCGGTCTGGAAAGATATTAAAGAAGTAAATGATAGCCTTATCTGGAATGGCAGTCACTACTGTACAGTTGTTCAGACTACAGGTGATAAGGTTGCCTGTGTTTATAACAGAAAAACAATTCAGGAAGCAGGATTGACTGACCCGGCTGAGCTTTATGCAAACGGTGAGTGGGACTGGAATGCTTTTCAAAATATGCTTCAGAAATTTTCCGACGCTGATAATCAGCGTTATGGTCTTGACGGATGGTGGTTTGAATTTGGACTTATTGCCACAACAGGCATCGCACCTGTTTCAATAAAAGACAGCAGACTTGTAAATAATATAGGAAGCCCTGAAATCGAACGTGTTCAGAATTTCATGTATAATCTTAATCAGACTGGCTGTGTTGCTATCGGTGTTGGAGATTATGGATGGGATGTTCACCCTGAATATATCAGCGAGGGTAAACTGTTATTCTATCCTGTTGGACTTTTTGAATTTTACAAGGAAGAAACACAATGGAAAGAGAAATTTGGCGAAGATGTATTTTTTGTACCAATGCCTCGAGACCCTGAATCCGATAAATATTATACGTCTGTCGGAATGGAAGCATATACTTTTGTAAAGGGCGGACAGAATCCTGAGGGTGTTGCCAAGTTTCTGGAGTGCAAACGGTTTACCCTTCTTGACAAAGCAACAAAGGAAATTGCAGATAACCAGTTCAAGAATGATTTTAACTGGACGGATGAAATGATTGAAATGCAGCACAGTATGCAGAAGCTTGCAGATGAGAACCCATTCCTTGATATTTCCAAAGGTGTATCGGGTGACTGTGAAGAAATTATTGACGAAAATCTGCGATTGTCTGCAAAGGGTGTGCCATGGAGTGAAACGTATGACGCTATTTCTCCCGTAATTGATGTTTATATTGAAAAAGCAAATAAGAATATTGTTTTAGATACAGAAGAATAAATTAAGATAATTAACCAGGAAGGAGATATGAATTATGAAAACAGTTCTTGTAACAGGCGGATGCGGACTTATCGGGCAGTACATCTGTTCCGGTCTGATTAAAAAAGGCTTTGAAGTTATTGCCGCTGATAAAGAAGAAGGTACTTATAATATGGGTAAGCTCCATTATACATTTGTTCAATGGACTCCCACGGATGAAAAAACCCTTACGGAGATTTTTGAGCAGTATGATATAAATATTTTAATTCATGCCGCCTGCACTGTTGATAATGATTTTAAGCCGATTGTTACTGAAAAAGAAATGAATGAATCAAATCAGTGTGATAAATATATATATCGTCTGTCAATGAACGCAGAAACTATTGAACAGGTGATTTTTATAAGTACGGATAAGGTGTATGATTTTCCAAAATCACGTGAACCCCTTCAGGAAGATGCTGATATTAAAACGACTTCAAACTATGCAGTACTGAAATATGAATCTGAAAAAGCACTTGTTAATGAACTCAGGAATCATAAGAATGTCATGTGCTGTATTGCAAGAATTGCACCAGTCTACACACTTAATTTCACTGATAATCTTATGTCAAGAATTACTGACCCCAAAGACAATATGAAATTTGTTGTAGGAAAAGGACAGTATGGATTTCAATTATGCTGTGTTCATAATTTGGTTGACTTTATCCTTTGCTTTGTTAAAAATGCTGAGGATATGAGTTATGCAGGAATTTATAATGTAAGCGATAAAATGCTTACAACCGCTGCTGATATTATAAGTTTTATGCGTGAACATCATAGCCTTGGAGCAGTATTGCAAAAACCGCCAAGTAACGCTTTTTCCAAAATCAAAGGCATATTCAGCTCAAATAAAGAATATAAGACAAATTACCGCTATCTTGATATGTCTAAGATTGAAAACAATAATATGCTTGATACAACAAAAGCATCGAAGATTACAACATTCCGCTGGAATATTCACAATATAAAATAGTTAATTATAAAAATCCCCGAAGAATGATATTTTTTCGGGGATTCTTTATCTGACATACAAAAGCATTAAATATCAGGAAAATTTTTTGTTTTTTTGCTATAATATAGATACAGAACAGGAGGAATTTAAAAGTGGAATGGATAAAAGGAATACAAAGGGCAATTGATTATGTGGAAATGCATATTACTGAAAAAATAAATTATGAAGATATAGCGAAGGAGGCTTATTCTTCATCGTTTCATTTTCAGAGAATTTTCAGTATTATCTGTGGTTTCACTATAGGGGATTATATCCGTATGCGTCGTCTTTCTATGGCGGCTTCAGACCTGATTTACAATAATGATAAGGTAATAGAAGTTGCAATGAGATATGGTTATGATACGCCTGAAAGCTTTACCCGTGCTTTTACTAATTTTCATGGCATTACGCCTACGGAAGCAAAACGTGGTAAAAATGTTAAATCTTTTTCTCGACTGTCTGTAAAACTTATTTTATCGGGAGGTAGTACAATGGACTACAGAATTGAAAAACTTGAAGCGTGCCATATTATCTGTAAACGAAAACAGGTGAGCAAACAGGAGAATCAGACAGCTACATCAGATATTTCAGCATTCTGGAAAGAATGTATGGAAAATGGAACTGCACAGAAGATTATTAGTTATATTCCGGAGAATACAAAACTTAAAGGACTTCTGGGAGTGTGCTTTTCTGATGTATACGGAGCAGAGGAATTTCCGTATGGAATAGGAAGCGAGTATGACGGCAGACCAATTAATGACAACGAACTTGAAATAGTTGATATTCCGGCAAGAACATATGCGGTTTTCATATGTAAAGGAAGAATGCCAGAAGTATTTCCTGAAACATATAAAAGAATTTTTACAGAGTTTTTTCCTCAGAGTGACAAGTATGAATATGGTAAAGGAATTGAAATTGAGGTTTATCCGTCTGCTGATGTCAGTAATCCGGATTATACCTGTGAAATCTGGATTGCAGTTAATGAAAAGTAATAAAAAAGTCCCCGAATTTTTGGGGACTTTTTTATTCTATTACAGTATAGTTGTCAGCAGCATTTTCTTTTGTTGCATATTCTGTAACATTAAGAACTTTAACTTTAAGCGGGTGTGTGCCCATATTTATTTCAATGATATCGCCGATTTTTACATCGTATGAAGCACGTGCGATTTTGCCGTTTACAACTATTTTTTCAGCATCACAAGCATCGTTTGCAACGGTACGGCGTTTGATTAAACGTGTTACTTTCAGATATTTATCAAGTCTCATAATTTTATCCTTTCGGGAAATTTAAAAACGGAGCAGGAAATTTCCTGCTCCGATAAGTATTACTTGTTTACAGCATCTTTAAGAGCCTTTCCAGCCTTGAAAGCAGGTGCTTTGCTGGGAGGGCAAACCATTTTTTCTTTTGTTCTTGGATTTATACAGGTTTTTTCACTTCTGTCACGAACCTCAAAAGTACCGAAACCGGTAATTGAAACCTTTTCTCCATTTACAAGAGATTCTTCAATGGAAGCGAGTATAGCCTCAAGAGCATAGGAAGCATCTTTTTTGGAGCAGTTGACCTTTTTTGCAATAGAATTAATCAGTTCAGTTTTATTCATTGATTTTATCCTCCGTATTGATAATATTTTTAGCTTTTTCCCAGTAGACATCAAGTTCTTCTATAGACAGATTTTTCATATCAAGGTTATCTGCTCGGGTCAAATCTTCTGTGACTGCAAAACGTCTGATGAATTTTTCCGTTGAGGATTTAAGAGCAATTTCTGCATCAACTCCAAGATGACGTGCAGCATTTACACATGAAAACAGCAGGTCGCCTATTTCCTCTTCAATATTCTGTCTGTCACCGGCTTCAACAGCTTTGTCAAGTTCTGTTTTTTCGGCAGTTATACAGGATATTGCATCATCGACACATCTGAAATCCATTCCGGCACGCATAGCACGCTTACCAACTTTCTGGGCTCTCATGAGTGCCGGAAGCGGTTTTGCGATGCTTGTAAGTGTATCGGTATAGGTTTCCTGTCCTTTTGTCTGCATTTTGATTGAATCCCAGTTTTTCAGAACCTCATCAGTAGAATCGGCACTGACTTCTCCGAAAACGTGTGGGTGACGTACAATAAGTTTTTTGCATATCTCATCACATACATCATTGAAATTGAAAGAGGATTTTTCTTCCTCAATTCTTGTATGGAAAACAACCTGAAGCAGAACATCTCCAAGTTCCTCACGAAGCATGGCAGAATTTTTGCAGTCAATAGCTTCAATAGTTTCGTATACTTCCTCAAGGAAATCGTTTTTTATTGATTCATGGGTTTGTTCCATATCCCATGGACATCCGCCTTCACTGCGAAGCAGTCTTACAATATCAAGCAAATCATTTATAGAATAATTATCTTTCTGCTGATATTCAACCATAAGAAAAAGCACTCCTTTTATAATACCCTAAATTCCGGAAAAAAGCAAGTAATTTTTGAAAATTCGTGCTATTTGCGGAATTTAGGGCAGTATTGTAATTATATTTGTATAATATGACAAATTATGTTTTGTCAACAAAACCTACCTTGCGGTAAACTTTTGAAAGTGTACGCTGAGAATAGCGAAGAGCCTTTTCAGCACCGGAAGTATAGCATTCCTTTAAGTATGCCTTATCCTTGCTGAGACGGTCAAATTCTGTACGTACAGGTTCTAAATGGTCGGCGACGGCTTCACCGACAGCAAGCTTGAAATCACCATATCCCTTGCCGGTAAATTCAGATTCGATAGAAGTAAAATCTTTGCCTGTTACTGTAGAGTAGATAGTCATGAGGTTATTTATGCCGTTTTTACCTTCACGGTAAACTATTTCGGCTTCGCTGTCTGTAACAGCACGCTTGAATTTGCGTATAATAGTATCCTTATCATCAAGAATCAGGATAACAGAATTGGGATTATCATCAGATTTTGACATTTTTTTGGTCGGGTCCTGTAATGACATGATTTTTGCACCGACTTCTGCAATATAAGGTTCAGGGATTGTAAAGAAATCGCCATAACGCTGATTGAATCTCTGAGCAATATTTCTTGCAAGTTCAAGATGTTGTTTCTGGTCAACTCCTACAGGTACTAAATCAGCATTATATGCAAGAATATCGGCAGCCATAAGTGATGGATAGGTAAACAGTCCGGCATTTATATCATCAGGATGACGTTGGCTTTTATCCTTGAACTGTGTCATACGTGAAAGTTCACCGAACTGGGTATTACAGCAAAGAATCCAGTTAAGCTCCGCATGGGTTTTTACATGGCTTTGAATGAAAAGAATTGATTTCTCAACATCAATACCGCAAGCCATAAGCAGGGCATATGAATTAAGAGTGTTCTGTCTGAGCTTTGCAGGTTCCTGTCGGACGGTTATAGCGTGCATATCCACAACGCAATAGATACAGTTATATTCGTCTTGAAGCGGTCCCCAGTTGCGTACAGCACCTAAATAGTTGCCCAGTGTAAAAGTACCTGTCGGCTGAATACCACTGAAAATAAGCTTTTTATTTTCCATTTGAAATGATGCTCCTTGTGAAATTATCTGTTTTTGCGTGCCTCAGCGGCATCTTTGAGCTGACAGCTTCTGAGTTCATTGAGAACACGCTGATAAAGAACATAAACAGCACGTTTTTCTGGTTCTGTTTCAGGAATGAGACCGGGACGGAATTCAATTTTGTATACTCCGCCTTTTGTTAGCAGGAATACATAGTGTGACTTTCCACGTGGAAGGTCAAACATTGTAGTTTTTTCGCCTTTCTGAAGAAGTACTCCTGCATTTGCAACAAGATTATGAGCGGCCTGAACAAGATTTCTGTATTTCTGGGAAGCACCTGTATATTCTCCTCCGTTGTTGAAATAAAGATTGGCTGCACCGTTTATAAAGCATACCATGGTAGTAAGAACATTGTTAGGCATGGGAATATCAATTACAATGCCATAAACATCGTTTCTTTTAAAGTTTCCCTGAAAGAATCCTACAGGGAAGTTGAGTGCCTGACTTCTTGTCATCAGGTATTTCTGAGTAACGGGATATCTGTCTGTAGTTGCCATAGTTAAAAATTCCTTTCAAAATTAGTAGTTTTTAAATTTTGTGTATTAATCAAGAATTTCTCTTGTCATACGTGCAAGAATTTCCATACCTTTTTCAATCTGTTCATTTGTGGGTGTAGAGTAATTAAGGCGGAAAGAATGACTTGTTTCGTTTTCGTCAATACTGAATGAATTTCCGGGAACAACAGCTATTTTATATTCCTGAACAGCCTTTTTGCAGAAATCGTTCATATTGCAGTCATCAGGAAGGGTACACCATATGAATAAACCGCCCTCCGGCTTTATATAGCTGATTTTCTTGGAAAATCCGTTGTCAATGTAACTGCACATAAGTTCGCTTTTATTTCTGTAGATTTCACGCAGTTTATTGAAATGTGTTTCACGGTCAACGGTTGTCATAAAGCGGTATGAAACAACCTGAGCCCATATATTTGAATGAACGTCGGAAACCTGCTTGCATACGATAATTTTCTGGATAATCGGAGCAGGAGCAGAAACAAAGCCTGTCCGGAAACCGGAAGAAATAAGCTTTGAAAAAGTGCTTGAATAAATTACTCTGCCTTCTGTATCGAGACTTTTGATTGACGGAATATTTTCACCTGTGAATCTCAGTTCACCATATGGGTCGTCCTCAAGAATTATAAAGTCATACTTACAGGCAAGTTCATAGACTGCTTTACGCTTTTCAAATGACATTGTGCGTCCTGTAGGATTCTGGAAATTTGGAATCAGATACAGAATTTTTACATTTTGCTGAGTTTTCAGCTCATTTTCAAGCTTTTCGAGATTTATGCCGTCGTCGTCCATATCAACGCCCACAAGATTTACGTTATATGAACGGAATGCATTAAGTGAACCTATAAAGCTTGGCGATTCGCAAAGAAGAGTATCGCCTTCATTGAGTAAGACTTTACATGAAAGTTCATTGGTCTGCTGTCCTCCTGATGTAATGATTAAATCGTCAGATTCAGGATTAAAGCATTTTTTACTTCCCAGCCAGCTTTTAAGAAATTCACGCAGGGGAGTATATCCTTCAGTTATACTGTACTGGAGAGCAAGAATAGGGTCATCTCTTAGCAATTCAGCCGAAATTTCAGCAATCTGTTCTTTCGGGAAAGCTTCCGGAGCAGGATTTCCGGCAGCAAAGGAAATAACATCAGGGTCAGAGGTAAATTTTAAAATTTCTCTTATGGCAGAGGCTTTAAGTCCGCTGACCTTATCGGAAAATTTATATTCCATTTAGTACCAGCCTTTCTGTTATAATTTTAAACAAATTCAATTATTATTTGTTATCTTATATTATAACACATATTTTTAATTTCTGCAACATATTATTAAAAAAAAATCAAATTTGAGACGGTGATTTATTGAAAAAGCAAAATTTTATAAAAGGTTCAGTAATCCTGATGGCTTCGGCAGTCATTTCAAAGGCGTTTGGTGCACTTTTTAAAATTCCGCTTACAAATATGCTCGGCGGAGTTGGTATGAGTTATTTCAGTTGTGCATACAGTCTTTTTATGCCGGTTTATGCCCTTACTGTTACCGGATTGTCATCTGCCGTTGCAAGAATGGTTGCAAAAAGTGCGGCTTTGGGAATGTATGATAATATAAAAAGAATACGCAGAACAGCTCTGTTTATATTTTCAGCTTTTGGACTTGTCGGAAGTGCGGCGATTTTTCTGCTTGCCAGACCGTTCAGTGAGTTTTCGTCCGGAAATACGGAAGCATCAATAGCAGTTGCAATGATAGCACCGTCAGTATTCTTTGGATGTGTTACTGCTGTCGAGCGTGGATATTATGAGGGAATGAGCAATATGTATCCTACTGCAATTTCGCAGGCAGCAGAGGGTATAATCAAAGTCGGAGCGGGTCTTCTGTTTTGTCAGTATGTTAATATTCACGGCAGGGAAATAATGGCATATTTCCCTGAAATAAGTGATATAAGAGCAATAGCGGCGGCGGCGGGTATACTTGGCGTAACTGTTTCATCGTTGGGGGCAATGCTTTTTTTTGCTGTTATGAGTATGTTCAGGAAAAAACATTCCGGTGGGGAAAGCACAGTTATGAGCCATCGTGAAATTTCCGGAGAACTTATAACAACTGCTCTTCCGACCGGAATAAGTGCAGTTGTTACAAATTTAACGGCTATTATCGATATGTGGACTATTATTGGCTGTATATCATATTTCGGATGCAGTGTAAAAACTCCGATAGGAATAACCGACGATGAAGTTCCTAATTTTATTTATGGTTCATTTGCAGGAATAGCTCTTACTGTATTCAATCTTGTGCCGTCTGTAACAAATATGCTTGGTAAAGGAATACTTCCCTGTATAACAGAAGCCTGGGCGGCAAATGATAAAGAATCCCTGAAAAATCAGACTTTGCAGGCACTTCTGACTGCTGCAATAATATCAGTACCAGCAGCTTTTGGTTTGGGGATTCTGTCACCTGAAATACTACATTTTTTATTTTCAAAGCAAAGCGAGGAAGCAGACCTTTGTATAAATTCACTTAGATATTTGATGCCCGGAATGGTTTGTCTTTGCGTATCATTTCCTCTTTTCAGTATGCTTCAGGCAATCGGAAAAGCGTCTGCCCCGCTTAAAATAATGCTTCTTGGAACTATCGTGAAACTTATAGGAAATTTATTGCTTATACCGTCAATGTGTGCGGACGGAGCAGCAATTTCAACTTCAGTCTGTTACATAGTAATTTTAGCTGTATCTCTTGCTGTATATATTAAATCTGCTGGAATCTGCCTTAATATTGCACCATTTATTTCTGTATTATATGCAGGAATACTTTGCGGAGCAGGTGCATATCTTGCGTCAGATATATGTGGAAGATACCGCATAAATAATTTTTTTGCTATAGTTTCAGCAGTAATTTCAGGCGGAATTATTTATCTGCTTTCACTTTATTTACTTTCAGTTCAGAAGCACAGGCAAAAGATGAAAAAACAGGCAGCTATATAACTGCCTGTCAATCGTTTGCATAATTATGAACAAATTGTGATTTAAAAGTATTATTTCTACAGAAAGTAAAAATTCAGAATTATTTGACAATGTCAGTGGCAGTTACATTAACTTTAACAACGTTTGTCTTATCGCTTGTATTATCTTGAGTTGGAAAGAAACATACTGTAAAATCCTGAACGTTCTGAGGAAGTATGAAGCCACCTATAATACCTGAAAATTCATCATTTGCAGGTATGGTAAATGGACTTGCGGAATAATTTTGAATATTTTTAGTACCATAAAGCTGTGTTCTTACATCAAAGTGAATTTCCTGACTGTCCGGCATAAGCAGGTAAAAATTGTTTAAGACGCTTAAATCATATTCTTTATCTGTGGAATTGGAAATTGTTACATCAAGATAGATATAGGGGTCACCGCTGTCGCTCTTGGTTCCGGAATCAATTATACGGTTGAGCTTGAATACAGTCTGATTTACATCAGCTTCTTCATTAATGGCAACGGAAATTTCATTGTCCGCAATACCATCACTTTTTAAATTTTCAGCAAAATTCATGGAGCTTTCTGCTGACGAATTGCTTACACTGCCGTTTTTATTGTCAGAGCAGCCTGTTACTGACAGTGATATTACGGCTAAAAGAGCGAATGAGATAAATTTATGTTTTTTCATGATGTATCCTCCGATTTTTAATATATAGATAATTATATCATAAAAATCATGATATTGTCAAGAATTTTTGAATAAAACAAAAAATGACTGCTGTAAGAAAACAGCAGTCATAATTTTTTATGTGCAGTATTAAGATTACTCAGCAGAAGGAGCGCCAACAGGGCATACACCAGCACAAGCACCACACTCAACACATGTGTCAGCATCAATTACATACTTGCCATCGCCCTCAGAAATTGCATTTACAGGGCATTCAGCCTCACAAGCTCCGCAGCTAACACATTCGTCAGAAATAACATAAGCCATAATAAGTACCTCCGTTAGAGAAATAAAATATAGGATTAAATCCTCATTGTATATATTTTAACACATGGAAACAAAAAAATCAATAGTTTTTTGTTAGTGTTTACTTATTCATGTTAGTTCAGTATAACTGTTTTAATATAAAAATACTTGACTTTTTTTTGATATAATTTTCATAAGGACAGGAAAAAGATGTTATATTAAAAGAGAGGTGAATAGAAGATGTTTAAAAAATTATGGGGAAATATAAAAAAGTTTGTTCAGGCTGTAATAAAGATTATTGACGGATTAAGTACAATTTATCAACTGGCTACATCAGCATAATAACTGAGGTGGAGCAATTTGTTTTGCATAAATGGAAATCATGAAGAAGATTATCCTGAAATTGAAATAACATTTTTTTCTGTACCGGAATCTGGAAGTCTCGGAATCAGTATTTGCACTGATTCCGGGGCTTTATTTTTATGTGATTATAACTGTCGTACAGTAAAATAAAAAATACTTGAAATAAAATCTTTTATGTGATATAATATTAAATGTATAATATTTCTGAAAGGAGTTTTTATAATGAGGAGTCTGAAAAAAGTTTTTGCATGGTTTACTGCTATAATTGCTGTTATGTCTTCGGCAGTTTCATGCACGGTCTATAAATCAGAACCTGTTACAGAAAACAGCTTTGTTTCCTATACAGAACCCGAATCATCAAAAGAAATTGCAACTCATTCCGAACCGGAAAGGCTTATTGACATAAGCGGTCAGACTATAACATGGCTTGCTGATTTTGATTTGAATCCGTCAGAGAATAATGAGCCTTCTGCGGCACTTTCCATATTTGAAGATGTTTACGGTGCGGGTATAAACTTTATATATACGCCTGCTGATGCAAAATATGAGAAACTTTCAGAAATGCTTGATGCGGGTGAAGAAGTTGATATGTTTCCCTATGAACTTGGCGATTTTCCGCGTGGTGTACTGAAAAATCAGTTTGAACCGCTTGATTCATATTTCGATATTATGAATATGGACAGCGATTTATGGGAGGATATGACCGATACTATAGATATGCTTGAATACAAAGGACAGCACTATGTTATACCATACAGCATTTCAGACCCTTTTCTTATTACCTACAGCAGAAGTATATGTAAAAAGGAAAAACTTGATGACCCTTATGAACTTTATCTTGATGGGAAATGGGACTGGAATGCCATGATGGAGATGATGGAAAAATTCGTTGCAAACAGTGGCGGACAGACAAGATATGGTATAAATGGTTCATTCGGACAGGCTCTGCTGTATTCATCCGGTCGTACTGTTGTAAATTATGACGGTGAAAAATTTACCGATAATATAAATGATGCCGAAATTGAAAAGGCAGTAAAGTTCATGCAGGATGTAAATTCAAAAAGTTTATATAACAATTCTTGGTATTCATATTTTCCTACTGATAAGCTTACACTTTTTTATGCTATGGGAGATTGGGCATTGGGAGAATCAAATGCTCAGAATCCGGACAGTGATTTAATGATTGTACCGTTTCCGAAGTCTCCTGACGCTGATAATAATTATATCTTCTGTAATCTTAATGCAAGAATGCTCGTTAAAAATTCTGACAGAGGAGAAGCAGTTGCAGCTTATATAATGTGTGAAAGACTTGCTGAAACTCAGGACGATTATAATAAAATCAGGAAAGAAAATGTTCTTGCTGAAAAAAAGGATATGTCAGGAACAAGAAAATCTTTCATAACAGAAGAACAGTATGATGCTATGCAATTATATCTTGATACAAAAAAATCTGTTCCTATGTTTGATTTTGCTTATGGAATGGGTGAAAAGATGTATGGAGAAAATGATTATACATATGAAACCAGAGGAGTTATGAACAACCTTACAACTGTTTTTCTGAATGGTAATAATGATTCATGGGAAACTGTACGCAATGAATTCAAGAAGATAATTGACGGAGAATTAAAAAAATATAATAATTAGCATATTTTAATAATAATTTTATTTCAGAAGGTATTTTAATATAATTGTTAAAGTGAAATTTTGTTAAAAAACTACAAAAATAATTTTAGTTATACAACAAAATGTAAAATTTTCTGAAAATACGTGACATTTTGTTTTTCTTGTGATATAATGTTTTATAGGTATAAGAACTTCGGAAGAAAGCGGACAGGCTTTGCACCGGAGCAATACTATAAATATTCTCTGAAGATGTTTAAAAAAGGAAGGAAATTAACATGGACAATAATTTTGAACAGAAATCTGAAAAAAATAAGCCACGAAAAAAGGTAACAAAAAAGGTACTTCGTCAAAGACAGCTTACTGCTCTTGCCATAATCGCTTTGATTGTTCTGCTTTTCTTTATTCTCATTGCCAAAGGTTGTTCAAACAATGAAGATAGAAAAGAGGGAACAAGTAAAAATTCAACTACAACTACTCAAACTACCGGAAGTACCACAGAATTACCTAAAACAACAACTGTTACAACAACTGTTACAACCCATCCTCTTGCTTCAAGCGTCAAGCTTTCAACAAGGTCAATTTTCCTTGATGTAGGTGAAACGGGAATTTCATACATTCAGGCTTATCCGGAGGGATGTACTGAAGAAAATGAAGTGTGGAGGTCTCTTGACCCATCAATAGCATCTGTAGATAAATTCGGTCATATTGAAGGAATCGCAACAGGTGAAACATTTGTTATCCTGAGCTTTGACAATAGTCCGGGACTTGAAATTGAAATCAAGGTATCTGTTGCCGGAGGAATTGCAACTTCTGCTGAAAATCCGAGGTCCGATATTACATCAGGTTTTGGCAGAGAAGTTTCAACTGATACACGAACAACTCCTGTTTATGGTTATCCTGATGAAACTGGTGGTAATGATATAAATAATTTCTGATGTCATATGAAATACTTCTGGATAAAATTGAAAAAAATATTGCAAAACACTTGATTTTTT
Source organism: uncultured Ruminococcus sp. (assembly GCA_910577575.1). Lineage (GTDB taxonomy): Bacteria > Bacillota > Clostridia > Oscillospirales > Ruminococcaceae > Ruminococcus. Next base: position 76,884 of record CAJTOG010000003.1, on the reverse strand, counting down.
ATTTTATTTGTGTTATAATACTATATGATGATAGTTATGCTGAAGACCGGAATCCTCCGGTCTTTCGTTTGTTTGAATACTACAGACAAAAAGAAGCATGGAAAGGAATTTTAAAATGAAACTGAAAAAATTCAGTGCAACAGAGCAGAAAGTATATGACCTTGTAAAGCCGGTTACTGATGAACTTGGTTACTATCTCTGGGATGTAAGCTATGTTAAAGAAGGTGCTTCATGGTACCTCAGAATCTTTATTGACTGTGATGAGGGTATCACAATTGAAGACTGTGAAACTGTTACTGAACCAGTTAATAAGATTCTTGATGAAAACGACCCGATTCCGCAGAGTTATACTCTGGAAGTTGGTTCGGCAGGTCTTGAAAGGGAACTGCTTAAAGAGGAACACTTTGAGATATGCATGGGCGACAAGATAAGAATCCGTTTTATAAGAAGTATTGACGGTGAAAAAGAAGTCTGTGCATTTCTGAAGGGTGCAGATAAAAATCAGATAGTCGTTTCAGATGATAATGACAATGAGAGAACATTTCAGCTTTCGGATGTGGCTTTTATCAAGCTATGGTTCGATTTTGATGAGTAATTGAATTAAATATAATTATCGGAGGAAATTAAAATGGAAAACTTTTTCGATGCATTGCAGATGCTCGGTGAGGAGAACAGTGTTGAAACTGAACAGCTTATTGAGAAGGTCAAGTCTGCTATGCTTAAGGCTGCAAAAAGAGCATATCCGCACAGTGAAGACAGAATAAGGGTTGAAATTGACCCCGCAACCAAAAAATTTGCTATGTATATCGTTCAGGAAATTATTGAAGATGAACCGATTGACGAAAATGAAATCAATATTGATGTGGCAAAGACAATAGACCACAATGCAATTATAGGTGGTACTATTATGAAAGAAATCGACATATCCAAACTCGGAAGAATGGCTGCTCTTTCCGCTAAACAGTCAATCAAGGGAGATTTGAGAGAAATCAGCCGTAATCAGATGCTCAGCAAGTTTGAAGATAAGGAACATGAATGTATTATTGCAAGGGTTTCTCAGGTTGAGCCGGGCAGAGGAAATGTTACTGTTATTTATGATGGAACAGAGCTTTATCTTTTCAAAAAAGAACAGATTCCGAATGAAACTTTTGTCGAGGGTACTAATGTAAAGGTTTATATCACTGATATTATAGGTAAAACCAAAAAGCCTATAGTTAAAATTTCTCGTACTCACAAGGATTTGGTCAGAAAGCTTTTTGAAATGGAAGTACCTGAAATTAAAGATGGAATTGTTGAAATCAAGTCTATTTCCCGTGAAGCAGGTTCAAGAACAAAGATAGCCATATTCTCAAACGATGCAAATGTTGATGCAGTGGGAGCTTGTATAGGACCCGGAAAGTCAAGAATTTCTGCCGTAGTCAATGAACTGAGGGGTGAAAAGATTGATATTATTCCATGGAGTGAAAAACCGGAGGAATTTATATCACGTGCACTTGCTCCTGCTAAAACCCTGAAAACCATCATTACTTCAATGGAAGAAAAAACCTGTACTGTAATTGTCCCCAATGACCAGCTTTCACTTGCTATCGGAAACAAGGGACAGAATGCCAAACTTGCCGCAAAGCTTACGGGATTCAAGATTGATATAAAACCAAAAACCAATCCACTTACAGGTGAAACTGCTCCGGAACTCAGTGAAGATTTCGTTATTCCTGAGTATGATAATAAAATTTTTGAACAGGAAAATTCTGAATTAGGTGAAGAAGAAAAGATTGAATTATTCAATGAAGCTGTAAATGAAACGGCAGTAAATACTGAAACAGAAGAAAAGTCGGCAGAAACTGAGGAATAATTATGAAATCTTTGAAAATACCGATGAGAATGTGCCTTGGATGTAATGAAATGAAGCCCAAAAAAGAGCTTATGCGTGTTGTAAAATCAGCTGAAGGCTTGATAAGTCTTGATTTTACAGGTAAAAAAAACGGACGGGGAGCTTATATCTGTAAAAGTATTGAATGCTTTAATAAAGCAAGAAAGTCACACAGGATTGAGAAGTCATTTTCATGCAGGATAGACGATAGTGTTTATGAGGTGATGGCTAATGAGCTTGAAAAAACAGAAAACCACTGATTTGCTTACAATATGTATGAAGGCTGGAAAAATTGCAAAAGGTTTTGATAATGCAAAGGAAGCAATTTTAAACAATAAGGCATATTGTATACTGGTTGCTGCTGATGCTTCACCAAAAACAGTTAAGGAGATAAGATTTTTCAGTGAACGTAATAATGTGCCTATGATTATTACAGAGCTTGAAAAGAGCGATATAGGCAGATTGAACAGTAAAGAAACGGCAGTTATTGCAATATGTGACAAAGGATTTGCCGAAGGATTTTCAAAAATAAAATAACACCGTAGGGTGCTGACATAGATTTATACATTGAACGCTGAAGCCGTATTATATTACGGCAAAACAAGGAGGGTTTCAGCCTATGGCAAAAAAAATAAAATTAATTGATGCTGCAAAGGATTTAAATATTCCTTCACAGAAAATTATCGACTTTTTCGCTGAAAAAGGAGATACAAAGAAAAAACCTTTATCAGTTCTTACTGAAGATGAAATGAACAAAATTCTTGAGCATTATACGAAAGCGAATGAAGTTAAATCATTTGATGAGTATTTTGCATCCAAAAATGACCCTAAACCTGTTAAAAAATCCGATAAAAAGGATAAGAAAGACGACAAAAAAGAAGACAGAAAAGACAGAAGAGATAGAAAAGACAAAAAGGATGAAAAGAAATCCGATAGGTCTGATAAATATGATAAAAAGGACAAGAAGGATAAAAAAGACAGACAGGATAAATTTGTGAAGCAGGAGAAAATTATTCCGGAGAAGAAAAAAATTGAGGAAAAATCTGTTGTATCTGGAAAAAATGAAACTCTGAAATCTTCTGTAAAAGTTGATGAGTCAAAACAGGAAAAGAAAAAGAAGAAAGAAAAAGAACAGGTTAAAGCAAGAGTAAGAGGTGAAAGCTCAAAGCTTAATGCAAACTTCTCATCTGAAACTTCTTCAACTGTTACCCAGAGGCGTACTGTTGATACAAGAGGAAGTTATGTTGACCTTGATAAATATAATGAGCGTTATGACCAGATGGCTTCTTCAAATAACAGACATAATGATAACTATTCTTCAAAGAAACAGAAGATTAATCAGAAATCAGCACAAAGAAACCGTCAGCAGTTTTCAAAAAAGGAATCCGAAGCTGAAAAGCTTAAAAGACTTGAGCTGGAACGTGCAAGAAAACAGCAGCTTAAAGTTATGATTCCTGATATAATCACGGTCGGTGAGCTTGCTGCACGTCTCAAGGCTACTGCTACTCAGGTTATAAAGAAACTTATGGGGCTTGGCATAATGGCTTCTATAAATCAGGAAATTGATTTTGACACTGCTTCGCTTGTTGCTGACGAAATGGGTGCAAAAGTGGAAAAGGAAGTTATCGTTACCATTGAAGAACGCCTTATTGATGACAGCGATGATGATGATACAAATCTTGAATCAAGATGTCCTGTTGTTGTTGTTATGGGTCACGTTGACCACGGTAAGACTTCAATTCTTGACAGAATCAGAAATGCTCATGTTGCTGCAGGTGAAGCAGGCGGAATTACTCAGCATATAGGTGCATATCAGGTTAAAGTTGACGGACAGAAAATTACTTTTCTTGATACTCCCGGACATGAGGCATTCACTTCAATGCGTGCAAGAGGTGCAAATATCACAGACATTGCAATTCTTGTCGTTGCTGCTGATGACGGTATTATGCCTCAGACTGTTGAATCAATCAATCATGCCAAATCTGCCGGTGTACAGATAATTGTTGCAATAAACAAAATGGATAAAGAGGGTGCAAATCCTGATAGAATCAAGGAAGAGCTTACAAAATATGACCTTGTATGTGAGGACTGGGGCGGAGATATTATCTGTGTTCCTGTTTCTGCAAAAACAGGCGATGGAATTGACGAATTGCTTGAAAATGTACTTCTTGTTGCAGAAGTTCAGGATTTAAAGGCTAATCCTGACAGACTTGCAAAGGGTACTGTTATTGAGGCACGTCTTGATAAAGGCAGAGGTCCTATAGCCACACTTCTTGTCCAGAACGGTACGCTTAAACAGGGTGACGTTCTTATTGCAGGTACAGCGGTGGGACGTGTAAGAGTAATGACAAACGATAAAGGAAGAACAGTAAAATCTGCTGGTCCGTCTGTTCCGGTTGAGATTACGGGTCTTGCGGAAGTTCCGAGTGCAGGTGACATTTTCAATGCTGTTGAAGATGAAAGACTTGCAAGAGAACTTGTTGAACAGCGTAAGCATGAAGCAAAGCAGGAGCAGTTCAATTCCTATAGAAAAGTTACTCTTGATAATCTTTTCAGCCAGATTGCAGAGGGAGAAATCAAGGAACTTCCTGTTATTGTAAAAGCTGATGTTCAGGGCTCGGTTGAAGCAGTTAAGCAGTCGCTTGAAAAGCTTTCAAACAATGAAGTAAGAGTTCACGTAATACACGGAGCAGTCGGAGCAGTCAAAGAAAGTGATGTTATGCTTGCAAGTGCATCAAATGCTATTATTGTTGGATTCAATGTACGTCCTGACCCTGTAGCTGCTGAAAATGCAGCAAGAGATGGTGTTGATATACGTCTTTACCGTATCATTTATGATGCTATAGAAGAAATTTCTACAGCCATGAAAGGTATGCTTGCACCTAAATTCCGTGATGTTGAGCTTGGACGAATTGAAGTCCGTCAGGTATATAAAATTTCAAATGTCGGAATGGTTGCAGGAAGCTATGTTCTTAACGGAAAAGTAATACGTGGCTGTCAGGTTCGTGTAGTACGTGACGGCATAATTATCGCTGATGACAAGATATCAGGCTTGAAACGTTTCAAGGACGATGCAAAGGAAGTTGCAGAGGGATATGAATGCGGTATAAGCCTTGAAAAATTCAGTGATGTAAAAGAAGGCGATATTTTTGAAACTTATACAGTTGAAGAATATCGTGAAGATTAATTGATATATAAACAATACAGGAAGCGGGTATTTAATCCTGCTTCTTGTTTGATTATCTGTTTTTTACAAAAAGGAGAAATATGGCAAACTTTAAAACAAATCGTATGGCAGAAGATATAAAGAGAGAACTTACCGCTATTTTAAGGGAACTCAAAGACCCCAGAATAGATAAGCTTCTTACTGTTGTAAGAGCTGATTTATCAGGTGATATGTCAGTATGCAAGGTATATGTATCAAGTCTGGAAGGCATTGAACGTACAAAAGAATCAGTCAAGGGACTGACAAGTGCGGCAGGCTATATCCGCCGTGAACTTTTTCATCGTCTGCAAATGAGAAAATCGCCGTCCCTTACTTTTATTGCAGACAGTTCCATTGAGCGTGGTGCAGAAATAAGCAAAAAGCTCAACGATATTCTATAACAAATTCAGTCAAAGGAGAATTGCTATGTATATTGGTTTTAGTGAAGCGGAAGTTTTTCTCAGGAACTGCAAGGACGCTGTTATAATCACACATCAGAGTCCTGACGGCGATTGTATCGGTGCAGGATTCGGTCTGAAGGATATTCTTACTGAGCTTGGTATAAGAAGCAGGGTTGTTTGCAGTGATGAATTTACATCACGCTATGACTTTATTACGAACAGCGGAGCAGGTGAAGAGTTTAAGCCTGAAACTATTATAGCAGTTGATGTTGCCGATACCAAGCTTATGGGAAAATATCAGGAAATTTACGGAGATAAAGTACAGCTTTGCATAGACCATCACGTATCAAACAGAAATTATGCGGAAAAAACATTGCTCCGTCCGAAAGCAACAGCATCCTGCGAAATTATTTATGACCTTGCAAAATTTATGGGAATAAATATCAGTTCTCATTGTGCGATGTGCCTTTATACAGGCATTGCAACCGATTCAGGCTGTTTCAGGTATGACTGCACTACTTCACATGCACATGAAATTGCTGCTGAAATGAAACACTGTTACAGTGATATAAATTTCTCAAAAATAAACCGCCGTATGTTTGAGATAAAATCAAAGGGAAGAATGATACTTGAATCCAAGTTTGTAGATATTATGGAAGAGTATCTTGACAATAAGCTTGTTATTGCAGCTATAACTCTTGATATGATGAATGAATTGGGAATAAATTCAGATGAGTTTGAAGGGCTTGCCCCTATGACAATACAGCTTGAGGATACAGAAGTCGGCATACTCATGAAAGAACGTGAACCTAATGTTTATAAATGTTCTTTCCGCTCGGCTGATTTTGTAAATGTATCTGATATATGCCGTATTTTCGGCGGAGGCGGTCACGCAAAAGCTGCCGGATGTATAATTGAAGGTACTCTTGACGAAGCTAAAAAACAGCTTGTTGAGGCTGTAAGAAAGGCACTTTTATGAACGGCATACTTTGTATAAACAAGCCACAGGGATTTACTTCCTTTGATGTTATTGCAAAACTCAGGGGCATAATGAAAATAAAGCGTCTTGGTCACGGCGGTACTCTTGACCCAATGGCAACAGGTGTTCTGCCGGTATTTGTCGGGACTGCTACAAAAGCTTGTGATATTATGCCAGATAATTCAAAGAGATACACTGCCGATTTCATATTTGGAAAAACTTCCGATACTCAAGATGTTACAGGAAATATTTTAACAGAATCTGATAAAAAAATAAATCGTGAGGAACTTGAAGCAGTTCTGCCTGAATTTAAAGGTAAAGTAAGGCAGTTGCCGCCTATGTATTCGGCTGTTCAGGTCAACGGGAAACGTCTGTATGATTTGGCACGTCAGGGAATTGAAGTTGAACGTAATCCACGTGAAATTGAAATTAAGAATATCAGTATTTTGAGATATGATGAGGAAAGCCGTGAAGGTACTCTTGAAATTGACTGCGGAAAGGGTACTTATATCCGTACAATTATAAATGACATAGGTGAAAGGCTTGGTTGTGGCGGTATTATGACGGGTCTTGTCCGCACGTATTCAAGCGGATTCACTATAAATGAATGCTTTACCCTTGATGAAGTACAGTGTGCTAAGGATGAAGATAGACTTGAGTCGCTTATTTTGCCGATAGAACGTGTTTTTCAAAATATTCCTAAACTGTGTCTTAATGAGGTACAAACAAGAATGTACAGAAACGGCGTTAAGCTGGATTTGAACCGCATAAAAAATATCAGGCAGGGAGTTCCTGAATATTCAGTATATGGTTTTGATGGCAAATTTATCGGTATAGCTTCTGCGGATTTTGGAAATGGATGTATTAGGATTGTTAAAAATTTTATCTGAGGTGAAATAAATGAATACAGGAAAATCTGCTGTTGCACTCGGTCTTTTTGACGGTGTTCATCTCGGGCATCGTGCTGTATTGAATCTTGCTCTGGAGCAGGAAAAAAACGGCTTGATTCCTTATGTTTTTACATTCAATCCGACAATGGTATTACGAAAAAGCAAGGGTGAATACGGATATATTTATAATCATCTCAGTAAATATAATATGTTGTTTAATCTTGGTTTCGGGTCACATATTCGGTCGGTATCATTCGAGGAAATATGCAGATTAAGCGGTGAAGAATTTGTTAAAAATATTCTTATTGATAAGATGAATGCAGGTATAGTATGCTGTGGAAATAATTTCAGGTTTGGAAATTTTGCTTCATGCGGAGTAAATGAACTGTGTGAACTTGGAAAAAAATACGGATTTGAAGTCCGTATAGCCGATGATGTTGTGTATAAGGGTGAAACAGTATCCTCAACAGTTATCCGCAATCTGCTCCTAAATGGTGATACTGTAAGAGCTTGCCAGTTCCTCGGAGAGCCTTACAATATAAATAGTGAAGTTGTTCACGGTAAGGCTCTTGGACGGACTATCGGATTTCCTACTGTAAACCAGATTTTTGAAAAAGGACAGCTTGTTCCGAAATTCGGAGTGTATGCGTCTGATACTTTTATAAATGGGTATCGGTACAGGGCAATGACCAATATCGGTATGAAACCTACTGTAAATTATGATGGTGTACCACTTGCGGAAACTCATATTATAAATTTTTCAGGCGATTTATACGGAAAAAATATCAGATTGAACCTTTTGGAATTTATACGTCCTGAACAGAAATTCAGTTCTTTGGACGAACTTAAAAGGCAGATTGCGGAAGATATGGAAAGTATACAACATATTTTAATATGAACATAGAAAATTCGTAATGCTTTCACTGCATTATCACACAAATAGGATATTATTATTCAGTAAATTAAATATTATTAAAATATCAGGAGGATACCATTAAATGATTGAGGTCAGAAACCTTGTCAAGCGTTACGGCGATAAGCAGGCCGTAAACAACATAAGCTTTACTGTTGAAAAAGGACAGATTCTTGGCTTTCTCGGACCGAACGGAGCAGGAAAGTCAACAACTATGAATATGCTTACAGGCTATATTTCTTCAACGTCCGGACAGATTCTAATCAATAACACGGATATTCTGGAAGACCCTATAAAAGCTAAGGCGAATATAGGATATCTGCCTGAGATTCCGCCTCTTTATGTTGATATGACTGTTGACGGATATCTTAATTTCATGTATGATTTGAAGAAATGCAAGCTTTCAAGAAAAAAACATCTTGAGGAAATCTGTAATCTCTGTAAGATTACTCAGGTAAGAGGCAGACTTATCAGGAATCTTTCAAAGGGATATAAACAGCGTGTAGGACTTGCTCAGGCTTTGATAAATAATCCGCCCGTTCTTATACTTGACGAGCCTACTGTCGGACTTGACCCGAATCAGATTATTGAAATTCGTTCGCTTATAAAAAAGCTCGGAAAGAATCATACCGTTATTCTTTCGTCTCACATACTTCCGGAAATTCAGGCAGTATGCGACAGAATCATAATTATAAACAAAGGTGTTGTTGCCGCTGACGGCACAGCAGACGAAATTGCAAAAAGTATTACAAACGAGCATAAAATGACCTTGCGTATTGAGGGAACCACTCATACTGTGGCCGATAAACAGGAAATTGTTGATGCACTCAGAAGTCTTGAAGGTATTAAATACGTACGTGCTGATATGGAAAGAGAACATGGTATTTATGACTATGATGTTGAAGCAGATGAAAAAACAGATGTCCGTCGTGCTGTCAACAAGCTTTGCAGAGATAAGAACTGGAATATTCTTATGCTTCAGCTTTCAGACTTGACTCTTGAAGACATATTCCTTAAAATTACTATGGGTGATGTTGTTGTAGGAAATGATAAAAAGAATGATGCTCCGAAGCTTGACATAAATGTTGAAAACGGCGAGCTTGTGGCTTCTGAAAAAGTGAATCTTGAAAAAGGAGGGGAAGAATAATGGGAGCAATTTACAGACGTGAAATGGGTGCGTTTTTTACATCGGGCGTTGCATATGTATTTTTATCAGTTTATGCACTGCTTTCAGGAATTTTCTTCTTTTATGGCGTTATAGGTTCAGCTACTTCTGATATGTCAGCAATGTTTGGTTCAATGTTTATTGTGGTTCTGTTCCTTATTCCGATTCTTACCATGAAGCTTATGAGTGAGGAAAAGAAAAACCGTACAGACCAAGGACTTCTTACTGCACCTATAGGTTTGTGGTCAATTGTTTTAGGTAAATATTTTGCTGCACTTACTTTGTTTGTCATAGCTGAAAGCATTGTATTTATTTATTCAATATTTGTTGCTGTTTATGGTGATATTGTGTGGTCGACTCTTCTGGGCAACTATTTTGCCATGTTGTTTTTAGGAGCTGCGTTTATTGCAGTTGGAGTTTTTGTTTCGTCGCTTACCGAAAATCAGATGGCATCTGCTGTTGCAAGTATGCTTGCACTCTTTGTACTTTATCTTTTTGATTCGCTTGCTGCAAATATATCCAATGAACATATTCAGAAAGCTATGCTTTCACTTTCATTCTATTCAAGATATGTCGAATTTACTAGCGGAGTTTTCAACCTTTCAAGCATATTGTTTTTTATCAGTACCGCTTTTATTTTCAATTTCTTTACTGTGAGAGTTCTTGATAAAAGACGCTGGGGCTGATGCGGAAAGGAGATAAAAACCAATGAGTAAAAAAGAAAAAGAATTAACAGAGGTTTCCGGACAGGGAACTGTAAAACAGAAAAAGCCGAAAAATTTCAAAAAGCTTAAATTCGGTTCAATGTCAATAGCAGTTGTTGTACTTGTAATTGCCATTGTTATAGTTTTGAATCTTATGTGCGGACTTCTTATGAAGCGCTATCCCATAAAGCTTGATTTGACACCTGATAACAGATATGAACTTACAGATGAATCAATTGATGCTGTAAAAGCTATTGATAAGGATATTGAAATTACTGTAATGACAACAAAGAATTATTTTGATTCCCTTTCACAGCAGTACGAAGCAATGTTTTATCAGTATTATGGAGCAATTGTTGAGATGCCGTTCAATATTATTCCTGAAATTCTGGAAAAATACACTGTTTATGCAGAACAGGGAAGCGGAAGTATCAGTGTTAAATATGTTGACATGAATAAAGACCCTGATGTTGTTACACGTTTCAACAAATACTATAATGGTGAAATTGAACAGGGCAGTATAGTTCTTTACTGCAATGAAAGAGTAAAGGTTATAACTCCTGAACAGGTTACAGGTATGATAGCACCTACCCGTGACAGTACGCAGACTAATATCAACATGGCTTTTGCAGGTGAAAGCACAATAACTTCTGCTATCAGAGCCGTTGCTGATGCTAATCCCGTAAGAACGGCTGTTGTTACAACTATGAATGGAAATTCAATTTTTGATGCGTCTCATGAATCTATTGCAAATTCATTTGAATCATTCCTTTCAACAAATGGATATGACTGTACTGAAATTGATATTGCTTCAGACGCACTCAGCCCTGAAGAATACGATATGGTTATTGTTGCTGCTCCACAGGTTGATTTTTCGGAGGATATTATTGCAAAACTCAGTGATTTTCTATATAACGGCGGAAATTATGAAAAAGATATGATTTATATTCCGAATTTTTATGCAACAAATCTTCCCAATATCAATTCATTTTTAGAGGAATGGAAAATAAGCATTGAACAATCCGCAGTCATGGATGAAAACATGGTGCAGGCAACCTATCGTTCGCTTAACAATATGACCGATTATGCACCTATGCTTGAAATTGCTGATTCTGAAACTGTTGGAACTCTGCCGAATGAAACACTTCCGATTATAGCATCATATGCAAAGCCGATAAATATTATAAGCAAGAATAATGATACTATAAATGATGAGATACTAAAATCAAAGTCTACTTCATATCTCACTTCACTCGAAACAGGTGATTCATCAAGCGAAAAAGCTTCATATAATGTTGTCGTGAAAGCAAGAAAAGAAACATCAAAACAGCTTGATATTTATGGAAGCGACCTTCTTGTAATCAGCAGTCCGTTTATGCTTGACAGTGCTGTACTTTCGAGTACAAACACTTATAATAATGCAAATGCGGTTCTTAATATTGTAAATAATATATCAGGCAAGGAAGAAAGCGTTATAATTCCCGAAAAGACAATTCAGCAGTCAGGTCTTGCAATTACAATGGCTTCTGCACGGGTTGTTCAGGTAATTGTTATTGTTGTAATTCCTTTGCTTATTGCAATTGCCGGTGTTGCCGTATTGGTATGGAGAAAGAATAAATGAAGAAATCAGTTAAAGGAATTATCGGACTCAGTACGGTGCTTGCCGTTCTTGGCGGCGGATATGCTGCACTTATGCTTACACAGCCAGACGATGATGAAGATGCAAATAATTCTTCCGGAACTGAAAGCTCGGAAGCCGAACAACAGGCTGTCATATTGATACATGATGATAAAGTTACAGGCACAGACCCCGATACAGGAGCAGACCTTAAAGGCGTTGTTAAAACTGTCGATGTAAAAAACAGAACGGACGAGCTTCGGGTTGTTCAGAGAGATGAAAAAACAGAAAATGGCGTTGCGACTTATACTCTTGACGGCTATCAGGATATTGAAATGAAAACATCTGTTATAGGTACTCTTGCAAACAATGCCAACGGACTGACTTCTGAAGCTGTTATTGAGAAGAACTGTACTGACCTTGCTAAATTCGGTCTTGCATCACCGGAGATTACAGTTGATGTCGAGTATGAAACAGGTACGGAATATACGCTTTTTATAGGCAATGAAGCACCGAGCGGTGATGTTACCTATGTAATGCTTGATGGCGTTGATACTGTATTTACTGTAAAAAACTCAACAATTGCAAACTACAGCAAGTCACTTATTGAATTTGTTGAGACAAAAGTGCTTGCATCTCCTGATGAACAGCCTGTAGTCGAAAGTCTCAGAATTGAACGTGAGGATATTGACTATGATATTTACCTTGAATATATTAAGAATGATGACACATACAGCGGAGGAACTTCTGCATCTCATATGATGAAAGAACCGACACAGGCATATCTTTCTGTTGAGAAATCAACTGATATAACAACAGGAATGTTCGGACTTAGTGCGGATGGAATATACAGCGTTCATTGTTCGGATTCAGATATTGCAGAAGCAGGACTCAAAGAACCTTTCTGTGCTGTAACCATGGAATGTGATGACGGCAATGATTATAAACTTTTGCTTAGTGAGCCTTTTACCGATGATGAAAATAAAAAGTGCTGTTATGCAATGATGGACGGTGGGAATGTTATATTTATTGTCAGTACCGAAAATGCAAAGTGGACGGTTGTACAGCCGGTTGATATTGCATCAACTATTTTCATTGCTTCATATGTATGGAATATCACGGATTTAAGTTTGACTGCCGGAGATGATGAATATAAATTCGTTACTGAAAGAATTGACCCTGATGCAGAAATTGAATCGCTGAAATCAGATGATTTCAGAACAACTCTGAATGGCGGAGAATTCAGCAGTGAGCGATACAGACAGTTCTATAGTTTCCTGATAAGCGGAAATGCTGAAAATTTTGCTCTTGATGAAAAAATTCCTGCCGGCGAACCTATGGCAGTTCTTGAATATACTGATTCATATGATAACAGTACAAATCTTTTTGAATTTTATGATTATTCTTCGATGACTTCCCTTATTGCCGTAAATGGTGAAAGCAAGTTCTTTATTTCAAAATCTTATGTCGAAACACTTATTGAAAATGCAAAGAAGCTTAATTCAGAGGAAGATTTTATAAAAACCTGGAAATAATTAAGCAGATGACATTTGTACAATCTGTTGTCAAAGGAGGATTATATATTATGAACGAAAAGTTTAAGACATACAGGGGTTATCCGCTCGTAAGAAACGGAAATCAGCTTTATTATGGCTATATGTCCGACCCCTATGTAATCTGGATTCAGATACTCGCAGTAAAAGATATTGACGGAAATAAAATGACTTCAAAGGTAAGAGTTATTCAGATGGATACAAATGAACCTGACCCCATGAAAGCTTTTGTAAAGCGTACTGACCGTGAATGTGGACTTTATGAAGCTCTTGACATTGCTAAGGTATGGCTTGATAAGGCACTTAATAATTGAATGTGATTTATTCCCTGCTTTTTTGCAGGGATTTTTTTACTTAGTTCACAAAAAAATTATAATATATTTGTAATTTAAGACAAATTTATTTTTTTTTATAAAAATCATTGCATTGTTTAATCATATGGTATATAATATTATTATGGAAATTAAATTTTAAAAGGTACTTTATGAAGTTTTCAAAATTGCTATCTGGTTTAATTGTATTTATATACTGAAGGTATAAGGATATGATGTATATAAGCAGATATAAACTTAAGGGAATATGATTTCAGAAAAACATATTTTCTCAGGTTAAAAATGGTTAGACTGTTATATTTTTAACGTCGCAAAATAATTCAGGAAACAGAAGAAAATTCAAATCAATAAAACTGAAATATTATAAATCATTTGTTATAGCATATTATGGAATTTTTGGTATTCATATTTATTTTTTAAAAGATTTAAAAAGTCAGAAACGATAATTTTTTATTTCTGATAGGTAATTATATCAAAATTCAAAAGGAGGATTATTAAAATGAACAATTTATTTAAAAAATGTTTTGCTGCTCTCTCTGCGACAGCAATGACAGCCGCATCTGTTCCGTATATCGCACCTGTTATGGCTGCTGATACTGAAACAACTTCTTTTCCTTTTACTATTGAAGGTGAAGATATGGAAGGGGCAACACTCTGGACTGATATTTATGGAGTTGCAATAGGCGGAGAATATAGCGGTGAAGGTTTTACTTATCTCACAAATGATAAACTTAGTTTTAAAGTTACTGTTCCTGAAGATGATATGTATCAGGTTGTTGTAAAAGGTGCTCAGATTCTTGACAAGGAGACTCCCCGTCAGCAGACTATTGTTGTCAATGGCGTTAAATACACTAAACAGGTACCATACTATGACAAATGGACTGATATTGATTTCGGAACTTTACGCCTTAAAAAAGGTGAGAATGAAATTGCATTTGTAAATGAGTATGGTTATCTTGCTATTGATAAATTGACGGTTTCAAAAGCTGTTTTTCCTGATGTTACTCAGGCTACAAATATTCCGTGTGATGCTGATGCAACTGCTGAAACAAAAGCACTTATGAGTTATCTTCACAGTGTTTATGGTAAGGGTATTCTGTCAGGTCAGCAGGAGATTTACGGCGGCGGTCATAGTGTTTTGACTGATATCCGTTATGACGCAGGTTCAGACAAATGTGTTGACGGCAAGGGAAAAGAATATGAAATTGACCGTGACAGTGAAGCAGTTGATAAGGACGGAAACAAATTTTATTGGCACTGTTCTGATGATGTGAGAACATATACTTATGATGAGCAGAACCGTAGTTATAAGTATGATTACTATGACCAGGAATTTGATTTTATTAAGGACCTTTGCGGTTCATATCCTGCTATCAGAGGCTTTGATTTTATGAATTATAATCCTCTTTATGGCTGGGATGACGGTACAACAGAACGTGTTATTGACTGGGTAAAGAATAAGAACGGTATTGCAACTGCTTGCTGGCATATTAATCTTCCGGTTGATTTTGAAAATTATGAACTCGGTGAAGCTGTTGACTGGTCTAAATGTTCATACAAGAATAATTCACAGTACAGTATTGCAAACGCTGTAAAAAAGGGTACAAAGGAAAACGATTATCTTAATCTTGCTATTGAGGATTTAGCTGAACAATTCCTCATTCTTCAGGAAAATAATATTCCTATTCTGTTCCGTCCGTTCCATGAGGCGGAGGGCAACGGAGGTCTTGACGGTAAAGGAGCATGGTTCTGGTGGTCACAGGATGGTGCAGAGGATTATAAGGCTCTTTGGAAATATCTCTATGAACAGCTTACTGATATATATGGTCTTCATAATCTTATCTGGGAGCAGAACCTTTATGCATGGTCTGATGATTCGGCAGGCTGGTATGCGGGAGATGATTATGTTGACATTGTAGGCTTTGACAAATATGATACTGTATATAACCGTCATGACGGACTTACAAGCGGACCTAATGAGGACTGTAACAGCAATGTTTACTGGTCTCTTGTTGATTATGTTAAAAACAATAAAATGGCCGCAATCATGGAAAACAGTACAATTCCAAGCCTTTCAAATATAAAGACAGAAAAGGCTTCTTGGCTTTACTTCTGTACATGGTATGACAATGGTCAGGATAATTTTGTTTCAGGTGACGATTATAACAATCCTGAAACTATGAAGGAGCTTTTAACAAGTGATTATGCTATTAATCTTGAAGACCTTCCGGAAGACTTATATACTTCAGGCGGTTCATCAAATCCTTCTACATCTGAACCGGATAAAACAACATCTTCCGGTGGCGGCGGTATTGAAGTTACTCTCTGGGGTGATGCAAACTGTGACGATAAGGTAACAATTGCCGATGCAACCGCCATAATCCAGCATCTTGGCAATGGAGACGAATATGCTCTCTCCGAACAGGGTGCAGTGAATGCCGACGTTGTTGACAACGGCGACGGAGTAACGGGTGCAGATGCAAATGCCATTCAGGCAATTGAAGCCGGTTTCATCAAGCAGACTGATTTTCCGATTGAAAAAGCTTATTTTGATTCTCTGATGAAAAATAATTAAGATTTTAAGGGACGCTTAAAAACGTCCCTTTTTTCATTGAATCAACACTTGCATATATGTTCAGAATATGTTATAATTATAGAGTTATCATAAAATAGGAAAGTAATATTATGATTTTATACAGACAAGTGTGGACATCAGAACTTGAACTTATTGAAAAAAGCAATTATACAGAATTTCCGTCAAGACTTCAGGAACAGCCAATTTTTTATCCGGTTCTCAATTGTGAGTATGCCTGTGAAATTGCAGAAAAATGGAATGTAAAAAGAGAATCTGACTGTAAGGGATATGTTACCGAATTTGAAGTTGATGATGAATATTGCAGTCAGTTTGAAGTTCATACTGTCGGAAACAGAAATCATCAGGAGTTATTGATTCCTGCTTATGAGCTTGATAATTTCAATTCTCATATTATTGGTAAAATAAAAGTAGTTTATGAATTTTCAGAGGTGTATTGATATGCTTGATAAAATAAGAAATATTATCGGTGAATCAAAGTTGGCATATGTAAGAAGTTTCGGATGTCAGCTTAATATTTCGGACGGAGAAAAAATAAAAGGGCTTTTGCAGCAGACCGGATATAATTTTACTGATGACGAAACAAAGGCTGATTTGATTATACTTAATACCTGTGCTGTGCGTGAAAATGCAGAGGACAGAGTATTCGGAATTATCGGAAGTATGAAAAAACTAAAGGAGATAAAACCATCACTTATTATCGGTATTTCAGGTTGTATGACTGCTCAGGAGCATATTGCGGAGAAGATTAAAAAATCATATCCGCAAGTTGATTTTGTTGTGGGAACTTCTGCTATAAACAGTATTCCCAAGATGCTTTTTGACTGTCTTAATGGTCAGAAATTCGGAGTTGATATATCCGAATATGATGATTTTTCAGAAGTAACGCAACAGGTGAGAGAAAGTAAATTCAAGGCAAGCGTGCCTGTAATGTTTGGATGCAATAATTTCTGTACATATTGTATAGTGCCATATGTCAGGGGACGTGAAAGAAGTCGGAATCCTGATGAT
This sequence comes from uncultured Ruminococcus sp., assembly GCA_910577575.1. Lineage (GTDB taxonomy): Bacteria > Bacillota > Clostridia > Oscillospirales > Ruminococcaceae > Ruminococcus. The sequence continues at coordinate 59,650 of CAJTOG010000003.1, read as the reverse complement.
ATAATTTTTGAAGTCAGAAGCCTTGTTGAAAACGGTTATAAAGAAATCATGTTATTGGGACAAAATGTAAATTCATATGGAAATGATTTCGGTGAAGTAAATGCATTTCCGAAACTTTTAAGGGAACTTAATAAAATTGAAGGGGATTTTATAATTCGCTTTATGTCCTCACATCCTAAAGATGCTTCAAAGGAACTTATTGATACTATTTTTGAATGTGACAAAATCGCAAAGCATCTGCATCTTCCTTTACAGAGCGGGAGCAGTGATGTCTTAAACCGTATGAACAGACGGTATACCGCTGAAAAATATCTTGAAACAGTAAATTACATCAGAAGCAAAGACCCTGAATTTTCACTTACAACTGATTTGATAGTAGGATTTCCGAATGAATCAGACGAGGATTTTAATGCTACCCTTGATATAATAAAATATGTGAAATATGATAATATCTATTCATTTATTTACTCCAAGCGTTCGGGTACTAAAGCAGCAGAAATGCCTGACTTTGTTTCTGATGAGGTAAAAGGTCGTCGTATGAGAAAGCTTCTTGAAATTCAGAGGGAAATATCATCTGAAAATTACAGACGTTTTATTGGTAAGAAAATGCGTGTGCTTGTTGATGATGTTTCCAAAAAGCAAAAGGGGTATGTTTCAGGTAAAAGTAATGAATTTATTATTGTTGAATTTGAGGGAGATAATTCGCTTATCGGACAATTTGTTGATGTTGAAATTACTGATGCTATGAACTGGGCAGTAAGAGGCAAAATTATATAATAAAGTTTTTATTCATTTTGTTTTCGGGTATTTTACTAACCGGTTGCAGTGATAAATTCATTGAAAACAGTATATCAGAGATAACTTCCGAAAATATGAAAGAATTATGGACAGAAAATCAGCAGCTGCAATCAAGGAAGATATTTATGAAATTCAGACTGAATCTGTAACTGAAATTACAGAAGAGAAAATATAATTTACTGAAAACGCGGTAAGCATAGAAAAAACAGAAGAATTGCTGTTGAATAAACTTCATAATTATGAATACAATACAGAACTGAATCAGCTTGTTTTATACACATAAATTATTTCAATTTTGATGGCTATGATGATATTTCTATTCAGTATTATCATTATAGTCTGGAAGTTCAGAAGTTTGAAAATTGGAATGAACTTAATGATTTATATTATTGAGTACAGGCTGATATAAAAAATGAGACTCTTTCTGTAAATTCAAAATCAAGTGCAGTTGATACGGAAAATACTGTATATAAGTGGAATGGTGATGTATTTGTAGATTATTTTGAATATGATGAACTGGGAAATTAAAATCTTGTAAAAAGAGAGCAGCTTATACTTGATGAAAATGGTGATATATCTGAAACAATTGATGTAACACCTTAAAAATAAATAATTTAATTCAAAGGAGAAATTTAAAATGGATATTATTGAAATGACAAGAGAACTCGGCAAGGCTTTACAGGCTGATGACAGATATACTGCCTATATGCTGGCAAAACAGGCAAATGACAATGATACTGTACTTCAGGCACTTATCAGCGGTTTTGAAAATATGCGTTTACAGCTCAATGAGGAACTTGCCAAGGATGATAAGGATACTGAACGAATCAAGGAACTTGATGAGGGTATAAAATCCAATTATAAACAAATTATGTCCAATAAGAATATGATGATATTTTCTGCCGCACAGGGTTCGCTTGAAGCACTTGTCAATAATATGAATCAGATTATTACGATGTGTGCAAACGGTGAAGACCCTGAAACCTGTCAGCCGTCAACAGGATGTTCAGGAAGCTGTGCAACCTGTGGCGGATGCGGTTGATTATAAGTTAGGAGTTTAATTTATGAAAATCGACAGAAGTAAAATATCGCCGATGATGCAGCAGTATTTTGAAATAAAGGATAATTATAAAGACTGCATATTGTTTTTCCGTTTGGGAGATTTTTATGAAATGTTTTTTGATGATGCCATTGTCATATCAAAGGCTCTAGAACTTACCCTTACGGGCAGGGACTGCGGGCTTGAAGAGCGTGCTCCGATGTGCGGTATTCCTTATCATGCGGCGGATATGTATATAAAAAGGCTTATTGATATGGGCTATAAAGTTGCAGTTTGTGAACAGCTTACTGACCCTTCTGAAACAAAAGGAATAGTAGTACGTGATGTTATACGTGTTGTAACTCCCGGAACGGTTACGGAATCAAGTATGCTTGATGACGGAAAAAACAACTATATATGCAGTATTTTCTACAATGAAGAAGAAAAATCATGCGGTATAGCGTCGGCTGATATTTCTACAGGCGAAGCTGATTTGAGCATTTTTCATGGAAATTCTTTTGAATCAGGAGTGATTAATGAGCTTTCACGCTGTCAGCCTGCTGAAATTATTTTTTCTGAGAGTTTTTTGTCGCTTAAAAATATTACTGATTTTATAAAACTCCGTCTTAATTGTACTGTAACACTCAGAGAAGAAAGCTGTTTTGATGTGAATGAAAAAAGAAGTCATATTGAAGATGTTTTCGGAGTAAAATCAGTTCTGGAGCTGGGTATTTCCGAATCTGGTGCAGAGTGTTCTGCTTTATGCGGACTTTTTGACTATATCCGTGATACACAGAAAACCTCTGTTTCAAGATTTACTTCAATTAATTTACTTAATGGCGACTCTTTTATGGGTCTTGATTTGAATGCAAGACGCAATCTTGAACTTACTGAAACACTGAGAAGCAAGGAGAAAAAAGGTTCGCTTTTATGGGTACTTGATTCGGCAAGAACGTCTATGGGCAGAAGAATGCTTAAAAACTGGATTGAACAGCCTTTGAAAAATCCGGCGAAAATTATAGAACGACTTGATGCCGTTGAGGCTCTTTACAGAAAAAGTGTTATTCTTGCTGATATAGGAAGTCTGCTTGACCGTTCATATGACCTTGAAAGACTTATGACTAAAATTATGTATAAATCTGCAACTCCGCGTGATTTGAAGGCACTTTCAGCAACAGCGGTACAGCTTCCCATGATAAAGAAAGAACTTGAAAAGCTTTCTGTTTCAAAACTTCTTACAAAGTATAACAATGATATTTCTGATTTGAGTGAAATAGTAAGGCTTGTTGAAAATTCAATTATGGACGAACCTCCTATTAATGTAAAAGAAGGAGGAATTATAAAGGATGGTTTCAACGAAGACCTTGACAATCTCCGTCATATTATGAATCATGGCAGGGAAATTATCGAAGGCATTGAACAGCGTGAGAAAGAGGCTACAGGAATTAAAAATCTTAAAATCGGATTCAATAAAGTTTTCGGCTATTATCTTGAAGTTACCCGTTCATATTATGATTTGGTTCCTGATAATTGGATACGCAGGCAGACGCTTGCAAATTCAGAACGATTTATTACTGAAGAACTGAAAAATGCTGAAAATGCGATACTTGGTGCAAAGGATAAAGCACTTTCACTTGAAGCTGATATTTTTGCAGAAGTGCGTGATTTTATTGCCGGTAAGCTTGTCGAGGTACAGAAAACAGCTTCAGCTGTTGCAGCCGTTGATGTACTCTGTGCATTTGCAGAAACATCACTGCGGAATCTGTATGTAAGACCGGATATATCAATTGACGGAATAATAAATATAGAAAACGGACGTCATCCTGTTGTTGAACTCATGCTTAAAGATGAGATATTTGTTCCGAATGATACATATATTGACACGAATGCGAACAGAATGGCAGTTATAACAGGTCCCAATATGTCAGGAAAATCAACTTATATGCGTCAAACTGCATTGATAGTGTTAATGGCTCAGATTGGCTGTTTCGTGCCTGCTGATTTGGCAAAGATTTCGATTGCCGATAGAATTTTTACACGTGTGGGTGCTTCTGATGATTTGACAGCAGGTCAGTCAACGTTCATGGTTGAAATGAGTGAAGTTTCTGATATATTAAAAAATGCGACCAGAAACAGTCTCGTAATTCTTGATGAAGTCGGCAGGGGTACGTCGACATTTGACGGGTTGAGTATTGCCCAGGCAGTTGCTGAATATATCTGCATGAATAAAAAACTTGGTTGCAGGACTCTTTTTGCAACCCATTATCATGAGCTTATAAATCTTGAAAATGAAATTGACGGAGTAAAGAATTACAGTATAGCAGTAAACAGACATGGCGATACTATTAAATTTCTTCGTAAGATTGTACGTGGCGGAGTTGATGAAAGCTATGGAATTGATGTTGCAAAGCTTGCGGGACTTCCTCCTAAAGTTATAGAACGTGCAAGGGAACTTCTGAATGAAATGGAATCGGTTCATAATTCTGAAAAACCTGTTGTTAAAAAATCTGACGAACAGATAAGTTTTAACAGTGTGGGCAGGGAATCGGTACTTAATATGCTGAAAAAGAATAATATAGATGAATTGACTGACAGTGAATGCCGTGAATTGTTGAAGGATATGGCGAAGATGATTGAATAACTGATTTTTGCACATAAAGGAGTTTTAGAATGTCATCAATTAAAATTTTAAGCAAGGAAATATCTGAGCTTATAGCCGCAGGAGAAGTTATTGAACGTCCTGCATCTGTCATAAAGGAATTGGTAGAAAATTCTATTGATTCGGGAGCAACTCATATTACTGTTGAGATAAAAAGCGGTGGTATTGCATATATGCGTGTTACAGATGACGGTTGCGGAATATCCTTTGAAGATGTTCCGGTTGCCTTTCTTCGTCATGCAACGAGTAAGATAGCTGAAAAATCCGATTTGTATAATATAAATACTCTTGGTTTCAGGGGTGAAGCACTTTCATCGGTAGCGGCAGTTTCAAGGGTTGAGATTATGACAAAACAGAAAGGTGAAACCTATGGTACAATTTATTCTGTAGAGGGTGGAGAGGAAAAATCTCATGAAAAGAGTGGATGTCCGGACGGAACAACTGTTATTGTCCGTGATTTATTCTATAATACTCCTGCCCGACTGAAATTTTTAAAAAAAGATGTTTCAGAAGCAAATGCTGTCAGCAATATAATGCATAAAATTGCACTGTCTCATCCGGATGTATCATTTAAACTTATCCGCAATAACCGTGTGGATTTCAATTCTTCAGGTGACGGAGACTTGTTTTCTGCTGTTTATGCAGTTTATGGAAAAGATTTTGCACATGATTTACTTAAAATTGATTATGAATATAACAGTATCCATATAAGCGGATACACTGTAAAACCATTATATTCCCGTGCAAACAGAACCTTTCAGAGTTTTTTTGTAAACGGAAGATATATCCGTTCAAAACTTTGTTCATCCGCACTTGAAAACGCATATGAAAATATGATGATGACAGGAAAATTTCCTGCCTGTATTATAATGCTTGATATGTCACCGACAGTAATGGATGTAAATATACATCCTGCAAAGGCGGAAATTCGTTTTACTGATGAAAAAAGTATATCAGATGCTCTTTATTTTGCTGTCAAAAGTGCATTCATAGACGGCGGATTGATTTATGATTTTGAATTTAAACAGAAAACTAATACAGAAAATATTAATGATGAAAATGATGGCATAAATGATAAGGAGAGAAACAGTGATATTAAGGATATTCCGTTTATACAGGAATCCATATTTACAGCTCCGGAGAATATTTCTGAAAAAGAAGAAGCTATGAAAAAAAATATATATAATTCTGAAATTGAACCTATAAAAAAATTTTCTGAAACAGAATCAGTTCAAAAGTCCGAAACTGAAAAAAAAGAATCTTTTAAGTATATAAATCCGGATTCATTTTTAGAGCCTGCTGAGACAGCGTCAGAAATGATTCAGGAACAGAAACCTGATATTAAAATTATAGGTGAAGCATTCGGTTTGTATGTAATTGCCGAAGTTGATAATAAGATGATTATAATTGATAAGCACGCAGCTCATGAACGTATTATTTTTGAAAGACTTAAAAGCAGAAACTGCAAACAGTACAGTCAGGGTCTTATTACGGAGATAAAAATGCTTCTTGTTTCCGAAGAAGCAGATGTTATGGAGGATAATGCTGAACTGCTTGCTGATTTAGGATTTGTATTTGATTTTTCAGAACATCCGTGTATTACTGTACAATGTGTTCCAAGTTTTATTATGCATACTGATGTTGAAGGAATTATATGTGAAGTTGCGGAAAACCTTAAGCTTCACAAACATAATCCACAGACTTGTATGCTTGATGATATATTTCATAATATGGCATGTAAGGCGGCGATAAGGGCAAATGACAGAAATACTCCGGAAGAAATGAAGGCACTTGTTGAACAGATTTTATTTGATGAGAATGTCCGTCATTGTCCTCATGGAAGACCTGTAATGTTCACCATGACAAAGGGAAATATTGACCATCAGTTCAAGCGTACATAAGGAGGACTTATATGAATATGAATAAGCCTTTTGTACTTGCTGTATGCGGACCGACAGCCTCCGGAAAAACATGGCTGGGTGTTGAACTTGCACTTGCTTATAACGGCGAAATTATTTCTGCTGATTCAATACAGATTTATAAGGGTATGGATATAGCTTCAGCAAAACCGACCATTGAAGAGATGAATGGAATACCACATCATCTGATAGATTTTCTTGACCGTGGGGTGGTATTCAGTGCAGCGGATTATGTTAAACTTGCAAACGAAAAGATACAGGATGTTCTTAGAAGAGGAAAGCTTCCGATTATTGTCGGCGGTACAGGACTTTATATTGATTCACTGCTTAATAATATAAAATTTTCAGATGCAAAAAGTGATGAAACTTATCGTGCGGAGCTTTATGAAATTGCACGTGTACAGGGAAATTCCGTACTTCATGATATGCTTGAGAAAGCTGACCCTGAGGCTGCGGAGTCGATACACGAAAATAATCTTGTACGTGTGGTGCGTGCATTGGAAGTTATAAAAGCTACAGGACGCAGATTCAGCGAACTTAAAGCAGAAAGCCGTTCTGAAGAAAGCCCGTATGATTCAATTGTTATAGGTCTTAATACTTCTGACCGTTGTGTACTATATGAAAAAATAAATCAGCGGGTTGATAAAATGGTTGAAGACGGACTTATTGATGAGGCTTATGAGTTGTGGCAGAAAAGCGGTATGAAAACAGCAGCAAATGCCATAGGCTATAAGGAGCTGATTCCATATTTTGAAAATATTATGACCCTTACTGAATGTATTGACAAAATAAAACAAGAAACACGCCGTTACGCAAAAAGACAGCTTACATGGTTTAGAAGAAATGAACGTATCAGGTGGATTATTATTGATGATTTTAGTAAAAAATATGAAATTTTGGAAAAATCAAAAAAAGCTATAGCAAATTACAGAATAATATGATATAATGTAATGTGTGTATTTCTATCTTGTCAGGACAAGAACTCACGAAGTAAAAAAGAATGGAGAAATGTGTATGAACAAAAGTATTAATTTGCAGGATGTTTTTCTTAATCAGTGCAGAAAGGAAAAGATTGTTGTTACAATTATTCTTACAAACGGATTCCAGTTCAAAGGAATGGTAAGAGGATTCGACAGCTATGTAGCAATTTTTGATTGCGACGGCAAACAGCAGCTTGTTTACAAACATGCTATTTCGACAATTATACCTATAAGAGCTGTTTCTATTCTTGATGCTGCTGAAAAGAGTGAATAAATGCGTGCCAGTAAATCAGAAAGCGGTTTTATAGTCAAGACACTCAGAAATATTGTTCTTATTCTGCTTCTTGTTGTTTTTATAAGCATTGTTTATAATTTCCGGAACAGGCAAAGTGCAACAGAAACGGCTCTTATGTCAAGTGCCATTGCTTCAAAGGAGTTCAATGGCATTTTTATAAGGAATGAAAAGGTTATAACTTTCAGTGGAAACGGTGTTCTAAGTTATAATATTGTGGATGGTGGAAAAGTAGGAAGTGATGTAATTATTGCAGAGGCTTATCCTGATGACGCACAGATTGGCAGAAACCGTGAGATAGAACGTCTTGAAAAAGAGCTTGCTATTCTGGAAAAAATACAAAATCCGGGTACTCTTGAATCAGCACAGCCGGCAAGTCTTTCTGAAAATATAAGCGAAAGTTATCGAAGCCTTTTATACAGCCGTGATGTGGAAAACTATGATAATGTAAAGAATCATATGGAAAATCTTGTTATACAGATGAGTACATATCAGATTATCACTCAACAGGTTACAGGCTTCGGGAAACATATAACGGATATAAATGCGGAGCTGGCTGAACTTAAATCAGCTTCTATAAAGCCATCTGAGGTTATAAGGGCAAATGATTCAGCATACTTTGTAAGCTATTGTGACGGCTATGAATCTGAACTTACACCGGACAAACTTGATGATATTACTATTTCTGATATAAACAGCATTTCTGACCGCAGAAGCAATGAAGATACCATAGTTGGAAAAATGATAGATGGATACAGTTGGTATCTTGCCGGAATTATTGATAATTCCAGAAAGGAATATGCTGTTGGAAATCATGTTCAGCTTAAATTTGATTCTTCAGATGAAACGTTTGATGCTGTTATTTCGGATATACGTGATGAAGGAAATCCCGAGCAGAGTATAATTATCGTACAGTGCAGCAAATTCAATTATGAACTTGTTCAGCACCGTGTGGAAAAATGCGAGCTTATAAAGGGAAGTTATCAGGGACTTAAAGTTCCGAGAGAATCTATACGATTTGGCGATATAGAAGAAAAAATTTATAATGAAGACGGCGAGGTTACAGGTACATCAACCGTAAATTACAAGGGTGTTTATATATTGAAAGGCGAGCAGGTTGTTTTCAAGAAAATTGATGTTATCTATGAAGGAAGCGATTATGTTCTTTCAGAAATTCATGATGGTGATTCAAGCTATCTTGCTCTTTATGACGATATTATGACTGAAGGTGATGAAAACAGTGGATAATGTTTATGAAAATCTTAGAAGAATAAACGAAAATATTAATAATGCTGTTTCAGAATGCGGAAGGAATTCGGATTCTGTAAGGCTTATGGCTGTTACTAAAACTGTCGCTCCTGAAATTATAAATCATGCTATATCATCAGGTGTATCGCTTTTAGGTGAGAACAGAGTGCAGGAATTTCTCTCGAAACAGGAGATATACAATAAATCAGCAGAAATTCATTTTATCGGTCATTTACAGACAAATAAAGTGAAATACATTATTGAACCTATGACTATGATTCAGTCTGTTGACAGTCTCAGGTTGGCAGAAGAAATAAATCGTCTTGCTATTGCCCATAATAAAATTATGGACGTGCTTTGCGAAGTTAATATCGGCGGTGAGAATTCAAAAAGCGGAATTTCTCCGGATGAACTGAATCAGTTTCTTGAACAGCTTTCAATAATGAATGGTATAAGGGTAAAAGGACTTATGACTATTCCTCCTCCTTCTTCAGGAGATATTTTTCTTGGAAGAATGGAAGAACTTTTTAATAGAATAAAAGATAATAAAATTGAAGGTATTGAGATGAATGAACTTTCAATGGGTATGACCCACGATTATCAGGAAGCCATAAAGCATGGTGCAACTATCGTCCGGATAGGTACAGGACTTTTCGGAGCAAGAAATTATAATATTTAATATAATTCGTTTCAGAGATTTTCCGCATGAATCCCATGAAGCGAAAAATAACAGTATGCGGAGAATGGAGAAATATTATGAAACTTTTTGACAATATCAAGGATTTCTTTTTTGCTTCTGAACCAGATGACGATGAGCCTGCTACTGAAGCTCCGGTTCATCATCCTGATGCAAGAAGTGAACGTGCCGCTGCTTCAGCCGCTGCATATAATCAGAATTTAGAGCAGCATAATGATGAACCTTCTGTTTCTGACGGAAGAAGAAATAAGGTTGTTAATATCCAGACAACAGCACAGCTTCAGGTTGTACTTGTCAAGCCTTCTGCCTTTACTGATGCAAAGCAGATTGCTGACCATCTTATTGCTAAGAAAACTGTTGTTCTTAATCTTGAAACAGCTTCACCGGAAAATAAAAGAAGAATTATAGATTTCCTTGTGGGTGTGGCATATGCTAACGGCGGAAGCCTTAAGCCTGTTGCAAACCTTACCTATATCATAACACCATACAACGTTGGTTTTATTGGTGAAGATTTAGTCGGGGAGCTTGAAAACAACGGCGTATTTATCTGATGAAGGAAAAATCAGACAAGCTTTTTTTTGCAAAGCTCGGTGATATGGTGAGCCAATCCGAAAGAAACGGCATCAGTGTATTTTCAAACTTTTTTGATGAAAGGCAGTGTGCTGAAGCTGAATGCTGGTGCAGGAATAATACAGGATGTCTTTTATATAAATTCTGGGGAGGATACGAGGATGCATCACGCAGAATGCTTGCAGTTTATCCCGATTATCATGAAAATGATATTATAAATGATTTTCCGATAAAATGCATTACTTTCAGTTATAGAAAAGAAGACAAGCTGACTCACAGAGATTTTCTCGGAACTCTCATGGGACTGAATTTCAGACGTGAGATTATAGGGGATATAATCACGGGTGAAGGCATAACTCAGATTTTTGTCACAGATATTGCAGGGGGACTTATTTCTTCAGTTGTTTCAAAAGTCGGCAGAACAGGGGTAAAAGTTTCGGATAGTAAACCGTTTGAACTTTCTCTTTCAGATGCACAGAAATTCAGAGATATAAGCTGTACTGTCGCATCACTGAGACTTGACTGTATAGTTGCTGCTGCTGCAAATATAAGCCGTGAAAAAGCATCATCTCTTATACGTGGCGAAAAAGTTGATGTTAATCATCTTTCAGTAGATTCGGTATCAAAGGAGCTTAAAAAAGGCGATATAATTTCGGTCCGTGGCTGCGGACGGTTTGTTGTTTCAGGTGTAAACGGTTTTACTAAGAAAAATCGTTTACGCATAATTCTTAAAAAATATATTTGATTTTAAAGGTGAATATTATGATTACTTCAAAAGATGTAAGGAATAAAAGGTTTGAAAAGGCTGCATTTGGTTATAAGCAGGAGGAAATTGATGAATTTCTTTCACAGCTTGAAGCTGAGCTTGATGAAATGGAGCGTGAACGTGCAGAAGCCAACAGTAAAATTCAGATTCTTGCTGATAAGATAAGAGAATATATGAAAGATGAAGATGCATTGAAAGACGCTTTGCTTGGTGCACAGAAACAGGGTCATCAGGTTATAAATGAAGCCAAAGAAAAGGCAGAGCAGATTATTGCAAACGCACAGGCCAAGGCTGATGAACTTGAGGACGAGGCTGTACGTCAGCACGCTGAAGCTATGGAGAAAAACAGAGCTGAAATTGCCAAGGAAAAGGAAAGCCTTATTGAAGCACGCCGTCAGGTTGCTGATTTTAAGAGAAGTCTTTTTGATATGTATAAAGCACATCTGGAAATGATTTCAACTATGCCGGAAGCTGATGATTCGGCTGAAGCAATAGAAGAAATAGTTGCTGCTGCTTCTGAAAACAATTGATAATATTTTTTTATTGAAAGGAGCTGTGATATAATGTCACAGGATTATAATTCAACTCTTAATTTACCTAAAACAGATTTTCCAATGAGAGGAAATCTTCCTAAAAGAGAGCCTGAAACTCTTGAAAAATGGGGAAATAACAGACTTTACTATAAAATGATTGAAAAAAATGCAGGCAAGTCCACATTTATTCTTCATGATGGTCCGCCATATGCAAACGGTGAAATTCATCTTGGTACTGCACTTAATAAAACCCTCAAAGATTTTATTGTCAAATATAAAAATATGAGCGGTTTCTGTTCGCCCTATGTTCCCGGATGGGATACTCATGGACTTCCGATTGAGTTAAAGGCTATGAAGTCGATTGGTGTGGAAAACGGAGCAATTCCGCCTGTTGAACTCAGAAAACACTGCCATGATTTTGCAATGAGTCATGTTCAGAATCAGATGAAACAGTTCAAGCGTCTCGGTACACTCGGAGATTATGAATATCCATATCTTACACTCCGCCCTGATTATGAAGCAAGACAGGTTGAGGTATTCGGTGAAATGGCTAAAAAGGGCTATATGTATAAAGGACTTAAACCGGTTTACTGGTGTCCTGACTGTAATACCGCACTTGCTGAAGCTGAAATTGAATATTCCAATGACCCGTGTTATTCAATCTATGTGAAATTCAACGTGACAGACGATAAGGGCATCTTTACAAATCTCGGACTTGATTTGTCAAAGGTTTATTTTGTAATCTGGACTACAACTACATGGACAATCCCCGGAAATCTTGCTATATGTCTCGGACCTGAATATAACTATACTCTTGTAAATGCAAACGGTGAGTATTATGTAATGGCTGAAGAACTTGTAAAGACCACAATGGAAACGGCAGGTATAACGGATTATACAACGGAACATATATTTACAGGTGCAGAGCTTGAGGGAATGAAAACAAAACATCCTCTTTATGACCGTCCGTCACCTGTTATAGTGGGAGACCATGTAACTCTTGAAAGTGGTACGGGCTGTGTTCATACAGCTCCGGGATATGGTGTTGAAGACTTTGAAGTATGCAAAAATTATGATGATATAGGTATTATTGTGTGTGTTGATTCAAAGGGCAGACAAACTGCTGAAGCCGGTGAATTTGAGGGCATGGATACAGATGAAGCAAATAAAGCTATTGCTGCAAAGCTTGTTGAAACAGGTGCTATGCTTGCAACTCAGAAAATTGTTCACCAGTATCCGCATTGCTGGAGATGCAACAGCCCTATTATTTACCGTGCAACAGAACAGTGGTTCTGCTCGGTAAACGGATTTAAGGATGAAGCAATAAAGGCTATTGAATCTGTTCAGTGGATTCCTGAATGGGGTGAGGACAGAATCAAGGGCATGGTACGTGACAGAAGTGACTGGTGCATTTCACGTCAGAGAACATGGGGTGTTCCAATTCCTGTAATTTACTGTAAGGACTGTGGAAAGCCAATTTATACAGATGAAACGATAAAGGCAATTGCTGACCTGTTTCGTGCAGAAAGTTCTGATGCATGGTGGACCAAGGAAGTTAATGAGTTTATTCCTGATTCTGTAAAATGCGAATGCGGCTGCGGAGAATTTACTAAAGAATATGACATTATGGACGTATGGTTTGACAGTGGTGTATCTCATACTTCTGTTATGGAACAGTTTGATTGCCTCAGTTTTCCTGCTGACCTTTATCTTGAGGGTGCAGACCAGTACCGTGGCTGGTTCCAGTCATCACTTCTTACATCGGTAGTATATCATGGCTGTGCACCTTATAAGGCAGTATGTACTCATGGCTGGGTAGTTGATGGTGAAGGAAAGGTAATGCACAAGTCACTCGGAAACGGTATTGACCCACATGAAATTACTGACCAGTACGGTGCGGATATTCTGCGTCTGTGGGTAGCGTCTTCTGATTATCACAGCGACATTAGAATTTCAAAGACTATTTTGAGTCAGCTTTCGGATGCTTACAAGAAAATCAGAAATACAGCAAGATTTATCCTTGGCAACTTGGGAAATGGAGAGGGCTTCAATCCTGATACTGACAGTGTTTCTGATGATAAACTTACCGAACTCGATAAATGGGCTATGATGAAGCTTGACAGGCTTATTGACGAAGTCAGGGGCGGATATGAAAAATACGACTTCCATGTTTCTTTCCATGCAATCCATAACTTCTGTGTAGTTGATATGTCTAATTTCTATCTTGATATTATCAAGGACAGACTTTATTGTGAAAAGGAAAATGCAGAAATCCGACGTGCTGCACAGACTGTCATGTATCGTATTCTTAGTGCACTTACAAGACTTGCTGCTCCGATTATTTCATTTACGGCAGAGGAAATCTGGCAGTTTATGCCTCATAGTGCAGATGATGATACAGAAAGCGTATTTCTTAATCAGATGCCTGAAAAATCAGGTATTGACTACAGTGATGATTTTATAAATAAATGGGAATTTATTTACAATGTACGTGAGTCTGTAAACAAGTCGCTTGAGGAAGCAAGAAATGCTAAAACTATCGGAAAGTCGCTTGAAGCTAAACTTGTTATCAGAAGCAGTGAAGCAGATTATGACAGATATGTGGAGCTTGCTGAAAACCTTAAGGAAATTCTTATTGTATCTGATATAGCAGTTGAGAAATCAGATTCAGAGACGACCTTTTCAGTTGAAAAGGCTGAAGGCGGAAAGTGTGAGAGATGCTGGTGCTATTCAAAGTATGTCGGTACAAATCATACTCACCCTACACTCTGCGAGAGATGTGCTGTTGTTATTGAAGCATAAATCAGGATTTATATTGCCTGCTGTTTTTATCGCAGCAGGCATTATTATGAAAGGAAAAATATGGGCATACTGCTTATTATAGTTACTCTTGTTCTTATTGCATCTGACCAGCTTGTAAAATACTGGGCTGTTCATTCGTTAAAGCCGGTCGGAAGCATGGATTTTATTCATATCGGCGATTTTAAAATACTTGATTTGACATACCTTGAAAATGATGGTGCAATTTTCGGCAGTATGTCGGGACAACGATGGTTTCTTATCGGTTTTACGTCACTTATAATTGCTGTTGGAATAATCCTTATGTTTATGACAATGAAAAAGTCAAAATTTTTGAGTTTTTCGATAATGCTGTTTGTTGCGGGCGGAATAGGAAATTTAATTGACAGAATTCGTTTTGGATATGTAGTTGATATGTTTGAGATAAAGTTATTTCATTTTGCCATTTTCAATGTAGCAGATATATGTGTAACTTTTGCATTTATACTCATTATTTTCTATATAATTTTTATAGAACCTAAAATTGAAAAAGAAAAAAAATTGGCAGAGGCTGAAGAAAATGAGTGAAATTTTGGTGCTTCAGTGTAACGAAGAAAACATCGGAACAAGAATTGACAAATATATTTCAGAAAATATTGAAAAAATTACACGTTCCGCCGTTCAGACAATTATTTCCGCCGGCAGAGTTCTTGCAGATGGTAAAGCAGTCAGCAAGAATTATAAAATCAAAGGAACCGAAAGAATTACTGTTGAAATTCCTGAACCTCAGCCAATGGATGCAATACCTGAAAATATTCCGCTTGATATTGTTTATGAAGATGAGGATTTGCTTGTAGTTAATAAGCCAAAAGGCATGGTAGTTCATCCGGCTCACGGAAATTACAGCGGAACTTTGGTAAATGCATTGCTTTATCACTGCGGAGACAGCCTTTCAGGTATCAATGGCATAATTCGTCCGGGGATAGTGCATAGAATTGACAAGAATACAAGCGGACTTCTTATTGTTGCCAAAAATGACAAGTCACATATCAATCTTGCAGAACAGATTAAAGCTCATAGTTTTACAAGAGAATATGAAGCAGTTGCGACAGGTTACTTCAAAGAAACGGAAGGCACAATAGATGCACCTATCGGGCGAAATAAAAACGACCGCAAAAAAATGTGCGTGACTGTGGAGAATTCCAGAAATGCGGTAACTCATTACAGTGTTATAAAACAGTATGGCGGATATGCTCATTTAAGATTAAGACTTGAAACGGGACGTACTCATCAGATACGTGTACATCTTGCGTATATCGGTCATTCAGTTCTGGGTGACGATGTTTACGGTAAATCATATAAGGGTATTGACGGGCAGTGCCTTCATGCACGTAAAATAGGATTTATTCATCCTTCAACAGATGAATATATGGAGTTTTCAAGTAAACTTCCTGACTATTTTATTTCTGTAATAAACAAATTGGAAAAGATGTGAGGTGCTTGATTTGTTTGAAGATATAACAAAAATAATAATTTTCAGTGATATGGACGGCACGCTCCTGAACTCTAAAAAGCAGATTAATGGCATTGACAGGAAAGCCATTGAAAAATTCACGTCCCTCGGCGGAAAATTTACAATTGCAACAGGACGTACTATACAGTCATTCAGACAGTATCAGAGTATACTCAATCTGAAAATGCCTGTTATAATGTATAATGGAGCAATGATTTATAACTATTTTACTGATAAAATTCTGTATTCGCAGTCACTTCCGGAATTAAGCCGTAAAATGACTTCTGAAATTCTAAATATTATGCCTGATACAGGTGGTGAGGTTGTAAGAGCTGACGGAACATATATTTTCAATAATAATGAATATGAAACTCTGCATACAAATCTTTGCAGGATTATTCCTGAATATATGAATATTAATGATATTCCAGAGGGTGGATGGCTTAAAGTTCTGTTTGCACTTGCTCCCGAATATATTCCGTATCTTGAAATACTTGTAAAACAGCTCGGATATGATAATCAGGTTAATTTTGTGCGTTCGGCAAATATTTTTCTTGAAATGCTTCCAAAGGGAATAAGCAAGGGTTCAGCAATGAATGAGTACAAGAAACTTGATGGTATGAATGATTTTAAATTTATCGCTGTTGGTGATTTTGATAATGATATTGAAATGATACAGTCTGCTGATTTGGGAGTTTGTCCTGCAAATTCAGAAGAATCGGTAAAAAACAAGTCTGATATTGTATTAAACAGTACCAACGATGAAGGTGCTGTTTCAGAATTGATAAATTATGTAATCGAAAAAACGGAGGATTAAAAAATGATGAAGAAACTGCCAATTATTTTGATTCTTATGGCTGTTCTTGTTCCGTCTATGCTTGGATATGTAAAAAAATCCAAGGAAGTACAGGCAAGATATGATGAAACTGCTGTAAGTTCGGAGCAATTTTAAATTTTAACGGAGGTAATTATGGAAGCTTCAATGAAAAAGAGTTTGCAGAAAATAGCCTGCAAAGTAAGAATAGGCGTTATAGAGGGTACGTATAATGCAAAGTCAGGTCATCCGGGCGGTTCACTTTCAATAAGTGACCTTGTAACTTATCTTTATTTCAATAAGATGAATGTAAATTCTAACGACCCGGAAAATCCGGACAGGGACAGACTTGTTCTTTCAAAGGGTCATACAGCTCCGGCACTTTATGCTGTACTTGCACAGAAAGGATATTTTCCGGAAGGGGAATTGAAATCATTAAGACATATAGGAGCAATGTTACAGGGTCATCCTTGTATAAGTATTAACGGAGTTGATATGTCAAGTGGTTCGCTCGGTCAGGGAATATCGGCAGCATGCGGAATGGCACTTGCAGGTAAGCTTGACAATAAAAATTATAAGGTTTACTCAATTCTCGGAGACGGTGAAATAGAAGAAGGTCAGGTATGGGAAGCGGCCATGTTTGCAGCTCATTATAAACTTGACAATCTTGTGGCTATTGTTGACAGAAACGGACTTCAGATTGACGGTCCTATTACAGAAGTATGCTCGCCTGAACCGATAACAGACAAGTTTGCAGCTTTCGGATGGCACGTTATTACTATGGACGCTCATGACTTTGACAGTATTGATGCCGCATTTGCAGAGGCTGAAACAATTACAGGCAAACCAGTTGCTATTATACAGAAATCTGTAAAGGGTAAAGGTGTGTCATTTATGGAGAATCAGGTTGGCTGGCATGGTACAGCACCGAATAAAGAGCAATATGAACAGGCTATGGCAGAGCTTTCTGCACAGTTAAATGAATTGGAGGATTAAAGCTATGTCAGATGTAATCAAAAAGGCTACCAGAGAAAGCTACGGCGAAACTCTTAAAGAACTTGCTGAGGAATATAAGGATTTGGTTGTTCTTGATGCAGACCTTGCTGCTGCAACAAAAACAGGAATTTTCAAAAAGGCATATCCCGAACGTTTTTTTGACTGCGGTATTGCAGAAGCTAATATGATGGGTGTTGCAGCCGGACTTGCTGCCTGCGGAAAAATTCCGTTTGCAAGTACATTTGCAATGTTTGCAGCAGGAAGAGCTTATGAAATAGTAAGAAATTCAATCGGCTATCCTCATCTTAACGTTAAAATCGGTGCAACTCATGCAGGTATTTCAGTCGGTGAGGACGGAGCAACGCATCAGTGTAATGAAGACATTGCATTGATGCGTACAATTCCCGGAATGACTATTATCAATCCATGTGATGATGTTGAAGCGAGAGCTGCCGTAAGAGCTGCTGTTGAGTTTGAAGGACCTGTGTATATGCGTTTCGGCAGACTTGCTGTGCCTGTAATCAATGATAGGGAAACATATAAATTTAAAATGGGCAAAGGTGTTACTGTAAAAGACGGCAGTGATATTACTGTTATAGCTACAGGTCTTATGGTAAATGAAGCTGTTGAGGCTGCGAAGATGCTTGAATCAGAAGGAATTTCTGTAAGGGTTGTAAATATTCATACAATTAAACCGCTTGATAAGGAACTTATCTGTAAATGTGCAAAAGAAACAGGTGTTATTGTAACAGCTGAAGAACATAGCGTTATCGGCGGACTTGGTTCAGCGGTTGCTGAGGCAGTTACAGAGTGCTGTCCTGTGCCCGTTATAAAAATTGGCGTAAATGATGAATATGGCTATTCAGGTCCTGCTGTAGAATTGCTTAAGAAGTTCGGACTTTCAGCAGAAAATATTGTAAAAAAGGTAAAAGAAGCAATTAGACTTAAATAAAATCCGATTCCGCACAGAGCAGAAAGAAAATGCTTTGTGCGGTTCTGATTTATGGTGAAAGAATGAAAATTACAAAAATTATTTTGAATGAAAAGAATAAAAATCCTGACTTTAAAAAAATGTCTTATGATTATTGTCTGTATTTTTTTAGAAGTCCGGTTATATTTACTGTTGATAATACAGAAAAGATTTACAGCGGAAATACGGCGATTATATATACAAGCAGCATGGAACACAGTTTCAGGAGTACAGTAACAAAAAGTCTGAAATATGATATGGTCTGTTTCCGCTTTTCCACAGCTGATAAACAGTATTCTATATTAGTGAAGAATTTATTTAATATACCGATAAAATTGAATGACAGCTTTATTATTTCATCTGCTATAAAAAGTATGAAAATTTACAATGATATTTCAGGAAACCGGAATGCTGAAGTTTCAGAGCTTTACATGAAAATTATATTAATTATACTTGAATCAGCATACAGAAGTAAAGATGGATATGAAGAAATTCCGAAGCACCCTGAACTGAACAGTTTGAGAAAATCTGTATATGAGAATCCGACAAATAAATGGTCTGTTGATTTTGTATGCCGTTGTCTTAAAATAAGCCGTACATACTTCCACAGGATATATTTTGGAACATTTGGTATAACCTTTGGTCAGGATGTCATAGAAAGTCGTCTTATTTATGCCGCTGACCTTCTTGAAAATACATCGCTTTCAGTAAGTGTGATTGCTGAAAGATGCGGATATGAAAGTGATTCTTATTTTATGAAACAATTCAAACAGCACAGGGGCTGTACTCCTACTGAGTATAGAAGAAGAATATTTTTTGAAAAAGGCAGATGAAAAAATTATGAAAAAACTGAAAAAATCCTTTACATGAGTTATTATTTATGCTATAATTTATAAAGGATTAAGCCATATTATAGAAAAGAAAATGACAAAAAAGGAGAAATAAAATGACAAGAGGAGAGAAGCAAAAAAATCGAAGAACTAATAATGGAAAAAGGTATCGTATAAGATATGACCGCATTGTTATTTTGATACTTGTTTTAATTGTGCTTGCTGTAGTTATTACTTCGTGCGTCAAAGCGTTTTTTGGCAAGGAAGAACCTGATAATCTCAATTCAAGTCAATCTTTCAGCAATGGGACAAGTGTCTCTGTCGAAACAAGTACTACCAGTCAAGAAATTAATACTTTTGTTTCTGCTGAGACAACAGTCAGCGTAGAATATACTACTGAAACTGAATCAGTTTCATCAACTGATTCAGTGACATCGACAACTAAGACGTTGCTTTCAGGGTACACAACGGAGACTCATTCAAATGATGATATTTATAAAGGCGACCTTGTACTTGTAAATGCTGAATACGATTATAAATTTTATGAAGATGATATAAATCCGATAACTCTTTTTGACAATAAAAGTGACAGCTACGGAGCAGGCGACTTTGTTACAAGGCTTGATAAAAACGTTCTGAAACAGCTTAATGAAATGATTGATGCATATGCGGAATCAAAGTATCTTGATTCCACATCCATATTTATTCTTGACGGTTACAGAACATACGATGAACAGGTTGAACGTCATATAAACGGAAAATCCAGAACCTTTGAAGCCGGTTATACGGATTATCATACAGGACGCACATTTGATATGTTCTGTAGTGATACATTTGATGAGATAGGTTATGCGTATTTCAGTCCGACAGGAAATTACAGGTGGTTTGCTCAAAATGCAGGAAACTATGGTTTTATAATGCGCTTCCCTGAAGGCAAGGAAGAAATTACCGGTGAAAATGCAAGAACTTATACATACAGATATATTGGTGTTCCTCATGCGGTATATATCAATTCAAATAACCTCTGTATGGAAGAGTATATTGAATTGATAAAAACGCATACTAATGAAAATCCGCTTGAAATTACAGCCGGTGGTCAGAACTATGCTGTTTACTATGTTCCGGCAGAAGAAAATAAAACTGATGTTCCTGTACCTTCTGGTAAAATGTATAAGGTTTCAGGAAATAATGCTGACGGATTTATTGTTACAGTTATTGAATAACAGAAAGAAACGTGAATAATTTGAAAAAGATAGCATTTCTTTTAAGTATATTGATATTTACCTCTGCCGTTGTTTCATGCGGAGATGATTCCGGAGCAAGCGGTACAGGTCATATGTACAATGCACCATTGCAGGGAAATCCTGAAAGCCTTGACCCTCAGTTTGCTGATGACCCTTCATCAAATACAGTTATAAAAAATCTTTACAGTGGTCTTATGCAGATTGACAGCAGCGGAAATGTTGTCTGCTGTAATGCTGAAAATTATACTGTTTCGGATAATGGTACAATTTATACATTTAAGCTTAAAGAAGATAACTTCTGGTTTTTTGATGAAAATGATGATGATGTTATTACAGAAGATGAATATTTTCCGGTAACGGCCAAGGATTATGTGTTTGCATTGCAGAGGGTTCTTGACCCTAAAATGCAGTCGCCTTATGCAAAGGACTTTATGTGTATCATGGGGGCATCTTCTGTAATTTATAACGGAAGTCCTGTTACATCTGCTGAAATCTATGCACCTGATGATTATACACTTATGATAGTTCTTGAAAATCCAAATACCGAATTTTTAAGTCTTATGGCTTCAGCTGCTTCCTATCCTTGCAATGAAGAATTTTTTAATAATACTAAAGGCAGATATGGGCTTGATGACCGTTCAGTAATGTCGAATGGTGCATTTTATGTCAGAAAGTGGTTTTATGACCCTTATGGTAATAATAATATTCTGTATATGAAACGAAATGATGCAAACTGGAGTGAAACTTTTGACATTAATCCATCATTTCTTAGTTTTAATATTGAAAAAAATGAAGATGCTGTAAGGGATTTATTCAAAAAAGATGAGATAGAATGTTTTACAACTTTAAACAGTAATCTTTATAATTCGGGAAAATATTCAATAACAGGAATAAGTGCGGCAACATTGGGAATTGTTTTCAATCAGGATGATAAATATTTTTCCAATGGAAATATGCGTAAGGCAATGGCACTTTCTGTTGACAGAGATTCTTTACAGCAGGATTCAAATGGTGATTTTCAGACTGCATACGGTATAATTCCGCCGGCAGTAAAGCTTCATGGAAGAAGTTATAGAGAACTTGTTTCAGAAAGACAGTTTACGTCATACAATGAAGAAGAAGCTTTAAACTGTTATGAAACTGCAAAAAAAGAACTTAAAGTTACTTCGCTTGAACCAGTAAATATTCTGGTAAATGCAGAGTATGCAGGTTCGGGCTGTCTGAATGATGTTATTGGAAAATGGCAGGAGCTTTTCGGATTTCATATCAGTATAGAGGATGTTATGGCAGATGAATTTTATCAAAGAATTTCAGAAGGAGACTACAGTATTGCACTTTATCCTGTCAAGGGAACATCAGCAGTCGGAAGGTCAGTTATACAGCAATTTGAAAATATATCATGCCTTAAAAACACATTGTCTGACGGAAAAATATCAGCAAAGCTTATGAGTTGTTCTTCAGTCAATGAACTTATTGAATCTTATACTTCTGCTGAAAATCAGATAATAGACAGTTATTGGTTTATACCATTATTCTATAAAAATTCCTATTTTATAGCTTACAAAGAAAACGAACAGATATTTTATGACCCGTTTACAGGTGCTGTAGATTACAGACTTGCCCTTAATTATGATTAAAATAGAAACGCATTCTCAGATTTCAGAGAATGCGTTGACTTTTTATTTTTCCTTGTGCATTTCGGTTATTGCACCTGAGAATTTTTCAATGACATTGAAAACAGAAGTAATTCCTTGGTCACTGTGTTTGAAATAGGTATAATATCCACCGTAAATAAGGAATGTCATTACCATTTTATTTTTTGGGCTTGGCTGATAATCCGGATAAGCTGTATAGATAATTTTGTATAATTCTTCTTCAAATATATTCATGAAACTACTGCTTCTGTTGCCCTCAAAGAGGATTTTTATAAGCTGTTCATTTGCGATAAAGGTTTCCATGAGTTCTTTTATGAAACTTTGGTTATCTGTGAAGATATTTTCAGGCTGTTCTATTCCATGAAGGCATTCACGAACAACATCACGTTCAAGGGATTCCGATAAATCATAAATATCATGATAGTGAAGATAGAAAGTAGCTTTGTTGATATTGGCAAGTTCCGAAAGCTCCTTTACTGTGATTTTTTCCAGTGGTTTTTTGGAACGAAGCTGTAAAAAAGCGTTTCTGATTGCACATCTTGTCTTTTCAATACGTAAATCCATAATAACACCTCATAATTTAACTGTTTTAGATAGCAGTCAAATAATTGACCTTAGTTAAAAACTGTTTATTGAAATTGATAAAAACTTGTCTTATAATATATTATAGTATAATAATTACTTATTGTCAATATTTTTATTGGATTTTTAAGGAAAAGGTGAAATTTATGGATATTTATGGATTTTACAAGGGTGAATTATTTAATGCTTACGAATATCTCGGTGCACATCTTGAATCGAAGGGAACAATGTTCCGGACATATGCACCTAATGCGTCAAAAGTGTCAGTAATAGGGGATTTCAGTGATTGGGAAGATATACCTATGGAGCAGATTGTTGACGGAAATTTTTATGAATTATTCTGCCCTGAAGCTCTTGAAGGTATGCGGTACAAATATCGTATATATAATAAAAAAGGTGATTTTATAGACCATTGTGACCCGTATGGTTATAGCAGTGAACTGCGACCGGGAACTTGTTCAGTAATCAGAAGTCTTGATTACAGGTTTCATGACAGCAGATGGATGAATAAGCGTACAGACTGTATGGACAAACCGCTTAATATATATGAAGTGCATCTTGGCTCATGGAAAAAACCGGAATCAGAAGAGGGTAAATGTGAGTGGTATAACTATTCGGAAATTGCAGATAATCTCATTGATTATGTACTTGAATACGGTTATAATTATATAGAGTTTATGCCCCTCAGCGAACACCCTTGTGATGAATCATGGGGATATCAGATAACGGGATTCTTTGCACCAACTTCACGTTATGGAACTCCTCAGCAACTCATGGAGCTTATTGATAAATGTCATAAAAAGGGAATAGGCGTAATTATGGATTTTGTTCCCGTTCATTTTGCAGTTGACCATTATGGTCTTACTGAATATGACGGCACAAAACTTTATGAATATCCTACCCATGATATAGGATATAATGAATGGGGAAGCCGTAATTTTATGCATTCAAAGGGAGAAGTTCGTTCTTTTTTACAGTCTGCTGCTAATTACTGGCTTGATATTTATCATTTTGACGGTTTGCGTATGGATGCAATACGAAACATAATTTTCTGGAATGGCGATGAAAATCGTGGGGAGAATTATCCGGCTATAAACTTTATAAAATGTATGAATAAGGGACTGAAAACCCGTCATCCGTCTGCAATACTTGCAGCGGAAGATTCGTCTTCATATCCGAGTGTTACAGTTTCTGTAGAAAACGGCGGGCTTGGATTTGATTATAAATGGGATATGGGCTGGATGCATGATACCCTTGAATATTTTCAGACTTCTCCTCTGTACCGCACAGGCTGTTATCATAAGCTTACTTTTTCCATGATTTATTTTTATAATGAAAAATTTATTATGCCTTTTTCACATGATGAAGTTGTACACGGTAAAGCAACCATATTACAGAAAATGCACGGAGATTATGACAATAAGTTTCCGCAGGCAAGAGCGTTATATATGTATATGATTGCTCATCCCGGAAAGAAGCTTAATTTTATGGGCAATGAATTCGGTCAGCTTCGTGAATGGGATGAAAAACGTGAGCAGGACTGGGATATACTTAAATATCCTGCTCACGATTCATTCAGAGAATTTATTAAAACGCTGAATATGATTTATCTTAAATATCATGCATTTTATTATGATTATGATTCAACGAATTTTGAATGGTCTGACTGTAATTCAGCCGACAGATGTGTTTATGCAATACGCCGTAAAAGTAAACAGGGTGACATTTTGACTGTTCTTAATTTTTCGGACTGGAATCAGATTGATTATGCTGTAACGACAGGAGCCGACTGGAAAATAAAACTGCTTCTTGATTCGGATAATTGCAAATACGGCGGAGGTACGCCTGACGGCAAAGCTGAATTTGTTCATGAAGATGATAAGCTTATTATGGATATACCACCATACAGCGGAAGAATGTTTATTCTCAAGAGAAAGTGAATTAATCTTCCTGTTCTCCGAAAGTACGGACAGCTTTCATCATAATGGCACATTCAAGACGTTTCTTTTCAAGTTCACATGAAATTTTATGAGCTGAACGAACATCGCCCATATACTGATAGTTATTGGCATTACACCCCCCGCTGCAATAGAACTTTGCCCAGCATTTACGGCATTCCGGCTTTGAATAAACATGGCAGGACGCAAAATCAGCTTTCATTTCCTGATTGAAAGTACCTTCATCAATATTTCCCATTTTGTATTCGTCAATTCCGACAAATTGATGACATGGAAAAATATCGCCGTCCGGAGTTATGGCAACATAATCATTTCCGCATCCGCAGCCACGTAGTCTTTTTATTGCACATGGACCTTGGTCTAAATCAAGCATGAAGTGGAAGAAATTGAACTTTTTGCCGTTTTTCTCATTATCGAGTATTCTTTTTGCGAGTATTTCGTATTCCTTGAAAACGGCGGGAAGTTCTTTTTCTGTAAGTGCATATTCGTCGCCTTCTCCGACCACGGGTTCAATGGAAATTTGGTCAAAACCTGCTTCATACAGTGCAAAGACGTCATTGGAGAAATCAAGGTTTTTATTTGTAAATGTTCCACGCACATAATATTCCTTATCTCCTCTGCCATCAACAAGTTTTTTGTATTTCGGAAGAATCATGTCATAACAGCCCATACCGTTCGGAAGTACTCGGAAATAGTCGTTTACAGATTTTCTTCCGTCGATTGAGAGTACAACGTTTGACATTTCCCTGTTGATGAAGTCTATTTTTTCATCATCAAGAAGAAGACCATTTGTTGTGATAGTGAATCTGAATTTTTTATTGTATTCGACTTCACGCGAGCGGGCATACTCAACAATCTGTTTTACAACTTTGAAATTCATAAGAGGTTCTCCGCCGAAAAAGTCAAGTTCAAGATTTGGTCTGTCGCCTGAATTTTCAAGCAGGAAATCGATAGCGTGTTTACCTGTTTCAAATGACATGAGTTTACGTCCCTTGCCGAAGTCGCCTGTAGAAGCAAAACAATATTTGCATCTGAGCTGGCAGTCATGGGCTATATTGAGACACATTGCTTTAACGGGTGATGCAATTGAATATTTGGCATATTTTTCATAATCATCATCAGAAAAAAGAATCTTGTCATTATAAAGTTCAATAATTTCCTGATAGCATGATTCAATATCTTCCGGGGAATAAGCTCTTGAAAGTTTTTCAACTACATTTTCAGGACATTTTTCTTCAAAGGGTGGTTCAATGTTGTCAAGCAAATCATATGTAAGTTCATCAACAATATGAACGCCTCCGCTGTTTACATCAAGAACGATATTGAATCCGTTAAGCTTATATTTATGTATCATATTAATATCCTTTCTTTTATAAAAAAAGTAAAAAATATGAGGCAGTATCAAACTGCCTCAACAGACCGTTAAAACTGAGAATACAGTTTTATCTTTCGCACTTCTGGTTAGCAACGGTGCATGAAGTTTTGCAAGCTGACTGACATGAAGCCTGACACTTACCGCAGCCGCCTTTCTGAGCAGACTCTTTAAGATTAGCTTTGTTAATAGTTCTGATGTGTTTCATTTTATTACCTCCTATAAAAAAATATACTATTGTCATTATATCATATTATGACAAGTATTGCAAGAGTTTTTTTTATTTTAAGCGTTTTCAACAATATTATCTGTTGAAAATTATAAAGTTATTATATTTATCAGTAGTCCAGTTCAATAAGCTTATCAAAATTTTCGTCAATTTTACTCTTTAATCCGTCAATTTCAGAACATTTTGCATTCATAAGCTCGTAATCTGAATAAACTTCCTCTCTGGAAATTTCTTCAGTCAGAGAATTAATTTTATTCTGAAATTCTTCTATTTCATTTTCAAGACGGCGTATTTCATTTTTGCGTGCAGCATCAGCACTTCTCTGCTGTTTGCTTCGATAAGTTTTGACCTGTTTATTCTTTGTGGATTCTGCCATTTTTGCAAATTTTTCAGCGTCAGAGATTCGTTTTTTCTCTGCCTGTTCCTCACGGAGAATATTAAGATATTTTTCAAAATTGTAATTATGTTCACGGTATCCGCCGTCAGTTAATTCAATTAATCTGTCTGCAATTTTACTTAATAAATATCTGTCATGTGAAACGAAAATAATTGTACCCGTATATTCTTCGAGGGCTGTTTCTATAGCTTCTTTGGAACTTAAATCAAGATGGTTTGTTGGTTCATCAAGAATAAGTACATTTCCATGTTCCTGCATCATAATTGCAAAACATAGTTTGGCACGCTCTCCGCCGCTTATAACACCTGTTTCTTTGAAAACATTTTCACCTGTAAATCGTACTTGTGCAAGCAGATTTCTTACTTCCAAATCAGTAAGTGAAGGATAACGGCTATGAAGTTCTTCCATAACGGTCAGTTCACGGTTAAGGTTTGTACTTTCCTGTTCAAAGTAAGAGATTTTGATATTTGTGTTCCAATGGATTTTGCCTTCATGTGGAAGAAGTCCCTGAATAATTTTCAGAAGTGTTGATTTTCCTATCCCGTTATCACCGATGATTCCTATTTTTTCACCCCTGCGGACTTCAAAGCTTATATCATTGACAAGAGTTTTTCTGTTTGTACCTTCACCGACAGATATATCGATATTTTTGACTTTAAGTATTTCCTGAGGTGGTTCTGTTGCATAGGTGAAACTTATTTTTGCATGTTTTTGGTCATGGAAAGGTTTTTTGATACGTTCGATTTTTTCAAGTTGTTTACGTCTGCTCTGTGCCATTTTGGTAGTTGATGCACGGACAAGGTTTCTTGCAACGTAATCTTCCAATTTGGAAATTTGTTTCTGCTGCTGTTCATATTCACGTTCCTGACGCATATCGTTTTCTTCACGCTGTCGGATAAAAGCTGAATAATTTCCGCTGTAACGCTTTAGTATTCCACGTTCTATTTCACAAACTGATGTGCATAGTCTGTCAAGAAAATATCTGTCGTGACTTACTATAAGGACAGCACCCTTGTAGTTCTTAAGATAATCTTCCAGCCACATTATAGTTTTGAAATCAAGATGATTTGTAGGCTCATCAAGGATAAGAAGATTGGGTTGTTCCAGCAGGAGCTTTGATATGCAAAGACGGGTTTTTTCTCCTCCGCTGAATCCTGAGACAGTGCGGTTAAGCTCGTTTTCCGAAAAGCCCATGCCGTTAAGAATCATTCGGATTTTTACATCCGTATTATATCCGTCATTTGCTTCAATCCATGATGAGAGCTGTTGATATTCATCAGCTGACGAATTGTCGCCGGACTCAATTTCAAGCTCGATTTCACGCAGTCTGTCAATAGCATTATGAACAGGAGCAAAAACCTTGCGCATTTCTTCAATGACAGTATTTTCGGAATCAAGCCCGCCCATCTGTTCCAAATATCCTATAGTTGTTTTTGATGCAAGAGAAATAATGCTGTCTTTTTCAGCTTCAATATTTCCTGTAAGAATTTTAAGCAGTGTTGATTTTCCGCAGCCGTTATTTCCTACAAGACCGATTTTGTCATTTTCATTAATAGTAAGTGAAATGTTTTTGAGTATTTGATTTCCGTTATAGAATTTATTTATATTATTTAAACTTACAAGCATACAATCTTCCTTTACAAAAATAATTCTATTATATATAATATCATATTTTTTAGAACAAATCAATAGAAAAATAAAAAGCTCTCCGAATAAAGGAGAGCTTTTTGAAGGGGGAGGTATACCATTTAAGAAAACAGCTTGATTAATCGAAGACAGGAAGCGAGGTTATCAGTTCTGCTTCAAGCATCTGTATTGCATTTGCGTCCTTGCCTGTAACTCCGTCACCAGGATTACAGCAGTCAGCATTTGCAAGTCCCTGTTCTGATAAACCATATTCATCCTGATTGCCCATATGCTGAATAATAGCGGTTGCATCAGCAATTGTCAGTATTCCGTCACAGTTTGCATCACCGAGAAGAGTAACTTCCGGAAGTTCTGAAGGATTTTTTGTAGTTGTTTCTGTTTTGTCATCAGTAGTTGTCATAGTTGTAGTTGTTACGGGAGGAGTAGCAGTAGTAGTTGAAGTAACAGTTTCCTCTGCATCTTCCTTTACAAATACCGTATAGTTGACTACAGTATAGTTTGTGCTGTTTGTACCAAGAATAACGGTTTCACCGGATTTATATGATTTTTCATATATATCGAATACTACGTCTCCGCTGTTTTTAGCTTGTTCACTTGTTTTAGTCCAGTCATTGAGCCATTCGGGAATTGTACCCATAGAAGATTCAACTCTTGTATCAAGTGCAACATATACTTTTATATTTTCAGCAGCAGTAAATTCAGCCAAATCATTTTTACTGTTTTTTGAGTCGCAGGCTGTTTGAATCATTTCAGCACCTTTTAGACTTTCAGGAAGTTCAGTATATGTAACATCACGGTCGCCGAAAACAAGACTTCCGATTTCTGCTGAATCAGCAATTTTCCAGTCCTGATAATTATCCAAGTCCTTTACCGTAAGATTTTTTATAAATTTTCCGTTAATGGGGTTAATTTTTATTTCGAGAATCCATTTTTGGTCGTCACTGTTGTTGCATTCCCATTCTACAACATTTGCACCGCTTTCTTTTGACGCAGATACTACTCCTATTCCGCTTCTGTCATCAGTAACCTTTGTGCATATTTCATAAGTTCCGTCGCTGTTGTCAACCATCTTAAAAAGCTGTGCATCACTGTTTGTATTGCCGAATATTCCTATATTTGTACCGTTTTCAATTTTGCCGTAATCAATGTCAAGAAGAAAAGTTTTTCCGTCTCCGAGTTCTGAATAGATATAATAGTATCCGGCAGTTTCGGATTCCTGAAATCTCCAGCCCATTGCTCCATTTGTACCCTGTTGAACGTTTGCACCGTTTTCAGCTTTGGAGTCAGCAACTTCAAGATAAAGACCGCTGTTCTTATTTTTAATTCTGTATGAATGTGATGTATCAATTACAGCACCTGTTTTTGAAGGAATAACCGGAGGAATTACAATACCTGTTGTGTTTACTGTATCAGTCGGTCTTTCCGGAAGGGCATAGCCTGTTCCAAGGAAGAAACTTGTGTGGGGAGGCTGATTATAAGCAGTATTCTGAGCTGATACCTGCATACGGTACTGTGCGTCATGCATAAGGGTTGTAATTCTATAGTCGGTATCATATGGCGTTGCATATATTCTTACAGATTTGCTGTCAGCAGCTCTTACAATAAGTTCTTCACGCCAGTCGCCGAAAATATCAGCAGAAAGGCAGGGTGTGCCCTTTGTTGTGTTGCAAGTGTAGTAACCGTCTGTCTTAAGAAGCTGAGTAATGTTTCCGTCTTCTTTCATTTTTGAAATTGTTGCAGGAGAATCTGTATAACCGTCGAGAATTTCACGTTCCAAGTCGCCGTCCCAGTAAGTGAGGAAGTTTATAGCGGGTCTTTTGCAGTTGAGGGTCTCTCCTTTTACATTCTTTACAGGTGTGGAACTGTCAATTTCACGGTTTCCCCATAATTCAGCTCCTGCATTTCCTGCCCATATATTTCCGGCACAGCATCTGCCTGTATCTCCTAAACCGTCATTATGAAAAATAATTTTACCGGTATCACAGTCAACCAAAGAAACACCATAAGGTTTGTCTTCATGACAAATCCATGCTTCAAGTCCGGGATTATCAGGGTCAAGGTCGCCTATATGCATAGCGTCTCCATGCCCTGTGTTCAGTCCCCAGAGAATTGTTCCATTGTCGTCGATACAGGTTGAACCTGTAATAATTTCCTGTTTTCCGTCGACGTCAACGTCAGCAGGCATACTGTTATGGTTACCGTCGCCGTATCCCAGTGCGGAACTGCTCGTACCCGTATCAAAAAGCCACATTTTTACAAGTTTTTTATTTTCAACCTTATAAGCAGTTGCAGTCATTCTTCCATAATATCCACGCCCTGTTACAATACATGGATGAACGCCGTCAAGATAAGCGACAGTTCCCCAGAAACGGTCCACACGGTTTGTTTTTTCGTTTTTGCCCCATTTAGTGGGGTCACCTCTTCCGGGTTCATAGTCGATTGTATGCAGTTCTGCACCTGTAGCTCCATCAAAAAGCGTATAATACTCAGGACCCTGATAAATAAATCCGTTTCCGTCACGGTAGTCTTTAGAGCCGTCACCGATTACTTTTCCGTTGCCGTCTGTTGTGCCGTCAGCAGTTTTACAGGCCATTTCAGCTTTGCCGTCCAAATCAAAATCGGCAACATAGAACTGGGTATAGTGAGCACCTGCACGGATATTGACACCTAAATCAATTCTCCATATTCTTGTTCCGTCAAGTCTGATGCAGTCAATGAAGACGTTGCCTGTTTTGCCTTTTTGTGAGTTGTCTTTGGAGTTTGAAGGGTCCCATTTTACAAAAAGTTCATACTGTCCATCGCCATCAATATCGCCAACAGACATATCATTGGGACTGTAGGTACAGTCTGAAGCTGTAGGCGGAGACATGGGAATATCAAAATATGTATTGTCTGAAATAAGCTTGCATTCCTCAGAATCGATAACTTTTCCGCCAGAAAGGGTATCAACACGGTATTTTGAAGAAGCATTTCCCTGTGCATCAAGATAACAGGTTGACTGTCCGGCTTCACTTGTATAGATAAGCTTACCATCACGGTAGAGGTTATATACGGCATTGTCGTCATCATTTGCAAGATACCGCCAGCTTACAAGCATTCCGCTTCCTGTATTTATTGCTGAAATTCCTCTGTTAAGATATTCAAGAGTTACATTTGATGCCGCATTTGCGTTTATTGCAGTATTTTCAGTGATTTTAGGAAACGCAGCAGATGATGACATTGCAACAGTGAGTGCTGCTGCCATAGAAACAGCACGTTTAAAATTGAACTTCATAATAGTATTATCCTCCTTATTTTTATTTACATTAATATTATACACAGTTTTTTAATATTTTACAATGAATTATTATATCCTATTAAGAAGATTATTTTATCCATAAAAAATAAATATTCAGATTAATCTTGTTTTTCGGTGCTTTATATGATATAATAGTGCATATATGAAATTTATGAAGGGAGGATTATTTTGAAAAAAAGATTGCTTATAGGTGTTATTATGACATCATGTCATATTGATTTTCAGGAAGAAATACTTAAAGGGATTATTTCACAAGCTTTTAAAAGCAAATGTGATATTGCTGTACTTGCATCATTCCATAATTCTTATCCTGATACAGTACACAAAAAATATGAAAAGAATATATTTCAACTGATTCTTTCAGACAGGTTTGACGGATTTTTATATGACAGAAATACTTTCAGTGATAATAAGGTTAGAAATTACATAGATGATTTGTTGGAACGTTCAGGTAAACCGGTTATGCTTCTTGATTCGCCTGAACACAGAATATTTGAATCTACTGCAATTGATGACTGCTCTGCATTTGAAAAAATTACAGACCATCTTATTGAAGTTCATGGATTCAATAGGATATATTGTCTTACAGGACCTAAGAAACTTTTTGTTTCTGAAGAACGTCTTAAAGGATTTAAGAATTCCATGAAGAAGCATGGTCTTTATTATGACAGAAGTTGTTGTATATATGGGGATTTCTGGAAAGATGCTGCAAAAGAACTTGCAGGAAGTATAATAAACGGAAATCTTAAAAGACCTGATGCTATAGTTTGCGGTAATGATTATTCAGCAATATCACTGATTGAAGCATTGAATAATGGTGGTATATGTGTACCGGATGATATTGCGGTTACAGGTTATGATGCAACTGTAGAAGCAAGGAACTTTTATCCTTCATTAACTACATTCAGAAGGCCTAATTTTCAGCTTGGTGCGGAGTCATTCAGAAGACTTTACCGTATAATTACCGGAAGAATATGCACTAAAATTCACAATGACAATGGTTGCTTGCGTATCGGAAAAAGTTGTGGATGTTCCGGTCAGAGTTATTGTACAAAAGGTTCTGAACGGCGTGACATGATAAATGAACAATATAAAACAGATATTTTAAACCGTGATATGCTTTTTGATATAACAGATACTGATAATCCTGCTGATTTTGCTGATAGACTTGATAATTATACATATTATATATATAAAATGAAACGTGTTGAAATATGCCTGACTAAAAAATATATTGAGTTATCATGCAGGGGCATTTCCAAAAAGCTCGATTTTAAATTCGGAGATGAATTAAAAACAATTATGCTGAAATCCTCTGTTAAATCAGAAAATATTGCAGGAGATTATTTCAGTTCATCGGAAATTCTGACCATATTCAATAAAGAACGTTCATATCCTGTTGCATATTATATTTCTCCGCTTCATTATAATGAAAATTTTTTCGGATATTCCGCTCTTTCGTTCGGAAAAGAAGCCATGAGTTTCAGTGAAATTTATTTTTACTGGATTAATTGTATAAACATCGCACTGGAGCAGGTTCGTATAAAATCTGCTCTGAATAATATTATTTATACTGCAAATCATGCAATGCTGACTGATGACAATACAGGATTACTTAATAAAAAAGGCATGGAGAAGTCTTTTTCGGATATGATTAAAAAATTTATCGGAAAGAATATTATTGCATATTTTATACGAATTCAGCTTACCGGATTGAGTAAAATATATTATCACAGTGGTGAAGACAGATGTAAACGGATTACTTGTGCATTTGCCAGTTTTTTGCGTGAATGCATTATGGAAGATGAGATATTCGGATTATGGTCAGATGATACGTTCTGTATAGTTGCACTGGCTGAAAATCGTATAAGTGAAATATATTCCTTTATTTCAAAAAGAGCTGAAAAGTCACAGTTCGAAAGAACTGAAAACTGTAATATAGATTTTATTGCGGGTGTACATAATCAGGTTATTGATTCTGAAATATCACTGGAAAGTGCAGTGCATAAGTCAGCAGTAAACAGAGTTTTCAGTTATAACATAATGGAAAGTATTAAGAATCCTCAGTTTGAAAAGCTTTGCTTGCTCAGAGAAAAAATTATGAAAAATCCTGAATTTGCATGGAACATAAGTGAAATTGCAAAAGGGCTGTATCTTAGCAAAAGCTATCTGCAAAAGATTTATAAATCATATTTCGGAAAAAGTATTATTGAGGAAATGATTCAGTTCCGTATTGACAAGGCGAAAGAACTTCTTGAAAAAGATGATATGACGATTACTGATATAGCTAAAGAGTGCGGATATTCATCATATAATTATTTTGTCCGACAGTTCAAAAAATCAGAGGGCATATCTCCGACTGATTTCAGACGTAAATTATTATAAAAGAAAAAGGCAGATTTTTCTATAAATCCGCCTTATATTAACTAATTTTTAGCTTTAATCATCTTCATAAAAAAAGTTATGATTAACTGCACGATGGCTGTAGGTGCTTTGGACAAGTCCGATAATTGTATACATACTTACCATGGCAGTACCCCCTCCGCTTATGAACGGCAGAGGTACGCCGATAACGGGAGCGGCTTTCATTACCATTCCTATATTCATCAGACAATGAGTGAAAAAGAGTCCGAATGCTCCCATGCATATGAAACGTCCTAAACGGTCACGGGCAATGCGGCTGTCAGCAAATACTTTAAGACAGATATAAGCAAGAATTATCAGTATGCCCAGAGAACCTACAAATCCGAAAACCTGTCCGGCATGAGCAAATATGAAATCATTGTGGAGTTCAGGTACGTATATATATTCGTCCTGACCTGTAAAAAGACCTTTACCGAAAACTCCTCCGGACTGTATCGCAGAAATTCCCAAGTCCTGTTGATATTCAATATCTTCGGGGTCAGTTCCGGGATTGAAAAGAATAAGTATTCTTTGTTTATGGAATGAGTCCAGAAGATTAAACCACATGAAGGCAACAGCACCAGCAATAACAAGCGGAGCAGCGGCAAGATATTTCCATGAAATGTCGGCTGATACAAGCATGAAGCCGAAAATGGCAACAAATACTATAGCTGTACCATAGTCACCCTGAACAGTTACAATTCCTATGGGAATCAAGCCATGGATAATCAGAAGGAGCATATGCAGAGGCTTGTTCATATCTTCTTCATCTTTATAAAGATGATAGCTAAAAGTGAGAATAAATGCTATCTTCATAATTTCAGACGGTTGCATACTTACACCGAATACACGAATCCATCCGTGGTCGTCCGCACCTTCACGCTGATATCCGAGAGAGGTAAAGGTAAGGGCAACAAATCCAATTGTTATTGGTGCGAAAATAAACCAAAGTTTGACAAGTTTACGGTAGTCGATATATGAAACTATAATGGCGAATACAAGTCCCATACACATGGAAACGAGCTGAGTGTGCCAGTAACTGTTACCTATTCCTTCGTTTTCGCTTACTTTGCTTGAAGCAATTGAATAAATCAGCAGAGTACCTATAACAGCACAAAGAGTAACAGCAAAAAGCAGTCCGACATCAATATTATGTTTTTTTGCCGGTAATTTTTTAAATGCAGATTTCATTAAAACCTTCCTTTATTCTCCGTTCCAGTACTTTCTGTCCAGACTTCTGTATTGAGCAGCAGCGGCAATATGCTGGCGATGTATTATCTCACTGCCGTCAATATCAGCTATAGTACGTGAAACTTTCAGTATTTTGCTATATGCACGTCCACTGAGGTTAAGATTTTCCATAATGTTTTTCAGTATTTTTTCAGCTGCATCATCAGTAACACATATTTCATGAAGCTTATTGTCGGTTATAAGGGCGTTACAGGTTATTGAAGTACCTTTAAAACGTTCTTCCTGTATTTTTCGGGCAGCTATAACTCTTTTTCTTATCTCAGCGGAAGATTCTTCCTTTGTCTTTAATGAAATTTCTTGGAAATTGACAGGGGCAGCTTCAATATGCAGGTCTAATCTATCAAGAAATGGACCAGAAATTTTTGAAATATAATTTTTCACTCTTTTTGGTGAGCATATGCATTTTCTTGTGGGGTGTCCGAAATATCCGCATGGACATGGATTTGTTGCAGTTATAAGCATTAAGGAACAGGGGTATATTATAGTACCTGCAATACGGGAAATAGAAACATATCTTTCCTCGACCGGTTGACGCAGCATATCGAGTGTTCCGCGGTTGAATTCTGCGAGTTCATCAAGAAATAGCAGACCGTTGTGGGCGAGAGAAATTTCTCCGGGGCGTGGAATTGTGCCGCCGCCTATAAGTCCTGATGATGATATTGTATGATGAGGCGAACGGAACGGGCGTTTGGTTATTATCGGATTTTTTTCATTAAGAGAACCTGCCACAGAGTGTATTTTTGTGGTTTCAATCGCTTCTTCAAAGGTAAGCGGTGGAAGGATTGAAGGCATTCTTTTGGCAAGCATGCTCTTTCCGCTTCCCGGCGGGCCGATAAGAATTGCATTATGACCGCCTGCCGCAGCAATTTCAAGAGCCTTTTTAGCGGACTGCTGTCCTTTTACATCTGCAAAGTCAAGTACTTCATTATATTCTGTTTCAGGCGGTATGTAATGCTTGCACGGAGTTATAAGCTTTTCATTTCTTAAATGACTTATAAGTTCATTTGTATTTTTTACGGCATATATGTCAATTCCTTGAATAGCAGAAGCTTCAAGGGCATTGTCATATGGTACGAATATTGATTTTTTACCCATTTCACGTGCAAGTATTACCATAGACAGAACGCCGTTTATATACCGGAAATCACCTCCGAGCGAAACCTCACCTATGAATGCACAGTCATAAGAAACCTCATTGATAATGTTCATACTGCAAAGTACAGCTGTCAGTATAGCCATATCATGAACAGAACCACTTTTCTTGGTGCTTGCCGGTGCAAGATTTATCATTACTGAAGAAGTCGGAAAAGTCATATCACATGAACGGAGAGCAGCACGTATTCTTTCACGGCTTTCCCTTACAACAGTATCCGGAAGACCTACAATGTCAAATTGCGGTATTCCACGACTTGTTTCTATTTCAACATCAACCGGAAAAGCATTAAGACCAAAAAGTCCGAAACTTGAAATTTTAGTAAACAATTTGAATCACCCTTTTTTATTATTTATCAGAAATGCCTGTTAATTCAATTTCAGGCATTGTATATTTTTCAGATGAAGAACCTTTCATCATCTCAGAATTTACAGGCTCAGACGGAGCAGGCATTTTCATGTCTGTCGGCTGTCTGTTATATTTATTGATATATTGTGGTTTATAGACAGGATTATCATCTGCCTGTGCAAGAAGGCAACTGAAGTATGGAAACCCTTCTGTATTCATAAGCTGTCTGTAATCAAGAAATGCCGATATTGACGGATAAGTGATAATTACACCGATTATTCCTATGACAAAGGATATTGAATCAATCATTTTTACTCCGCCTGTAAAACATCCCAGAATTATAAGAAAGTATACAGCAAAGAGCATGAGCTGACAGAATTTGTATTTTCCGCATCCTATACCTGCAATTACAGCAAGGAGTATTATTTCGGACCACTGGCATATTAAATAACTGGCATTGAATGCATCGCCGAAAAGTGACGGAATAAATGAAACGGCACTGAGTGGGAGACCGAAAGCAGTCATCAGAGCCATTATGATTCCCGTTATAACAGTATATATAAGTATTTTTATAGAAAGTTTGTCAATTTCTTTTTTTCTTTCCAGACAGGCAGAATAATGACCATGTTCAGGCAGTTCCGCTAAATTCTTGTTAATTTTCATAAGTCACTCCTTTGCCTGTGATAATTATAGTATACCACTTTTTTTAAAAAATGTAAATATAAACAATTAATTTTTATTTTATATTTGTATTTTATTTTTTAGATTAGACTTAATAAACAAAAAAAGCTGGATTTTAGTTTAAAATCCAGCAAATTTGCCAAAAAGAATGTTAACTGCTTGACAATATTATGGCAATATGTTATAATAATACAATGTATCAATATAAAAAAGCATTCGCTGCCTTGTTAAATATTATATCATACAAGTGATGTTTTTGTCAATAGGTTTGCGGAAATTTTTTGAATGATATGAAATATTGTTCGGCTGCTCTGATAAACGCAGCTGTACAGGAAAAATAATAAGGAGGTTCCGCCTATGGTGAATGTTACACCTAAGCAGCTGGGAAAAAATGTCAGAATGAGTTTTGGTAAGATTACCGAACCGCTGGAAATGCCAGACCTTATCGAAGTCCAGAAGAACTCATATAAATGGTTCAGGGATGAAGGATTGAAGGAAGTTTTCCGTGATATGACAGCTATAACTGACTATAACGGAAATCTTACACTTAGTTTCAAGGATTACTATTTTGATACCAGACCCAAATATTCACTTGCAGAATGTAAATCAAGAGGTGCAACCTATCAGGTTGCTATGCACGCAACTGCCTCACTTTGCAACAATGAAACGGGTGAAGTTAAAAAATCTGATATATATATGGGCGATTTCCCGCTTATGACAGACAGCGGAACGTTTGTTATAAATGGTGCAGAACGTGTTATTGTATCACAGCTTGTACGTTCTCCGGGTGTTTACTATTCTTTTGAAAAAGATAAAACAGGTAAGGATTTGTTCAGTACGACTGTTATCCCCAACAGAGGTGCATGGCTTGAATATGAGATGGATTCTAATGATGTTGTCTATGTCCGTATAGACAAGAACAGAAAAATTCCGATTACTACTTTTATACGTGCTTTGGGTGTGGGTTCTGATGAAGAAATATTTGAGCTTTTCGGTGAAGATGAGAGACTCAAGCAGACTATTCTTCAGAAAGACCAGACAAAAAATAATTCTGACGCTCTTATTGATGTATATAAGAAACTCCGTCCGGGCGAGCCTCCTACGGTTGAAAGTGCACTTACACATCTTAATAATCTTTTCTTTGATGCAAAAAGATATGACCTCTGCCGTTTCGGAAGATATAAATACAATAAAAAACTTGGTATAGCTTCACGTCTTGCAGGGCATACTCTCTCAGAACCTGTAGTCAATCCGCTGACCGGTGAAATTATGGCTGATGCAGGAGAGACTGTTACTTATGATAAAGCCTGTGAAATCGAACAGGCAGGTGTATATCATGCATTTGTAACTGTTGAGGCTAAAGAATATTATACAAACGAGCGTGGCGAAACACAGATACGCTTGGTTGAAAGAATTGCCAAGATTATCGGCAACGGAATGGTTGATTTAAATGGCTATGTTGATTTTGATGCTGAAAAATACGGAATAAATGAAAAAGTTTCATTCAAGGTTCTCCGTGAAATTATGGAAAATTCAGCAGATGCGGAAGAACTTGAAGAAAATATCAGAAAGAAAGCTGATGAGCTTGTTCCGAAGCATATTATTCTTGATGATATTTTTGCAACAATCAGCTATTTCATAAATCTCTGCGAGGGTGTCGGCACTGTTGATGACATTGACCACCTAGGAAACAGACGTATCAGAAGTGTCGGAGAACTTCTTCAGAATCAGTTCCGTATCGGTTATGCACGTATGGAGCGTGGAATCCGTGAAAGAATGAATATCCAGACACAGGACATTAATACTCTTACTCCGCAGGCATTGATTAATATTAGACCTATATCATCAGCTATGAAGGAATTTTTCTGTTCCTCACCTTTGTCACAGTTCATGGACCAGAATAATCCTCTTGCTGAACTTACACACAAAAGAAGACTTTCTGCTCTCGGTCCGGGCGGTCTTTCAAGAGACCGTGCAGGATTTGAAGTACGTGACGTTCACTATAGTCACTATGGCAGAATGTGTCCTATTGAAACTCCTGAAGGTCCTAATATCGGACTTATATCTTATCTTGCTACATTTGCCAGAATCAATGAATATGGTTTTATTGAAGCTCCTTACAGAAAGGTTGACAAGACAACAGGCATTGTAACAAACGAAGTTGTCTATATGACCGCTGATGTTGAGGACAACTTTGTAGTGGCACAGGCTAATGAACCGCTTACAGAAGACGGAAAGCTTGCACGTCCGAGAGTAAATGCACGTCACCGTGACCAGATTCTGGAGTGTGAACGTGAAATAGTTGACTATATGGACGTATCTCCTAAAATGGTTGTATCAGTCGCAACTTCAATGATTCCGTTCCTTGAAAACGATGACGCTAACCGTGCACTTATGGGTTCAAATATGCAGAGACAGGCAGTACCGCTTCTTAAAACAGAGCGTCCGTTTGTCGGCACAGGTATGGAATATAAGGCAGCTGTTGATTCAGGTGTATGTATTGTTTCAGAATGTGATGGCAAGGTAAGTTATGTTGATGCTGATAAAATCCATATTATCGGTGACGATGGACTTGAATACAAATATGAGCTTATAAAATTCAAGCGTTCAAATCAGGGTACCTGCGTAAATCAGAGACCTATTATTTCTCTCGGCGAGAGGGTTAAAAAAGGTCAGGTACTTGCAGACGGTCCTGCAACGGCAGACGGTGAAATCTCACTCGGAAAGAATGCACTTATAGGATTCATGACATGGGAAGGATACAACTATGAAGATGCTGTACTTCTCAATGAGCGTCTTGTCCGTGAAGATGTATTTACATCTGTGCATATTGAAGAATATGAAATTGAATGCCGTGATACAAAACTCGGACCCGAAGAAATAACCAGAGATATTCCTAACGTCGGAGATGATGCACTTGCAAATCTTGATGAGAATGGTATTATCAGAATCGGTTCAGAGGTAACAGCCGGAGATATTCTTGTCGGTAAGGTAACTCCGAAGGGCGAAACTGAACTTACAGCGGAAGAAAGACTTCTTCGTGCTATTTTCGGCGAAAAAGCAAGAGAAGTACGTGATAATTCCCTTAAAGTGCCACACGGTGAAGCAGGTGTTATTGTTGACGTTAAAATATTTACAAGAGAAAACTGTGAAGAACTGAGTGCCGGAGTCAATATGCGTGTCATTTGTTATATCGCACAGAAGCGTAAGATTACAGTAGGCGATAAAATGGCAGGCCGTCACGGAAACAAGGGCGTTGTCTCACGTATATTGCCGGAAGAGGATATGCCTTTCCTTCCGGACGGTACACCTCTTGACATTGTTCTTAATCCGCTCGGCGTACCTTCACGAATGAATATCGGTCAGGTACTTGAAGTGCATCTTGGCATGGCTTGTAAAGCTCTTGGCTGGCATATCATGACACCTGTTTTTGATGGTGCTCATGAAGATGATATTCGTGCTTGTTTCAATGAAGCAAATGAGAGAAACAAGCCTCACCGTGATGATATGTTTGAACTTAAGGCTATGGATAAGGTTATAAATCCGAAAGCTCTTGAAATGAATGAGGATGGTAAATTCACACTCTATGACGGACGTACGGGCGAAAAATTCGATAACCGTGTAACTGTGGGCTATATGTATTACCTCAAGCTCCATCACCTTGTTGATGATAAGATTCACGCACGTTCTGTCGGTCCTTATGCACTTGTAACCCAGCAGCCCCTCGGTGGTAAGGCACAGTTCGGCGGTCAGCGTTTCGGAGAAATGGAAGTATGGGCATTGGAAGCTTACGGTGCAGCTTATACTCTTCAGGAAATCCTTACTGTAAAATCGGACGATACAATTGGACGTGTCAACACTTATGAGGCTATTGTCAAGGGTCAGAATGTTCCTACTCCCGGTATTCCTGAATCATTCAAGGTTCTTATCAAGGAAATGCAGTCTCTTGGTCTGGATGTCAGGGTTCTTGATATCAATCAGCAGGAAATTGACCTGAAACAGGATTTTGATGATGACCCGATTCCCGTAAAGGAATCTTTTGCTGAGGAAGATACCATTGACAAATCTGATTATTCCGATGATGAAATTGAAGATATCGGATTTAAAGTCGGAGACGAGAATGAAATTGAAAAAGACCCTGATTTCGTTGATGACGAATACAACTATGATAAGGACGAAGATTACAGCTATATTAAGGACGATGATGAAATCATATTAGGTGATGATGAAGAGCCTGTCGGTCCTTATGACAGTCTTGATCTTGATGATTCCTATAGTGATGATTAAGTAAGAGAAACAATTGTAAATCACGGCTGGTTATTAATTCAGCCGTGATTTACAAAAGTTCAGCGTTGAATTGCAGGAGGTAGCAGTTTGGAATTTAATACTTTTGAATCAATAAAAATCGGTCTGGCATCCCCGGAACAGATAAGAAGCTGGTCAAGGGGTGCTGTTGAACGTCCGGAAACTATAAATTACAGAACGCAGAAACCGGAGAGAGACGGTCTTTTCTGTGAAAGAATATTCGGACCAACCAAAGACTGGGAATGTCACTGCGGAAAGTTCAAGAAGATTCGCTTCAAGGGCAAAGTCTGTGACCGCTGTAAAGTTGAGGTTACAAAAGCAAGGGTTCGCCGTGAAAGAATGGGACATATTGAGCTTGCCGCTCCTGTTTCTCATATATGGTATTTCAAGGGCACTCCTTCCCGTATAGGTCAGGTACTTGAAATTTCCCAGAAGCGTCTTGAAGAAGTTCTTTATTTTACAAAGTATATTGTTGTAGATTCTGGAAGTACGGAGCTTGTAAAAAAACAGCTTCTTTCAGAAAAGGAATATCTTTCATATCTTGAAAAATACGGCGATGATTTTAAAGCTGAAATGGGTGCGGAAGCTATCAAGAAACTTCTTAATGAATATGACCCTGAAAGATATGATGCTCAGAAAAACAGACTCATTGATATGGGTAAGATTTCACTGGGCGGAAAAAAGATTGCATGTTATAATAGTCCGCTTATATGTACTTGTGAAGAGTGCAGCAGATTCGCACAGCTGACTGATGTTGACTGGAAGAATAATATTGAACTTTGTGCTGATGACCTTAAAAATGAGCTTATCGGAGTACCTTCCGGACAGAAGAAAGTCAAGCTTATTAAGAGGCTTCAGATTATTGAATCATTCCGCCTTTCAGGAAATAAACCCGAGTGGATGATTCTTGATGTTGTACCGGTAATTCCGCCAGATTTGCGTCCTATGATTATGCTTG
This sequence comes from uncultured Ruminococcus sp., assembly GCA_910577575.1. Classification (GTDB taxonomy): domain Bacteria; phylum Bacillota; class Clostridia; order Oscillospirales; family Ruminococcaceae; genus Ruminococcus. The sequence goes on along the minus strand of CAJTOG010000003.1, from coordinate 16,767 downwards.
ACGGAGGACGTTATGCAACATCAGACCTTAATGACCTTTACAGACGTGTTATCAACAGAAATAACCGTCTCAAGAGAATGCTGGAACTTGATGCACCTGATATTATTGTAAGAAATGAAAAGCGTATGCTTCAGGAAGCTGTAGATGCCCTGATTGACAACGGCAGGCACGGAAGACCTGTTACAGGACCTAATAACCGTGCATTGAAATCACTTTCTGATATGCTCAAAGGAAAGCAGGGACGTTTCCGTCAGAATCTGCTCGGAAAGCGTGTTGACTATTCGGGACGTTCAGTTATTGTCGTAGGTCCTGAGCTTAAAATGTACCAGTGCGGTCTTCCCAAGGAAATGGCTCTTGAACTTTTCAAGCCTTTCGTTTTAAAAAGACTTGTTGACAAAAAGGCTATTGCAAATATAAAATCTGCAAGAAAACTTATTGACCGTGCAGACAATAAGGTCTGGGACGCTCTTGAAGATGTTATCAAAGACCACCCTGTAATGCTCAACCGTGCGCCCACGCTTCACCGTCTCGGTATTCAGGCATTTGAACCGATACTCGTTGAAGGACGTGCAATCAAGCTTCACCCGCTCGTATGTTCGGCATTCAATGCCGATTTTGACGGCGATCAGATGGCTGTACATCTTCCGCTTTCAGCAGAGGCACAGGCAGAAGCAAGATTCCTTATGCTTGCGGCAAACAATCTGCTCAAGCCATCGGACGGTAAACCTGTAGCAGTACCTTCACAGGATATGGTACTCGGTTCTTATTATCTTACAATGGATAAGCCGGGTGAACCCGGTGAGGGAAAAGTGTTCCGTGATGTTAATGAAGCACTTATGGCTTATAATGAACATGATGTTTCACTCCATGCAAATATCAAAGTTAAGATTACCAAGGATATAGGCGACAAAAAAGTATCAAAGATTATTGATGCAACAGTCGGCAGACTTATATTCAATGAAAATATTCCACAGAATCTCAGATATGTCGACAGAACAAACTCCGATAAGCAGTTTGACCTTGAAATTTCCTTCCTTGTCGGCAAGAAGAAACTTTCAGAGATTATTGAACGTTGCATAAAAATCCATGGAACAACTACAACTTCTGAAGTTCTTGACAGAATCAAGGCTCTCGGATATAAGTATTCAACAAGGGCTGCACTTACTGTTGCCGTATGTGATGCAACAATTCCTCCGCAGAAAAAGGATATTCTTGCAGAAGCCGATGCACAGGTTCAGGAAATAACTGACGATTATAATTACGGATATATTTCAGCTCAGGAAAAATCAAAGAAGATTGTTGACCTTTGGTCCGCAACTACTGATTTGGTTACAAATGCACTTAAATCTAATTTTGACAAATATAATCCAATCTGGATGATGGCTGATTCCGGTGCCCGTGGTTCTATTTCACAGATTCGACAGCTTGCCGGAATGCGTGGACTTATTGCCAACACATCAGGTGCGGTTATTGAAATCCCAATCAGAGCCAATTACCGTGAGGGACTTAATATCCTTGAATACTTTATTGCGTCACGAGGTGCACGTAAAGGTCTTGCTGATACTGCTCTCCGTACAGCTGACTCCGGTTATCTTACCCGTCGTCTTGTTGATGTATCTCAGGACGTTATCATACGTGAAGAAGATTGTGGCACAAATGACGGTATTGACGTATTTGAAATCACAAACGGCAAGGAAATTGTTGAGCCGTTCGCTGAAAGACTTGTAGGAAGATTTCTTGCTGATGATTTCCGTGACGAATCAGGTGAGCTTATTGTTTCAAAAAACAAGCTTATTACTGATGCAGATGCAAAGAAAATCATTGATTCAGGCGTTAAGGTTATCAAAATCCGTTCTGTGCTCAACTGTAAGGCAAGAAACGGTGTATGTGCAAAATGTTACGGTGCAAATCTTGCATTCAATAATATTGTATCAGTCGGCGAAGCTGTAGGTGTAATTGCTGCACAGTCAATCGGTGAACCCGGTACACAGCTTACAATGAGAACATTCCATACTGGCGGTGTTGCTTCTGCTGATGCTGAAGATATTACACAGGGTCTTCCACGTGTTGAGGAACTCTTTGAAAGCAGACGACCGAAAGGTGCGGCTATTCTTACAAGAATTTCCGGTACTGTTCACGTTGAGGAAATCAAGACAACAACGAATATCATTGTAGTAAATGATGAGACAGGTGAATCGGAAAATTATATGATTCCGTATAATCTTAAGGTACGTGTAAAGGAAGGCGAAGAAATCACAAAGGGAACACGTCTTACAGAAGGTAATATTTATCCTGCTGATATTCTTAACATTCTGGGTACTCATGAAGTTCAGAACTATATCATAAATGAAGTTCAGAAGGTTTATCGTTTACAGGGTGTTGACATCAACGATAAACATATTGAAGTTATTGTGCGTCAGATGCTCCGAAAGGTCAAGGTTGAAGAAACAGGCAGCAGTTATCTGCTTCCGGGTACTCTTGTTGACAGCAAGGAAATTGATGCAATCAACAGTGAACTTCAGGCACGCATTGATGCAGGTGAATATGATTTACAGCTTGTTCAGTATACTCCTGTTCTTCAGGGTATTACAAAGGCTTCTTCAAATTCCGACAGCTTTATGTCAGCAGCTTCATTCCAGGAGACTACAAAGGCTCTTACTGATGCCGCTATCAGAGGCAAGAGCGATAAGCTTCTCGGACTTAAAGAAAACGTTATTATCGGTAAGCTTATACCTGCTGGAACAGGTATGGATTGTTACAGTCACGTTAAGGTTGTAAAGAATGATTCTTTTGGTACTGACCATAGTGAAAGCATTTCAAAACCGATTGCAGTAAACAGTGTAAATTCTATTGTTTAATATATAAATCAAAGGCTGCTTTTACAGTAAGGCAGCCTTTGAAAATTGATAAAACAGAGGTAAATTTATGGATTATAAATATATTACAAAAATGGTATGCTCTAAGGAGATAAGTTTTCATATTGAGGGAAATGTTATTACCAATGTAAAATTTACAGGTGGATGTAATGGAAATCTTAAAGCGGTTTCAAAGCTTGTTGATGGTATGACTGTTGAGCAGATTGAAGCAAAACTTAAAGGAAATACCTGTGGAATGCGTCCAACTTCATGTGCTGACCAGCTTTGTCTTGCAATAAGGGAAGCTTATGACTCTATTAATAAAAATTGATATTGTCAATAAAAATACCCTGATTTTCGGAATCAGGGTATTTTTATAATTATTTTTCATCAAGGAAGATAGTTTCGGATTTTTCCCCAATCATAAAAGAGATTGCCTTGTTGCAGTTTGTTATTGTATTTACTGAATTATCACCGCCGAATTCTCCGTCAAGAGTCCATGAGATAACCTCATCACTCAGAGATGTAAAGGTTATTTTATCGGTGCGGAAGAATTTTATATATTCCCTGTCAATTTCCTCTGATATATTGAGCAGGGAATGTACTATTTTCTGAAGCTGGACTATATTCACAGGCTTTTTAATCAGAGTTACTTCAAATAATCCGTCATTGAGCAAAAAATCATTTATTGACAGAAGCCCTGCAACAGATGCGGAATTTGTTACCATTCCGAAACAGAAGTCGTCTTCAATTACAGTATCATTATATTCAATACGCATTCTTTTTGAACGCACACTTGTAAGCTGGGTCATTCCGTTTAGAAGATATGAAGCATGACCGAAAATATTCTTTACCTGCTGAGAAGTTTCATATGTAACGTTTGTGAAAGCACCGAAGGCAACAATATATGTAAAATATTTATCATTGAAGTTTCCTATATCACATTTTACAGGTTTGCCGTTGGTTATCCATTTTACAGCTTCTGACGTAATTTTCGGAATGCCAAGGGTTTTTGCAAAATCATTTGTTGAACCGGCAGGAATGTATCCTATAGGTATCTGGTTGTTGCTTTTCATAATACCATGCAGACATTGACTGAGTGTACCATCTCCGCCTGCACAGACAAGTAAATCAAAACCGTTTTCACAGGCATAAAGTGCTTTTTCAGAAGCGTCATAGCTGTTCTGGGTTATATGAATGGTTACTTCATAATCTGATTTGTTAAATTCATCTATAATTTCGCTGAGTTTTGAGCCGATAGTGGCTCTTCCTGCAACAAGATTAACAATAAAATAAAGTTTTTTCATAATTCCTCCTGAATATTGTAAATTTTTCATAATAATATTATAACTTGAAATGAAAATCTTTTCAAGAGAAAATAAATAATTAAAAAATAAAATTTTATCAGAAACACTTGACAAATTTAAAATAGTGTGATATAATAATAAAGCTGAAACAAGTAAATCACTGGGGTGTCGCCAAGTGGTAAGGCAGCGGACTCTGACTCCGTTATTTCGAGGGTTCAAATCCTTCCACCCCAACCATATCAAAGACTTCTGCATTGTGTGCAGAAGTTTTTTTTATAATATTTTACTATTAATCCACTAATTATGCTATTGTTTTTTGTTAATTTATATGAATTTTGATTTAACTTATTGTTTATACAACCATTTTTAGTTGAAAAATATCATTTTTCCTCCACTTTATAGAGAATAATTCTCAATATAAAATTTGGAGGCAGATTTATGACACTTGAAAATTTGAACTATCGTACAAATCCAATGTTTCTCAGAAACCAATTTTCATCATCAAATTCATACGGAATTCCTGATGTTCCCAAAGTTGAATTTAATGATGACGAATGGAAAGATTTGAGATTGCTGGCGTTTAATCAATCTAAGTCTGATAATTGACTTCATAATGAGCGTTTTGTACATTTCTTTTTGTATGACTACAATTTTGAAAGCATTTGGAAAACACCTGAAAAATTTGTTGAACTTCTTTCAAAGTATAAAGGAGTACTGACACCTGATTTCAGTATGTATACTGAAATGCCTTATGCTGTTCAGATATATAATACTTTCAGAAATCGTTGGTGTGGTGCTTATTTAGCATCAAAGGGAATAAGAGTTATTCCAACAGTTGCATGGTCAGACAGTGGTTCTTTCAATTTTTGTTTCAAAGGAATTAAAAAAGGTTCAGTAGTTGCAGTATCAACATATATGTTTCATGAAAGCAAAAATCATGCAGCACAGAAGGAATTGTTTATGAAAGGCTATAATAAAATGCTTGAAGAAATCGAACCTTCAGCAATCATATGCTACAGTGAACCGTTTCCGGATATGGAAGGAAATATCATATATGTAGATTATGATCTTAGCTCTTGGCGACATATGGAAGATGATATTGTTCCCAAAGGTGCGGTCAAACATACCTATGGTATCTTTACAAGACCGCCAGCAAGTGATATTATTATAAAATGTTTGCAAAGGCGGAGGAAGTGCTTTTGGCGGTGATTGGAAACCGAAGAATGAAAATTTAAAACGGTTTCTTGGTAAACCTAATTCTATAAGGGCAAATCATGTTGAAACAAAAAAAAGTCGGGTATGATGTTTTGGATTATTATGATAAAACTGGATGTGCTGTTGCAGAACGACATTTTACTGAACACGCACCAAATGGAATTCATACCAATCCTCATGATCATACAATAGATTGGTCAAAAAACTTTCCTGATTTTAGCTCTCCAACAAATTATAAAAACAGTACTACACCTACTTTTGAAAAATTTATTGGAGAGTTGTTTGGAGAGATATCTGAAAATATTCAAGGAGATGAAAAATCAATGAAAAATTACAAATACAACCCTGATGATTATAAATTTGAAACACTTGGAGAATTCAAATTCTACCTGTCCTGCGGTGCAAATGTCGGATTTGAATATAATGGTATTGAATATGGAATAGAAGCAATGTTTGATGAAAATACTGGGAAAAAGATAGAAAATTGTTACAATATTTGGATTTACGATGAACGTTTTCTTGCAGAAGATATAACCCTTGAAGAAGTGCTTGATTTTAAACTTGATGGAGTAAAAATAAGAGATTTGATTTTAACTGCCGAGATAACAGAGAGAATAATGTAAAAAGAATTTACAGCCATTTCGTCTCAGCTTGACATATTAAAAAAGTCCAAGTATTTGGACTTTTTTGTTATTTAGAAGTCAAAGGTTTATAGGGTGTAAAACCATGGCTGTTTTTATAAACGATAAGAATTTGAACTGATTCAAAGAAATATTTCGGAAAAATTTCATATAAGGTGGAAAATGAAATGGAGCATTATGTAGAAATATTTGCGGTTATCAGTCTTTTTATTATGTTTGCTGCAATTATTGTAATTGTCATATTTTTCAGTATTAAAAGCAGACGTGAGTACAGACGCATAAAAAATATTTCAGAATATGAGGGAACTGTTACTGATATTGAATTTATTGAGTCACATTCCAATGATGGAATATCAGGTGAATATTATAAGCTATTCTTTTACAGATATCTGCGGGAAACCATATAACAAAAATTTTAAGAATCATCGTTTAGATGGCTTTAAGACAGGGGATAAAATTACTGTTTACTATGATATTAATAATCCGGATAAGTGTGTAACAGATTATAAGCTGAAAGCTGATAAGAATCAATGGTGGCAGGCATTGATTATTACTGCGGTTATAATTATTGTTCCGTTTGTCATTGCGTTTGCTATTAGCGATTGATTATATAATCAATAATCATATTGATGATATTAAATATCTGTATATTTGAAAGGTCTGAATATTCAGGTCTTTTTTTGTCTGGAATTTGGGAGTTTATACTAATTAATTATATGAATACAACAAGAATATAATCGAGCTGCTGTAGAAAAATAAGAAATATTATGAAAATTCAGGATAAAAAGTAATTGACTGATTCAATATCATATAGATTAATGTTAAATTGATAAAAACTATTGCATTTTACCAAATTATATGATATAATATAAAAATATAAGGGGAGCTTGTAAACAGGCTGAGAGGAAAGTATGACTTTCGACCCATTAACCTGATTTGGATAATGCCAACGTAGGTGCTCTTAGTTAAAATATATTACAGAGTCTGCGTTTGCGGACTCTTTTTGTTTGGAGTAATGATATGGTAAAAATAAATGGTGAAATGATTCAGGCTGACGGAAGAAATATTCTTGAAATTCTTGAAAATCTTGGATACTCGGAACGGCGTACAGCGATTGAACTTAATGAAAAAATTGTACCCAAAGCGGATTATGGAAAGACTATTTTGAAAGACGGTGATTCTTTGGAAATAGTGAGGTTTGTGGGAGGCGGCTAATATGGATATTCCGTCACAAAAGGAAATATATCATGCTTTAGAGGAACGGCACGGTGCAGAACTGCAAAGAAGACTTTCAGAAGCATCTGTAGCTGTCTGCGGACTTGGCGGGCTTGGTTCAAATACAGCAATAGCACTGGCACGTGCAGGAATCGGACATTTGCATATAATCGACTTTGATAAGGTTGATATATCCAATATAAACCGACAACAGTATTTTATTAATCAGACAGGACAGTACAAAACAGATGCCCTGTATGATAATCTGTTGAAAATTATGCCTTATTGTGATATTAAAAAAACTTGTATAAAGCTTACAGAAAATAATATCTGTGAAATTCTTGAAAATGATAATATTATCTGTGAGGCGTTTGATGATGCAGAAGCAAAAGCAGAGCTTGTAAACTGTGTGCTGGAGAAGATGCCGGAAAAGTATCTTGTAGCAGGTTCAGGAATGGCAGGACTTTCATCTTCCAATACCATAAAAACGAAGAAAATTACCAGAAAATTTTATATATGCGGAGACGGTGAAAGTGATATATCCGATGGTATAGGACTTGCTGCGTCGCGTGTGATGGTGTGTGCAGGTCATCAGGCTCATATGGTTATAAGAATTATCAATGAAAATTTTGAAGTTTAGGAGTGTACAGAAAATGACAGAAAATGATAAGCTTGTTTTAGGAGAACATGAATTCAGTTCACGTTTTATACTTGGTTCAGGAAAATATTCCCTGAGACTTATTGAAGCAGCGGTAAAATATGCAGGGGCTGAAATAATTACTCTTGCTGTACGCCGTGCGAATACTGCCGAGAGTGAAAATATACTTGACTATATTCCGGAAGGTGTAACGCTTCTTCCGAATACTTCCGGAGCAAGAACGGCTGACGAAGCGGTAAGGATTGCAAGACTTGCAAGGGAACTTGGCTGTGGTGATTTTGTAAAAATCGAGATTATGAGAGATACAAAATATCTTCTCCCCGACAATGCAGAGACTGTAAAGGCTACTGAAATACTTGCAGAAGAAGGTTTTGTGGTAATGCCATATATGTATCCTGATTTGAATACGGCAAGAGATTTGGTAAATGCAGGAGCAGCATCAGTAATGCCCTTGGCATCTCCGATAGGTTCAAATAAAGGACTTGCAACAAAGGATTTTATACAGATTCTTATTGATGAAATTGATTTGCCTGTTATAGTAGACGCAGGAATAGGAAGACCATCACAGGCTTGTGAGGCCATGGAAATGGGAGCGGCGGCAGTTATGTCCAATACTGCACTTGCAACAGCAGGAGATTTGCCTGTTATGGCAGAAGCTTTCCGTCAGGCTGTTGAGGCAGGACGTAAGGCGTATTTATCAGGTCTTGGACGTGTTCTCACTCGTGGTGCATCTCCTTCGGATACGCTTACAGGTTTTCTGCATGATTGAGGTGGGAAAAAGTGGAAAACAATTATTTTATAGATTCTGATAAACTTTCAGAAAAAGCACTCAAAAAAAAGCACGAACTTGAAACAAATCCGTCTGTGCGTACAAATCATATGGAATATATAAACGGTATGGAGCATATAAATTCAGATATTTTCAGTAAAGTAATGTCTGAAATGAAAAGTTACGATTACAGTCAGTATACTGCTGTCGATGTCCGCCGTGCTTTGACTCATGATACTTGTACAGTTGAGGATTTGAAGGCACTTCTTTCTCCTGCTGCTGAACCTTTTTTGGAGCGTATGGCACAGAAGGCACGTCTTGAAACCCAAAAGCATTTCGGAAATACTGTTTATATGTTTACTCCTTTATATATAGCTAATTATTGTGAGAATTACTGTGTATACTGCGGATTCAACTGCTATAATGATATACGCCGCATGAAGCTGGATATGGAGCAGATTGAACATGAAATGCGGATAATTTCACAGAGCGGTATGGAAGAAATTTTAATCCTTACGGGCGAAAGCCGGTCAAAATCAAGTGTTGAGTATATCGGGGAAGCGTGCAGGCTTGCAAGAAAGTATTTCCGTCTTGTCGGAGTTGAAATTTATCCGGTGAATACTGATGAGTATAAGTATCTTCATGAATGCGGAGTTGATTATGTGACGGTATTTCAGGAAACTTATGACAGCGACCGGTATGAACAACTGCATTTGTTGGGTCACAAGAGAATTTTTCCCTACAGATTTGATGCTCAGGAGCGTGCATTAATGGCAGGGATGAGGGGAGTGGCAGGTTCTGCACTTCTCGGACTTTCAGACTTCAGAAAAGACGCACTTGCCAGTGCACTGCATGTATACTATTTGCAGAGAAAGTATCCCCATGCTGAAATATCGTTATCATGTCCGAGGCTGAGACCCATTATAAATAACGGTGAAATAAATCCGCTTGATGTTCATGAAAAACAGCTTTGTCAGGTACTCTGTGCATACAGAATATTCCTTCCTTTCTGCGGAATTACCGTATCATCAAGAGAAAGCGAAAGTTTCAGGAACGGTATAGTAAAAATATGTGCAACAAAAGTATCAGCAGGAGTTTCCACAGGTATAGGAGACCATGAAAGCAAATATACAGGAAAGGAATCCGGTTCGGCAGAAGGTGACGAGCAGTTTGAAATTAATGATAACAGAAGTCTTGATAAAATGTATGAGGATATGTCGGGCGAGGGACTTCAGCCGGTGCTGAATGATTATTTATATGTTTAAGATTATATGTATTACTGACAGAAAACTATGTAAAGAAGACTTCTTGATAAGAATTGAAAAAATAGCATCCGCAAAGCCTGACAGGATAATGTTTCGTGACAAGGACTGCAATGACGACGACTATGTTAAAACAGCTTTTAGGATACTTGAAATAAGTGACAGATGTGGCGTACCATGCAGTATGTACAGACATTTTGATATTTTCGACAATATTCATTTCACAATGCCAGTTTTGCGGGAATGTTCGAATGAAATAAAAAACGGTCTTAATATAACAGGAGTTTCAATTCATTCAGTTGATGAAGCGGTTGAAGCCGAAAAAATGGGCGTTGATTATGTGATAGCAGGTCATATTTTTGAGACAGGATGTAAGCCCGACTTAACTCCGAGAGGACTTGGATTTCTGCATGAAATTTGTGAGAGTGTGAAAATACCTGTTTATGCGATAGGCGGAATAAATCCGGAAAATATAAGGCATATTGTACAGGCAGGGGCAGACGGAGCTTGTATAATGAGCGGATTTATGACCTGTGAAAATCCGGTTGAATATATAAAGAAATTAAGGAAAGGAGCTGAAATTGATGAAATTCAAACCTGAAATGCTTAATTTATATGCAATAACTGACAGAGACTGCCTTAGGGATAAGGATATTAAATTACAGGTTGAGCTTGCAATACAGGGTGGAGCAACTATAATACAACTCCGTGAAAAAAATATTAGTACAGAAAAGCTTGCAGAAATTGCAGGTGTGCTTGTTCCAGTATGCCACAGGCACGGAGTACCACTTATAATAAACGATAACTGGAAAGCCGCTGTAATGAGCGGGGCAGACGGGGTACACGTTGGACTTGAAGATGCATCTGCTGAAGAAATTCGCAGAAATACCAGTGAGGATTTTGTTATCGGAGTTACTGCAAAAACAATTGAACAGGCAAAGAAGGCTGAATCAGACGGAGCAGATTATATAGGCGTAGGAGCAGTTTTTCCGTCCCCGACAAAGAAAAATGCTGTCAGAATTACTCCTGATGAATTACGTGAAATATGCAGGAGTGTGAATATTCCTGCTGTAGCGATAGGCGGAATCACTAAAGAAAATATCTGGGAAATAAGAGGATGCGGAAACAGGGGAATTGCAGTAGTATCAGCGGTTTTCGGAGCAGATAATCCGTATTCTGCATCAAGGGAGCTTTCTGAACTCTGGAATAAAGTTTATGAGACAAGAACGGCACTTACCATAGCAGGCAGTGACTGTTCAGGCGGAGCAGGTATACAGGCGGATATTAAAACAATGCAGGCACACGGAGTATATGCAATGAGTGCAATAACTGCACTTACTGCACAGAATACAACAGGAGTAAGCGGAATACATGAAATTCCGGCTGAATTTGTTGCACAGCAGATAGATATGGTTTTCAGTGATATACGTCCGGATGCTATAAAAATAGGCATGATTCCATCAGCAGAAACAGCAGAAGCAATTGCTGACAGGCTTGAATACTGGAAAGCCGGAAATATAGTTGTTGACCCTGTAGCAGTTGCAACAAGCGGTTCGGATTTGAGTAATTCATCTGCTTATGAGGCTGTGAAAAAACAGCTTTTCCCGATTGCATCACTTATAACTCCTAATATTCCCGAAGCTGAATTAATTACAGGAATTAAAATTTTAGGCATGGACGATATGGAGAAAACGGCAAGAGTGATTTTTGAAAAATATGGTTGTGCAATACTTGTTAAAGGTGGTCACAGTATAAATGATGCAAATGATTATCTTTATAATGGTGTCGGGAAATGGTTCGTAAAAAATCGTATTGATACAACAAATACTCATGGTACAGGCTGTACGCTTTCAAGTGCAGTAGCATCTAATCTTGCAAAAGGTTATTCACTTGAAAGAGCAGTTAAAAATGCAAAGTATTTTGTCAGAAAATGCCTTGAATCAGGACTTAATCTCGGCAGGGGGAGCGGACCGCTTGACCACAATTCTATATTTGAAAATAACAAATGAAAGAGAGTTTATTAATTATGAGAGAATATGCAACACAGATGGAAGCAGCAAAAAAAGGGATTATTACTCCTGAAATGAAAATTGTTGCACAAAAGGAATATGTAAGTGAAAAGGCACTTTGCGAACTTGTTGCAAAGGGTGAAGTATGTATCCCTTGCAATATAAATCACAAATCGATTTCTCCGGAGGGAATCGGAACAAAAATGCGTACCAAGATTAACGTGAATCTTGGCATTTCAGGAGACTGCAATAACTATGAAAATGAAATGAAAAAGGTTGATTTGTCAATTAAGTATGGTGCAGAGGCCATTATGGATTTAAGCAATTATGGCAAGACAAATACTTTCCGTAAACAGCTTATTGAAAAATCTCCGGCTATGATTGGCACTGTACCTATGTATGATGCTATCGGCTATCTTGAAAAGGACCTGCTTGAAATTACCGCTGAAGATTTTCTTAAAGTAGTGAAAGCACATGCTGAAGAAGGCGTTGATTTTATGACTATCCATGCAGGAATTAACCGCCGTGCAGTTGAAGCGTTCATGCGTGACAAGAGAAAAATGAATATAGTTTCACGTGGCGGTTCACTTCTTTTTGCTTGGATGATGATGACAGGAAATGAAAATCCGTTCTATGAGTATTATGATGAGGTGCTGGAAATTTTGCGTGAGTATGATGTTACAATAAGTCTCGGCGATGCACTGCGTCCCGGCTGTATTGATGATTCTACTGATGCTGGACAGATTTCCGAACTTATTGAACTTGGTGCGTTGACTGAACGTGCATGGGCAAAAGATGTACAGGTTATGGTTGAAGGTCCCGGACATATGGCAATGAATGAAATTGCAGCTAATATGAAGCTTCAGAAGAGAATATGCCATAATGCACCGTTTTATGTTCTCGGACCTCTTGTAACGGATATTGCTCCCGGATATGACCATATTACTTCTGCAATTGGCGGAGCTATAGCAGCGTCAAGCGGGGCGGATTTCCTTTGTTATGTTACACCTGCAGAACATCTCAGACTTCCTGACATTGATGACGTAAAAGAAGGAATTATGGCAAGCAAGATAGCGGCTCATGCAGCAGATATTGCTAAGGGAGTGCCTCATGCAACAGACCCTGATAATGCTATGGCAGCTGCACGTCATGAAGTTGACTGGGAAAAAATGTTCAGTATTGCTATAGACCCAGACAAAGCAAGAGCATATTTTGAAAGTACTCCGCCTGCTGACCGTCATACCTGTTCAATGTGCGGGAAGATGTGTGCAGTTCGTACTACAAATATGATTTTAAATGGCGAAAAGGTGGAATTTTGTTCGGAAAAGTAACTTGATTAAAAAATTACTCTCTGTATAAATGTATTATTTAGAACACAGAAAATTCATAAAATAGATAATATAATATTATATTTTAAATAAATCAAGTTCTTGAAAGAAATGGAACGGAGGAAAATATGAAAAAGTTGGTTTCGGTAATTTCATCTGCTGCAATGATGTTTGCATCAGTTACATCACTTAATTTAACGGGTTCGCCTGTTGAAGCTTCAGAAGATACAATCAAAATTATGTGTATCGGAGATTCGATTACTGACGGATATACAAATGATTATGTTGGTTCATACCGTAAATTTATATATCATGATTTAACAGAAATGGGCTATAATATTGATATGGTAGGTTCAAAGGGGAACGGATGGACTCCGACTTATATCGACAATGAAACAGGTGAAAGCTTTGAGTTTGATAATGACAATACAGGTTATAGCGGTTACTCTATTATAAACTACAATGGACGCTCCGGAATTTATGAAACATTACAGTCAACCAATTGTCTGATTTCTGAAACTCCTGATATTGTTACACTTCAGATTGGAACTAATGATATTATAGATAACTATGAAATAAACAACGCAGGGGAAAGACTTGAAATTCTTGTTGACTATATTCTTGAAAATATTCCTGAAAATTCCGCTCTTTTCGTTACGACAATTCCTGAACTTGACCCTAACAGAAGTGATGTTTACAGCTGGTTCGGAAATTACCGTCATTCTGCTGACTGGCAGATACAATATACTGATGATGAGGCAGAAGCAGGTGTTGCAGAATCAATAAAAAATTATAATTCACAGATAAAGGCTCTTGTTGATGAGAAAAAATCAGAGGGAGCAGAAATTTATTTTGCTGATATAAACAGTGTTATTACTGACGTAAAAATTCAGCTCTTTGATGGCGTGCATCCGAATAATATAGGATATAAGGCTATGGGAAATTATTGGTGTGATATACTTGATGAATATATTAGCAGTAAGGAAATAGTCCCTCCGGTTTCTGAAACAACTACAACTGTAATTACAACAACCAACATAACTACAACAAAAATTACTACGGAAACAGTTATAACAACTAATGTAACAGAAACAACAGAGTATACAACAACTTCAACTGATAAAGGTGAAGGCAATGATACATTCAGAATTTCAGACCTTGTAAAGCTCAGTTATTATGTTCTTGGCTGTCCGGCTGAAATTCATTTATGTACTCCTGAAGAAATCAGAGCCTATGACTTGGATAGCAATGGAAAAAATGATGTGTATGATGTTATTCTTATGAGACAATCTGTTATAAGGCATATTGAAAATAATCCTGATTGGACAGAAGTTGATGTTATTTCATAAATAAATTTAGTCAGCAGGGTTTTAAAACTCTGCTGATTTTATTTCATCCGGTTTTCACAGAAATTACAAAAATATTCCCAAAATATTAAATTTCTTTAAGATTATTTTAAGACAGCCAATATATAATACAATTATGAATTTAATTAAAACCGAAAGGAGCTTTTTGATATGTCAATCAATACTTTTGCAAGAAAGGAGATTAAATTTCTGCTTGATATGAATCAGTATGAAGAACTTATGAAAGTTATAGGGGAATATATGAATCCTGATAAATACTGTATAGGAGGAAAGGAATACGGTATTTACAATATCTATTATGATACTCCTGATGACTTTCTTATCCGTGAATCTCTTTCAAAACCTTATTATAAGGAGAAAATAAGACTTCGCAGTTATTATTCTTCTGCTTCGCCTGATTCTCCGGTATTTCTTGAAATAAAAAAGAAAATAGGCGGAATTGTTACTAAAAGGCGTGTTTCAATGACTCTTGCTGAAAGTGATGAATATTTTGCAACACGACGTAAACCTGAATTACATAAATATATAACAGAACAGGTTTTTACTGAAATTGACGCTTTTCTTAATCATTATCCGGTTATGCCGAAACAGTATATAAGTTATCAGAGAGAAGCTTTTTTTGGCAAGGACAACAAGGGTTTCCGCCTCACTTTTGACCGTAAGATTATTGAAAGAAGATATGATTTACACCTTCGTCATGAGAGTTATGGTAATTTTATTATAGGTGCAGACCAGAGACTTATGGAAGTAAAAATTTCTGAATCCGTACCGGAATGGCTTGTTGCAAAACTTTCAGAACTTAAAATATATAAGGTAAGCTTTTCAAAATACGGGAGAGCTTATACAAAGTTCGTTCAGGAACAGGCGGAAAAGAGTCACATTCAGATTTCAGGCGTATCAATAATAAATAATCAGATTTTAATGAACAGGAGTATATAAGTAATGTCAGCAGTATTTAATTTTTTTGGAAACGTTTTAAATTCAGCAGGTAAAAGCACAGGAACAACAACGGATATCTTCTCAGGGTCTTCAGTTACAACATCAGCTATCCCTGATATTACGTTCAGTGAATTTGGTATCTGCGTCGGAACAGCACTCTTAATTGGGTTTTTAATTAGTCTTGTATATATTTTCTGTCACAGAAAAGAAGGCTATTCTCAGAGCTATGTATTTACTATGATTATGCTTCCTACTATTGTTTCCCTTATCCTTCTTCTTATAAACACAACAGCAGGTGCATTAAGCCTTGCAGGTGCATTTACTCTTGTGAGATTTAGGAGTGTACCAGGTGACCCAAAAGATATAGCATACATATTTTTTGCAATGGCATCAGGTACGGCGTGCGGTATGGGATATGTCGGATTTGCCATTGTGTTCTTTATCATCCTTGGACTTGTAATGTTTGTTCTTTCCGAAATCAAATTCGGAGGCTGTAAGACACATCATATGACGCTTAAGATAACAATTCCTGAAAATCTTGATTATCAGGGAGTTTTTGACCCTGTACTCAATAAATACACAAAATACAACAAACTCAGAAGAGTCAAGACAACTAATTTCGGTACTCTCTTTGAATTGATTTATTCGGTTGATGTAAATGAAGATATAGACCAGAAAAAGTTTATCGATGAACTTAGGGCACTTAATGGTAATATGACTATCAATCTTGTATTCTTTAAATATGATGACAAAGTTTATGAAAGCTGAAAAATTTTGCTGAGGAAGGACAAAATATTTTTAAGATATAAAAAGTATTAAACACCGCACAGGAAATAGTTTCTGAAGCGGTGCTTTTTTAATTATCTTTTATGAATATACAGTTAATAAACTTCATTAAATAAACTTATTAATAAAAAATTAAGTATATTTTTCAGTAAAAATATAAGAAAAGTGCATTATTTTACAGTTGTGTTCATTTTTGTACCTTGCAAAATTATTCCTTTTGGACTATAATATATATAGCAATTGAGATAATTAGTATTTAATATCAAATACCCCCTCCCCTCTCATGTACTTGATATTTTATATTAACTCAGCTGCTTACTACAGAAAAAGAGTTGGTTACTTATTTTAACTGATTCCTTTCGTTTGTGGTTTTTTCATGTTTTCTATTCTCAATAACTTATTTTAACTTAATTTTC
>CAJTOG010000002.1 GCA_910577575.1 uncultured Ruminococcus sp. | reverse complement strand
ATCCCTTCATTTATTGAGTAAGACCCCTCATAGACTATGAGGTTGATAGGCTCAGAGTGTAAGCGTGGTGACACGTTCAGCTTGTGAGTACTAATCGGTCGAGGGCTTTTCCTTTTGATTCATGAAAGTTCTTTTGATTGCTTTCTTGCTTGTTCAGTTTTTTTGTAGTCGGTGTTTATGGCGCAGAGGTCACACCCGTTCCCTTTCCGAACACGGAAGTTAAGCTCTGCTGCGTAGATGATACTTGGTTGGCGACGACCTGGAAAATTATATCAATGCCGGCATTATCTTTAAGCGGAAGTCGTCCTTGACTTCCGTTTATTCTTATCAGGGCCATTAGCTCAGTTGGTTAGAGCATCCGGCTCATAACCGGACGGTCCGGGGTTCGAGTCCCTGATGGCCCACCATTTCTTTTTTAAGTCCCGTTTTTTCGGGGCTTTTTTAATATTTATAGGGTAACTTTCTTAAGCAAAATCTATATAATATGATATATTTTAAGGCGAAATTCATGATTAATTACATCGATATAACGATTTGACATAAAGGAATAGTTAAGTTTATAGTTACATAAAATTATATTTTAAGAATTTTAAATTTTTTATTAATGGTTTTTAATTTATATGTTTGATTTACAATGATAGTGTTATAGTTGATAGTTTTATTTTCACTTTTATATATGGTGGCATAGTTTGGGATTGGAAATTTAAGGAATAAAATTCCGCAGAGTGTAGAAATTCTGCGGAATTTTTTATATATATTACTAAATTTCCCAGTCTTCGCAAAGACGGTTAATAGCTTCAGTAAGTTTACGCATATCGGCATTGGCTCTTCCGCTTGACTGATTGATAAGATGTGAAAGTCTGTCAGCAGCTGAAATAAGGTCACTGTAATAAATATTTCCGTTATTATGAGACTTTCTTTCAATTGTAACGGGTTCAGCGTCAACAGTAATTTCGCCTGAAATCAAGTCAAATTCTGCACCACTGTATGGGGCATAGGAATTTATACCCATTTTATCACGCAAGCACTGTGCAAAGCTATCAACTGAATCAGCATCTCCATGAACTATAAAATATTTTTTTACTCCTTCAACAGCTTTTGCCCAATTCATGAGTCCGTTTACATCAGCATGACCGCTTACTCCCGGAAGTTGTTTTATTTCTGCTGAAATGTGGATTGTTTCGCCGAAAAGTTTTACTTTTTTTGCACCTTCAACAATACTTCTGCCAAGGGTATTTCTTGCTTGGTATCCAACGAAAAGTATAGTATTCTGAGGAACCCAGAGATTATGCTTGAGATGGTGTTTGATACGGCCTGCATCACACATACCACTGGCAGAAATAATTACTTTCGGTCGCATATCATTGTTAATAGCTCTTGATTCATCACTTGAAACCGTACGCATAAGCCCTTCAAATGAAATGGGATTTATACCCTGACGTACAAAGGACAGGGCTTCTTCATCATAACAGCTTTCACGGTTATTTATAAAAATGTCAGTAGCTTCAATTGCAAGTGGGCTGTCAACATAAACTGGAAAGTCATCATGACCGCTGATAAGATTGTCGGCTTTAATTTGACGAATGAAATAGAGCATCTCCTGAGTTCTTCCAACTGCAAATGACGGTATGATAACATTTCCTCCACGGTCGAAAGTTTTTTGTAAAATTTCAGCAAGAGCAGTTACATAATCAGTCGGCCGTTCATGAACACGGTTTCCGTAAGTTGATTCCATAACGACATAATCAGCTTTTTCAATATACTGAGGGTCACGGATAAGAGGCTGATTTGTATTGCCTATATCACCTGAAAATGCTATAGTACGTTTTTCATTGTTTTCAATAAGTGTTAAGATTATGCTTGATGAACCAAGCAGATGACCGGCATCACGGAAACGGACTGAAATTCCCTTTGATATTTCAACAGGATTTTCATATTCATGAGGAATAAAAAGCTCAATTGCACCGATAGCATCGTCCATAGTGTAAAGCGGTTCATATTCATCTTCTCCACGCCGCTTAGCCTTTCTGCTTTTCCATTCGGCTTCAAATTCCTGAATATGTGCACTGTCGCGGAGCATGACGCTGCAAAGATTTGCAGTAGCAACAGTTGAATGAATTTCTCCTCTAAAACCTCCTGCAAAGAGCAGAGGGATAAGTCCGGAATGGTCAATATGTGCATGAGTAAGCAGGACAAAGTCAATTTCAGCGGGTGAAACGGGAATTTGAGCGTTTTCAAATTTGTCTTCTCCTTGCTGCATACCGAAATCAACAAGAAATTTTTTCCCGCAGGCTTCAAGATACGTACAGCTTCCCGTTACTTCATGAGTTGCACCTATAAATATCATTTTCATAAAAAGCACCTCCTGTACCTTAGTGTATTCTTGTTTAAGTATAACATATTTTTATTTATTTGTCTATAGAACTTGGAAATTTTTTAAAAATTTTTTGCTGGACAAAATTTCAAAAATATGATATAATAATAGAGCTGAAAATTTAAATCAGATAATGAGGTACATAAAAATGAATAAAAAAGAAACATCTGAAATCAAAAAGAATTTTTCCGATAAAAGTGGATTTTTCATTATGGAGCGTATACTTACAGGTTTTATTGATGCTGAAAAAAATATCCGTTATCAGAAAACAATTTCATGTCTTACAATGCCTACAGATGAGCATGATATATATGATAAGACACTTAAAAGAGTACTTAACACAAATATCGGCAAAAATTTCTGTGAATATGAATTTCCAAATGAGGCATATGAAGAGGGAAAACCGCAGGAAATTCTGTATTCTCTTTTGAAATCTGAGCTTAAGGACGAGGCAGCCTGTGAAAATTTCCTGAATCATATTGCAAATAATTTTCAGTATGGTGAACCTTATGCAGTTATTACAGCTTATTGTTGCTATACAGTCCGACAGAAAGACAAGAATGACGAAATTTATAATGATGAAGATGAAATTTACCGTTATATTATTACAGCTTTCTGTCCTGTAGGCACAGGGAATGACGGGTTTATGTTTGACAATTCCAATAATGAAATTATCAGAAAATTTAATACAGAACTTATTATAAGCCAGATGCCGACAGACGGTTTTTTATATCCTGTTTTCAGCAACAGGAGCAGTGATATAAATCATGTCATGTATTATGCGAAATCAGCGGCAAAACCTAATATTTCAATGATTGAAGATGTTTTGGGTTGCAGTTTTATAATGTCTGCTGAAAATGAAAAAGCAAGTTTCCAGAATATTCTTAAAGATGTTGTAGGTGATGACCTGGATTATATGGTAATTAAAACCATTAATGAAAAGCTTCAGGGAGTTGCTGAAGAAAACAAGGACGATACTGACAGAACTGTAATTGACAACAGTAAGTTGAAAGATATACTTACTGATATAGGCATATCAAAAGAACGTGTTGATATGGTTGAACCTGTATTTGAAAAAGTCTGCGGAAATGTTCCTCTTACTGTTTCAAATCTTATCGAAAACAAGACAATTTTATCAGCTTCGGGTATTACAGTAAATATCAAGCCTGATGCGGCTGATAAAATAAGAACAAGCGTAGTTGACGGAAGAAAATGCCTGCTTATTGATATTGATGACCCAAATATCGAAATTAATGGCTTACCGGTTGCTTTGACATGAATATAAAAGATATAAGGGAAAATGAACTGACAAAAGAGCTTACAAGTTTTATAAAGTGGCTGATTATCGGTTCTGTAAGCGGAATTGTTATCGGACTTGTCGGAACTCTTTTTCATTTTTGTTCAGGATTTGCAGAGAATTTCCGTTCGGAAAATTCATGGACTATTTTTCTTCTTCCTCTGGCAGGTGTGTTTATTGCGTATTTTTATGATATTATGCATTATAGTCATGATAAAGGAACTAATCTGGTACTTCTTGCCGTAAGGGACAATAAAATTATGGGAATCCGTCATGCTGTGTGCATTTTTGTTGCAACTGTCATAACTCATCTTTGCGGAGGTTCAAGCGGACGGGAAGGTGCATCACTCCAGATTGGTGCAGCACTTGGTTCTTTTTCCGGTCGTAAGCTGAAATTTGATGAAGATGATAAACGTATGCTGACAATGTGCAGTATGAGTGCGATGTTTGCAGCAGTTTTCGGAACTCCTGTTACAGCTGCTATATTTTCCATGGAAGTTATAAGCGTTGGAATTTTTTACTATTCTGCAATAGTACCATGTGTTGCTTCAGCACTTACGGCAAGTTATGTATCTTCTCTTTTTGGAATTTCTCATATAGATGTAAGTGTAAATCTGCCTGAAATAAATCCGATGATTTACCTGAAAACAGCTTTTATAGGTATACTTTGTGCATTGCTCAGTATAATTTTCTGTATTGCAATGGGTTTTGCAGGAAAACTATTCAAAAAAATAAAAAATCATGCAATACGTGCAGCAGTCGGAGGGGCTGTTATTGTTATACTCACACTTATAGTACAGAACCGTGATTATAACGGTACGGGTGGAACTATGATAACAGCTGCATTCAGTGAAAAGCCATTCGTGTTTGCATTTGCTGTAAAGATTATTTTTACTGTTATAACTCTTGGTTCCGGATTTAAAGGAGGAGAGATTTTTCCTGTGTTTTTTATTGGCTCATCTTTCGGAAGTGTATTTGCATCACTTCTCGGGCTTGACTGTTCAGTAGGTGCTGCAATAGGAATGGTATCCCTTTTCTGCGGAGTTACAAATTGCCCTGTAGCATCTGTTCTGCTCAGTATAGAGCTTTTCGGAGGAGAGGGGATAGGAATATATATTCTTGCTTGTGCAGTAAGCTATATGCTTTCAGGATACAGAGGACTTTACAGTGAACAGAAGATTTTATATTCAAAGATAAAAACACGCTATATCAATAAAAGAATCGGAGATAATAAGTAAGGAGGATTTATGAAGACATCGGCAGTTATAGTCTGTGCAGGAAATTCCACAAGAATGGGCGGGGTTAATAAAATACTTCTTCCATTGGGAGACAGACTCGTTATTGGAGTTACTATGCTTGCTTTTGAAAAGTGTGAAAGTGTAAGCGAGATTATTATAGTTGCAAGGAAAAATGATATTCCGGAAATTGAGTCAGAAGCTGAAAAGGCAGGAATAACAAAGTTAAAAACCTGTACAACAGGAGGCGATACACGACAGGCAAGTGTTATAAACGGAATCAGGTGTATTTCAAAGGATACGGAGTTTATTGCTGTTCATGACGGTGCACGTCCTCTTGTGCGTCCTGAATATATTGAAAAGGCTGTAAAAGATGCGTCTGTTTTTGGCGGGGCAACTTTGGGCGTACCTGTAAAGGATACTATAAAAACAGTTGACAGCGGTCTGATTACTGATACTCCGCCAAGGAAGTCGCTTTATATCACTCAGACTCCGCAAATATTCAAGAAAAACCTTTATTTTGAAGGAATAGATTTTGCACTTGAACATAATCTTGATTTTACAGATGACTGTCAGCTTGTTGAGGCTATAGGCGGAAAGGTTTATATGACAGAAAGTGACTATACAAATATAAAAATTACAACTCCCGAAGATATTAAGATTGCGGAAACTTTACTTGAAATGAGAGGATAAATATGTCTGATAGAATTAAATTCAGAATTGGCCATGGTTATGATGTACATAAACTTGTTGAGGGCAGAAAGCTTATTCTTGGCGGAGTCAGTATTCCACATGATAAAGGGCTTTTAGGTCATTCGGATGCTGATGTATTGGTTCATGCAATTATGGATTCGATGCTCGGAGCATTGGCTCTTGGTGATATAGGAAAACATTTTCCCGACACTGATGAAATATACAAGGGTGCAGACAGTATGAAACTGCTTGAACATGTAACTGAAGTATGCAATGAAAATGGTTATATTATAGGAAATATTGATGCAACAATCATTGCACAGGCTCCAAAACTTTCGCCATATATTGAAATTATGAGGCAGAATATAGCAAATGTTTGCAGATGTGATATTTCACAGATAAGTATTAAGGCAACTACAGAGGAAAAACTTGGTTTTACCGGTGAAAAACTTGGTATATCTGCTCATTCAGTTGCGTTAATGATAAAGGAATAAACAAAAACGGCTGATTAACGAAAAATCAGTCGTTTTTATATGATTTTTTTATTTGTTATTTTTGAAATACTTGTATGAACCTGTTTCGCCAGTTGAAGCGTATGAATAATAAGCAAGTATTTCTGAGGCGTCTTTTGAATCTATGAATTTATCCAAGTTAATATCAGCGGCTTTCTGGATTGATTCAGGAAGTGTAATTGTTCCGCTTGTTGAAAGTGTAGAGTAAATTGACAAAATCTCTGAAGCGTCTTTTGCGTCAATTATCATATCATTGTTTACATCGCCTACACAATATGTACCCTCAATTTTTTTGTAGTCTTCAAGAGCCGCAGCAGGATAATTTTCTTTATTCTTAAGTCTTTCGTATGTCAGATTAAGAAGTCCTCCATCTTCATTTTTTTCACCGATAATGTTAAGGATGTCGGTGGCAATGGCAATATGACCTGCCTGATTGGGATGAATTTTAAATTCTTTTATATTGCTGTCCTGAATGCCTGTGAAGTACCAGCTGTAATTATTGTTGTTTGCATCAGTTGATGCAAAGTCGGAATAAATATCTGCAATTTCAACACCATCAAGTTCCATAATTCTTTTTCTGTATTCCGTAGTAACAGAATCAAAAATTGGTATAAAGATATTTTGAAGCAGTGTTGAGTATGAACTGGAAAGGTTTTCAAGGTAGGTTTCATCAAGCTGAAGCGGGTTATAAACAGTCTGTACGATTATACGTGCATTCGGATTTATAGTTTTGACTTCTGAGACTATTTTTTCGATATTTGGGATAACCTGAGTATCAATTATACAGTCATATTTGTTGTTTTTATCTTCTGTTTTTTTCATGGTCAGGTTGACACGCAGTATCTGCATTTCCCTGTTGATTGCAATTTGATTGGTAAGACTTGAAGCAAAGTCCTTGACTGCATCAGTATTTACCATTTTCATCATTTCAGAAAAGGTTGGTTTTTCGGGAATATCATCAGCGGTATACCCGTCATTCAGTGCATTGATTTCTGCAAACATATGAAGCAGGAAATTTGATGAGTAGTGAATTAAGTCATTTGAACCCGTTGAAATAATTACAACATCTGCATCTGAAAGGTCGGAAGCAGTTGAAACTTTAGAGAGGGTATCGATAGTTTCATCGCCTGCTTTAGAATAGTTGCTGACTGTTCCGTCAAGATAGTCAGCAATAATTTGTCCGTAATTGTATTCGCTTTCTTTCAGGTCATATCCTTCTGAAATACTGTCGCCCAGAAGAACTATATTGATATCACTGCCATATTTTTCAGCAGCGAAAGCAGGAAATATGTTGGCTGATGATAGAATTATAGCTGCTGAAACCACAGCAGAAAGAAATTTTTTCATGTTTTTGTCCTCCAGTATTTTATATATTAAAGCTGCTTATTTAATTATATAATATTTTTTTAGATATGTCAATAAACTGAATAAAATTTTTATTAAGAAAAATATTGGCATCATAAAATAAAATATCCCCTGTGAATAAACAGGGGACATTTATTTTTTCAGCCTTCTATTTGCTTTGCAAGAAACTGAGCAGCCGCATTTATAAGGCTTTTTTGCAGGTCATTTGCTTCTGTTGACTTTTCAGAAGTCATAAATGCTACAGCACCTGAAACATCGCCTGCGGTTATTATTGGCAATGCTGCAATTGCTGTTCTTTCAACACCTTCAGCCGGATAAAAATTATTTGTATTTTTATCGGGGCAGAAATATTGACCACGGCTTTCCATGATTTCTTCAAGCTGACCTGAAACACGACGCTCTGCAAATTCACGTTTAGGCAATCCGGCAGATGCGACAACGTGGTCTTTATCAAAAATTACCACAGGGCATCCGGCTGTTTTATACATAACTTCTGCAACATTTGAAGCGTTTTCGCTCATCTCATTTATTGCAGAATATTTTTTGAAGATAACTTCACCTTCACTGTTAGTGTATATTTCCAGAGGGTCGCCGTCACTGATAACATTGACACTGAGAGAATTACCCTTGCTTGTGGTAATCTGTGACGATATATTCTCAGTGCCCTGATTAAAATTTGCTGGAACTGCCTCATTTTCTGTCATAAGTTCTTCAGGAATGCCAATTCTCAGCAGTTCATCAATATCAGCCTTTAGTTTAATCTCGATACGGTCAGTAAAAACGTTTATTCTGTCAATGATAAAATCAACATCAGCTTTTGTGAGAGTATTTTTGTTGATTATAGCATCAAAAACGTCCATAACACTTTTTGCAGTACGGTTCATAGCAATAATAGCATTATGCTTATCGGTTGCAAGCTGTATCTGATTTCTGAAACCCTCTATCTGCAACATCATTTCATTTACTTGCTCCTGATAGATTTCTTCAAGCATATCTTCTCTTTCAGGGTGCTTTGCAATATCCTTGATGTGCTGACGGTTCAGGAATTTCAGTTCTGTTTTGATGTCCTCAATCTTCTGCAAAAGTACTTCAACAACATTTTTACTTGATGATGTTTCTTTCTGCTCATTGTCAATTGATTTCTGTAGCTGTTCAAGCATAAATTCTGAATTATTCTTGACTTTCTGCACATAAGATTTAAGTAAACTGTCCAGCATATCAACTCTTGTATGATGTGATGAACACGCTTTCACACCGTGCCTGTGATACGTTCCGCAACGATAAGCAGGCGGTAAATCTGCACGGCTCATTGAAAACATCGGACTTCCGCAGTCACCGCAGAACAGATGACCCGTATAAACATTGTCATATTTTTTAACTCCACGATAATTTGAAGTTGAACGGAGTTTCATTTGTTCCTGAACTGCCGAAAAAACTTTGTAATCAACAATGGCTTCATGGTTGTTTGCAATAACAATATGGTCTGTTTCCTGTAATTTTTCATCACTGCCATTTATCTTCTTACGGCGGTATTTTCTTTGTCTGAGAGTGCCTATATAAAAATCGTTCTTCAGAATTTCGCTGATAGTTATAATACTCCATTCAGGTCTTGAATTTATTTTATATTCTTCACCCTCTGCCTCTTTTCTGAGCTGTTCGGTTTTACGTGGTGTCGGAATATGGCTGTCCGTGAGATAATTTGCAATTTTCTTATATCCCCAGCCATCACAATAAAGCTGAAAAATCTTCCTTACAACCTCTGCTGACGGCTCATCAACCCTGAACTGCATTGACTTGCTGTTTGTCATTATATAGCCATAAGGAACGGCACAAATCCATTTGCCCTCCTCCTGACGACGTTTTATAACAGATTTAACTTTTTTGGAAGTATCTGTCACGGGCATTTCATTTACAAGAAATCTGAACTGAATTGCCGTCCACTCGTCAGATGTAGGATAGTCAATGCCGTCACCGATAGATATAATACGCATACCGGCATCTCTCAAATCTTCCAACTCAACAAGTCCCCTGCTTGTCCGTCTTGAAAAACGTGAAAAGTCCTTGATGATTAAAATATCATACTCACCACGGAACATTTTTTTACGCAATATCTGATAGGATTCACGCTGTTCAAACGTATACCCTGAACGGTCACGGTCGTCATAAAAATCAAGCTGAGAATCGGGGAACGTTCTGCAAACATAGTCGGATATAATCGCCTTTTGATTCTCAATAGAGGTGTTGTCCTTGTCGAGTTCCTCATCTACAGAAATACGGCAATATCCTGCTATTCTGAGTTTTTCTCTCATAACTTTCTCCTTTCATATCAATGTTATATTGAAATTTAGTAATTTCTACGTCAATATTGTACCATACTTTTCTGAAAAAGTCAAGCATTATTTCAGATTATGCAAAATCAGATTTTCCGTACATTTCAGCATATTTTCACTGCCCGACAGAAAAAATATCACCTTATATTTTTTTGATGTAACATTGGAAAGTATCTGCTGAGTGAGTTCAGACCTGTCAACTTCCTGCTGTTCCCGATTCGTCAGCCATACTTCTATATAACCGTTCTGTTGTCTGTTGTAAATCTCCAAAAAATCAACTCCTTTATTTATAATATGTGTATCATTTCAGCAATCTAATCGGGAAATTATTCTAAATTTATATTTCTGACAGTGCCATTGACTCTATAATTTTCGTATACATCACTGAGACCATAACTGTCAATCACCGCCATAGCCTTTGCAAGACTTCTTTTCAGTCTGTCAACTTCGCTGATTCTCTGCTGTTCAGCCTTGATAAAAGACCTCGAAATAGTGGAGTGCGTGTACTTTTCAAGTGTTTTGTTTTTTTCAGCAATCATACCTTCAAGATTTGCGATTTTTTTCAGTAATTCAGCATTTTGTGCTGTCAGTTTTTTATTATCTCTGACTGATGTCACATACTTTTTTGCAAGGTTTGCCAAGTTTTCGTAATCTTCTTTTGACAGCGTGATATTTTTCTTAAAAAGTGACTCTTTGACTTCAATATCATCAATTGCCGATAACTTCACTTTTTTCTTTTCTGCAACTGCAAGAATTTCCTGCGTTTCGGACAATTTTGCCTGTGCCTGTTCATTCTGTTGAGCCAGTTCGTCAGCCTTATGAATCTGCTCTTTGTATTCGGGGATTGTCAGCGTTCCCCTCGATTTTTGCGGTTCTGTCGGAGTAATGCCGTGTTCCTCGCAGATTTGTCCAAGCACTTCAACTTCACTCGCTCTCCAACGTGCAATAGCCTGTTTTCCCTCACCGTATCCCATTTCTTTGAGTGCCTGAGCAATTCCGTTCTGCGTATCCTGCCCACGTTTGTAATGCCCAACAGGTATGTAATCAATATGTAAATGCGGAGTTGCTTCGTCCATGTGCAGAACCGCATTAAAAACGTGGAAATTTGGGTTTCGCTCCTGAAATCCTGCCATATACTCTTTCAGGCAATCTGCTACCAATTCGACATCGTCTGTATTAAATCCCGAATCGTCTTTCATGCCAATCTGTACAACATCTTCGTAAAAACTTTTACGCTTATCGTTTGCAGTCCTGACAGTATTGCAGGACTTGCACCCGAACAGACTTTCATAATAGATTGTTTTAATTTTTCTGTCACTACGTTTCTGACGTGCATTATATCTTGCTGTTGATTCAGCAAACAGCATTTCATAAGCCTCTGCGATTGGTTGCTGAACAAATGTGATGTTGTTTTTCATTCTCTCAATGTCAACGTTTTCTGCAATAAATTCACGGTTATTGTGCGTGAGTGAACCCTTGCCCTGACAAAATGAGATGCTTTTCTGTTTCATAAAACTCTCCTTTCTGATACAGTCTGAATGATGTCGCTGATGCGACGGGGCTTCACTACCGGAAGCCACGCTCGGCGGAGCGAGCGGTTACAAATGGCATTACGCCAATTGTAACGCCATAGTACTTGCGACGCTCACCACAAGGGTAAGCATCACAAGTACATGTCGCCCTACGGGGTTAATCGGCTGTCGCCGAAAATTTTATTTTATGAATTTTCTTCATTTTGCACATTTTGTAATAAGTGAAGTCTGCAAAATGCTCAAAATGTGCAAAGTTCAGATATTAGGATTTACATAAACCGTCGTGACAATTTTGTTGTTACTGCCCTTGCTTTCAGTCCTGCTGATATAGCCGTATTCCTCGAGAAGTGCGACAGTTTCGTCAAAATCTCTGGCGTTTGCAAATAAATTGCATCTGCATATCTGATACAGTTCATTCTGACGGATTTCCCTGATACACTTTGATTTTATCTTTGCAAGGACTTTCTCCGCCTTGACTATCGCCGTATCAACCTCGCCCAGACTATAGGCGTAAATAGCGTGTTGCTGATAGAAATAAGCAAGACTGTTTGCGTGACATAGTATATCAATATCAACTTTTTTTGCTATCGGGTCAAGCCCCTTGACTGCACACTCCACGCAATGTAATATACCACAGATTCTTAAAATCAAGCCGTGATATTTACCGCCCCAATCTCTGCAAAATGCCATATCGGTAACAAGAAGTTTTTCAATGTAATTGTTATAATAATCAACAAAATTACTGTAAGCCTCGTCAGTAAAGTGCAGAGCAAGTTCATCATCTGAATAATTAAATTTTTATTCAATAATTTAAAAATCAGATTCTTGTAATTAACTTCAACTATTTCCGAAATTGGCTTAGTATTGTACTTTCTCGAACCGATATTATTTTCAGGAAAACAGTACACAAATCTTGCAATCAAGCCACTTCCACGAAACGCCTGATTATTCATTAAATTTTCCAGAACATAGGGCTGACAGGCAAGGCAAATCGTAAGATACGGATTTTTAAGGATAATGCTGTCCCTTGTTGCCCTGTCGGATATGTACGTTTCACCGTTCCACGATTTCAGAAGCAAATCCAGATTTGGAATATTATTTGAGTATCTGCCATTGAAATTATTCAGCATACCTGCCTCGTCCGAAATCATTAACAAACTTCCGTTGATGTCCATTTGCCTTACCAGACTTTCGGGCGTGATGTCATCAACAACAATTCTGCGAGGTTCAATCACTTTGAGATTTTCAAGTTGCATTGACAAATCCGTTATTTCATCAAGTGTGACATCTTTCTTTTTTTCGAGTGCAGACAGCTGACTTTCAAGCAGTTTCTTTTCAGCCTGAGAGCGAATGATTTTCTCTTTGTTCAGCTCATTCCATTCCGTTGTGAATTGCACAAAAGGTTTTTTCACAAGTGCCATTACGGGCGATTTCTTGAAACTCGGTTCAGCTACAGTAAGAGAGTTCAGGACAAGCGGTTCACTATGGTCAACCTTGCCGTACATTCTGTATACTCCCGTAAAGCAGTAGCCCACCGCAGAAAGTAAAGTAGTCCCAGCCATATCAACATTCGTTGACGTAGTTTCAGCAATTGCTAAAGCCATTTCCTTTAAAATCGGGGGCATAGCCTCAACAGGGAACCTGATAAAGTTAGACTTATTCGGTCTTAACGGAACGGGTTTTGCCCATTGTATTTGGTCGTTCAATTTTTGGTATCTTCCTTTCTTTTTTTAATAAAACTGTTGACATTGAACTCAAAATATGATATAATCAAAATTAAAGAATCATAAATCAAGTTATAAGAATATTATATTGCATTAAAATGCAATTGTCAATGAATTTTAGCATTATAATGCCACAAATCTACTTTTTAAACAAAATTGAAAGGCAGAAATTGTATGTTTTGGACAAGGTATCAACAGATATGCGAAGAAAGAGGAGAAAAACCTCACGCAGTATTGAAAAAACTCAGTATTTCATCGGGTTCGGCTGCAAACTGGAAAAAAGGTGTAATACCAAATGGCGAAATTTTGCAAAAAATAGCCGATTATTTTGATATTACAACCGATTATCTGCTTTCAGACGTTGAAATATCTATCAATACAAAATCTAAGAGCAGTATTTTTGCCACCTTAAAGGCTCTCCCTCAGAGATGGGCAAGTCTTAGAAAAGGCGATAACGTATCAAACGAAGATATTATAAAGATAACAAAGTATTGCAATTGCGAAATGGCTTTTCTTTTCAATGAAGATATTCCATACAAGTCGATTGAAGAAGAATATCCAATTGACAACCTCAAAGATACTGATACACTTCACATGATTCTCAATATTATGGATAAGTGTGCAAATAACGAGATGTTCCGTATTCTTCAGTTACAACTTTCAAGAATTGTATTGTATCATGTTTGTCGTGTAATTTCGGAAGAATTACTGAAAGATTTCAAAATGATAGATACAAGAAAACTGTCCTACATCATTTCAGGCGAAAAGAACAAGGACAGTACTTTGGATTATGGTTTCAATTTTTCAGACTTGTCAGCAATACTTGAAAATTTTGACAATATCCCCAACTATCAGTTTATGTTTACAGGTGTTAGAGAGAATATTGTTGATATTTTGGAGCAAAGAATCAAATGAAAGTGATTAGTTTATTTTCCGGTTGTGGTGGATTGGATTTAGGATTTGAACGTGCAGGATTTGATATTCCTGTTGCAAATGAATATGATAAAACAGTTTGGACTACATTTAAAATCAATCACCCTGAAACATATCTTATTGAAGGTGATATAAGAAAAGTAAACGAGACAAATTTTCCCGATGATGTTGACGGTATTATCGGAGGTCCTCCGTGTCAATCGTGGTCTGAGGCAGGTTCTCTCAAAGGCATTGAAGATGAACGGGGACAGCTTTTCTTCGACTATATAAGAATACTTCGCAAAGTCAAGCCTAAGTTTTTTCTTGCTGAAAATGTAAGCGGGATGCTTGCCAACAGACACAATGAAGCAGTACAGAACATCATCAATCTGTTTGAAGAAAGCGGTTATCATGTCACGATAACGCTTGTAAATGCGAAAGATTATGGAGTTGCAGAAGAACGTAAACGGGTTTTCTATATCGGATTCAGAAAAGATTTGGAAATTAAATTTGATTTTCCTGTTGGGTCAACTGTTGATGACAAAAAGAAGATAACACTTAGAGATATTATATGGGATTTGCAAGAATCGGCAGTTCCGTCCTCTGAAAAAAACCATCATAATCCAAAAGCAATCAACAATAATGAATATTTTATAGGTAGCTTTTCTCCGATATTTATGAGTCGTAATCGAGTAAAATCATGGGACGAACAAGCCTTTACAGTTCAGGCATCGGGCAGACAATGTCAGTTGCACCCACAAGCACCAAAAATGATTAAAGTCGGCAAGAATGATTGCAGATTTGTCGAGGGCAAGGAGCATTTATATCGTCGTATGACCGTAAGAGAAGTTGCAAGAATACAGGGTTTTCCTGATGACTTTAAATTCATATATGACAATATCAACGATGGATATAAGATGATTGGCAATGCTGTCCCTGTAAATCTTGCTTATGAAATTGCAATAGCAATAAAAAATACATTGGAGGGCAAAAAATGAGTGCAAAAAGCAATGACCAAGGCAGAGCATTTGAATATGCCTGTATTATTGAATTAAAGAATAAAATTGAAAAGACTCGTCCTGTTATTATTGATGAAGATTCCATATCCGCACCGAAAAGAGCATGGAATACTCAATCAGAAGAATTACAGCATACATTATTGCATGCAGCCAATGCGTTTATTGATACTTTGTTTTCAGCTGAACCGCTTATTCTTGAATATGACGGAGATGATGATATTGTAGTTCTCTCTATCAATAAAGATTCAGATGCAGAGGGCGGAGATGTTCGTGATGTTGTTATTGAAAGGAAGTCAATCCGCTGGGATATTGGACTTTCTATGAAACACAATCATTTCGCAGCTAAACATTCAAGACTTAGTTCATTAATAGATTTCGGTTCAAAATGGTATGGTGTTCCTTGTGCAGACAGCTATTGGGACGTTGTAAAACCAATATTTGAAAAATTAAGAGGACTTAAAAAGAATTCTGTTAAATGGCGTGATATGTCCGACAAAGAAGATAGCGTTTATGAGCCAATAGTTTCCGCATTTATAGACGAACTAAACCGAGCTTACAAAGCTGATAATATGATAACTGAAAGATTGATTTCATATCTTCTCGGTATCCGTGATTTTTACAAGGTTGTTGCAATTGACAATAAACAGATTACTGAATTTCAGTCATTTAACCTCAGAGGAGAACTAAACAGAAATGGCAGAAATTCCAAAGCAACACTGTTTATTCCTAAAGCTGATTTGCCGACAGAAATTATTGCATTACGTTTTAAGCCTGACTCAAAAAGTACTGCTGAATTATATCTGAATAACGGTTGGGCACTTTCTTTCAGAATACATAATGCTTCAACCATCGTTGAGCCTTCTCTGAAATTTGATATTCAGTTCTTGGGTGTGCCTGTTAATATTATTACAGTTAATTGTATGTGGAGATAATTTCCATAAACTATACATAGATACAGGAGTTCTTATGAAAGATAAAGAAACTATTGTTTTTCTTCACTTGAGTGACATACACATTGATAAAGAAAAAGATATAAGTGATGAACATATTAGGAAGATAGTTGATTCACTAAAAAGCTATAAGTCCATTAAGATTAATAATGTCATAATCATCCTTTCAGGTGATATTACATATTCCGGTAACGATTCACAGTTTTCAAATGCAATAAAACTTATGGGGAGTTTGATAGTTAGCCTAAATAGGGCTTTTAAATGTAGATGTACAGTGTTAGCTGTTCCTGGAAATCATGATGTTAATCATTCTGATTCACCCTTAAGTGTAACTAGTCTTAAATACGAGAAGTATTCAGAATGTGAAACAGGTGAATACAATAAGCTTAATTCATTCTATAATTTTGCTCAACTCAATAAATGTTTTGAGCATTCGGAAATATACTTTGACATACGTAGACTTACAATTAGCAACTGCAAAATCAAAGTGAATCTAATTAACAATGGGATTTTCTCAACTTGTGATGAGTACAAAGGGCTTCTATATTTGCCTAATGATTGTATTGATAAGCTTTCAGATAGAGAAGATGCTGATTTTGTTATATCAATAATGCATCATGCACCGGATTATTACAAAGATGATATAAAAAATCGAGTAGAAGATACTATTGTGAAGAATAGCAATATACTCTTCCACGGTCACGAACACTACAATTATAGTAAACACACTTCATTTAATGGTTCAGATTGTACTATCATTCAATCTGGCGGCTGTTTATGTAATAATGGTAATTGGGATAATAGTTCATATTTTGTAGGATTACTGGATACCGAGTCTCTAAAATATGAATATTATAAGTATACGTGGAATAAAAGTGCTAAACAATACGAACATGATAGTGGAAAAAAGGTGCAAGTCAAGCCACACAAGCCTGACTTGAAAATAACAGAAGATTTTCAGGAGTTTATTCATGATGATAATAAGGAAAAGCATTATGTTTTTCCTTCAATTATTTATCATGGTCATAAGTCTACTGAGAATTTTTTAATCGAAACATCAAGTTACTTTGAGGAAGAGTTACAAAAACACAGATATTCTATTATTGTTGGAGCTGGAAATGTTGGAAAAACCACACTATTAAAAAATCTTTTTTCTTCTTTTGCGAAAGAGCATTATGTTCTTTATGCAAGTCCCGAAAAACTTCTTGAAAAGAGTACACATAAAAGGCAAAATATTGATAAACTAATCAAAGCATTATTTGAAGATATATACGGTAAAAATGAAAGTGAATGGCAGGCGTTTGAACAGTCTGACACAAGTGATTGTATATTTATGCTTGATGACTTTGAACAAATCGATGGCATAAACATTAATAATTTTTTTAAATCACTAAGCGGTAGATTTGGTACAATTATTATTACTAACACTCGTATAATTGATTTTGACACATCTATTATCAATGTTGACGAAAAAGAAACTATAGCAAAATTTGAAATTAAGGCACCTGTAGGTCATAAGCGTAGAGAAATAATAAGAGCTGTAGTATTAGATAAAGCAGATGACAAATCGGATCAAAATATTGAGAATATTGTTAAGCAAGTGGATCATATTATTAAAACACAACTTAACATCATTCCGCCAGAACCATACTATATTATTCAAATGGCAGAAAACTTCATGAATCATGTGGGTGAAGCAATCTATAAAAGCACCAACGCTTTCAGTAAAGTTTTTGAAGCAAATCTTACTAATAAGATTGATGAAGCATTAAAAACTAATACTAAAAACAGGAATATTACAGTCGATCTCATGTATGTAATATTTAGAAAAATTGCCTATTATATTCATTTTAATAAAGCATATCCTGTAAAAAGATGTGAGATTGAAAGAGTAATTAAGGAATATAATGATGAATATGGTAATAATCTTGAAACCGAAGATATCATCAGCATCGCAAAAACTGCAAAAATCATAGCAGATACTGAAGAAAGTCGTGAAGCATACAGATTTAGAAACAAAAGCATTTTGGCATATTTTGTTGCAAAAGAGATTGTTGCAAGAAAAGATGTTGCAGGCTTGGAAGATGTAATAAACAAGGCTTGTATCAACATTTGCACGGATATCCTTTTATTCATTATATATCTAACTGATGAGACTTCAATCTTGAGTCAAATAATGTCTTCTATTAATCGAACGGTAGTCGAAGACGCATCGTGGGACGAATTCAGTATACCTGATAATGTTCCTTTGTTCATCAAGAATTCCAATCAGCTATCTGTTAATACAAAATCAATAAACAAAAAAGAAGAAAAGAAGCAAATTGAAAGATCGGAAGAAACAGTAGAGGAATCAATGGCAAAAGAGTTCAGAATAAGGGATATATATGATTGGGATGACTCTATTATTGACGAGTATAATAATAAATTGTTCCGAATGATGTCTTTACTTCAAATTATCGCAAAATCCCTTCCTTGCTTTGAACATCTTTTGAAAAAAGATGAAAAGAGTGAACTGATTCGCTTATTGTATACACTACCAAACAGGATATTTATGTTTTGGTGCAACTTTATTGAGAAACACTATGAAGACATCATAAAAGAATTAAAAACACATCCCTACTTCACAACAAAGAAACCTCAAATGAGAGAAAGTGACATTGATTTAAAAGTTAGGTCATCATTTGCACTGTATTCAATGGATTTACTATTGAACCTCTACTATATTCCCGTTTTGAATGCTGCCGGAAAAAACACTGTACAATTTTTGAACAGCGTTGAATTCTTCGACTATAGAGAAAACTCAACCTATCAATTAGAACATCTAATGTTTGTGGAGCAAATACAAGATTCAAATGAATTTGTATCATTTGCATTGGCTTTACAGAAAGATTATAACGAAAAAGTTTCTTCGTATCTTTTACAATGCATTGTTCGTCATGGACTTATTACACGTAATGACACACGCCAGAATGTAGACAGACTGGAAAGCAAATTCTTTCCTAAAGCAAAGAAGCCCCTTCTAATTGAAAGGGCTAAAGGCAAAAATTCAAAAAAGTAGTAACGTGCAAGTCCTGCCCTTGCTGGTCGTTATTTACTGGGTAAACGACCTATTCCCAGCAAATTGAATGCATATCATCTCGCTACGCTGACGTTACTACAATATTATTATACTCAAATAAAAATGATATTATGCATAGTCAGGTTAAATATAAACCACACACCCACATACTAATTTATAGGAAAGGCGATTTTAAATATATTCGCCTTTTGATATAACAAAAAGAAAACCGATAGCAGTTAGTTTTACTGTTATCGGTTGTTTGATTAGATATGTAATCTTTCGGCTATATCATGTATAGCATTGTAGAATCTCAAATCAGATGTCAATGATGTAAGTGACGGGTCGCCCTCACGGATTCGCATAGTGCGTCTTATTTCTTTGGGAATAACGACTCTTCCGAGATCGTCAATTCTTCTGACAATTCCTGTTGCTTTCATAAACTTATCCTCCGCAAATTGAATTTTGATTTCCTTTGCGGAGTTATTATTTGCCGAAATTTTATGATTATTCTTGAAAAATATAAAAAATATAAGCACTAAGAACAATAATAAATGAACATATAATTTTATTTTGAAATACTGATAATATTTGTTTATATAAAACAAAAATCCCGATGATTTTTCATCGGGATTTAATATTATTTTCTGGACATTAATTATTCGTTGATAGCAGTAACAACGCCTGAACCAACTGTTCTTCCGCCTTCACGGATAGCGAAACGGAGACCTTCTTCGATAGCGATAGGAGTGATAAGCTCAACATCCATAGATACGTTATCGCCAGGCATACACATTTCCTTATCAGCAGGAAGTGTAACAACACCAGTAACGTCAGTTGTTCTGAAGTAGAACTGAGGTCTGTAGTTGTTGAAGAAAGGAGTATGACGACCGCCTTCTTCTTTCTTAAGAACATAAACCTGACCAGCAAACTTTGTATGTGGGTGAATTGAACCTGGCTTACAGAGAACCTGTCCTCTTTCAACCTGGTCTCTTGTTACACCACGGAGAAGTGCACCAACGTTATCACCAGCTTCACAGAAGTCAAGAGTCTTTCTGAACATTTCAAGACCTGTAACAACTGTTGTCTGTTTCTCATCAGAGAGACCAACGATTTCAACCTGTTCGTTAACGTTAAGACGTCCACGCTCAACTCTGCCTGTAACAACAGTACCACGACCAGAAATTGTCATAGTATCTTCGATAGGCATAAGGAAAGGCTTAGCATCGTCACGCTCTGGGCTTGGGATATACTCGTCAACAGCATTCATAAGCTCAATGATAGGAGCATATGCAGGGTCATTGATGTCATCCGGAGCTTCAAGAGCCTGAAGAGCAGAACCCTTGATGATAGGAGTATCATCGCCAGGGAAGTCATAAGATGAGAGAAGGTCACGGATATCCATTTCAACGAGTTCGAGAAGTTCTTCATCATCAACCTGATCAGCTTTGTTCATGAATACAACGATTGCAGGAACGCCAACCTGACGAGCGAGAAGGATATGCTCTCTTGTCTGAGCCATAGGACCGTCAGAAGCAGCACAAACGAGGATAGCACCATCCATCTGAGCAGCACCTGTAATCATGTTCTTAACATAGTCAGCGTGACCTGGACAGTCAACGTGAGCATAGTGACGAGCATCTGTTTCATACTCAACGTGAGCAGTATTGATTGTGATACCACGTTCTCTCTCTTCTGGAGCCTTATCAATCATATCATAAGCTTCATACTTAGCCTGACCCTTCATAGCAAGAGTCTTTGTGATAGCAGCAGTAAGAGTTGTCTTACCGTGGTCAACGTGTCCGATAGTACCAATGTTTACATGTGGTTTGGTTCTTTCAAATTTAGCCTTAGCCATTGGAAAATTCCTCCTTAAAGAAAATTCAGAAATCTGTATGTTTATATTATAACAGATTATTTTGGAAATTTCAAGTGTTTTGGAGAAATTTTTTAAAAAATTTCTCCGGAACACTACATTATTTAAATAATTTGATTAGTTTTTGCTTCTGGAAGCCATAATTTTTTCAGCAATGCTCTTCGGAACTTCCTGATAGCTGTGTGGTTCCATAGTATACTGACCACGACCCTGAGTATTTGAACGGAGGTCGGAAGTATAACCGAACATTTCTGAAAGCGGAACAAGAGCATCAACCTGAACAGAACCTGTTCTTGATTCCTGTCCCTGAATCTGTCCGCGGCGTGAACTGAGGTCGCCGATAACTGTACCTGTGTAATCATCAGGAACGATAACAGCAACTTTCATCACAGGTTCCATAAGAATAGCATTAGCCTGCTTGAGAGCTTCCTTGAATGCAATAGAACCGGCAATCTTAAATGCCATTTCTGAAGAGTCAACTTCATGATATGAACCATCATAGAGTTCAACCTTTATGTCAACTACTTCATATCCTGCAAGTATACCGGATTTCATTGCACCCTGAATACCTGCATCAACAGCAGGAATATATTCTTTCGGAATAGAACCACCGACAACAGCGTTCTTAAATTCATATCCCTTACCTGATTCATTAGGTTCAACACGGATTTTAACATGACCGTACTGACCTGAACCGCCTGACTGTTTCTTATATTTATAGTCAATATCTGCATTGCCCTTGATAGTTTCTTTATAAGCAACCTGAGGAGCACCTACATTGGCTTCAACCTTGAATTCACGGAGAAGTCTGTCAACAATGATATCGAGGTGAAGTTCACCCATACCGGCAATGATAGTCTGTCCTGTTTCTTCATCAGTCCATGTTTTGAAAGTCGGGTCTTCCTCAGCGAGTTTAGCAAGAGCAATACCCATTTTTTCCTGACCTGCCTTGGTTTTTGGCTCAATAGCGAGCTGGATAACAGGCTCTGGGAATTCCATGGATTCAAGAATAATCGGGTGTTTATCATCACAGAGAGTATCACCTGTAGTGGTATTCTTAAGACCAACAGCGGCTGCAATATCACCTGCATAAACAGTTGTAAGGTCTTTTCTGTGATTAGCGTGCATCTGAACAATACGGCCAAAACGCTCACGGTTATCCTTGGTAGCATTGAGAACGGAGTCGCCCTGATTTACTGCACCTGAATAAACACGGAAGAATGCAAGTTTACCAACGAATGGGTCTGTAGCAATCTTGAATGCAAGAGCTGAAAATGGTGCATCGTCGGAAGATGGTCTTTCGTCTTCTTCATCTGTATCAGGATTTACACCCTTGATAGCAGGAACGTCGAGCGGAGAAGGCATATAATCGATAATAGCATCGAGAAGCTTCTGAACGCCCTTGTTTTTATAAGAAGTACCGCAGGTTACAGGAACCATATGGTTTGCAATGGTAGCTGAACGGATGCACTTCTTGATTTCGTCCTGAGTAAGCTCTTCACCGTCAAGGTACTTCATCATGAGTTCTTCATCCTGCTCTGCAACATGTTCAACCATATCATCATGATACTGCTGAGCTTTTTCTTTCATATCCTCGGGGATTTCTTCAATACGGATATCCTTTCCGAGGTCATCATAATAGATGTAAGCCTTCATTTCAACCAGGTCGATGATTCCTCTGAATTCGTCCTCAGCACCGATAGGAAGCTGAATCGGAACGGCATTACATTTAAGTCTGTCCTTCATCATGTCAACGACACGATAGAAGTCAGCACCCATAATATCCATCTTATTTACATAAGCCATACGGGGTACTTTATAGTTATCAGCCTGTCTCCAAACAGTTTCAGACTGTGGCTCAACACCGCCCTTTGCACAGAGAACTGTTACAGAGCCGTCGAGTACACGGAGTGAACGCTCAACTTCAACAGTGAAGTCAACGTGTCCGGGAGTATCAATGATGTTGAGTCTGTGACCTGCCCAGTAGCAGGTTGTAGCAGCAGAAGTGATTGTGATACCACGTTCCTGCTCCTGTTCCATCCAGTCCATAGTAGCAGAACCTTCATGTGTTTCACCGATTTTGTGGTTTACACCTGTATAAAAAAGGATACGCTCTGTGGTGGTGGTTTTACCGGCATCGATGTGAGCCATGATACCGATATTTCTGGTATTTTCAAGTGTACAATCTCTTGCCATAGTAATTTCCTCTCAGATTGATACTTACCAGCGGAAGTGAGCAAACGCTTTGTTTGCCTCTGCCATCTTGTGTGTATCATCACGCTTCTTGCAAGCACCACCTGTGCC
Organism: uncultured Ruminococcus sp.; assembly: GCA_910577575.1. Taxonomy (GTDB): domain Bacteria; phylum Bacillota; class Clostridia; order Oscillospirales; family Ruminococcaceae; genus Ruminococcus. The sequence continues at coordinate 194,726 of CAJTOG010000002.1, read as the reverse complement.
GTTGAGAGCATCGAGGATTTCACCTGCAAGTCTTTCTTTCATAGTTTTTTCGTTTCTAAGTCTGGAGTACTTTGTAATCCAGCGGAGACCGAGAGTCTGTCTTCTTTCGGGACGAACCTCCATCGGAACCTGATAAGTAGCACCGCCGAGACGACGAGCTTTTACCTCCAGTTCAGGCATGACATTTTCCATAGCCTGTTCAAAAACTTCAAGTGCATCTTTACCTGTCTTTTCAGCAACGATTTCAAATGCACCGTAAACAATTTTCTGCGCAACGCCCTTTTTTCCGTCCAGCATAACATAGCTGATAAGACGTGTAACAAGTGTTGAATTGTAAACAGGGTCCTGAATCAATTCACGTCTTGCGTTATAACCTCTTCTTGGCATTTCGCTTCCCTCCTTCACATATATTCATGAAATCATAGGTACTCGTATTGACTGATTACTGCCGTTTTGAATACGGCAACGCTTCACCGGTCAAAAACGTCAAGACCAATGCAGAGGAATAATATATATTAAACTCCGCATTTATCCTGCGATAGTAGTTATCCTATTTTAATAAAATCCAGCAATATTTTCTTACAGTCTGCTGTAAACTGTTTCAGCAGAAATTACTTCTGCTTTGGTCTCTTGGCACCGTATTTTGAACGAGCCTGAAGTCTGTTTGCAACGCCCTGAGCATCAAGTGCACCTCTGATGATGTGGTAACGTACACCAGGGAGATCCTTAACACGTCCGCCTCTGATAAGAACAACGCTGTGTTCCTGAAGGTTGTGACCGATACCTGGAATATAAGAAGTAACTTCATATCCGTTTGTGAGCTTAACTCTGGCAATTTTTCTCATAGCTGAGTTAGGCTTCTTAGGTGTAGCAGTTCTTACAGCAGTACATACGCCTCTTTTCTGAGGTGAACTCTGATTAATCTGAACCTTCTTCTTAGCATTGTAGCCTTTCTGGAGAGCAGGAGCAGTGGACTTTGTTTCAAGATCCTTTCTTCCTTTGCGAACCAGTTGATTAAATGTTGGCATAATCTTCCTCCTTTTTCAAAAGTATATGCAAATACAATTTGTACAGCATAACAAATATTATACATTAAAAACAGTAATTTGTCAAGAGAAATTTTCAAAAAACTACATTTTAAATAAATTTTGGTTATTATATCTAATTGTATAGAATTTTCGATTGACGGATTGGGTTCTTATAACAAGAATAATGGTGAGATATTGCTATTTTTGTCATTAAACTGATATACAGTTTTTCTTAGTCATGATATAATCAGTCTATAAAATCAAATGAGGTGATTTCAAATGAAGAAATGGAACGGCTATCAGAGAGGCATTAATCTCGGTGGGTGGCTCTCGCAGAATGTGCTTACCAAAGAACACTGCGATACTTTTATAACAGAATCCGATATTGAAAAAATTGCAGGCTGGAAGTTTGACCATATCCGGCTTCCGATTGATTATAATCTTGTTCAGAACAATGATGGAAGTTTTATTGAGTCGGGATTTGAGTATATTGATTCATTTATTGAATGGTGCAGAAAATATTCTCTTAATATTATTCTTGATTTACATAAAACAGCAGGTTTTTCATTTGATGAAGGAGAAGGAGAAAGGGGATTTTTCTATAATGAAGATATGATTTCCCGTTTCGTTTCCCTTTGGACTGAATTTGCGGAGCGTTATGGAAAATTCAGCAAAAATATTGCGTTTGAACTTCTGAATGAGATTGTTGAAGAGTGCGATAATGAACCGTGGCAGAAAATAGCCGAACGTACTGTAAAAGAAATTCGGCGTTATGCTCCGGAGACTAAAATACTTATCGGCAGTTATATGAACAACAGCGTATTGACCGTTAAGAATATTGCTATGCCATTTGATGAAAATATAGTTTACAATTTTCACTGTTATGAACCGCTTATTTTTACTCATCAGGGGGCTTACTGGGTGAAGAATATGCCTGCTGATTTCAAAATAAAATATCCTGTATCAAGAGAAGAATTTCTTGCCGAATCTGAAAGGTTTGATAATATTCTCTCTTTTGAATGGGCTGTGCCTGAAGACAGATTCAATAAGGATTATTTTGAAAATCTTTTCAGTGAAGCTGTTGAAACAGCAGAAGAGCGTGATGTTATGATTTACTGCGGTGAATATGGTGTGATTGAACTTGCTGACCCTGAATCGGCAGTAAATTGGTATCGTGATATTCATAATGTTTTTGAAAAATACGGAATAGGACGTGCAATATGGTGCTATAAAGGTAAAGATTTCGGAATTTCAGACGGCAGGCTCAGTATTGTTCAGAATGATATTATTGAAAATTCATAGTAAAAACGGTGCAGAAAATACTCTGCACCGTTTTGATTTCAGTTTTTTCTTGATGCAAAAAGCATAATCAGCGGATAGATTTCAAGTCTGCCAATGAGCATATCGAAGCAGAGGATAATTTTTGAAAACGAATCAAGACCTCCTAAATTTCCTGACGGACTGAATCTTCCTACGCCATATCCGATATTGTTCATACAGGTTGTAACAGCTGATATATTTTCCTCGATTGAAAAATTGTCATGGGAAATAAGAAGTACTGATACAGAAAAAATAATCATGAACAGAATAAAATAGTTGCTTGCACCCCGTACAATATCTTTTTCCACAGGTTTTCCGTCAAGTTTGACCGTTGCAACTGCTCTTGGGCTTACTATATATTTCAGTTCTCTTATGCCCGTTTTTATGATAATCAAAATTCTTGCAACTTTCATTCCTCCGCCTGTTGAGCCTGCACATGAACCTATGAACATCAGCAAAAGCAGTAAAGTCTGTGCAAATACAGACCATTCGCCTGTATCAGTAATGGCAAAGCCTGTTGATGTAATTGTTGAAGCTACCATAAAAAAAGAGTTTCTGAATGATTCGGCTGCTGATGAATACTGTTTCATAACTGAAAGTGCTATAATTATTGTAGCTGATGCGATTATGCCGAGATAGGTACGCAGTTCTTCATTTTTGAAAACAAGTGAAAACTTTTTTATTATCAGATAGTAGTATAAATTGAAATTTATACCAAACAGAATAACAAAAATGCTTATTGTCATTTCTATAAAAATATTGTTGTAGTGACCTATACTGTCATTCCACATGGAAAACCCGCCGGTTCCGGCTGATGAGAAAGAATGTATGACTGCATCATATAACGGCATATCAAAAATCATCAGGACAATTATTTCTGCAACGGTCATTACAATGTATATACCGTATAAAATTCTTGCCGAAAAGCTGGATTTTGATACAAGCCGTCCAACATTCGGTCCGGGACATTCAGCTCTCATCATGTGCATGGTACGTACATCATTGCTGCTCATTACAGCAAGAACGAACATAAGTACTCCCATACCGCCGAGCCAGTGAGTGAATGCCCTCCAGAACATTACTGAACGGGACATTTTTTCAACATCGCTAAGAATAGTTGAACCTGTTGTGGTAAAGCCTGAAACTGTTTCAAAAAGTGCATCAATATAATTTGGAATTTCACCTGAAATCACAAACGGCAGTGCACCTATTGCAGACATTGCAATCCATGATGCCGATACGCTTATAAATCCCTCCATTGAAAAAACTGCTGTATTTTTCGGCTTTTTTATTGTTATGATAAATGATGTCAGAAGTGTGATTGAAGCAGGTATGCCGAATGTTTCAATTACATGGTGTTCACCGTAAAATGCTCCGACAAGTATCGGCAGAAGCATACAGATTCCGACAATCCTGAGAATCTGTCCCATGATATATATTATCATTTTATAATTCATTTGACTTAAGTGCTCCTTTTTAGTCAAAAATTTCCTTAAGGTCATCAAAACCGCTGTTTGTTGTTACTATCACAACGCTGTCGTTTACCATAAGACAGTCATCACCTTTGGGAATAATCAATTCGTTTCCTCTTACGATACTTGCAATAAGAATACCTTTTCTGATTTTGAGTTTTTTCAGAGGAACACCTACATATTCCCTGCGTTCCCTTACGACAAATTCAATAGCTTCAAGTCTATCGTTTACAAGTCTGTACAGAGTGATAATATTGTTTCCCTCTGAATTCTGTTTTGCACGGACATATTGCAGAATCTGATTTACTGTGATTGACTTCGGTGAAATTACACTGTCAAGACTAAGGGTTTCTGACAACTGCATCAGGTTCATTCTGTTAACTTTGGTAACAACTTTTTCAACTCCGTTGTTTTTTGCAAGCAATGACATCAGGATATTTTCTTCGTCAATTCCTGTAAGAGTTACAACTGCATCAGCATCATATACTCTTTCTTCTTTTATAACATCATGGTTTGTGCCGTCTCCGCATATGATATTTACTTTATTGAGTCGCTGACTTAGTTCAAAACAGCGTTTTTCACTGATTTCAATAATCTTTACCTTTATGCCCATTTCCTTAAGTTGCTGTGCAAGATGATAGCCGACACGTCCTCCGCCGATTAATACTGCTGATTTTACACGCTTTTCCCTGTATGCTGCACTGATACTCTTGAAAAACTTAACCATATTGCTGTGCGAAGCTGTCATGTGGATTTTGTCACCTGCATGAAGTACAAAGCTTCCGTTAGGAATAATAAGCTCATTCCCGCGCTGAACTGCACATATGAGGACGTCAAGTCTTAAACGGCGTGAAAGCTGGGTAAGGGCGATATTTTCAAGGATACTTCCGCTTGTGATACGTATTTCAGCAAGGTCAACACGTCCTTTTGCGAATGAATCAATATTTATGGCTTCAGGGTAACGCAGAACTTTTGCTATTTCATTTGCAGAGTTATAATCAGGGTTGACCATCATGCTTATTCCGAGTTCTTCACGCATGAAGACAAGCTGTTTTTCAAATTCGGGATTTCTTACACGTGCTATACAGTGGCGTGCTTTCATTTTTTTAGCAATGAGACATGATAAAATATTTACCTCATCAGAACTTGTGACAGCAATAAAGATATTGCACTTTGATATACCTGCATCGTCCAATGCTTCTGTAGTAAGGCAGTTTCCGATAATTCCCTTTACATCGTAATCATTTATAACAGAATTGATTCTTGTTTCATTTTTGTCAATAACCGTGACATTATGTTCATGGCAAAGAACTTCAGCGAGGGCACTTCCGACTTTTCCCCCTCCGACAATAATTATTTCCATAAATTCCTCCATGATTTATTAAATTATTTTCTTTCTTTAACAGTAAATATTACTGTTTCAAGATAATTATACTACCTATATAATAATTTGTCAATAAAAAAATCCCTGTCCGTTAACTACAGACGGGGATTTTTATTTAATTTATCAGACAAATTCCAGTGTTTTCAACATAATATCCATATCCGCCGCATATATATCATATTCTTCCGTTCCAAAGAAATTATTTGCGGCAATATAGTTGTTTTCAAAGGCAATGAATTTCCATGTGCCTGATTTACGGTATTCCTTGGCTTCAACACCGTTTATTTTTATGGGGATTTTATCGGCACTTTCACGGATTTCAAATGTAGAATGCCAGCTTATATCAAGTCCATAGCTTTCACCTTCCGGAGTGAATCTTATACCCCAGTCAGTAAAATCTCCTTCCTGTGGATATTCAATTACTCTGTTGTTCCAGTTTTCAGGTATTAACATACTGAATGCAAGGTCGTTACATTCAAATCGCTGGAGCTGGTAGTTTTTATCAGCTTTTTGAGTAACTTTGATAGAGTATGTGCTTAAGGCCTGCATGGGATAAGTTTCAGCAAGTTCACCATTATAGGTGATTTCAACCATGTCACCTGTTTTAATGCCGTCAAGAAGTGATGGGTCAGAAAATGATACATTAATTTTTCCTAAGTCTGTTTCGTTTATAAGAACAGATGTTTTTTCTGTTTCATATACAATCCCCTCAAGGTAGTATATTTCTTCCGGTTGTTTAACAGGAGTTTTAGTTACAGACGATTTGGGTTCAGAGGAAGTATTTTTTTTAGTTGTAACCTCTGGCTTCTGATTGTTTTCATCTGTATATGAATTGCCAGATACATCAGAATTTGAAACTTCATGGTTTTTAGAAATAACAGAAGTTTTGACTGTGTCAGATACTTTTGTATTCATATTTTCGGAAGTTTTAGAATTTACTGAAGATGTTTTTACTTGAGATTCTGAAACATTATTTTCGGATTCTGATAAAGATGATTCTGTCGTTGTTTCAATTCTTTTTTTTCTGGCGGCAGCACTTTCAGATGCAATAACCTGACTCGGAATATCTTCACCGATATCTTCTGTAATAAAAGTTTTATTGCCGCATCCTGTCAGGAATAAAGTAAACGCGGCAAATGTGAATAAAAATTTTCTCATAAATTATCACTCCATATTATGCAATAATTTAATGAAGCATTGATTTAATCAAAATTAATTTCATCAGTTACAGTTATTGTTTCCATATCGGCAGAAACAAATTTGTTTGCAGAAACAGCGTACACATAACCGCCGATATAAATTGCCCTGTTAAATGAAACGTTATCGGTATTTTCAGCAATTTCTCCCTTTGATATGAATTTGCCGTTTTCATAGGAGAAGAACATATATTTGCTTGTATAATTCCAATCGTCGTAGTTTTCAGTCCATTCAGATATTTCGACAGGAATACCTATAAGATTTTTTTCCGGTGCAATAAGGAGCTGTTTTCTGTCCCATATTCCTCCGGAGGAAACAGACTGATTTTCTTCACGGTTGATTGCATATAGTCCAACTTCCTGTAAGTTGTATGGGTCTGAATTATCAAACATGACAAGTTTTATGCCGGTTTCTATACCGTTTTCATCAGCGTCAGCACCGAATCCGAGAAGAAGTCCGTCTGTCCAGTTCTGCATATAAGTGCTGTATCCAAGGATTTTGAATTCATCAGTTATAAACGGTTCGGCAGGATTTGTCAAATCAATTGCAAAAAGAGGGTCTGTCTGTTCATAAGTTACGACGTATCCCATATTTCCGCTGAAATTAACTGATTTTATGGTTTCGTTTTCACCGAATCCGCCAACATATCCGACCTGATTCAATTCCATGTCAAGAACATATACTCTGTTGTTTGCAATATGTTCTGATTCTGTCGGAATATCAAATATATCAGTAAAGAAATTGCTGTTGTCTGTCCATTTGTTGACAGTTGTGGCAATGCGGAAACAGCCGTTGTATTCGCTCATGGAAAACTGGTCTTTTACATAACCTTCAACTGTACCTGATGCAGCGGGAATGATATTTCCTCCGCTTACTGATATTCTTGTTATGTCAGTATCTGTCCAGCCAACTGTTGTATAGATATTATCTGCAGAGCTGTAAATTTCACCTGTATAGCCTGCGAGAGCCTTTGAATCGGCAGGGGTAAACTGAGCTGATACTGTAAGGTCAATGCTTCCTATTATAGTATAACTCATATTCGTATCGTTGTCAAGAATATCTTCGGGAAGAAGTATATTTTCTGGGGGCATGCATTCCATACTGTCATCAACACCGCATTCCGGAATATATCTCTCAATATTTTCGGCTGTTTCTATATCTTCAAAACTTACCGAATTGTAAGATGAAACAAGGTACATATATCCGTCGGGGGCTATACGTACATTGCTGTAACAGCCGTCCTGCCAGTAAGTGCCTATGAGTTCAGCGTCTTTGGTGTAGAATGATACAAAACAGCGGTTATCATTTTCATAGTGATATGGTGTATAATATGCATCATATTCCTTGTCATAGTATTCTTCGTCCTTACCTTCAATCTTGCAGTGAGAATTAACAGTTCCTATAACTGCTATCATATCATTGTACAGATACATATCATTTACAAATATTTCACTTTCCCAATTTTCATCAAGATTGAGTTCAGGGGTGACATCAAGCTGTAATGAATCAGTGAAAGTTCCGTTGTCAACAGAAGCAATATTGAGTGCGGGAGTAGTGTAGAATCTTTCGGTTAAATAATTTTCATAGATTCCATCATCATTATATTTGCCTGTAATTTCTTTATTTGTGAGATAATAAATACGTTCCCCATCCGTTTTTACGATATCAGCCTCAAGGACGTTTTCTTCCTGATTATGTGTTTTTGAATAGTCATCTTCTGATTCTGTAACAGTTGTTTCAGTGGATATTTCTGTGGTTGCTTCTGTCTGCACAGTTTGTTCTGTTGTGGATTCTGTCGGTTCGGCAGTAACTTCTGATGGAGTTTCCGTTTCAGTGGGTTCCGTAGTTATTTCTGTTTGCGTGGGTGCTTCTGTTTCAGATTCAGTAACCGGAATAAATTCATTTGGTTCTTCGATTGTTTCGGATTCTTTTTTTAAATCTTTTGTTTCAGGAATATAATAATTGTTATCAGAATTTGTTGAATCAAATTTTATACCATTTTCAGGTGTTGCACCATCTGCCGTTTCTTCTGCGATTTCAAAATCCACAGTATGTTTTGAATCGCCTCTTATTCTTTTCTTGTATTTCTTATCCGATTCTTCAATAAGCTTATAAACCTGTTCATAACTTTCTGCACCGCTCATATACGGAGCTTTTATCTGTTCTTTATTTTCTGTTGATGTTTTCGCCGTTGAGTTTACTATTGTTTCATCAGGGCAGTTTTTTAGAATGTCTTTTTTAAGATATCCTGCTGTCCCAACAATTACTGCACATGCTGCCGCAGCTGCTGTTATGCGTCCTGCAACAGAGAGTTTTTTTCTCTTTTTTGCAGGTGCTTTTTCGTCAAGCATTATTCTGATATTTTCAGGATTTAATTTTTCCGGTATTTCTTCGTTTTCCAGAATTTCCCTGATTTTCTTGTCATTCTTATCCATACTGCAAACTCCTTTCATGATAATTCAGTTTTCAAGTGTTTTTTGATGCGTGAAATTTTTGAACGTACTGTATTTGCATTTATATCGCAGATTTTTGAAATTTCTTCACTTGTATATCCGCCAAGTACTGAAAGCGACAGTATAAGTCTTGACTGCGGGTCAAGGTTTTCCATGGCCTCTTTTATTTCAATATTATCAAAATTAAATTCACTGTCTGGTTCATTATCATCTGTAATTTCAGTTATATCAAAAAAATATTCACGCTGTTTGTGTTTTATTTTTGCTGAAAGTATACGCATAATCCAGCTTCTGAATGCTTTTTCGTTTTTAAGTTTACTGATATTGCAGAATGCATCAAGTACTGTTTCGCTTACGGTGTCACAGGCATCATGAGTGCTTCTGAGGCTATAAAGGGCGATATGATATAAATCCTTGTATACAAGTGAGTAAAGTCTTGCAAAAGCTTCAGAACTGCCTTTTATTGCAAGCTTGACATCTGCGGAGAAATCGCTCATAAAAAATCCCTCCTTTTGAATCGATTCATAAATATAGTGTAAAAAAAATGGCATTTTGTTGCATAAGATAAAAAACAGCCATATGCACAAAATTATCGGGTAAAGTTTGTGCATACAGCCGAATTTAATGGATATAAATTTTTTTATTTATGCATTAGCTTTTCCAAGGAATGCTGCACCTATAATTCCGGCATCATTGCCGAGTTTTGCAATTACAATTTCGGTCTTCTTTTCAGAATTTCTTGCAAAATCTTCTTCCCTTACAAGAGCCTTGACTGGAAGAAGCAACGGGTCACCTTCGTTGCATACGCCACCGCCGATACAAAGAACGTCAGGCTGGAAAATATTAATTGTGTTGGTAATTCCTGCTGCAAGGTATTTTATGTATTTATCAACCACTGTCTTTGCGTATTTGTCACCGGCACGCATTGAGTCAAATGAGGTACGTGCAGTAACCTTACCTTTTTCCTCAGCCATTTTTGACATGATACAATCAGGATGTTCGGCAATTGCTTCCTTTGTCATACGGATAAGACCTGTAGCAGAGGAGTAAGCTTCAAAACAACCCTTGCGTCCGCATGAACACTGTGCTCCGTCAACTTCAATAACAGTATGTCCGACTTCAGCACCTGCAAAATTTGAACCTGCATAAATCTTGCCGTCAATTACAATTCCTGCTCCGACGCCTGTACCGAGAGTAATGCAGACTGCATTTTTAGCTCCTTTTGCAGCTCCTGCAACATATTCGCCATAAGCAGCAGCATTTGCATCATTTTCAATAAATACGGGCTTATTGATAGTTTCCTGAATATATTTGACCATGGGAGTGTTCTTGAATCCAAGATTGCTTGCTCTTTCAATAATTCCGGTAGAGCTGTTTGCAATTCCCGGAGTTCCGATGCCTATCCATTCAATCTGGTCAATAGTGAGATTGGCATTTTCAACAGCCTTTAAAGCCATTTTTGCCATATCGTCGGCAATTTCTTTTTCGGGACGGGGGCAGTTTGTTTTAGTGCTTGCTTTGGCAATGATGTTATAATTTTCATCAACAACACCTGCAACGATATTAGTACCGCCCAAGTCAATTCCTACATAGTACTTCATAAAAGTTTCCTCCGTTTATTTATATTACAGTATAGATTATACTGCATTTACCTGTTATATACCACCTTGAACCGGCAGTAATAAAAAAACTGTCACCTTTTTTTAGATTGAGATTATCATAGTTTGAATATATTTTGCCTTCGCCCTCAAGTATAAGAATGTGAGTGAATGATTTATTATTTTTATGATACTTGCTTTGTATATCAATATTTTCTTTATAAACTCTGAAATATCTGCATCTTGCAAGCATATTTTTATCATGATTCTGTACAGGCATGGGCAGAGGAGTGCGTTTTGTTACGTCAAGAGCCTTTTCCGTATGAAGTTCACGGGGTCTGCCATAGTCGTAGACTCTGTAAGTTGTATTTGAACTCTGTTGAACTTCTGCAAGAAGTATTCCTTTTCCGATTGCATGAAGTGTGCCTGATTTAATCATGAAAACGTCGCCTTTTTTCACGGGTATAATATTGACCTTATCAAGAAGCGTATTATTTTCAATAGCCTGTTTGAATTCTTTTTTAGTGATTTTTTCTTTAAAACCATAAATAATAGACGAATCAGGTTCGCAATCGATTATATACCACATTTCTGTTTTACCTTGTTCACCTTCGTGTTCAAGAGCATATTTGTTATCAGGATGAACCTGAATTGAGAGGTTTTCTTTTGCATCAATCAATTTGACTAATATCGGGAAATAATTTAATTTTTTGCAGTTCTCACCCATATCTTCAGGATGTTTAGCAAGATATTCCGAAAGAGACGTATTGCTGTTTTCTATCATGCTCAATCCGTCATGATGACAGCTTAATTCCCAACTTTCAGCAAGTTTTTCTTCATTGCTAACTTTTCCGAATTCATCACGGAGCTTAGTTCCGCCCCAGATATAATTTTTAACAGGTGCTGTTAATTTAAATATCATAGTAGTTTTCAAATTCCTCCATAGTGCCGTAAAAAACATTGAAGTCAATACATGGTTCATCGCCGTCATAACCGTCAAGCATACCTTTGTCACTGAACTGCCAGAACTTCCATTCAAGTAAATCGGGTTCAAACTGAGTACAGCGAATCCAAAGAGGATAATCGCTGTAGTTTTTGCTGATATATCTGTAATATACAGGCAGCGTCGTATATATTATAGGCTTTGTTCCATAGTGTTTTTCGAGTTTTTCAAGAAGCGGTGTAAGAATTTTTTCAGTATCCTCACAGCTTGGCTTGTTTGAGTGTTTGTCAGCATAATATTCAATATCAATGACAGGCGGCATATCTATTTCATCCTTACCGACTGTATTTATAAAGTTTTCTGCTTGCGTTTCGCCTGCACTGTCAAAACTGAAAAAGTGATAACATGATTTACGCACGTCAGTTTCAGCTATGTTCTTTAAATTATTTCTTACCGATTCATCAACATGACCGCTTCCTTCAGTAGCCTTGATGAAAGCAAATTTTACGCCTTGTTTTTCAAGTTTGAGCCAGTCTATATCACCCTGATAGTGTGAAACATCCACACCGAAAACAGGATATTTTGCTTTGCTTGGTTCAGCCGTGGAGAATACGGCTCCGAAAAAAACAGCAGCGGCGGTCATTAATCCGCCAATAGTGGAAAAGAAAATGGGTTTTTTGTTTTTCATTTATATCTCCTTATTAATTCATACACTTATTATAATACCCTATTTTTCAGAATAAGTCAATATTTTTTTAAAAAAAGCGTGACAAATTAAGAATTTTATGTTATAATATCAATAACCTGTTATATTTTACAGGTTAATTTATTATGATTGGAGCGATTTTATGTCAAAAAAACCTTTTTATATTACTACTCCTATTTATTATCCTTCAGGCAATCCCCATATCGGTCATTGCTATACTACAGTTGCCTGTGATTCGATTGCACGTTTCAAGCGTATGCAGGGATATGACGTAATGTTCCTTACCGGTACTGACGAACATGGTCTCAAGATTGAACAGAAAGCTGCTGAAAAAGGCGTTACTCCAAAGGAATTTGTTGACGGGATTGTTGAAAAATTCAAGAATCTCTGGAAATATATGAATATTGATTATGACAGATATATACGCACTACTGATGATTACCATATTGATACTGTTCAGAAAATTTTCAAATCTCTTTATGATAAGGGATATATTTATAAGGGTGAGTATTCCGGTAAATATTGTACTCCCTGTGAAAGTTTCTGGACTGATTCACAGCTTGATGAAAATGGATGCTGTCCTGAATGTCACAGACCTGTTGCGTTTGCCAAGGAAGAAGCTTACTTTTTTAAGATGTCATCTTTTGCCGAACGTATTGAAAAACTTCTTACCGAAACAGACTATCTCCGCCCGAAAACACGTGCTCTGGAGCTGGTAAACAATTTTATAAAACCTGGTCTTGAAGATTTGTGCGTATCAAGAACTACTTTTAAATGGGGAGTTCCCGTATCGTTTGATGAGGGTCATGTCGTATATGTATGGATTGACGCTCTTTCAAACTATATTTCCGCACTCGGATATATGAATGATGCATATAATGATTATGATAAATTCTGGCCTGCCGATGTTCATATGGTTGCCAAGGATATCATGCGTTTCCATGCAATTATATGGCCTGCTATTCTCATGGCACTTGATATTCCTCTTCCAAAGCATCTTGCAGTACACGGCTGGATTACTTTCAACGGCGAAAAGATGAGTAAATCTCTGGGAAATGTTGTTGACCCGTTTATACTCGGAGAGCGTTATGGATGTGATGCCATAAGGTATCATATTCTGCGTGAAATGGCTCTCGGTGCTGACAGTTCATTTTCAAATGAGATTATGATTAACAGAATCAACTCAGACCTTGCGAACGGATTGGGAAATCTTGTGGCACGTACTGTTACAATGGCAGATAAGTATTTCGGTGGTACTCTTCCGTCAGACCGTGAAGCAGACCCGCTTGATGAAAATTTCAAATCTGTTGTTCTTAATGCATTTGCTGAAACTGAAAAGGCTATGGAAGAAACTAAAATAAAACAGGCTCTGGAAGAGATTTTTAAAGCTGTTGACCGTGCCAACAAGTATATTGATGAAACTGAACCGTGGAAACTCGGCAAGGATGAAATTAAAAAGAACAGACTTGCTTCTGTGCTTTACAATCTGCTTGATGCAATAAGAATCATTTCCGCACTTCTCAGTCCGTTTATGCCTGTTGTTATGCCTAAGATATGGGAACAGATTGGTGCCTCTGAAAATGATGTGACTTATGACAAGCTTTCTGTGTTCGGAGTGCTTCCAAAGAATGTGACTGTTCATAAGGGGGAAATTTTATTCCCGAGAATTGACGTTGATAAGGAAATTGAGGAGCTTAACAATATTATTCAGAAAAATATGGCTGAGGCAAAGTCTAATCTTTCAAGTGAAGAAAAAGGCGAAATTGCTGAAAAAATTGAACTTGCCCCTGAAATTTCCATTGATGACTTTGCTAAGATTGAAATTCGTGTTGCAAAAATTAAGTCTGCTGAAAAGGTTAAAAAGTCTGATAAGCTTCTCTGTTTACAGCTTGATGACGGCATGGGCGGGCGACAGGTTGTTTCAGGTATTGCACAGTATTATTCTCCGGAAGATTTAATCGGAAAGAAAATACAGCTCATTGCAAATTTGAAACCGGTTAAACTTCGTGGAGTTGAAAGTCTAGGTATGATTTGTGCAGCTGATACTCCTGATGGTATAAAGGTTGTATTTGTTGATGACAGTATCCCGGTCGGTTCAAAAATAAGATAATTCAATTTTTTTGTTGAGGCAAATACGGATGTTTTCCGCAGTGAATGATTAAAGAAACTGACTCCATTTAAAAAATGTTTATAAATTTGGCTGTTTTTTTTAACATTTATTCAGTCACATATTAAAATTATCACTTATCAGATTTTTCTGTTGGATGATTTTTATTGGGAAATAAAATGTTTACTGAGTGTAACAATTAGCAGGTTTTATTATAAAATTTGTAAAAAAATTATAATACATCTTGACTTATTTCCATAATAAGAGTATAATAGTATGTGGCTGATGCTAACTTTTTATATAAATTTTACGGAGGTTTTTTACAATGAGCAGAGTTTATAATTTCAGTGCGGGTCCGGCTGTTCTTCCGGAGGAAGTTCTTAAAGAAGCAGCAGATGAAATGATGGACTATAAGGGCTGTGGTATGTCCGTTATGGAAATGTCACACCGTTCAAAAGTTTATGATAATATTATCAAAGAAGCAGAACAGGATTTGCGTGACCTTATGAATATCCCTGATAATTATAAGGTTCTTTTCCTTCAGGGCGGTGCTTCACAGCAGTTTGCAGCTATTCCTATGAATCTTATGAAAAACAAGAAGGCTGCTTACATAATTACAGGTCAGTGGGCAAAGAAGGCTTATCAGGAAGCTCAGATGTACGGCGAAGCTGTTGCAGTTGCTTCATCTGCCGACAAAACTTTTTCTTATATTCCTGATTGTTCAGACCTTGATATTCCGGAAGATGCAGATTATGTTTATATCTGTGAAAATAATACTATCTATGGCACAAAATTCTGGGAACTCCCGAATACTAAAGGAAAGGATTTAGTTGCCGATGTCTCATCATGTTTCCTTTCTGAACCTGTTGACGTTACAAAGTATGGTGTGATTTATGGCGGTGTTCAGAAAAATATCGGTCCTGCAGGCGTTGTTATTGCTATTATCCGTGAGGATTTAATACGTGATGATGTTCTTTCAGGTACTCCCACAATGCTTAAATGGAAAACTCAGGCTGATGCTGATTCACTCTATAATACTCCTCCGTGCTATGGCATATATATCTGCGGAAAGGTATTCAAGTGGATTAAGAAAATGGGCGGTCTTGAAGCTATGAAGGCTCATAATGAGAAAAAAGCTGCTATCCTTTATGATTTCCTTGACCAGAGCAAAATGTTCAAGGGTACTGTTGAAAAGAAAGACCGTTCACTTATGAACGTTCCTTTTATTACCGGTGATGATGAACTTGATAAGAAGTTTATTGCTGAATCAAAGGCTGCCGGATTTGAGAATCTTAAAGGTCACAGAAGTGTCGGCGGTATGAGAGCTTCTATTTATAACGCTATGCCTGTTGAGGGCGTTGAAAAGCTTGTTGAGTTCATGAAGAAGTTTGAGGCTGAAAACATTAAGTAAATAATTTGTTTATATCTCCTCCGGAGAGATATAGTAAATATAGAAAAGAGGTAGATTGAAATGTTTAATGTTCAGACACTTAATAAAATTTCTGCTATCGGTACAGATATTTTTGATAAATCAAAGTATGCTGTAGCTGATGATTGTACAAATCCTGATGCTATCATGGTAAGAAGTGCAAAAATGCACGATATGACTTTCGGCGATAAACTTATTGCTATTGCACGTGCAGGAGCAGGAGTAAATAATATTCCTGTTGAAAGATGTGCTCAGGAAGGTATCTGTGTATTCAATACTCCCGGGGCTAATTCAAATGCAGTTAAAGAACTTGCCATCTGTGCATTGCTTCTTTCATCAAGAAAAATTACAGAAGCTGCTGCATGGGCTGCATCACTCAAGGGAACAGAAGATGCACCGAAAACTGTTGAAGGCGGAAAATCGAAGTTTGCAGGTCCTGAAATTGCCGGTAAGACTCTTGGCATTATCGGACTTGGTGCAATCGGCGGTAAGATTGCAAATGCTGCTGATGCTCTCGGTATGAAAGTTATCGGTTATGACCCATATCTTTCAGTAGGTGCAGCTCTTCATCTTGAACCGTCTGTGAAGGTTGTTACTGACATAAATGAAATTTATAAAAACAGCGATTATATATCAATTCATATGCCTTATACTCCTCAGACAAAGAACACTATTGATGCTGAACAGATTGAAATGATGAAAGACGGCGTTCGCCTCATCAATCTTGCACGTGGTGAACTTATTAACAGTGAGGCTGTGATTTCTGCTATCAAGGCAGGCAAGGTTGCAAAATATGTTACTGATTTCGCTGATGATATTGTTCTCGGTGAGGAAAATGTAATTGTACTTCCTCATCTTGGTGCTTCAACTCCTGAAAGTGAAGATAACTGTGCTGTTATGGCTGCTGAAGAAATTATTGACTATATTGAGAACGGCAATATCAGAAACAGTGTTAATTATCCTAATCTTTCAATGAATGCAGCAGGTACTAAGATTTGTGTAATTCACAAGAATGTACCGACAACCATTGCTTCAATTACTTCTGCTGTAGGCAATGAGGGAATAAATATCGAAAACATGGCTAATGCAAGCAAGGGCGATTTTGCTTATACAATGCTTGATGTTACCGGTGAAATTCCTGCTTCTGTAGAGGGTAAAATCAATGCTGTTGATGGTGTTATCAAAGTAAGAATTATCAAATAAGATAAAAATAAAAGGGGAGCAGTAATCTGAATGACTGCTCCTTTTTTATTTATATTAATCTTTGTTGACGGTTTTGAAAGAACCCCAGTCCGTCAAATTTCCCTGAATAATTTTTATGAAATAGGTTTCAATCCAGCTTTCAAACGAGTCAGACAGAATATGAGGAGGATTGTCTTCAAACATATTCCAGTCAGCAATGGCGACTTTTCCATAGTGTTTTCCTTTGCATACAAGAACATAGTCAAGTGTACATCCGGCAGTGCCGATTACAAGCAATCCGTTTATTAACTGTTCATATGTATCTTCGTTATCAGTGTTATCATATTCTGTGATAAGATTTTTCCATACTTCTTCATAGTTCTCATAATCAAAAATTGTTTTTTCGGAATCTGAATTTGTAATTCTCATTTTTTCAAGAGAATATATGCCATAGTCAACACCTGCACCGCCGTTGCCTATTTCAGTTAAATATCTTACAAGCGAATCAGGAATTTTTATTTTATGTTTTTCTTCAAATTCATGTACGTCTGTCAATGAAACAGTCGGATTGAATTTATATTTATATTTTTCAGAACCAAATACTTTGCATTTCTTATCTGCTTTGCCGGCAAGTGAAACAAGTTTTTTCAGATGTTCCGGAAAATCCAGATTGTCATATTTACTTAAATCCATGACGTTCTCCTTGAAAAACAGGGAAACATTCAGTGTTTCCCTGTTTTTGTATATTTTTTACATAAGCTCACAAATCAGGTTTGAAAATTCAACAGGATTCTCAACAGGCATACCTTCAATGAGGAGTGCCTGAGTATAGAGCAGGTTTGCATATTTGGTCAGCTTATCTTTATCTCCTGATTCTGAAATTGATTTGAGTTTATTGAAAATTTCATGTTCAGGATTGATTTCAAGTACTCTCTGAGCCTTTATTTTCTCACCGTTAGGCATGGAATTGAGAACTTTTTCCATTTCAAGAGTAATTTCACCCTCACTTGTAAGGCATACGGGATGTGATTTCAGACGCTTTGAGAGTATAACTTTTGAAGCTTTGCCATCAAGGGCATCAGCCATGTCCTTGAGCATATCAGCATTTTCTTCTTCTTTGACTTTTATGTCTTCCTGTTTTTCAGTGTTTTCAATGCCCAAATCATCAGCAGAAACGTTTCTGAATTCCTTTTCTTTATACTGGATAAGTGTTTTAATAGCAAATTCATCAACATTATCTGTAAGATAAAGAATTTCAAAGCCATTGTCCTTTACAAGTTCAGTCTGTGGAAGCTGTTCAATTCTTGCCACGCTTTCACCTGTTGCATAGTAAATATATTTCTGACTCTCCGGCATTGCTGTTACATATTCATCAAGAGTTACAAGCTTTGCGTTTGAAGATGTGAAAAGAAGTAAATCCTGAAGTTTTTCCTTATTCATGCCGTAGCTGCTATAAATGCCATATTTAAGCTGTAGTCCAAAAGCTTTCCAGAAATCTTCATATTTCTCACGTTCATTTTTGAGCATTTTTTTGAGTTCGCTGGAAATAGTTTTTTCAATGCTCTTAGCGATAATTTTAAGCTGTCTGTCATGCTGGAGCATTTCACGGGAAATATTGAGTGATAAGTCCTCACTGTCAACAAGTCCTTTGACAAAGCTGAAATAATCCGGAAGCAAATCACTGCATTTGTCCATAATCAATACGCCATTTGAATAGAGCTGCAAACCTTTTTCATATTCTTTTGAATAAAAATCAAAAGGAGCATTTGCTGGTATATAAAGCAATGCATTGTAGCTTGGCATACCTTCGTTGACAACATGAGAATATTTCAGCGGTTTGCTGTAGTCGTTGAATTTTTCAGTATAGAAGTGGTTGTAATCGTCTTCTTTGAGTTCGGATTTGCTTTTTTTCCAAAGAGGTATCATGCTGTTGAGTGTTTCAATTTCAATGTAATCTTCATATTCTGGAGCTTTGCCAGCCTGTTTGTCTTCTTCGGACTGTTCAATCGGACGGCTGTGAGTAACTTCCATTTTAATGGGAAAGCGGATATAATCAGAATACTTTCTGATTATATTCTTTATGCGGTATTGGTCAAGAAATTCACTGTATTTCTCATCGTCTGTATCGTCAAGGAGTTCAAGGATAATTTCAGTACCGACACTGTCTTTTTCTGTTTCGTTTATTGTATAACCTTCAACACCCTCGGATTCCCATTTATAAGCGGTGTCGGAGCCGTAAGCTTTTGAAATTACAGTAACTTTTTTTGCTGCCATGAATGCAGAATAGAAGCCGACACCAAACTGACCGATAATCTGATTATCGTTTTCCAGTTTATTTTCATTCTTGAATTTAAGTGAACCGCTGTTTGCAATGGTGCCAAGGTTATTTTCAAGTTCTTCAGCAGTCATGCCGATACCGTTATCAGTTATTTTAAGTGTGCGGTTCTCCTTGTCAGCAGAAATCCAGATAGCAAAATCATCTTTGTCAAGTCCTACTCTATCATCAGTAAGCGACTTGAAATAAAGCTTATCAATAGCGTCGCTTGCATTTGAAATAAGCTCACGGAGGAAAATTTCCTTGTGAGTGTAGATTGAGTTAATCATCATATCAAGCAGCTTTTTTGATTCAGCCTTGAATTGTTTTGTTTCCATTTTCAACATCTCCATAAGCAAATTAGCACTCTCAGACTTAGAGTGCTAATATAAGTATAATATTTTTAACTCAAAAAGTCAAGAATAAAAGAAAATATTTACAGTTTATTCACAATTCAATTGCAACAGATACAATGAATTTTTTATTGTGAAGAATATATTGTCTGAATTTATAACCCTGAATATTTGAATTTATTACATTATTTTCAAAAGTGAAACAGGCCTTTTTCATGGGGTATGAAAGTCCCATACCTATCGCTTTGATATATGCTTCCTTTAGAGTCCAGAGACGAAAAAACAGTAAATCACGTTCAGCCTCCGAAGCAGATAATACAAGTTCTGTTTCACTTTCGGAAAATGCTCGTTTCATTACATTCGGTCTGAATTTACGTACATTTTCGCAATCTATGCCACATTCCTTACATGTAACAATACAAGCAGAAATGCCATCAGCATGGGAGATATTATATTTTATCTTCTGATTTTCAACTAAAGAGGGTTTGCCGTATTTGTTTTTAATGATAGTTGTATTTTCTGAATATCCTATGTTGTATGGTTTTAGACATTCACGCAAAAGTTTATGTGCATGGGTATGTTGTTCGGTTTTCGGAATGTCATTTATGGAAATCATCAGCATTTTATTTCATCCTTTTAACATTTATTTATTTTTCATTGAACGAAGACTTTGAAAAAACAGTTCTGCTTGCATTTTATAAATCATCTGAAATTTCAATAATAATATCATAAAGTTCCAAATTTTTCTTTAATTTATCAAGAATACCGCTTAACCTGAGGTATGTACTAAGAATATTTCCGATTATTGCACCTGTAGAATCACTGTTACCGTTATGATTTACGGCAGTAACAACAGCTTTTTCAAAGTCATTACGATACTTATATGAACAGTATAAGGCAATTACAAGTGTTTCTTAAGCCAGTCTTCATTAAGTTCATGAATGGAATAAAGGTCATCTGATGAATTTTTTTGCAAGATAAATAGCTTTAACAAGAAGTTTGTATAAATTCTTGTTATATTTTTTATTAAAGATAATGCCGTTTACTGTAAATAAAGTCATTTGTGTATCATCAGAAATAATTGCTTTTACATTTCTGAGCTGATATTCTGTTATGCCATTTTTTATATATTTTTCAAATATTTCTTTTTTATGTATAAATTCAAGATGATATCCAAGTACATCACCGTTTGCTTTTATAATTAGACAGCCATGGAATTTGTTAAGCATTTTATCTGATATAGTTCAATTTCATATAAATGTGAACAAATTATGTTCTAAATGATACGTTTATACAAATAGTAAATTATATATAATATTTTTACATTGACAATAATATCATATAAATTAAAATTTGTCAATGAAAGAATGTAGCATATTGCTATGTATAAATATAATACATTTACATATAATATTTCCGAAAAGGAGTTGTTGAATATGAACATAACACCACAGGCATATAGTGAAATGAGCAAAAGGGCTGAACCGAAATCGAATGTCAAAGTAAATGTTGCAACGGCATTTTGTGTAGGTGGAGGAATATGTGTTATAGGTCAGATTATACGTAATGCATTTGAAACTGCGGGTTTTGATGAGGAAAAGACTGCATTATGGACATCTGTTATACTTGTTACACTCAGTGCATTTTTTACCGGGCTGGGCTGGTATCAGAAACTTGCGAAACACGCCGGAGCGGGTACTCTTGTGCCGATTACAGGTTTTTCAAATTCTATAAGTTCATCGGCTATTGAAGCAAAATCAGAGGGTCTTGTTTTAGGAGTAGGCACAAAAATCTTTAATATAGCAGGTCCAGTTATTCTTTATGGCTGTTCGGCTGCTTTTATATATGGTCTTATATATTATATTATTTCATATTTTGTGTAAATAAAGAACAGGGGATATATATTCCCTGTTTTTTTTATAAAAAAGAAGCCTGAAAAAATCAGGCTTCAAATTAAAATAAATTAAAAAAATGTGTAGAACAAAAGAAAGGAGACAACAAAACGAGTGATAAATAATTTAAAGATTATTTAACACTATGATAATTATAACGTATTTTCACTTTACAGTCAAGAGAATTTTGGAAAAAAATTATTATTGCATTAGAATTTGTCATAATTAACAATTATAAATACTGTTATTATAGCAAAATACACAGTAAATATATGGAAATATTATTAAAAATTTTTGCTTTAATTGGGTTTGTGCAAGCTAACTTAAAATCGTCATATATCCCAAAAAAATATTTACAAATCAGATATTTTGTGTTATAATATTATATAGACATTATATGGGTTTATTTTTAACCTTATGCAGCAAGAAATTTCCAATCTCTGAAATGGAGATGAATTGCATTTACAAAACTAAAAATTATAAAACCGTGGGACACACGGGGTTAGCTCGCTGATACTTGGCACATTAGTGCTATTGAGCGGGAAGCCCCCACATCTATGCAGGGCATAGACGGTGGGAGTATGTCACACTTTTCATAAATCTTTGAAAAATTTTTTTATTGGAGGTTATACCAATGGCAATCAAAAGAAAAATGAAAACCATGGATGGTAATAATGCTGCTGCTTGGGTGTCATATCCCTTTACTGATGTAGCTGCTATTTATCCCATTACACCCTCATCAGTCATGGCTGAGGTTACTGACAGCTGGTCTGCTAAGGATAAGAAAAACCTTTTTGGTCAACCTGTTACTGTTGCTGAAATGCAGTCAGAAGCAGGTGCAGCAGGTACTGTTCACGGCTCGCTTTCTGCCGGTGCCCTTACAACTACGTATACAGCTTCACAGGGTCTTCTCCTGATGATTCCTAATATGTATAAAATTGCCGGTGAGCTTCTTCCTAATGTTATTCACGTTTCAGCTCGCTGTGTATCTTCTCATGCACTTAACATATTCGGTGACCATTCTGACATATATGCTTGCCGTCAGACAGGCTATGCCATGCTTTGTTCTTCAAATGCACAGGAAGTTATGGATTTGGGTGCTGTTGCTCATCTTTCAACTATCAAGGGTAGAGTTCCTTTCCTGCATTTCTTCGATGGTTTCCGTACTTCTCATGAAATTCAGAAGATTGAAACATGGGATGATGAAACTCTTTTCAGTCTTCTTGACAAAGATGCTGCCCAGAGATTCAGAGACGGTGCACTTCATCCTGAGTCACCTGTTCTCCGTGGTTCAGCTCAGAATCCTGACATTTTCTTCCAGGCTCGTGAAGCATGCAACAAATATTATGATGCTCTTCCTGCTATCGTTGAAGATTACATGAATAAGGTTAATGAGCTTATCGGTACAGATTATAAACTCTTTAATTACTATGGTACTGATGATGCCGAACACATTATTGTTGCTATGGGTTCAGTCAATGATACTATTGAAGAAACTATTGATTATCTCAATGCAAACGGCGGAAAATACGGTCTTGTGAAGGTTCGTCTCTACAGACCTTTCGTTGCTGAAAAACTTGTCGAAGTTATTCCGGACAGCGTAAAAAGAATTTCTGTGCTTGACAGAACAAAAGAACCCGGTTCACTTGGCGAACCTCTTTATCTTGATGTTGTCGCTGCCCTCAAAGGTACGAAATTCAATGATATTCCTGTATTTACAGGTCGTTATGGTCTTGGTTCAAAGGATACTGTTCCTGCTCAGATTGTTGCGGTATTCAAGAATACAGAAAAGCCTCGCTTTACAATCGGAATCGAAGACGATGTTACAAATCTTTCGCTTCCTCTTGAGGAGAATCCTGATTCAGCTCCAGCCGGCACAACAGCTTGTAAGTTCTGGGGTCTTGGTTCGGATGGTACTGTCGGTGCCAATAAAAATTCCATCAAGATTATCGGCGACCATACAGACCTTTATGCTCAGGCTTATTTTGCTTATGACTCAAAGAAGTCGGGCGGTGTAACTATTTCTCATCTTCGTTTCGGAAAAACACCTATCAAGTCAACATACCTTATCAATAAGGCTGATTTTGTAGCCTGCCACAACCAGAGCTATATTAATAAGTACGATATGGTTTCAGATATCAAGCCTGGCGGTACTTTCCTTCTCAACACAATATGGGATATGGACGGTCTTGAGGCTAATCTTCCCGGACAGGTAAAGAGATATATTGCCCAGAATAATATCAGTTTCTATACTATCAACGGTGTTAAGCTCGGTGAAGAAACAGGTATGGGTACAAGAATCAATACTATTCTCCAGTCTGCATTCTTTAAGCTTGCAAATATTATTCCTTTTGAGGAAGCTGTTAAATATATGAAAGATGCTGCTGAAGCTTCTTACGGAAAAAAAGGTCAGGACGTTGTTGAAAAGAACTGGAATGCCATAGATGCTGGTCATCAGAATATTGTTAAAATTGAAGTGCCTGCTTCATGGGCTGATGCTCCTGATACTCAGATGGGCATGGCTGCTGTTTCATGTGACAATCAGAAACTTGCTGACTATGTAAACAATATTCAGATTCCGTGCAATGCTCAGAAGGGCGATACTCTTCCTGTTTCTGCATTTGAAGATATGGCTGACGGTACATTCCCGCAGGGTTCGGCTGCATTTGAAAAGCGTGGTATTGCTGTTAAAGTACCTGAATGGATTCCTGAAAACTGTATCCAGTGTAACCAGTGTGCATATGTTTGTCCGCACGCTGTAATCAGACCGGTTGCCCTTACTCCTGCCGAAGTTGAAGCTGCTCCTGATGCTGTTAAAACTCTTGACTTCAAACCTGCTATAGGGGATTTGAAATTTGCAATTACAGTTTCAACTCTTGACTGTACAGGCTGTGGAGTTTGTGCTAATGTTTGCCCTGCTAAGAACAAGGCACTTGTTATGGAGCCTATTGCTTCACAGATGGAACAGCAGGAAGTATTCAACTATGGTGTTACTATTGATGAAAAACCGGAAGTTGCTGCAAAGTTCAAGGCTGATACCGTTAAGGGTTCACAGTTCAGACAGCCTCTTCTTGAATTTTCAGGTGCTTGTGCAGGCTGCGGTGAAACTCCGTATGCAAAACTTGTTACTCAGCTCTTTGGTGACAGAATGATGATTGCCAATGCTACAGGCTGTTCATCAATCTGGGGCGGTTCTGCACCTACAACTCCTTATACGGTTAACAAGCAGGGCAGAGGTCCGGCATGGAGCAATTCACTTTTTGAAGATAACGCTGAATTTGGTTATGGTATGTATCTTGCTCAGGAAACACTCCGCAAGAGAGTTACTGATAAAGTTCTTGCACTTCAGGAAAAGGCTGAAAAGCCAGAAGTCAAAGATGCTATTGCTGAATATCTTGACACTTATAACGATGGTGCAGCTAATGCTGTTGCTACAGACAAGCTTATTGCTGTACTTGAGGCTTGCGGATGTGATGATGCCAAGGCTATTCTTGCTGAAAAGCTTTATCTTTCCAAAAAATCGCAGTGGATATTCGGCGGAGACGGTTGGGCTTATGATATTGGTTTCGGCGGTCTTGACCATGTAATCGCTTCGGGCAAGAATGTTAATATCCTTGTATTCGATACTGAAGTTTATTCAAATACAGGCGGACAGGCTTCCAAATCTACTCCGACGGGTGCTATTGCACAGTTTGCAGCTGCTGGTAAGGTAATGAAGAAAAAGGACCTTGCTGGTATTGCAATGAGTTATGGATATGTTTATGTTGCCCACGTTGCTATGGGTGCTAATATGAATCAGTGTATCAAGGCATTTGCTGAAGCTGAAGCTTATGACGGTCCGTCAATCATCATTGCTTATGCTCCTTGTATCAATCATGGTATCAAGACGGGCATGGCTACTGCTCAGGCAGAAGAAAAGAAGGCTGTTGAAGCAGGTTACTGGCATCTTTACAGATATAATCCAACTCTTAAGGAACAGGGCAAGAATCCGTTTATTCTTGATTCAAAAGCTCCGAATACAGATGAATATAAAAACTTCCTTATGGGTGAAGTCCGTTATAATTCTCTTGCACGTTCAAATCCAGAAAGAGCTGAAAAGCTGTTTGATACTGCTGTTGCTAATGCCAAGGACAGATATGATTATCTTACAAAACTTACAAAGCTTTACGGACAGGATTAATCAATAAAAATAATATAATAGAAAAAGGAGAATCAATTATGATTCTCCTTTTTGTTATATTATAAGTTATTTATCAGACTGGTTCAGTAATAAGTTTTGTTTTAAACAATGCAAACCCTACTGTTCCCGCAATTATTGTTGAAGCAATTATTTCAAATATGGCATTTACTGAAATTAAGCTTATTATATAAATCAACGGACCTTTACCGCCCATATAGGTTTCTTTAAAATCGATGTTGTTTCCAAAGAAAATTACTAATGTACCCATAAAAAATATAGTATTTAGCAGAGCGATGCAGAATCCTGTTACAAAGCATGATATTTTTTCATCAGTAATTTTTGCAGCTAATCTGAAAATCCAGCCTACGCAGAAACCATCTAGAACTCTTGGGATAAAACGTTGTAAAAACGTTAGAACTGGACTTATCTGGAGTGTAAAAACACCTATTCCGCTTGTTCCTAAAATGCCAAAACATTGTAGAAAACTGCAAATTCCGAAAACAGTTCCCATGACAGCTCCGCCTATGGGTTCCGAGGGCAATTGCAGAAATGGCAACAGGAATAACGGTCAAAGAAATTGAGAGCGGACCAATCGGGATATTAAAGTTGGTAACAATCACAACAAGAGCCGCCAGAAGTTCTGCAAGCACCAATGTTTTAGTGTTGACTTTTGTTTTCATATTTAATTTTCCTCATTGTTATTATTCCTCCGCAGAGGATACAATACAATAAGAATATAATATCACATTTTCGGAGATATGTCAGGTTTCTTTTGCTTTTCCTTACGGAGTTCCCTGAAAAAGTCTTTAAGTAAAAGTGAACATTCATTTTCCATTATACCACCATAAACATTGGGTTTGTGATTATACGGAAGACAGAATATTTTTTGTACTGATTCAGCTGAACCTGCTTTGAAGTCATATGCACCGAAATAAACTTCATCAATTCGGGAATTTATAATTGCCCCACAGCACATTGGACACGGTTCAAGTGTTACATAAATTGCACAATCAGGAAGTCTCCAGCCTCTTAGCTTTTTACAAGCCTGATTTATTGCAATAATTTCAGCATGGGCAAGGGCATTTTTTTTGTGTTCACGCATATTTCTGCCCTCGCCGATAATTTCGCCTGTAGATTTTTTTACAACCACTGCTCCTACAGGAACTTCTCCTTCTTCTGCTGCAAGCTTGGCAAGTTCTAATGCACGCTTCATAAAATCATTCATTGTATCACCGCCTTTACTAATGTACATACCAGATAAAGAAGGGCAGTTACTGAAAACGGAAATGTTTTGACCGAATGCATAAATCTTTTTCTGAAAGGAAGTTCCGACTGATAAAATGCCAGATTGTTTCTTTTTTTCCGTGTAGTATATATCCAGTAGATGAGTAGTCCAATCCCGCCAACAATCAGCATAGTTATCATGAATAGATTTCTTGTAAGGGGCATTTTATCAGATTGGTCAATTTCAATTATTATAAGCGTCAGGTCATACATTTTGTAGATAATTATAACTGCTATTGAAGTAAAAATAGTTCCGCTGCTGAGCATACCATATGAGGCTACAATTGATATTAAAATCACAGCAGGCATTGTTTTTAAATTCTGAGTCATAATACCGGCCATCAAGGAAGTTATGATAATAGCAAATGGGTCGCCGAATTGGCGTAGCACTGCAAACATTGCACCACGGAAGAAAAATTCAGAAACGACTGACATTATCACAATATCAAAAATTGTATAGATAATAAACTCCGCTTGTCCCCATATCATAACATCAGCACCGGAATTTTTGAAAAGCTCGTAAATTTCTTTTGCATCGCTTGAATATGCAGAAGGCAGGCTTACAGCAGTGCATAAAATAAGAGCCATTGAAAAAGTACCTGTAAGTGACATAGGATTATTCATATTTCCCATAAATTCAACTCTTGCTGGAAGTTTGAATGTAAAATGAAGAAACAATAAGGGAATAAGTACTTTTATGAGGGTTGTTATAATAAGTGTCAATACAATTTCCTTATTTCCGCCATAAATCATGGAACTGAAATAGTTGTTATGTATATTTAATCCGCAGAAACTTAATATAGAAATAGCTGCTTTATTCAAAACATTGTCAAAAACTATCCACATAAGCATAGCTAATCCAATATGGTAGAAAATTTTTGTCAGGACTTTTTTTTCAGCATCAGTAGCGGAGTTTGCAATAAAGCCCCTGCCGTCTATATAAACACTTTCCTTTTTGTTTTTCTCAAAACTGAAAGCAAACGGATTTTCTCTTTTTTTCCGCCATTTACGGAATTTTTCGTTATAAAGACTATTCTGAGTTGAATAATCGAATTCTTCAATAACATTGACAATATTATTTAAATCATCACTCAAATTTTCATCTCCTTTTTTGATTATTTATTACTATTATTTTAACATGTAATTTAAGAATTTATGTTATTATTTAACTGTTAATTTATTAAATTTTTATTTATTAATTTATAATTATATCTAAATATAAAGACAGAATTTAAGTACATTTTAAATCAGTAACAAAAAAATAATATTTTAACAGGATTATCATAAATTTTACAATAAAATAATTTAAGAAGAAACTGATTTTTATTACTGTAATTTATCAAGTAAAAAATTTCGTAAAATCACTGGACAAATCAGATTTTTTATGATATAATAAAATCAGACGAATCTAATTAACTTTCTGAGGTGATTATAATGGATTTATTCTCTATTTTCAAAGGCGGAAAATATTTTGATAAACATATTGAACCAAAATGTGATTACTGTCAATTCGGCAAACGTGCCAAAGACGGTGAAAAGGTTCTTTGTGAAAAAAGAGGACTTGTTGAATGCAATGATTCATGTTCTAAATTTATTTACTCTCCGTTAAAGCGTATACCTGTAAAACAGCTCAGTTTTGTAGGAAGTCTTGCAGATGAGGATATTTACATAGAATCTGCCGGTGACCGTGCTGAAAAAGAAGAGGAAACAAGTAATTCTGATTCTTCTGAAAATAAAAAATAAAATATAGAGGTAATTTAATAACATATTAGTAGAATACTGACAGAAAATCAGAGTAGGAAATGGTACATCAACAATAGTTGTGTTATCAGGTACATGAGTTACCTTTCCGGTTTTTGAATACAGATATCTTTACCAAAAACTTTTAGATACCTATAAAATAGCAGTTGTTGAAAAATCAGGTTATGGAATAAGCAAAAGTACAGGTACAGAACATATAGTTCAGAATGTGGTGAACGAAAGTCTTTAAGCACTGGTGGGTGCAGGAATCAAATCTCCATATGTTCTTGCTCCACATTCATACGCAGGTTTTGAGGCTGTCTATTAGGTAAATATACTTTTACAGAAGAAGTTGTTGCTGTTCTGGGCATTGATATGGTACTTTCTGAAATAGCTGAAGAAATGGGAAAGGTTGTTACTCCTGATAAAAGAATAACCATGATAAACAGAGACAAAAAACTTTATACCAAAATTCAAAATAAGGGACTGCTTGCAAAATTTCTTAAAAAATTTACTTTAAATGTTTCTGGTATGATTTCCGCAGGTTATCTTAATCATGACGAAAAGGTGCTTTATGAGGAGCTTTTTTATAAAAATCTTACCAATTAGGAAGTGCTTGAGGAAAATATTATGATGGCTGCTAATGCAAAAGATAAGGCAGCTACAGGTCATTTGAAAGTTCCTGCATTCTTCTATATAAGTGATATGAAAGTTCCTTTAAAGAATAGTTCATGGCGTGAGTTTTCGATTAAGTACGCTGGTAGCATTGGCATATAATATAAACTGATGATAATTATCATCATATTTTTAAATTTACCCTTGACAAATCTATACAAGATGTGCTATTATATTATTATAGTAAAATGTGTGTTTGTAATGAAATTGGCAGATATGGTGGACTTTGTCTGAATTTCTATATTTAAGTGTTGCTTTTGGATATCAAATGAAAAACAAGGAATTGATAAATCAGAATTTTGAATGAGAAATGAAATTTGTTTAGAAATTTTATATGAGCATCATTTTTGTGGATTTTAATAAATTTTTTTCTTATGTGTAGAAAGAAAAATTTAATATGCGGGTGTGGTGAAACTGGCAGACACGCAAGATTTCGTTTGCGTTACTACAGTGTATTTAATTCCTGCGGCTGTTGGCAGGTTAAATTCAGACAGAAAGTTTAAATAGATATATATGCACCTGTGGCGAAATTGGCATACGCGATAGATTTAGGTTCTATTTTCGAGAGAAGTGCAGGTTCAAGTCCTGTCAGGTGCATCAACAATAAATTTAAG
Organism: uncultured Ruminococcus sp.; assembly: GCA_910577575.1. Lineage (GTDB taxonomy): Bacteria > Bacillota > Clostridia > Oscillospirales > Ruminococcaceae > Ruminococcus. The sequence goes on along the minus strand of CAJTOG010000002.1, from coordinate 164,855 downwards.
GATATGATACTTTGAATAATTCCGCTTCAAATTTTACAAATCAATTAAATAATGCAGAAACCAAACTCAATTGTATTAATACGTTTTTTACAGCATATGGTGCTTTTATAACTGGAGTGTTTTTCATTGCAAAATATTTCTTTGGAGCCAGTGAAATTGTATTAGGATTTTGTCTGATAGTGTTGATTGCAACTTATTATATCTCATATTCCAAGAAAACAACAAGCAATACTAAATTATGGAATTATATACATAAATGTGCAGATGATGTGGGTCCACTTAATCCAAGTATGTTAATAATGGGATTCATTTTAGAGATTTCGAATAACATATGGTTGCTTATAATATGTATCCTTTTAGTTTTTGTGCATATTTTTGCTTATATTATGAATATCAAGCGAGTTATTGCATTAAAATAAATTATCGAATAATTATTTATAATTTCAATCAAATAACCGCAGATATACATCTGCGGTTATTCTTATCTTATATCGTTTTTTCCTAAATATACATTACCATACTATCCTCAAAATCCCCGTTAAATTCAAATCTCACATCAAGGCTCTTGTTCTCATTCTGATGCACATAAATCTGTTTGACGAGTATTCTCAAATTTGCGTCGCTGATTTTACGTTCTGACAGGATTTTTTCAAGCAAATCTGCAGTGCTTTTCAGATTATCATGTTTCTGTCGGCTCGCCTCATCATATTGTCTGCTTTCCTCAATTTTATTCTGCAACTCTGTGATTTTTTCTTCACGTTTGGCAATCATATTGTTGTAGATTGAAGCGTGTTCCCTGTCCGTAATACGCTCCATAATAATTTCTTCAATTTGATTTTGCAGTACTGAAATCCGTTCTTTGTATCGCTTTATTCTCTGCTCATATATAGGCTTCTGCCTGAGCCAATCCTTGACTATTTTATCATATTTATCGCTCTCAGCAAATATTCTTGTTGTCAGCATTTTTACTTCGTCATAAATCAATTTATCAAGCTGCGATTCGTGAATTTTGTGTGGAGTACAGTACTCTTTACCGTAGCGGTGATGACTGTTACAGGTGTATTCTACCCATTCCGTATCACGTCATTGTCTACGTTTGGCAATTAATATTTCTCCAAATTCTGCACATTTAATCAATCCACAATAACGATGAATCGCTCTTCCGTTGCTTGCCCTGACGTTTGATTTTTGGCGACTTTCAAGCAATTTCTGTACCTGTGTAAAAGTTTGCTTATCAACAATTGCAGGCAGAAAATTTTCATGTTTATATTGCTCATCTTCGGGAACAACGCTTTTGGTTTTATAAATTTTAGATGTAATCGTTTTATGATTTACAAGCGTACCTGTATAAATTTCATTTTTCAATATTCGCTTTATGGAAGTCTGTGCCCATAAAAATTTCTTGCATAGAGCCGTTCTTTGGGAAATAATTCTTCTATGTGAGAAATATTCAGGTGATTTTATTCCTCGTTTGTTAAGATTTCATGCTATCGTTGTAAGTCCGTATCCATTAATGTATTTCTGAAAAATTTCACGCACAATGTCTGCTGCCGTTTCGTCTATCAGAATTTCATTTGTATTTCTATCTTTGTAATATCTCATCGGCAGATTCACTACAAGTTCCGACTTTTGTTTTTTACGTATACCTGTGTGAACCTTTTTACTGATGTTTTTAGCATAAAAATCATTGAAAATCTGCTTGAATCCAATCATCAAATCGTCATTTTCATTGGTGGAATCAATGCCTTCGGTGACGGAGTAAACCTTAACATTATTTTGTCTTAAGTGGTCAATGAACAATTCTGTCTGTGTTCTGTGACGACCTAATCTTGATAGATCTTTGACCAGAACCACATCGATTTTACCTTCGTTAACAGCATTTTCAATTTCTCCTAAGCCTTTACGATTGAACGTCATCCCGGAAACATTATCGTCGAAACTCTCGCCAATGATTTCATATCTGTTCTGCGTAGTCAACGAGTATCTGACGCTGATTCTGTAAGCTGTTCATTTCCTCGTCACGGGAAAGCCTGTAATACAGCCATGCTCTCATAATTTTAATCTCCTTTGAATTTGTGTAGCTGGCAGTCCCAGCACCTTTCTTGGTGCTACGACAACCATATCACAAACGTTTTTGAAAGTCCAGCAATCACGCCGATTTCATATTTTTTCTACTTTACCAACAAATTCGTGAGGTACAGATGTGGCTATACTACATGAATTCAAATAGTCCAAAATCATGGACTCCATAAACACTTCAAAGGATTTTTTATCGCCGTTGTAGACAACGTTGACGGTGTTGATTTTGGGTATCACTCTTGTTCTTGGCATAATTTTATCGACCTCCTTGTTGTTACTACAATTGATTTTCTTGTGAATATTAAATTGAGCATTTTAAAATATTCCTTTCTGATTTTTTAGTTTTGCTGATAATCAACGGCTCCTTCATAGTCGATGATGCCATTGATTTTTCGGACTTCAGTAACACACATTATGTGCAGACTTTTTAAAGTTTCATTTTCCACATCATTCATCGCCATAGTCATGTGGGACAGCTTTCCAAGCTCAACATCTTGCGACTCCTATAAATATGTCAATTTTACGCAGTATTTTGGCTTTGCGACCCCTGAATGTGACCTGTTTTTGATTTATGACATCATGACTCGACTGCTGAAAACTGCACAATCCACTTGCGGGAACGGCGTAATTTCGGTATTTTTGCGGTCGGCTTTGCCGTCCACTGTGAATGCATAGGGGGCTTCAGACCCATATGCTTTAACCTGCAATACATTATTTGGAGTTCTTGAGCTGCCCTCAAAAAATGAATTTGTGCAATATGTCAACACCACATTTTTATAACCATCTCTCATGTTTTATTGATTTGCTCGCAAACGCTCTACATTGCCTTGTGTTGCGTTTTAACTTGCCCGACTTAAAATTGGAGGGCAGAAACTGCCGAAATCAACGCTATTCTGAAAATTTCATCTTTGCTTTATCAAGTGTGATCACATTTATGACCGTATTTGAATTATCACGAATTGAAATCGTATTTCTATTTGTCCGAGAAATCAGAATCCCATCTTTCCGTAATTGTCGGAGCAATTCATTTTTGCTGATACTGAAATGTTCCCCCTGTTCTGTGCATAGCTTTCGCACCTCTGAGTGTGTAGTATCTGCAAAGAGATAGTAGTAATTATCATCCTGCAATCCCAAACAATTTTTCTGACAAGGACTGTTCTCTGTACCCCTGATTTTAACATAGCATCGACCACTATCAAGCAGACTGCGTAGCTTTTCACAAAATTTTGTTGTGGGATTTTCAAGTTCGATGACTTCAGTATTGTCCGAAACAGCTTTCAGGATTATTTCATCAAAAACTTTTTCAAACTTATCAAGTTCTGACTTTGTAACTTGCTCATGTTCATTTAAGAACACACGCAGAAATGAAAATCCAATTTTCAGATGTGCAAGAATATCGGGAGTTCTATTGTGAAATTTTACTTTTGATTTGCATAGCACATTGATAAAATCAGAGTGATACTTCAAAAACATATCTTCAAGCATTTTTTCAAACATACTTTCATCATCAAGATACACATCTTTTATCCAATCAATATACAGATGCATGATTCCACAAAGTGTACCGTTGTTAGTAAGCTGCTGATACTCAGACAGTTCTTCAAGCTGAATGTCATCTTCATTAAGTTCAATGTTGAAATATCTTGCCGAACCTGAAACAGAAATTTCAGGAACATATTCTGCTGTGATGATTGCATTTTCTGTCGGTGGACGGCTTGATTGTAATTCTGCTTTGCTATTAAGTTTTGCACGACCGATTCTATCGCCATAATATCTTGAAATATTTTGAGCGATACTTTTCATCTCCTGTTCATGAAATATTCCGTTGGGATGGAAGTCTTCAATGCAAGTCAGAACATCTTTCAATTAATATATATTTGAAAGAATGCTGTTTGCTGTATCGTGAAAAGACATCGGCAGATCGTTTGACGAAAATTTTCCGAAGAACGAAAGGAACAGTGCCGCAAGCGTTGATTTTCTTGAACCTGTCTTACCGATAAGGGAAGTTACAAATTTTGGTTCATATCCTGCGTTTTTTAGAAAATGATTCAAAGGACACAGAAAAGCCACAGCTAACAACGGCAGCATAACGTTCTGCATGACGAAGCTGTTTTCAAGCATTGCGGAGAGAAAAATCAAATCATCTGGCGAACACTTGTTACCGAAAGAATAATTTTTCAGTTTTCCTTGTAACTCAACTGCATACTTTTCATCTGCATTCGTCATAAGAAACACATACTCGCCATTGATTTTTTTCCAGCCTGTCTGCAAGTAGATAGTTTTAAACTCAACTGCCGTTTTGGTACTCAGTATAGCACGACAAATCTTGTTGAGAACGTTTTGTTTTGGCTGTGCAGCACCGTATGTTCCCCAGCGGTTCAACAGCCATTTCATCGACTGCATTTCATCTGCGGAAACAGTTACCTCCGGCAAAGTAATTCCCGATTTGTGTATCGCAGATACTTTGAATTGTTTGGTCTGTTCTGCACCGTCATCACGGGTTATCTCTGCTGTAAGCGTAGGTACAAAATCCGCAAGTTTTACGAGAACAATCTGTTCTTTAACTGTCACTATTTCGTACAGACAGTTGTTTTTTACAGCATAAGGCGGATTATAGACTAATTCGTCAATTGCATTTTCATTTTTTTCTTCTGCCAATAATTCTGACATTCTTATTACTCTCCAATCATTTTTCATTCCCATATATTTATTGGGAGAATTTTTTGTAATTTATCAAATTGCATTAAAAGTAAAAACTCCATTCACTACAGAATGGGACTTGATAAGTATGATATAATTAACTTAGAAATGAAATTCGATTCGTTATAAGGAAAAACAATATGAACAACACAATTCCGAACAACTCCAACTATGATATGCCTGATGACAGCTTTTTCAAGTTCTATTTTCTTATCCATAAAAATAGAATTTTCACGACCAAATACAGTCTGAATATCGGCGAAATTACTACGGATTTATTGAATATGAAGACTGAGGATATGGGAAAAATTTTCGATTTAACAGTTTCCTTAATGTAGGCTTTACGACTCAATGTTCCTGTCCCATTTTTTGAAAAGTAAAATTCAGGCAATACGCCTTTCATAATTTGTTTTGCTTTTTCACTTGATGATTTAAGCGATTTTTTTAATACAATCGCAAGAACATCTTTTCTTACTTCATTAGTAGAAACACCGCATACTCTTGCTCTTTCTTCAACATCACTTAAATCACGAAGTTCATATTCAGCCCACTGATTCATAGCATTTAGTATTTGTTCCTGACCTAATGTCCAATGTCTGCCTTGTGGCGGATATGCCATTTCATCAGTAAATGGATTTTGTATTGCATAAACCATTCCTTGATGTGCAACAGAATCGGGCACACTTGCAATAATATTTCGCCATGTACCTCGAGGATTATTATCAGGATTTTTATACTTTGAATCCATTTTATCAGTTCTTGCTAATTTTTTAGTTGCCAATTCGGTTGTTTGCTATATATCAAGATATGCTCAATCTCGGCGGCAACTCCTTTTATATCATTACGCATTGAATACGTTCTTTGCCATGAAGTATTTGCAACAAATATTTCATCACAAATAAGTCGTAGATTTGACTGTTCATTATCATCAATGGATATAAAAATAATCCCATCTTCCGCAAGCAGCTTATACAGGAGCTTCAACTAAGGATACATCATACACAGCCACTTATCATGACGGGACAAGTCCTCACCATCAGAGCCAACTACCTCATCAAGCCATTTTCTGATACGGGGGGCGTTGACATTATCGTTATATACCCAGCCCTCGTTTCCCGTGTTGTAGGGCGGATTTATGTAAATGCACCTGATCCTTTCCTCATATTCAGGCAGAAGTGATTTCAGTGCAGAAAGGTTATCGTCGTGGATAATCATATTTCCGTTAGGTCAGCCGTATTCGTATTTGGCATCAAGCACACGGTATGGCACGTCCATGTGATGATTTATGACTTTATTCTTGTCTATCCAGTCGAGTGTCGGCATTTTCGGTCACGCTCCTTTGTGGGTTGATTATTTAATTTTTATTATAGCATAGTTAGGAAATATTTTTAACCTGTTTGGATAAGATTATTTTTTCATTACACTGTTGCCGTGAATCCAGATCCAAACTAATGTTAATCTTAGAAAATTAATATTGAAGTTAAGAGTTTTCTATGCTATAATTAAAATATATTGTTATAGGGACGTGATAAAATGAACATAGTAATATGCGATGACTGTGAATCTGATGCAATGGCTGCAAAAGAAGTAATAAAACGAACTGCACAAGAATTACACATCAAAACGGAATTCGATATTTACTCAAATGCTACTGAAGTCGAACGGAAATTGCTGGTGAAGAAAGAGCCTGCCGATATTCTCATACTTGATATCGATATGCCCAAAATATCGGGACTGGAGCTTGCTGAAAGACTTCGGGTAGAAAATCAGAATCTGATAATGATTTTTCTGTCGGCACATGAAGAGTTTGTATTCAAAGCAATTGAATTCCAGCCGTTCAGATACATAAGGAAAATACGCCTTGAAATCGAAATGCCCATAGCTATCCAAGCGGCAGTCAACGTCCTTGAAATAAGCAGTGACAAACAAATTATTCTTTACACGGAAAATGGAGAAAAAGCTATAATGATTTCTGAGATAATGTATTTGGAAGCTGAAAAACACAAGACATTTGTTTATTTAAAAAACGGTAACAGTATTCTTTCAAGCAAATCTATCGCAGAAATGCAAGAGCTTATAAATAAAAAAAGTTTTATAATGATTCACAGAAGTTGCATTGTAAACACAGATTATGTAAAAAATATGCAAAACTGTATGCTAATTCTGAAAAATGACGAACAACTTCTTGTCAGCAGACGAAAATTCAGCGAAGTGAAACAGCAGATCCTGAATATATGGGGTGAACTGTTATGAGCCGAATATATTGGATAGCCGAATACGGAGCAACGTTTGCTGAATTTTTTCTCAGTACAATCTTTTGTTCAACCTTTATTGAAAAAACAAATCTTAATCAAAAATTATATCTTCGTGTATTTGCTTCAATAATTGCTGCTGTTTTTATTCTAATAACTAATCACATAGAATTATATTCTCCAATAACAGCAATTGTCGGATTTGCTCCAATCGTTTTAATGCAAATCCTTCTATATCCTGAACATAAAATTAAAGCGGCTATTTGGTCGTTGATTTACTTACTTCTGATTGCAATGGCGGATGGAATCATCGTCAGTACGCTGTTCTATGCGTTCCATATTCCGACCGCTAATATTTATGAAGAAATGTCATTATATCGACTTGTTGCAGTTGCAACCTCAAAAATATTCCTGATGTTTTTGACAGTTATACTTAATAAGCTACTTGCCCGAAAAGGAGTGTTGCAAAAGAAGTATTTTGTAATTTTATTTCTAATTACCGCAGTAATGCTTATATTGACTGTAACTATAACTTTTATTGATATTCAAAATGAATCCGTAAATTCTTATGTTTCAACATTATTTTTCTTTATGATGCTATTTTTAATAATTATTATTTTCTTCGGAGCTTTTAAACTTACAACTCACTATGAAGATCAGCAGCAATTGAAACTGACAATGCTAAAAAATGAAATGCTCGAGCAGTCAATGGAAGAAACAGAGCAGATATTTGAAATATGGCAGCAAAAACTTCATGATTTTAAGCATCAGATCATCGACCTTATGTCGCTTGCTGAGCATGACGATATTGAGGGGATCAAACGTTATCTTGCAAGGCAAAACGACTTGCTTGGAAAGAAGCTTTTCTATTATAAAACCGGCAACGACACAGTTGACTCGATTCTGTATATCAAGCAGAAAATGGCTGAAAACAGCGGAATTGCGTTTATAATAAATGCTGAGATTCCGGAAAACTGCAAAATCGCATCAGAACATTTTGTATCAATTCTCGGCAATCTGCTCGATAATGCTCTCCAAGCGTCAGCAGATGAAGAAGCTCCGTTCATTGAGGTGAAGATAAAACAGGTTGAAGAATTTTTAGTAATTTCAATTTCAAACAAGTGTATGAAAAATAATATTTCCCTTGAAACCACTAAATCAGATAAAAAATTACATGGCATCGGACTTAATTCTATAAAGCGTACAGTAAGACGTTATAACGGAGAATTTTCTATTATATATAAAAATAATGTGTTCAGCACTAACGTTATGATTCCAATTTAAGAACCTAAAAACACATTAAAAATTGTCATTTTACAGTTAAAAAAATATAAATATATACCATTCGTGCAAATTTTAACACAAACCGTTCCTGACGTGCTATAATACAATCACAAGGTCAGAAGGGAAGAAATGAAGATGAAAAATAGAATCATTGCTGTTGTCAAAAAGACAATTGAGAGTGTGGCATCTGTTTCAAGCGAGACAACATCAATTCTTGGATTGTATCAGCCTAAAACGCTCAAGTCTCTCGTGAAGTCCGACAAGAAGTGAGGTATGGAAAGTGTTCCGAAACCTCGCAGAAGACATAACATTCCTGTTGATAAAAAATAAGATAGTCGAGATTGAAAAGCGTGAGATTTACATTTATGGACTCGAAATTATACTGCTGAACGGCGGACTTCTGATTACATTTCTTATAATCAGCCTGCTGTGCGGAGAAATGGTAAACTTCCTTGCATATCTGATATTTTTTTCTATGTTCATATCAGTACGATTGTATACCGTAGGTTATCACGTCAAAACATTTACCGGCTGCAAAACTATTTTCATAACAATTTGTCTGAACTTCCGCTGCCGCTTTATTGTATTTCTTTGTTATAAAAACACGTCTCATTATAACCTTGACATCTGGTGCGAATGCGTTCAGAAAAAATTCATATTTTCGATAAAACCGACATTTTATTACAGATATTTACAAAAAAACCTATTGAAAAGCAAGTATATTTTTTATATAATTATTTTAAGAGATAAATTTCTTTGATGATAATCCTAAGCTAAATGATATATTTATGGTCAGTTTCATTTTGACTTATCAGAAAATTATATAATTTCTAAAAAGTGCGGTATAAGTTTTCAGAAATTTATTCAGTCGGAATAAAAGATTCCATTTAATTTGCATCGGGGTCAGTTTTGTTTCGGCTGATTAGATAGATACTACTTGTAATTTTTTTTGCGAAATATGAGTAATATCACATGACATAATTCAAGAAACATAATATACGAATAAAAACGATTTCTAAAATTCAGGAGGTATTTATTATGAAAAATACATTTAAAAAAGCTATCGCTGCTGTTATGGCTGCCGCTTGGCTCGCTGTTGGAATGACAGGTGTTAGTGCAAGTGCATATTCGGATTCTGTATATTTTATAAGAGACGCAGGTTCACCTGGCAACGCTGGAAAAACATCTGAAACGTGGAACTACATTGCAGATATATCCACATCGACAATAACTGTTTCAAATTTTACTCGTACAGATAAGAATTCAACCATTTTTGCATATATTTCTGTTGGCGGAATCGCAAACTCTGGTACAATCGAGCCTCCTGGAGGTTCTGTATCTAAAATCGGCATAGTTCCTGGCACGAAAGTATATGCATCAGCTAGTCTTAGCGGTTATAGCGGCTCAATAAGAGCTGATGTTTCAATTAGCGGTTAAAAAGAAATCGAATATAACCGCAGACGATGTTCATCGTCTCCATAGGCGATGAACATCTTTAGATTCAATTGAAGAAGAGACAATATTGTATGAAGAATAATACTAATCTTCTACAATGTTATTTCAAAATATACTGGAGGAATTTATGATTAAAAGACTTTCTGTATTTGTTTTAACATTGTTTTTACTTGTTGGTTGTGCTTCCGTTCCCGATGAAGTAAAATCCGATATGAGCGATTACCGTAATTCTGAAAGTGGCAAATCGGATGATTTCGATTGTAATTACATTAAAATTGAGGATTTATCTGCGGAAGTAAAAAAAGCGCTCAACGAGGATTACGGGCAATTTACAATTTCAGATAAGATAAATTTTGTTCAGCCGGATGAAATTAATGTTATGAAATTTTCAACTATAAGTAACTTTAATGAAAATTCAGAAGAAATAATTCCATATTTTTTTGATAAATCTATTATTGACCCTCAATTAACCTCAAACGATAATGGATATTGTTTATATTACAATGAAAATGATAAAGTTTATTTCTGTACCGGTGACAACGGATTTTTAGCAATGCTTAATCCTGAAGCATTCGATCTTGGATATTCATATAGTGAACCGCTTGTAAAGATATATCACCCGGACAGAAAAGATGACTTAAGCGATGAATACCAGCTTAAAAACGGAAAATGCTCCGTTGCAGACGCAGTTGAATATATCAACGATTGGTTTGAAACTAATTATAAACCGCTCGCTCCGAGTTATGATTATCAGGTAAATACGGTTATTGTCAGAGAGCATGATGATAATTATCTTTATCAATTTTTGATTGAGGCTCTGTATAATGGAGTATCGATTGACAGTTATACAATAGAGCCCGAATATATAGACGGAGAATTTACGAATAAAATGGCATATCTCTCCTATGGCATTTCAATACAGATGCTCAGCGTTAATTCAATTGATTCGTTTACAACAGGCAGCGGAATGTTCATTCCCAAAGTGGAAGAAAAAATAAACGAATGTATTTCCCTTGAAAGTGCATTGAATTTCTGTGAAAACACATTTACAGAATTCAGAGACGTTACGATTTCAGATATTGACGTTATGTACACGCTGAATCCTGTTTACGAAACCGACGCTGAGGGAAACTATTTTGTAAACGGCTATAATTCCCGTCCTGTATGGGAATTCATAATAGATGTGCTCCCTGAAGATTTCCTCGCCAACGGGGAAGCAAACACTTATGGTGATATGAGGAAATACATTTATATTGATATGGTAACAGGTGAGCTTAAATACAACTTTGACGTTGTAAAACAAGGACTTGGTGGTTAATGTGAAAAAAATAATTAACAGCATTGCTGTTGAATTGAAAAAAACTGTTTTCAGCTATGGATTTATACTTTGCATAGTTATCACCTGCCTGCTGTGCTTTACGTCGTCTGTTTATACCGATAGCTTTACAGGGAAAGAGTATTCGGTTTTTGAGATCATAGCGAATAAAAGCAGTTCTGTGTTTTCTTCATTCACAAGTTCCCGGCTTCTTCATGCATCTGTAAGTCCCTATCTTACCTTATTTATTCCGGTACTTTCATCTCTGCCTTTTGTCACAGGCTTCTGTGCAGAAAGACTGGGCGGAAATATGAGATTTGTAATCACAAGGAGCGGCAAATTTAAATATTGCATTTCAAAATTCAGTTCAGCAGTTATAAGCGGCGGAATAGCTGTAATGGCTGGATTTATGCTGTATAGCGTCGTCGTATGCTTTTCGTTTTCTAATGAGGGCTTATCCGTTCTTGAGCTTATGAAAATGTACATAGGAATGGGATTATACGGTACGATCTCTGTTCTTCCGGCATTTTTCCTTTCGGCGTTTATCAAGAATAAGTATATGATATGCTGTTTTCCTTTCATTTTTATGCACTTTTATTATACATCGGTCTCGAAAGTTCAGGATATTTTCAATGCCCATGGCAGATGGGATATGGTTTTTAAAATGTCCTTTCTCTACCCCAGTTATATTAAAGAAGTATTATTTGATGTGAATGCTGATATCATGATATATCACGCTGTATTAGCCGTTGCTGCACTTGTTGGCTTTACTGTGATTATGAACAGGAGGCTTGACTATGGACAGTAAATTTTCAATTTCAAGGACATGGCGAATCGCATGCATTGATTTTTATAAGTGGATAATAAATTCACGAATGATAGTAGCCGCAGCAATGATAGTTTTCGTGTGGAGCTTTGCGGTAATTCCTCTTATGGAGATAAGCCATGAAATGAACAGTCCGCTGAATTTTATCGAGCCTTTTATTGCGGTTTTAAATTCAAGGGTGTTATGTCTTGTAACGCCAGCCATGTATATTTTTCTTATATCCGACTATCCGCATCTTGACAGAGGCAGTCTTTTTGTTCTGCACCGTGTCAATAAAAGAGAATGGGCACTTGGACAGTTTATCTTTTTCACATTCTCAGCCTTTGCATTTAGTGCGATAATTTTTATGGCGTCACTGATACCAAACTGTATGAACTCTTTTGCCGCAAACGGCTGGAGTCTGGTAGTTACAAAATATGGCGTTTATAATCCCGAAAGAGCCCATTCCTTTGCCGCATCTCTCATAAAAGAGGAATTATACAACCAAATCGCTCCGTATCAAGCGGCATTAACGTCTTTTTTCCTTAATTTCCTGTATATGCTGACTCTTGCAATGATATTACTGCTGTTTCACGTGTTGAATCTACGGAAAATAGGCGTTCCTGTATCGATCAGTATTATTGCGGTGGGAAGTGCTCTTGGCATATTAAATTCATCAGGAATGTGGTATTTCCCAATGGCACATACTATGATACATCTTCACTTCACAAAACATCTGAAAGAGCCGATAATGGAATTGAAAGCTTCATTTATATATTTCGGAGTATTTATTCTTGTCCTGCTTATATTAAGTCTGATAAGGGTAAAACATACGAATTTCCTGAATATTGACGATAACGAATAGGAAGGCAGATATGGATAACATTATTGAAATTACAAACCTCAGTCTTACCATTAAGAAAACTGAAATACTGAAAAAAATCAATATTTCCTTTGAAAAAGGTAAAATACATGGTCTTATCGGAAGAAACGGCAGCGGAAAAACTATGCTTATGAAGTGTATTTGCGGATTTATAAATCCTACGGATGGCGAGATAATTGTCAATGAAAAGCGTATCGGAAAGGACTGTGACTTCCCCGATTCAGTAGGAATTATAATTGAAACCCCTGGATTTATTCCCTATTATTCCGGTTATAAAAATCTGAAGCTACTTTCGGATTTAAATAAGAAAATCAGTAAAGAACAAATTAAATCTGCAATGAATCAGGTTGGCCTTGACCCTGATTTGAAACGTCATGTTAAAAAATATTCTCTTGGTATGCGACAACGATTGGGACTTGCTCAAGCTATTATGGAGAATCCAAATATTCTTATTCTTGATGAACCGATGAATGGTCTTGATAAAGACGGAGTTGAGGACATGAGAAAATATCTTCTTAATTTAAAGAAACAAGGGAAAACTATTATTATTGCTTCACATTCTGCTGAAGATATTAGGATTCTTTGTGATATTGTCTGTGAAATGGATAAGGGTGTATTAACCCAGATTTGATGATAATATAATCGTAAATAAAAATGTTAATCTAATCCAAAAAATTAATACTATATTTTTCAACTAACGTTACTCTACCCTTATGTTCTTGTGCCGCAAGGTGTGCAAGTTCGATTCCTGTCACCCGCACCAAGGACAAATTTACTGAATGTAATTTTGTCCTAATTTTTGAGATTTAATTAGATTGTTGTTTGAAGAAAAATATCTGACCTGAAATATCAGCGTAAACGGGAGGTTTGCGAATACTATCTCACACAAACCTCCCGTATTGTGTCAACAATTTTCAGAAGGAAAAACAATGAATAAAAATGACTATATTATCCGTTTGAAGACGGAGAAAGATTATTATGAAGTTGAAAATTTTGCCCGTGAAGCGTTCTGGAATTTAAGCATTTCCGGTTGTGATGAGAAAGCATAAGGATTTTATTCCCGAACTTGTTCGTGTTATTGAAATGGACGGAAAAATTATCGGCTGTATTATGTATACAAAAGCTTAACTTTCTGATGAAAATGGGAATGTAAAGTCAATCGTTTCTATGGGTTCGATTTGCATTCACCCTGATTATCAGCGTATGGGATATGGTAAGGCTATGCTTGAACATACCTTTGAAATCATAAAGAAAATGGGATATGATACTGTTATAAACTTCGGTAATCCCGATAATTACGTTGTCCGTGGCTATAAAAGCTGTAAAAAGTACAATGTCTGTTTTTAAGGCGATATTTTCCCTGCTGCTTTGCTTATAAAAGTGTTCAGTGATGATGCTTTCGACGGCAGAAAATGGTTCTATCATTCCAATAATGCTAATGAGCCATGCGGTGATATTGAGACTGTTGCAGAATTTGATAAGCTCTTTCCACCAAAAGTCAGGGCATGGCAGCCAAGTCAGGAAGAATTTTATATTCACTCTCATTCGATTATTAGATAATAACAGATAAAATCAAAGCCGACAGATTTTTATTGTCGACTTTTTTACTGTCCGTATAAATTCTTATCTTAGAATACAGTTTATTCATAATTAGAATAATTAACAATAATCAATATATTATTTAATCATAATTTCTTTCTGTTCACAGATGCTTCCTTCAAGCTTATAATTCACTGTTAAAGTTAAAATATTTCCGTTTGCTTCCTGATTTATTTCACGTTCTAAAATTTCGCATTCATTTAAAAAATTTTGTTCATAAAGATATACTTTTTTCATAAGTTCGGCTGAAATTTCTTCTTCTGTAAGGGTTGTTTCGATTCTTTCAAGTTCAGTGAATTTTTCTTTGGTAATACCTATAGGCAGTTTTTTCCCGAAAATCGTAATGGGTTTTTCTATTACTTCACTTTCACTGTATTCATATTTGTTTTTGCCGAAGTACAGCGGAATATCAAGACTGAAAAGTTTAAATCTGCATCTTGTATCTTTTTCGCCTGTAGGGGTTAACCGCTGTTTTTTCAATTCCCCTTCAAAAACTACTTCTTCTTTGTAAATTCCTGTAATATCTGCCATTGCATGATGGAGTGTTGTATGACTTGTTGAATCAGATGTAACACCGCTTACAAGCATTTCACCTGCTAAAACATAGTCTCCTACTTTTTTCATTAGTTGACCGTCAAGAACAGAAGTATAGGAAATATATGCATCATGTGAGGCAACTATATTGCAGGGAACCCGTTCATTAAGTATTTCAGGCTTTTCTACAATTTCTGTAACTTCAACAACAAGCCTGTGACCTGTACGATGCATACCTACCCATGCTATATCATTCACCATAAGTCTTAACTGATTTTCACTCCATACATAATTAATCTGTCCGAATGGAGTACCTGCTTTTATATCAATTTCTTCCAGAGCAGAAAGTATCGCACTGTCGCTTACTTTTTCATTTCCCTGTATGTCAATAGTTACAATAACTCCTGAAAAATAAAGAGATGCAGCAATTACAATTACAAGTCCGATAATTATACCATATCTTCTGCGGCGACGGATAATTTCTGATGACAGTGTATCATATTCAAAGCTTTTAAGTTCAATATCATATTCTTCTGCAATATTTTTGATTTTTTTCAGGTCATGACGGTAAATTTCAGCACAGAAAATTCCACCTTTTACATACTGTTCAAAACAGCAGATTCTTTCGTTGTGAATCCGGTTAATGAATTTATATATATGCTTGCCTTCTGCATTAATCTTCACGCTTCCCCGAATTTGATTTTTCATGTTTTTTTCTCCTTTCGATAAGCTCAATCTGTGAAATTTTACCTCTGATGATGAGTCCGTTGGTTTTGAAATCAAATGCCCTGAGATTATTTCCCCAGATTTGCACAAGAAGTCCGTTTGCTGCAAGGCTCATGAAAATATCGCTGCATTCTTCAATCCTGTAACAATTTTCTATTATAAGTTCTTTATTTCCGGCAATATGTATACCTGTCTCAAGAAAAAATATTTCTTTTGCTTTATCATTAAGTTTTTCAAACATATTAAATCCACTCCGGTTATAATTTTCTTTTTAAAATAATATGATTAATCAGGTGATTTTTATGAAGAAAATGAAAAATATCACAGTTGTGATATTGATTATAATATTTGCTTTATTCTGTATGATTTCAGCCGGTTCAGTAAAATCGGCTGTTTCTGATGCACTTGACCGATGTCTTACTGTGATAATACCATCTCTTTATGCAATGATGATAGCTTCTGGACTTCTTGTAAAAAGCAGTACTGCACAGTCAGCAGGAAAAATAATATGCGGATTATTCAGTATGTTGGCAGGTTATCCGGCAGGGGCAAAAATATTGTACTCTCAGTATTCAGAGAACAATATATCAAAGAAAGAAGCTGAATTACTTTCCGGAGTATTTTTCGGAGCAGGCGGAGCTTTTGTTTTCGGATGTGCATCAAGTTATGGATTTATAGGCTGGCTTATTTTAATATCAAATATTTTAGCAAATATTATAATTGCTTTTATTATATCATTTTATTTCAGAAAAAATTCTGTCCAGAAAAGTCCGCATAAAAAAATAAGCTTTTCTGCTGAAATGCTTATGGATTCGGTCAATTCAGCAGGTCGCTCGATGGCGGAAATTTGTTTTGCTGTTATAGCATTTGCGGTTATAACGGCTATTTTAAAAGACTTTGGAATATTATCCACAATTTCGCAAGTGATTTCAGGATTAAGCGGTTTATCATATGAAACGGCTGAAAATATTCTTTGTGCTGTTCTTGACGTTACAGCAATAAGCAGACTGGCACAGGAAAATTTCAATCTTATACCTGTTGTTTCCGGACTTGTTTCATTTGGCGGAGTATGTGTATTTTTGCAGATTTCGGCAATATTCAAAGGAAAACTTTCGGTATTTCCGTTAATTGTTTTCAGGGTTATTGCATCAGTTTTCAGCTATGCAATATGCCGTATTTTACTTCCGTTATTTATTGAAGGAAAAAGTATTGCAGTATCTGCAATAAGTTCAAGGCTCCATGAATCAAGTTCACCGATACCGTCAATTCTTTTAATTATTATGACTGCCGTATTGTTTTATGAATATGAAAAAAATATTAGAAATTTTCAGAAAACTCTTGACAAATGAATATTCATGTGTTATAATAATAAAGCTGGTTTAACAGCATATAAATATCGTATTCTAAAGACAGCTGGCAAGGTATATCCCTATAAGTCCCGCCGAGGAATTGCAAGTGATGAATTATCATAGCTCTTTTTCTGTGCTGTCAGTGAAAGAGCTTTTTTATTGCTTACTCTGAATACGATAATATTTTATTCGGAGGTGAATATAAAATGCCAAGCAATACAGTTCTTGAAGCTAAAAAGGCTAAGGTTGAACAGCTTACAGACCTTATTAAAAATTCCGTTTCAGGTGTTCTCGTTGATTACAAGGGAATCACTGTTGAGGAAGATACAAAGCTCCGTAAGGAACTCCGTGAAGCAGGTGTCAATTATTTTGTAGAAAAGAATACAATGCTTCTTCGTGCTTTCAAAAATTGCGGTATTGAGGGGTTTGAAGAGTGCCTTAACGGTACAACCGCTATCGCTCTTTCAAATGACGACCAGACTGCTCCAGCCCGTATTCTCGGTAAGTTCGCTGAGAAGGCCGGTGAGGACAAGTTCAATCTCAAGGCAGGATATGTTGAAGGTGAAATTTATGACCAGGCAGGAGTTACTGCTCTTTCAAAAGTTCCTTCAAAGGATGTTCTGCTCGCTCAGCTTGTTGGCTCTCTTCAGGGTCCGCTGCAGAAACTTGCAGCAGTTATCGATGCTGTTGCAGACAAGAAATCAGAGGAAGAGGCTGCCTGATTTCTGTAATTATTTTGAATTATCAGCTTAAAAATTTAATTAAAGGAGATTATTATCATGGCTTCAGAGAAAATTACAAATTTTGTTGAAGAAATCAAGACTCTTTCTGTTCTTGAACTTAAAGAACTCGTAGATGCTATTCAGGAGGAATTCGGTGTAACTGCAATGGTTGCTGCTGCTCCTGCTGCAGGTGGTGCAGGTGCTGCTGAGGCTGCTAAGACAGAGTTCGATGTTGTTCTTACTTCATTCGGCGATGCTAAAATGGCAGTTATCAAGTGTGCTAAGGAAGCTCTCGGTCTTGGCCTTAAGGAAGCTAAGGCAGTTGTTGAGGCTGCTCCTAAGGCTATCAAGGAAGGCGTTTCAGAGGCAGAGGCTAACGAGCTTAAAGAAAAGTTCGAGGCTGCTGGCGCTACAATTGAAATTAAGTAATTCATACTTACTTAAACATAAAAGACTGTATCATATGATACAGTCTTTTTTATTTAATCAGATATTTTTGAAAATACAAGTCTTTCTTCACCTTGTACAAGCGTAAGCACATCATTTTGTACAGCAAAATTGAATTTTGTATCTTTGTTTTCATCTGTTCCGAAAATTTCAAGGTCGTTGCCGGAAAATGTAATAATACCATTATCAACGCTATATTCACACATATTTATTTCAGCTGTAAGAATATTTTCATTTACTATAATATTATATCTGTCATCAATTTTTTCATATTCATCAGAAAGTTCATCATATAAGATTCCGCTTTTAAGAATATATTTTCCATAAATTGAATCTGAATCAGATTTTTCTTTTCTTGTCATTGTAAGCATATCAATACCGTTTATATTGAAAGTATAAGTTTCGCCGTCATAATTGCAGTAATCCGAATAGTCATCATCTGAACCTGTAATATGGGAAATACCTTTTGAATCTATATACATGACATCGGTAACATCGACCCTCAGGCTGAAATTGTTATCTTCATCAAAATAAAAACTTCCCCCAATTTCTCCGCTGTACCATTCTCCGATTATATCACTTTTGCTGTATTTTGAAGATGATTTGGTTTTTGAGTCTGATTTTTCACAGGAAAACAGACTGAATAAAATTAAAAATCCTGTAATGACAGACGATATTTTTTTAAGCATGTTTTATTCTCCGGAATTTGTTTCTTCAACTTTTTTATAAACTTCTGTTGCGTTTTCTTCTGTTCCGATATAATTGAGAGTAAGCGAATTATCTTCTATTTTATAATCATATTTTATTGATGTTGCTGTTTCGTCAATATAATTCATATATTCGCTGAAAAGTTCCAAAGTATTGCCGTTTGTTTCATAGTCGCAGTAATCATTGACAGTAATAATAAAACTTTCGCCTCTGATTTCAGCTTCTACATTTACATTATTGATAATATCTTCAATGCTCATTCCAATCATATCAGAAATAATCTGAAAACATATACCGCTTAAAAGAGTATAGCTGCCATCATAACTTTCGGTATTCGGTTCGTCTGTTCTTTTCATACAGAGAAGAAACTGTGAATAGGAAGCATTATCGGTTTCGTCAAAATAATCATATATAACATTGAGATTTTCACCGTCATACATTATATTTTGACCTTTTTTCATAAGTCCGCCAGCCATCTGAAAATCGCCTTCAGGAGTAAAATAATTACCCATGGCTGAAAAATCCATAATCAGTGAAACTTTACGATTTTCACTAAAATAATAGCCGTTCGATTCATTTTCCCATTTTCCTAAAATTTCAGGGTCTATAGGTGATGAGCTTACACGACTTATTTTTTTACTTTGATTATCTGTCATTGATGTACAGCCTGTTAGAATCATAAATACAAGCATAACTGAAATTAATTTTTTCATTTTATATCTCCCATAGAAAATTTAAATATCGTTCATTGAAAGGGTAGCTTTGGCATTAAGGCTTTCATCCGCAGTAATGCCGGCAAGAAAATTATAACTTCCCTGACAGGCAATCATTGCACCGTTATCTCCGCAGAGACTTAATTCGGGCATATAGAAATCATAGTCTTTTTTTATACACGCTTCTGAAAGTGCCGCACGTACTCCGCTGTTTGCAGAAACTCCGCCAGCAAGAGCAATTTTTTTATAGCCGAGCGACTCAGCGGCATGAATGGTTTTATCAGTAATTATCTCCGATATAGCCGACTGAATGCTTGCCGAAAGATTATTTTTGTCAATTGTATCGCCTTTTTGGTCAGCATGGTGAAGCATATTGATTACTGATGTTTTTAGTCCTGAAAAGCTGAAGTCAAATTCACTTCCTGCAACAACGGGGTGCGGAAGTTTGAAAGAATGTGGGTCTCCGGTTTTTGCAGCATTATCAATATGAATACCACCGGGATAGGGGAATCCCATGGCTCTTGCACATTTATCAAAGCACTCACCGGCTGCGTCGTCACGTGTTCTTCCGATTACACGGAATTTCGTATAGCTTAAAACTTCAACTATATGGCTGTGTGCTCCGCTTGCTACTATGCAAAGATATGGTGGTTCAAGTTCTTTGTGACAGATATAGTTTGCGGCAATATGACCTGCAATGTGATGTACAGGTATAAGTGGTTTGTTTGCTGAAAAAGCAAGTGCTTTTGCAAAATTTACTCCTACAAGCAACGCTCCTATAAGTCCGGGGGCATAGGTTACAGCTATACCGTCAATGTCAGCAAGGGTTATATTTGCATTTTCAAGGGCTTGGCGTACAACACCAAGAATATTTTCACAGTGACGGCGTGACGCTATTTCCGGTACAACACCGCCATATTTTTTATGTTCTTCAATCTGGGTAGAAATAACTGACGATTTTATATTTCGGCAGTCTTCACATACACTCGCTGCCGTTTCATCGCAGGAGCTTTCTATTCCTAAAATCAGCATTTTAATTCCTCTTTCGATTTGATTTTTTTCATAACTACAGCATTTTCATTAGGATTTGAGTAAAAGTTTTTTCTTATAGATATTTTTTTAAATTTAAATTTTTCATAAAGTGAAATTGCAGGAATATTTGACTCTCTTACTTCTAAAAAAATCTCATTTATATATTCAGGCAAATTTTTTTCAAATTTTGTTATCAATGCTGAAGCTATTCCGATATGTCTGTATTTTTCATCGACTGCAATACTTGTTATATCTGCCTCATCTCCTGCAAAATAGCCCGAGATAAGTCCGATAATGCAATTATTGGCATAACAGCAGATTACAATTCCATTTTCTTTTTCAACCTCTGAAATAAATGATTCATCAGACCAGCCCTCATTGCCGACACATTTTTTATCAAGTTCCGAAAGTGCGGAAAATATGATGGGATTTGTATCTGGAGTAATCCTATGAAATGCATATTTATTGAATATATCCATAAAAATCAACCCTTTGCATCATACCAGCTCTGTCCCTTATTTACATCAACAGAAAGCGGCACTTTCATATCATAGACATTCATCATTTCTTCCTTAAGGATTTTAGAACAGCGTTCGGCACATGAAATATCGGATTCTATAATAAGTTCATCGTGTACCTGTAAAATAAGATTAGCGTCAAGTCTTTCGGATTTCAGACGACGATGAACGTTAATCATGGCAATTTTTATAAGGTCTGCTGCTGTACCCTGAACAGGAGTATTCATAGCGATTCTTTTTCCTGAAGCTTTATTGTTCTTATTTGAAGACGAAAGCTCCGGAATGCGTCTTTTACGTCCGAACATCGTTGAAACAGTACCTGTTTTCATGGCATTGTTTACAGTATTGTCCATAAATTTCTTTACTTTTGGATATTTTTTAAGGTAGTCAGAAATATATTTTTCAGCCTGTTCTCTTGTTGTATTTATGTCCTTTGAAAGTGAAAACGCACCTATGCCATAAATTATTCCGAAATTTACGGCTTTTGCAGCACTTCTCATTTCAGGAGTTACCATAATTGGCATTATATCAAATACCTGTGCTGCTGTTGACGTGTGAATATCCTCACCGGAAGTAAAAGCATCAATCATATTTTTATCCCCGCACAGATGAGCCATAACACGAAGTTCAATCTGACTGTAATCAGCATCAATAAGAATTTTTCCGTCTGATGAAGTGAAAAATTTTCTCATCTGTGAGCCTAATTCGGTTCGTACAGGTATGTTCTGCATATTCGGCTCAGTTGATGAAATTCTGCCGGTACGAGTTTCGGTCTGTTTGAAACTGGTATGGATTTTGCCGTCATCGGCGATTTTGTCAAGCAGTCCGACAACATAAGTTGATTGCAGCTTTGTATATTGCCGGTATTTAATCACATTATCAATAACAGGGGAAAGACTGCGGAGTTCTTCTAAAACTTCTGTATTTGTAGAGTAGTAACCGCTTTTGGTTTTTTTTGTTGCGGGAAGTCCGAGTTCATCAAAAAGAACAGTGCTCAACTGTTTCGGGGAAGAAATATTGAATTCATGACCTGCGTCTTTGAAAATTATTTTTTGGGTTTCTTCAATCATTTCAGAAAGTAAAATTCCGAAATCCTGAACTCCCTGTTTATCTATACTTATTCCATTGTATTCCATCGAAGCAAGGACTTCAATAAGAGGAATTTCTATATTGTTAAGCAATTCGGTCATGTTTTCTTTTTCAATTTCAGACAGCAGTTTTTCTATAAGATTTTCAAGTGAAATCAGGTCGGCAAAACTACCGTTTTCGGAGTAATAATGCACGCCGTATTCAGCACACAGATGTTCTGTTGTATAGTCAGAAGCAGATGAATTCAGTAAATATCCGCAGATAATTGCATCACTTTTTAGATTGTTCAGATTTATTCCATGAGATATTACAAAATGATAATGCGGTTTTGCATTACTTGTTATTTTTTCACATTCCGAGTTGAAATATTTACAGATAAGTTCATCTGAATCAGTTGTATAAACAATGTTTCCGTTTCTTATGTTAAGATTTTTACCGTCAAAGAGATAACTTGTACTTTTAAAATTATCAATGATATTTTCTGTCAGTTTATTTTCAGTAACTTCAATCGGTTCATATTCATCATTCTCAATGTCTTTTACAGTGTCGGAAACAGGTATATTGAGTTTTTCAAGCAGCTTGTACATTTCAAGCTCAGTAAGAAGCCTGCTTACTCCTGCTTTGTCAATTTCACTGAATTTATAGCTTTCAGGATTTTTATCAATCGGAACATCGCAAAATATAGTTGCAAGCCATTTGCTTTCCTTTGCCAAAGCTTCACCATTTACAAGTTTGGTCTTGATGCTTTTAGTCAAATCAGAATCAGAATAATTTGCATAAAGATTTTCAATAGTGCCAAATTGTTTAATCAGTGCAGAAGCAGTTTTTTCTCCGATTCCTGCAACTCCCGAAATATTGTCGGAGCTGTCGCCCATGAGTGCTTTTAAGTCGATTAATTCAATGGGTTTAAAACCGTAGTCTCCATTAAAGCGCTGAATATTATAATGAATGGTTTCCTTGTTGGTAGCAAGCAGAACTGTTGTATTTTCATCAATAAGCTGTAGGCTGTCACGGTCTCCGGTGAGTATAAAACACTGATTTCCGCTTCCGGAGCAGGACTTTGCAAGTGTACCCAGAATGTCATCAGCTTCATATCCTTTGCATTCAATAACCCTGATTCCCATAAGAGTAAGCAGCTCTTTGATTATCGGAAGCTGCTGAAATAGTTCAGGAGGCATACCTTTGCGGTTTGCCTTGTATGAAGATACAGCTTTATGTCGGAATGTGGGTGCTGACAAATCGAAAGCAGCAGCAATACAATCAGGCTTTATATCATTCAGATTTTTCATATATATATTCATAAATCCAAAAACCGCATTAGTCGGAACTCCTTTTGAACTTGAAAGCGGTTTTATTCCATAGAATGCACGATTGAGAATGCTGTTTCCGTCAATTGCAAGAAGCCTCATAAAATCCCCCTTAATAAACATATTGATTTTATTATATCACATATTTACAAAAATAGCAAGTCTTTTGTATGGTTGACATCAAAGAAAAAAAGTGGTATAATATCATAAATAAAAAGGGTTACATCTATGTATAGATTACCTATAGGATAAAAGATATATTTTTTAATATCTGTTTGTATGTATGATAATTGTCGGTGTTCAGTTATTGAAATCAGCAATAATATTTTGTTAATGAAATATATTTAATAAAAATTCGTCTTGAATTTTAACAAAGATTTTTATTTATTATATATGAAAAATATGATACACTCATCTTGGGAGATGATTCAATGGAATTGGTTCTTTCATTGCTTGTGATAATAGTACTTTGCAAGGTTTTGGGAGTAAGCAACGAGTTTCTTATTCTTGGAGGACTTATTCTTATTGAACTTGCAATAATTGCTATGCTTCTTTTGTTTATCTATTTTTGTCTGCATTTGCTTTTTACCAAAAAGAAGAAGGCAAGCTTTATACGTTCAGATAAGTCTGAAAACAGTAAATTTCAGGTTGCCTATTATCTTGTTGACGGTGAAGAATATCCCTGTGTTTTTCCGAAAGAAGCCGGTCTTATGTACAGGAAAGGCCATTTTTATAATGTGTATTTCAGCAAAAAGCTTAGGAAAGTATATGATATATGGGCGATATTAACCTGTATTTCGGGACTTATTTTCAGTATTGCGGCAGTGTATTTTTCCTTTCGAATTATTTCATTTGCTGCTTTAATGTGATTTTTAGGAGTGATAATAATGGAAGAAATTTTAAATGATGATTGTGATGTTCATCAGGATATAATTGATAAAGTTTCAAAAGTTATGCCTGATGAAGCTGTACTTTATGATGCAGCGGAATTACTTAAGGTTTTTGGCGATTCGACGAGAATACGCATTATTTTTGTTCTGGTGCAAAGTGAGATGTGTGTATGTGATATTGCAAATCTGCTTGAAATGACTCAGTCGGCAATATCTCATCAGCTTCGCATACTCAAACAGGCAAGACTTGTCAAAGCACGCAGAAGCGGTAAAACTATTTTTTATTCCCTTTGTGATGCACACGTTCAGAGAATTTTTTATTGTGCCATGGAACACGTTATGGAGCAGAAACTATGATGTATTTTGATTTTCATACTCATGCTTTTCCTGACTCGCTTTCTGGTCGTGCCATGTCTTCGCTTACCCATACTGCTGAAATTTCTGAAAGAGCTGAAATCAGGAATATTTCCCCATGTACCGACGGAACATTAGACGGACTTGAATCACTTATGAAAAAATATGGCATCAATAAATCAATGATTCTGCCGATAGCTACAAAACCATCTCAGCAGACTGCAATAAACAACTGGGCTTCTCAGGTTATGAGTGATAATATTTATTGTTGCGGAAGTGTTCATCCTTATGCTGATGATATTTTTCAGGAACTGGAACGTATAAAGCTTCTTGGTTTATGCGGTATAAAATTTCATTCTGAATATCAGCATTTCCGTCCGAATGAAAAACGTATGATTCCTGTTTATAAAAAAATTGCCGAACTTGGTTTATTTGTTGTGTTTCACGGTGGTTGGGACCCTTTAAGCGACAGGGAAATTCTTGCATCACCAAAAAGCTTTGCGGATGTTGCTGAAAAGATTCCGGAGCTTACTATAATTGCTGCACATATGGGTGGTATGTTTATGTTTGATGATGTTGAGAAGTATATTGCAGGGAAATTTGAAAATATCTATCTTGATACAGCTATACTTTCAGGCTGTATCAGCAAGGAGCAGATGGTCAGAATAATAAAGATTCATGGAGTTGATAATGTACTTTTTGGAAGTGATGCACCGTGGGATAATCCTGAAAATGAAATTGATTTAATCAGTTCGCTTCCGCTTAGTTATGAGGAAAAGGAACTTATTTTTTATAAAAATGCGGAAAGACTTCTGAAGAAAGGTAAAAAATATGGGTGAAAATTATATTTATGATGACTTTTTAGAGGGGGTTCCTTTTACAAGGTATATTCAGATTTGTGGAGACGGACTTAAAAATAAAATAATTGATTCGGGTTTTAAGGCGGTCATAAAAATTTATGAAATGGCAGAAAGAAATGAAATTCCATATGCTGAAAGTATTGAACTGAGTTACTGTGCAAACTGTGATGTTACATTTAAAGGAGCGAATCTTTTGCTGTTTCTAAAAGAGTATTACCCTGACGAAGTTCAGGAACTTTCAGATAAAATAAATCCGGATTCAGATTATACATTGCTTTGCATTGATTTTTCATAAAATTCTGATATAATAAAGAAAGGATTATAAGAAACTGGTATTATGGATAAAACAGTAATCAGAACGGCTGTTCTTTCGGATACTGAGCGTTTACTTGAAATCTATGCTTATTATGTTGAAAACACTACAATTACTTTTAAATATGATGTGCCGAGCGTTATGGAATTTCAGAACCGGATGGAAAAAATATTACAGAAATATCCGTACATAGTTGCACAGCAGAATAACAGAATTGTCGGTTATGCTTATGCAGGTTCATTTGTGGGCAGGAAAGCATATGATTGGTCTGCTGAACTGACAGTATATGTGGATAAAAATTATCATAGATGCGGTATCGGAAGGGAGCTTTATAAAGTTCTTGAAGATATTCTGAAAAAAATGGGAATTACCAATCTATATGCTTGTATAAGTGTTTCAGATTCGGATGATGAATATTTGACAAGCAATAGTATTGATTTTCATAATCACTTGGGATTTAAAAAAGTCGGAGAATTTCATGAATGCGGATATAAATTCAACCGTTGGTACAATATGGCATGGGCTGAAAAAATTATTGGTGAGCATTGCGATAATAAAAAAGATATTGTTTATTTCAATAAACTGGATTATAATTTTTAAAAAACTATTGCAAAATATAAAAAAAAATGATATAATAAAAAAAATTATCACGCCGTCAGAATCTGTACGGCAAAAGGAGTAAAAAATTATGAATTATGGACATTTCGACCTTGAAAATAAGGAATATGTGATAACTAATCCTGCAACTCCTGCACCATGGGCAAATTATCTCGGAGATCCCGAATATGGTGCTATGATTTCCAATAATGCCGCGGGCTACAGCTTTGTGAAGTCAGGAGCTAACGGACGTATTCTGCGTTTCCGGTTTAATTCCGATATGGCTCTTCCCGGACGCTATATCTATATCCGTGACAATTCAGACGGTGATTATTGGTCTGCATCATGGCAGCCAGTGGGAAAACCGCTTGATGAGTATAAATCCGAATGCCGTCACGGTACTGCTTATACTGTTATTTCTGCTGAATACAAGGAAATAAAGTCAGAAGTGACTTACTATGTCCCTTATGGCAAGACATATGAAGTATGGAGAGCTAAAGTCACAAATAATTCTGATAAGGAACGCAAGCTTTCTGTTTATGGCTTCTGTGAATTTACCAATGAAAACAACTACGAACAGGACCAGGTGAATTTGCAGTACACACTTTTTATATCCCGTACAAGCTTTGAGGAAAACAAAATTATTCAGCATATAAATGAAAATGACGGACGTGATGAAACGGGTTCAAATCATCAGGAAAGATTTTTTGGAATGGTAGGTGCGCCCATTTCTGCATATAACGGTTCTTTTACTGATTTTATAGGACGTTATAGAACTTATTCAAATCCGATTGCTGTTGAATCAGGAAAATGCAATAATGCAATGAATTACAATTCAAATTCATGCGGAGCATTGCAGTCCGATATAACACTTGCTCCAAACGAAACTCAGGAATTTATCTATATAGTTGGTCAACGCAATAATATTCAGGCAACTGCTATTCTTAATGAATACAAGGAAGCAGGCAGAGTTGATGCTGAAATCGCTGAACTTAAAAACTACTGGCATAGTCAGCTTGAAAATTTCAAAGTTGAAACACCATCAGCTGAATTCAATAATATGGTAAACGTATGGAATGCTTACCAGTGTTTTATAACATTTATATGGTCAAGAGCTGCGTCTTTCATTTACTGCGGTCTTCGTAACGGATATGGCTACCGTGATACAGTTCAGGATATTCAGGGCATTATCCATCTTGACCCTGAAATGGCTGCTGAAAAAATCCGTTTTATGCTTTCTGCTCAGGTAGATAACGGCGGCGGACTTCCGCTTGTAAAATTCAATCATAATGCAGGTTATGAAAATACCCCTGATGACCCTGAATATGTAAAGGAAACCGGTCATCCGTCTTACCGTGCAGACGATGCACTGTGGCTTTTCCCGACTATTGTAAAATATATCGGTGAAAGCGGAAATAAGGCATTTTTAGATGAAGTTATAGTTTATGCAAACGGCGGAGAAGCTACTGTTTATGAGCATCTTAAAAATGCAATAAGATTTTCTATGGAACATCTCGGAGTACACAATATGCCTGCGGGACTTCATGCCGACTGGAATGACTGTCTCAGACTTGGTGCAAAGGGTGAATCCACTTTTGTTGCATTCCAGTTATATTATGCTATGAATGTTATCAGAGATATGGCAGAATCAAGGAATGATGTCAAATATATTGAATATATCAATGATGTACAGGGAAAGCTTGCCGAATCACTTGAAAAATGCTGGGATGAAGATAGATTTATACGTGGTATCCGTGAAGATGGTATTGTAGTAGGTGCCAAAAAAGACCCCGAAGCTAATATGTGGCTTAATCCGCAGTCTTGGAGTGTAATTTCCGGTTTTGCAAATTCTGAACAGGCAGAGAAGGCAATGGAGAGCGTTCACGAAATTCTTAATACTCCATATGGTGCAAAACTTCTTGAACCTCCTTATAAAAATCACTATTTTGACGGTGCTCTTATGCATATCTTCAATGATGATACCAAAGAAAACGGCGGAATCTTTTCACAGTCACAGGGCTGGCTGATTCTTGCTGAAGCTCTTATGGGTCACGGAAACCGTGCATTTGAATATTTTATGGAGAGTTCGCCTGCTGCAATGAACGATAAGGCAGAAATCCGTGTTATGGAGCCTTATGTACATGGTCAGTTTACTGAATCAAAGGCATCTCCTTTTGAGGGACGTTCTCATGTTCACTGGCTTACCGGTACGGCTTCAACAGTTATGGTGGGCTGTGTTGAAGGTATATGCGGTATGCGTCCCGATGTTGACGGATTAAAGATTTCACCGTCAATTCCTGCCGAATGGGACGGATTTAGGATTGAAAAGAACTTCCGTGGAAAGAAACTCAATATTACTGTTGATAATTCTGTACACGCTGAATCAGGCGTTAAGGAAATCATTCTCAACGGTGAAAAACTTGACAGTAATTATATTCCTGCCGAAAAGCTTGCTGACATAAATGAAATAACTGTTATACTTGGTTAAGTTATAAAATTAAAAGGACTGGTTTTTCCAGTCCTTTTTTATTTACCATGTTGGAATTTCTACGGGATTTTCAAGTTCAGACCAGTATAAGTCTGTAAATTCGGAATCAGTTTTTAAAGTTGTTGTAACAGATGATGATGTTTCAGAAGATGCAGAAGTTTTATCAGACATTCTTTCAGTTGTATAATTATCAGTGGTCAGAGGTTTTTGACTTTTTTCAATGGGAAGTGAATTTTTATTTTCGTCATAGAAAATAATATTGTCAATATAAAAATTACCCTCATTCTGTGAACCCCATCGCATAATTAAGAAGTTGGATTCGTCCGATTCGCCGTTCCAGCACTGACCGCTTACAGCAAGTAAAAACTTTAATTCAATATGAACTGCACCGGAACGTTCATAATTATATTCTCCACCTTCCCAGTCGCCGAATTTGTACCATTTATCTTCTGAAATACTTGCACCGCCCCCTCCGCCAATCCAGCCGGGAGCTTTTATCCTTTTTCCGTTTTTGGTTATAAGTTGGTCTGATGTTGCGTCAGCATAAACGTCCATTTCAATTGAACGTACTTTTTTTAAACTTTCAGGACTGAGAAGTCTTGCTGCATCAATTTTTATTTTCTGTACTGTACCGTCTGAAAAATTTGTGCCGTCGTCATTGAATTTCAGCATTTTGTTTCCCTGAATTTCAACGATAATAAGTTCTCCGTCTGCATGGTCTTTACCTGTTTTATCAATTGAAGCAAAGAAAAAGTCATCATCATCAAAAGTTATTGCATTGGGGTCATCACATTCAGCAGGAGAAGGGAGTTTATTTTCTGAAAACATTGAATAGAACAGTGATGATAATATGGAAGTAACTGCAAGCAGAAGAAAAGCAGAGGCTGTTATGGAAATGCTGAGTGTTTTTTTATCCATTTAATTTTCTCCTTTTGCGTTTTCCACAATATTTACAACATTTTTCATCATATCAAAAGGTTTTGTTTTGGAATCAATTTTTATGGAAACATATGATTTCCCCGAGCCGTTTATTGAGATTTTTCCTTTATATTCATCAGATAAAGCCATAATCTGTTCAACTGAAAGATATTGCGTATAGAAGTACATTTTTGCATTTTTCTGGGATATTTCAGTAATTCCGAGATGTGCCGCCTTGTTTCTTAGGAGTGATATTTCAATAAGTCCGAGAACAGATTTCGGAGGGTCACCATATCGGTCAATAAGTTCATCAATTAAATCAAGCTTATCTTCATCTTTTGTAATAAACATAATTTTTCTGTAAATATCAATACGCTGATTGAGACTTGAAATATAATTTTCGGGAATATGTGCGTCTATCTGTATATCTACAGAACATTCAGAAATTTTCTCCGGTTTTTCACCCTTTTCCTCTGCAATTGCTTCTGATAAAAGTTTAAGATACATATCATATCCGACTGCTTCCATGTGACCATGCTGACTTCCGCCCAGAATACTTCCTGCACCTCTGATTTCCAAATCACGGAGTGCAATTCTGAAACCACTTCCGAACTGTGTGAATTCACGCATTGCATTGAGCCTTTTTGCAGCAATTTCAGTAAGAATTTTATCTTTTTCATATGTGAAAAATGCATATCCTCGGCGGTTTGAACGTCCTACACGTCCACGTAGCTGGTAAAGCTGAGAAAGTCCGAAACGGTCAGCATCTTCTATAATAAGAGTATTGACATTCGGAACATCAACGCCTGTTTCAATTATAGTTGTACAGACAAGAATATCAATTTCATGTTCAATAAGCTGCTGCCATATATCAGACATTTCATCCTGATTCATTTGACCATGAGCGTATGCGATTCTTGCTTCCGGAAGCATTTCTTGCAATTTATCAGCACAGGCTGCTATAGTTTCAACACGGTTATGTATATAGTAGACTTGCCCGTCACGTCTCAGCTCCCTTATGATTGCCTGAATAAGTGATGCTTTATTGTATTCAATAACATATGTCTGTACAGGATATCTGTCCTGAGGCGGTTCCTCAAGTACTGACATATCACGTATACCGCTCATTGCCATGTTAAGGGTTCTTGGAATTGGAGTTGCAGAAAGCATAAGGATATCAACGCCTGTAAAAGTTTCCTTGAATTTCTCTTTATGTGCAACTCCGAAACGTTGTTCTTCATCGATTATCGCAAGACCCAAATCTCTGAAAACAACATTTTTCTGTATTATTTTATGAGTGCCTATTAAAATATCAATTCTGCCCTGTTTGAGTTTTTTAATAATTTCGGTCTGCTGCTTGGGATTTCTATATCTGCTAAGGAGTTCAACATTTACTGGAAACTGCTCAAATCTGCGTAAGGCTGTCTGATAATGCTGATATGCGAGCACTGTAGTGGGGGCAAGAACAGCACATTGTTTCCCGCTGAGTACACATTTCATAGCGGCACGCAATGCAACTTCAGTCTTGCCAAATCCTACATCACCGCAGAGAAGTCTCTCCATCGGACGGTTTCGCTCCATATCGGATTTTATTTCAGCTATTGCATTAAGCTGGTCTTCTGTTTCAATATACGGAAAACGTTCTTCAAAATCATTCTGTATTTCATCATCTGGATAAAATGCAAATCCCTGACTTTTTTCACGCTTTGCATAAAGTGCAGTAAGTTCCTTTGCCATATCCTTGACTGCACTTCTTACATTGTTCTTTTTTCTCTGCCATTCTCCCGAGCTAAGTTTAGTAAGCTTTACACCTGAATTATCACGTGGTCCTATATATTTTGATACCATGTCAAGCTGAGTTACAGGTATATATAGCCTGTCTGTTCCAGCATATTGGATAGCTATATAATCTTTGACTATATCATTAAATTCAAGTTTCTGAATACCCATAAAACGGCCTATTCCATGTACGTTGTGGACAATCAAATCGCCTTCTGAAATATCGGCGAGACTACGTATTTCCTCGGCTTTGGTTTTTTTCTTTCTGTTTTTTCTGCGAACCGATTCAACAGAACGTCTTTGTGTTATAAGAACTGTTTTGTTTTCAGGATATTCAAATCCACTGCTGAGATTTCCTGAAATAAGGCATACACGTCCGGAAGACGGAGTTATGCCATCATCTGCCAGACCACAAGATATACCGTTATCAATTAAATCCTGTTTAATTATAGGGAGAGTTTTTTTACTTCCGGCACAAAGTATAATGCTGTATTTTCTGGAAATCCAGTCCGATATATCTTCAATCAGCTGTTTCATTTCACCGCTCCACGGAGCAGTCTGCATAGCTTCAAAACTGATGAGTCTCTTAAATTCGATACGTTCTCCGCTCTGCAAAAAACTGCTGAGAAAAAAACATATCTTTTTTTCTGCTATAAGCTGAATTTTCGGAAATTCAAGAAAAAATCCATCAAGTCCCTTACAGAGCTGACCCTCTTCCAAGAGAATTTTAATATCTTCATTGAATCGGGATGTTATGCCGTTTGCATAGTTGATTATAGCTGAATAATCACTGAACATTACCAAACCGTCTATATAGTTGAAAACTGTTGAAATTTCACGATATGCAAGTGAATAATATTTTATTGCATGAGGAAGTATTTCACCTGCTTGTAAACGTTTTATATCTTCTCTTAGATTCTGACGTACAAGTTCTGTATGTTTTCCACGTACTTTTTTTATCAGTGATTCAATCTTATCAGCAAGTTCATTCATATTGCAGATAATTTCATTTGCCGGATAAATTTCCAGCCTTTCAATTTTTTCATTTCCTCTTCGCTGGGTATCAGTTTCAAATTCTGCAATGGTTTCAATTTCATCATCAAAAAGCTCAATTCTTACAGGTTTGTCAGACTGTACGGGGAAAATGTCAATTATACTTCCACGTACTGAAAACTGACTTGCTCCCTCAACCTTTTCACACCGCTGATAACCACATTCTGTAAGATTAAGGCATAGTTCATCACGGTTTATTGTTTGCCCCTCCATAAGCTCGATAGCTGATGAAATAAGCGTGTCAACAGGAATGACAGACTGCATTACCGCTTCAACAGATGCACATATAACACTGCATTTATTTTTTACTGCCTTTGAGAGTGCAGAGATACGCATATATTCATATTCATGATTTGCACTGTCAACCGGAGTTAAAACCTGCTCTCTTGACGGAAAAAGCACAGCGGATTCATTTCCACTCATTATATTGATATCATCACACAGTTTTCTTGCTTCTGCCTCACTGCCTGTTATTACAAGATTGATTTTTGTTCCGTTAAGGGCTGAAATAAGATTTGCCCTATGAATGTGGGAGAGACCTGTTACTGATACAGGTGAAATTTTTTTGTCAATGCATTCAAGTATACTTTTGTATCCTGAAAGCTTCTTAAAAATTGTGCCGAACAAAATTATTCCAGCCTCCTTAATTATTATTTTGTTTTTTATCAGCTGTTGAATTTATTCATAGCTTCATCTGTTTTGCCTGAAATCATCAGTTTTATACATTCGCAGGCATTTTCAGCAGCAGTTTTGAGTTTTTCAGTATCTTCTTTTTTGAATTTCCCCAAAACCCACTTGGCTAAATCGTAGTCGGGATGCGGTTTTTTACCGACACCCATTTTAATGCGTGGGAAGTCGTCATGTCCTGTGAGTTCAATAATACTCCGCATTCCGTTATGACCGCCGTGACTGCCTTTTCGTCTGATTCTCAGTTTTCCGGGTTCAAGTGAAATATCGTCATAAATCACAATCAGATTTTCAATATCTATTTTATAGAATTCCATAGCCTGCACTACAGATTCACCGCTGTTATTCATATATGTAGTCGGCTTGAGCAATAAACAGCGTTTTTCCTCTATAGTGACTTCCGCTGTTTTTCCTTTGAATTTCAGACGGTTTATATTTTCACCATACTGAGCAGCGAGCATATCAATTGTAAAAAAGCCTGCATTATGACGGGTATTATCGTATTCCATTCCGGGATTGCCCAAACCGGTTATTATATATTCTATTTTACCCTTTGTTGTTGTCGAATTTGCAGAAATTCTGTCAAACACATCAAAAATACTCATTTTTCAAATCTCCTTTCCGATTTTGCTTAAATATTATATCATAAAAATTGCCATAAAGTCAATAAAATAATAAAAATCCTGCTGTGTTTTTTACAGCAGGATTTTTTCAGTTCATAGTAACAACAAAGCAGATACTTTTTCCTTCTTCGTTTTCCACATCAACTCTGAATTTGTGTTTGTCTATAATTGATTTGGCAATGGCAAGTCCGAGGCCGTATCCGCCTGTTGTCCTGTTTCTTGATTCGTCGCTTCTGTAGAATCTTTCAAAGATTCTGTATTTTTCTGATTCCTTAACACCCATACCGGTATTGTAGACTGAAAATACAGGTTTACCATCCTCTTTTGTCAGTGATACACGTACTGTACCGTTGTCTTTTGAATATTTAATGGCATTGTCAATAAATATTCCTGCCATTTGTTTTATATGCTGTTCGCTTCCCGTTATAAAAATATTATCTTCAATATTAAGCACCAAGTTTTTGTTTGCCTCAAATGCCTGACATTCAAACGGAAGTGCAGTATTTGTTACAGCGTGACTAAGATTAAATTCTGTCTGAATAAAATCAGCGGTTTTGTTTTCGAGTCTTGTAAGACTGAGCAGGTCATTTACAAGAACATTCATTCTGTCAGTCTGGTCCTGAATATAGTTAAGCCATTTGTTATACCCAATTTCTTCGGAAAGTACATCTGCATTAGCTGAAATTACTGTCAACGGGGTTTTGAGTTCATGACTTGCATCTGAAATGAATCTTTTTTGTTTTTCAAAAGTTTCTTTCAGGGGTTTTACAATTAATCCGCTGAGAAAATATGCAGCAGCCGAAAGAATAGTTATACTTATAGCTCCGACAATAAAAGTTGTGCGTTTCAATTTGTTCATCATATTTATTTCTGCACTTTTATCAGTAAGTACTATAAGAGTTCCATTGGATTTTTGTTCAGTGAAAAAGCTGTAGTTATCAGCCATTCCGGATTTGTTTTTGTTTTGAAGAATTCTGGTTATATAAGTCTGAGCGATTTCTTCTGTCATATCATCATTATTTAATGAGGCGATATATGTACCTTTATCATCAGCCATGATTATAAAGAAATCAATTGAATTGATTGATTTGGGAACAGGTTCATTATGTTTGTTTTCGGGTGGTTCAGGCGGTTTGTTATCGTCAGTAATCGTATATCCATCAAGAACAGGAATTTTGTTTTTGTCAGCAGTCGGTATAAAACCTCCATTTCCCCATATTTCATGGTCGGGATGTGCTTTGCCGTCATCATAACCGTTTCGGTCGTCCCATTGATGCCAATTGTCATGCCATGGGTCAGGAGCAGGTTCTGCGGGATATTCATGATATTCCCAGTCATCTGGTCTTTTCCATGGTTCATCATCAGGCGGAAAAATTTCCGGTGGATATGTTGATTCAGGAGTTTGCGGTAAGTCTGTTACTAAAATTTCAGTATTTGATTCCGTGATTTTTTCAGTCGTAACAACTGTTTCAATGTTCTCTGTTTCTTTCATGACAGTAGTTTGTATTTCTTTAGGTTTTGCGTTTTCAGTCGGAATTTGAGTTTTTTCTGCTTCATCTGAAATATTTTCTGATGATTTTTCTGTACTGATTATTTTTGCTTCTGTAGATTCAGTTGTATCATATATGTGAGACTGAGGAAGTTCTTTTTTTGGTGGTTCATTTTTATTAATATTTGGATTTTTAAAAGTAAAACTTGCTGTATCACTATTATATTCAGCACCTGATGCGACCTGTTCAAGTACAACTCTTGTCTGATGTTCCATAAGTGCATTCATTATAATATTTACAGCACTCAAAACAGCAATGAAAATAGCTAAGAGAATAGCTGTTATGATTGCAAAAAATTTAAGCTGAACTTTTCTGAACAATAAACTCCCTCCCTATTCAAGAAAATATCCTATTCCACGGGCTGTTTTAATCTGAACAGGTGCTGAAATCGATGATATTTTCTTTCTCAGGAATGATATGTATACTTCTATGTTGTTATATTCAATATCATTTTCACTTCCCCAGATTTTTTCAATAATACGTTCCTTAGGCAGAATCTGACCATGATTTGCAATAAGCATCTCCATTATGTAGTATTCTTTCAGACTCAGCTTTATGTTGTTTCCATTACAGCTTATAGAACAGGTATTCTTGTGAAGTACAAGATTATTATATTCAAATTTATTTTCATCAACAAATTCGCCTTTTCTTCTTGTAAGTGCACGAATCCTTGCAAGAAGTTCTCCGGTTACAAACGGTTTTGTCAGATAATCATCAGCTCCGCAGTCCAAACCCTTTATTTTATCATCAATTTCACTCCGTGCAGTAAGAAGCAGAACAGGCGTATTTATTTTTTCCGCACGCAGATTATTCAGAACATCCAGTCCGTTCATACCGGGAAGCATAATATCAAGTATAATGCAGTCATAAATTCCGGTAAGTGCATTGTCAAGACCGTCAATGCCATTATAAAAAGTGTCAACTGAATACATATTGCGTTTCAGCAGTTCGGAAAGAGCGTCTGTAAGCTGTATTTCATCTTCTACAATAAGAATTTTCATATATAAGCCTCCTGAAAAAATATTTTTATGTTTATATTATAACATAAAATATTAAAAAAGCTTAAAATTTATTTGATTAACATAAAAAAATATATTTATTAAAATACAGAAAATATCAACATTTTTATAGACGTTTTTTGGTAAATGTCTTTTAAAAAAATTATTTTGTGCAAAGTGCTACAAAATCAACGCAGAATTTTTGTCTTATTATATATGGCATTTTTTAGCAAAGTGTGTTATAATATATATAAGTCGGAAGGACTTCTGATGTCCTGTCCGGTAATGTTTAAAACTGGAGGTATATACCAATGGCAAAAAAATATTGTTACCTTTTTTCAGAAGGTAATGCTACAATGAGAGAGCTTCTCGGCGGTAAGGGCGCTAACCTCGCTGAGATGACCAACATCGGTCTTCCTGTTCCTCAGGGATTCACAATTACTACAGAAGCTTGTACTCAGTATTATGAAGACGGCGGTATCTCTGAT
This sequence comes from uncultured Ruminococcus sp., assembly GCA_910577575.1. GTDB lineage: Bacteria > Bacillota > Clostridia > Oscillospirales > Ruminococcaceae > Ruminococcus. The sequence continues at coordinate 127,740 of CAJTOG010000002.1, read as the reverse complement.
GAGATTATGGCTGAAATCAATGAGTATATTGTAAAAATGGAAGAAATTACAGAAAAGAAGTTCGGCGACAAGGAAAATCCGCTTCTCGTTTCTGTTCGTTCAGGTGCAAGAGCTTCAATGCCTGGCATGATGGATACTATTCTTAATCTCGGTCTTAATGAAACTGTTGTTGAGACAATTGCTGAAAAGTCAGGCAATGCTCGTTGGGCTTGGGACTGCTACAGAAGATTTATCCAGATGTATTCCGACGTTGTTATGGAAGTTGGTAAGAAATATTTTGAAGAGCTTATTGATAAGATGAAGGAAGAAAAGGGCGTTACTCAGGACGTTGAGCTTGATGCTAATGACCTTAAGGAGCTTGCTTCACAGTTCAAGGCTGAATATAAGAATAAAATCGGTGTTGACTTCCCTTCAGACCCCAAGGAACAGCTTATGGGTGCTATCAAGGCTGTATTCCGTTCATGGGACAACCCAAGAGCTAACGTTTACAGACGTGACAATGATATTCCTTTCTCATGGGGTACTGCTGTTAACGTTCAGTCAATGGCATTCGGTAACATGGGTGATGACTGTGGTACTGGTGTTGCATTTACACGTGACCCTGCTACAGGTGAAAAGAAACTCATGGGCGAATTCCTTACAAATGCTCAGGGTGAAGATGTTGTTGCCGGTGTTCGTACTCCTATGCCTATTGCTCAGATGGCTGAAACATTCCCGGAAGCTTATGCTCAGTTTGTTGATGTCTGCAAAACTCTTGAAGACCATTATCATGATATGCAGGATATGGAATTTACTGTTGAAAACAGAAAGCTCTTTATGCTCCAGACAAGAAACGGTAAGAGAACAGCTCAGGCTGCACTCAAGATTGCCTGTGACCTTGTTGATGAGGGTATGAAGACCCCTGAAGAAGCAGTTGCAATGATTGACCCAAGAAACCTTGATACACTTCTCCACCCACAGTTTGATACAAAGGCTCTCAAGGCTGCAACTCCTATGGGCAAGGGACTCGGTGCTTCACCTGGTGCTGCTTGCGGTAAGGTTGTATTTACTGCTGATGACGCTGTTGAGTGGGCAGAAAAAGGTGAGAAGGTTGTTCTTGTTCGTCTTGAAACATCACCTGAAGATATTACAGGTATGAAAGCTGCACAGGGTATTCTTACAGTTCGTGGTGGTATGACATCACATGCTGCAGTAGTTGCCCGTGGTATGGGTGAATGCTGTGTATCAGGCTGCGGCGATATCAAGATGGATGAAGCTAACAAGAAGTTTGAGCTTGGCGGAAAGACTTTCGTTGAAGGTGACTATGTTTCAATCGACGGTACTACAGGTAATATCTACGATGGAATTATTCCTACTGTTGATGCTCAGATTGCCGGTGAATTTGAGAGAATCATGACTTGGGCTGATGAATTCAGAACTCTTAAGGTAAGAACAAATGCTGATACTCCTGCTGATGCTAAGAAAGCTCGTGAACTCGGTGCTGAAGGTATTGGTCTCTGCCGTACAGAACACATGTTCTTTGACCCAGAGAGAATTGCTGCATTCCGTGAGATGATTTGCTCTGATACTGTTGAAGAAAGAGAAGCTGCTCTTGCTAAGATTGAACCTATGCAGCAGGCTGACTTTGAGGCTCTTTATGAAGCTCTTGAAGGAAATCCTGTTACTATCAGATTCCTTGACCCTCCTCTTCACGAATTTGTTCCTACTGAAGAAGCTGATATTGCTGCTCTTGCTGAAGCTCAGGGTAAATCTGTTGAGACAATCAAGAACATCATTGCTTCACTTCATGAATTCAATCCGATGATGGGTCACAGAGGCTGCCGTCTTGCTGTAACTTATCCTGAAATTGCAAAGATGCAGACAAACGCTATCATTAAGGCTGCTATCAATGTTAAGAAAAACCATCCTGACTGGACAGTTAAGCCTGAAATCATGATTCCGCTTATCGGCGATATCAAGGAATTCAAGTTTGTCAAGAAAGTTGTTGTTGATACTGCTGATGCTGTTATTGCTGCTGCAGGTGCTGAACTTGAATATGAAGTTGGTACAATGATTGAAATTCCACGTGCTGCTCTTACAGCTGATGAAATTGCTGCAAACGCTGACTTCTTCTGCTTTGGTACAAATGACCTTACACAGATGACATATGGCTTCTCACGTGATGACGCTGGCAAGTTCCTCAATGCGTACTATGACAAGAAGATTTTCGAAAATGACCCATTTGCTAAACTTGACCAGACCGGTGTTGGTAAGCTTATGGAAATGGCTATCAAGCTTGGTAAGCCTGCAAATGAAAAACTTCACTGCGGTATCTGCGGCGAGCATGGCGGCGACCCGACATCTGTTGAGTTCTGCCACAAGATTGGTCTTGATTATGTATCATGTTCACCATTCCGTGTTCCGATTGCACGTCTTGCTGCTGCACAGGCTGCTATTGCCAACAAGTAATTTACAAATCAGAATTGGTTCATTGGTTTTAAATATGTAATAGATAAAAATCCCTGTACTATAATAGTACAGGGATTTGCTTTTTTATTTAATTCTTTAAATTATAGTTTTATTATTTATTTTTCCTAATATTTCGATTCATCTACTGTTTTTATATATTTTCTGAGTTTAATTCCGAATATGTCAGTGTAATTCAAGTTTTTAATTTGATATGGCTGTATAAATCTGATAAATAAAATTTTCCACCTGAATTAAGTACACTTAATGTTTTTTACTACAATTTGTGGAGTGAAAATCTTTGTTGTTGTCTGACCAAATAGGATTTTTCTTATACAATTCTGAATACTTATTCCTTCAGTATCGGTTTTAAAGTTAAGTCTTACTTCTCTTATGGAAGTTACTTCTTGAAATATTATTTGCATGATGTATATCTGTTCAATAGTTTTGGCAGTTTTCTATGTTTTTCACAAATATTATATATTAATTTTTTTATAATACTATACAAAATTAAAATAAAGACTCCTGAAAAAAATCAGGAGTTTTTAATTATACTTTAATTCTTTTTACTATTTCTGCCATAGCCGTATCAAGTATTTTTCCGAGCAGGACAGCTATTACAAAATTTCCTATGCAGTGAGTTATATCAAAGGGAATACCGGAAATCCAGTAAGTAAGGGCATACGAGGGTGATACAAAAATATACGGTATGGCAAAAATTGCCCCAAAGCATAAGCCGAATATAGAATTTATAATTGCCCATATAATCCAGCTGTCTGTTTTCCGGAGTTTATAGACTATAAGCGAAAACGATGGCCATATAATCAGATATGTAAACCACCATAGTCCGAATCCCCATGTTATTGCAGTAAGACAGACATATACAAAACAGGAAAGTGTTCCTTCCTTGCCTAAATTTTTTGTAAAGACTACAACAAGTAAAGTAACCATTTCAATATTCGGAAGGACGGACAATGCTATCTGAGAAGCATAAAGAAGTGCACCCAGCACAGCAATTCTTGTAATTTGTCCTGCCTTGAATTTTTTTACCATCCTATTTTAAGCTCAAGCATATATACATCTCCGTCTTTAATTACAATTTCATCAATGCCTGTCATTGCTGATTCACCGTTTACTGAGATACTCCACCATGACTGTTCATCATCATTTGATTCATATCCCTGAACAGAAGTTATAAATCGTCCGTATTCTGATTCATTGAAACCTATAAGTCCTTCTTTGTCAAGGAAATTTCCGAGGTATTCTTCATCAGTATTATATGATTGTTCAAAAGAGTATTCATCACGTTCAGATTCAATCTGAACAGTAATCTGTTTTCCGCCTTCGATGGGTTTTTCACGTGTTTTGCTGTAGATAAACCACATTCCCACGCAGAGTACTGCCAATACTATAATTCCGATTATTCCAATCAGAATTTTTTTACTTTTTCTTTTTTCTTCCATATTAAAAAATCCTTTCGTTAAAAGTCTGTATATAAAAAGCTCCCCGAAAATTTATCGGAGAGCGATTTTTATACAACACAAAAAATTACAGTTCATCGCTCGTAAACTGTAATGAGAAAAGTAGCCCGACTTATCAGTTTGCTGACTGAAATACGGTAGCGTGACTGCACAGGACTCTCACCTGTTTCCCTTTTAAGTATTATTCTAACATATTTTTTCTTTAATGTCAATAGTTGTATAAAAATCGGACTGATTTTTTATCAGTCCGATTTCTGAAGTAGATTATGATTCAATGTATACTTTTTCTAATAATGGTTTTGCTTTTTTGACATCTTCTTCGTTTCTAATGGTTACCTGCAAATCTCCTGTTCCGTAATGACCTATATTTCGCATATCTCTTGTGAATCCTTTTTCCAGAATTATGTTATCGGGGTTGAGTTTCAAGAATAATGTAATGTGATTGGAATAAATTTCAATGCATACTATATTCTGTATTTTTTTATAGGCGAGATATAATTTCAATTGATTTTTTGAAATGTCATCTCCTAAAGATTCAATAAAATCACATATAGAATCATAAAGGATTTTAATATTATCCGAAACCGATTCAAGTTTTTCCAAATGGGATTTTTGATTGTTGTTTTTGTTGGAATTATCATTATTAATATTTTCCAAAATTGGTTTTACCGTTGGATTGTTCAAATGCTCAAACAAAATCAAATTATCATATTTACGATAACTAACCAGTTTGATATTTCTTTGTATTAAGTTAACTGCATTAATATCATATTTATTGAAACTGTGTGCAATACAAATAACACATGGAACTGACCAATCTATATTATCTGCAGTTTTTTTACCAAGTTTTTCAGTAACCAGTAATATAAAATCTGCTTTGTGATTCAGAAGCCAGTCAAGGTAAAAAAGTCCTTGATTGATTACATTATCATTCTGACTTTTTTTGTATTCAAAAATAACAGGACTGTTATTTTCATCAATACCTATACTGTCCATTCGTCCATTTGCAATTGTATATTCACTTTTTAAGAAACGTACGCCAAAAAAAGTTTCCATATTGTTTTCAATGAGGTTTTGAAGTTCTTTTTCAAGACCTACCATTGAGTGCAAACATTCTTTTACCGTGTCATTAGTCGAAAACAGTTTTATTTCAGACAAAATGTTCAGCTCCTTTTTGCATTTTAAGAAAAATTATTCCCACTCAACAGTTCCGGGCGGTTTTGAAGTTATGTCATATACAACACGGTTAACGTGTTCAACTTCATTGCATATACGGTTGGATACACGTGCAAGAACATCATAAGGGATTCTTGCCCAGTCAGCAGTCATGAAGTCGTCAGTAGTAACAGCACGTATGGCAATAAGATGGTCATAAGTACGGTGGTCACCCATAACTCCGACAGTACGAACATCGGGAAGAACAGCAAAAAACTGCTTCAAATCACTTTCAATACCGCTTTTACTGATTTCATCACGGAAAACAGCATCGGCTTCCTGAAGAACTTTTATTTTATCCTCGGTTATTTCTCCGAGAATACGTACTCCAAGACCTGGACCGGGAAAAGGTTGCCTCCAGACAAGTTCATGAGGGATACCAAGTTTTTCACCGACTGCACGTACTTCGTCCTTGAATAAATCCTTAAGTGGTTCAATAGTACCTGCAAATTTGATGTCAGCAGGCATTTCAACCATATTATGGTGAGTTTTAATAACATCTGTTTTTCCCTCACCGGCTTTATTTCCTTTGCCTGATTCTATTCTGTCAGGGTATATGGTACCCTGAGCAAAAAAACCGTCCGTACCCTGTTCACGTATTTTATTCCAAAAAACATTGTAAAATTCCGTACCTATAATTTTGCGTTTGCTTTCCGGGTCGGTTATGCCTTTGAGTGCAGTAAGAAATTTTTCTTTGCAGTTTACACGTACAAAATTCATGTCAAATAGCTTAGTAAATGTTTCTTCAACAAAATCGCCCTCATTCTTACGCATAAGTCCCTGGTCAACAAAAACGCAGGTAAGCTGTTTGCCTACTGCACGTGACAGAAGACCAGCAGCGACGGATGAATCAACTCCGCCTGAAAGGCCAAGAATGACATTCTTGTCACCTATCTGTTCACGGAGTTTTGCAACTGTTGAGTCGATGAAATTATCCATTTTCCAGTCGCCTGAAAATCCGCAGACTTTATATAAGAAATTATGTAAAATATTTTTACCGTATTCGCTGTGGGTTACTTCTGGATGGAATTGTACGGCATAAAGTTTTCTTTCAGAATTTTCAAATGCAGCAGCAGGACAGTCATCGGATTTTGCGGTGATTTTGAATCCGTTCGGGACTTTGCTCACATAGTCGGTATGGCTCATCCATACAGTACTTTTTTCGGGTACATCGTCAAAAAGTATGCTTTCTGTATGAGAAATTTCTATTTTTCCATATTCGCTTTTAGAACAGCTGCTTACTTCACCGCCGAGGGTGTAAGCAACTACCTGACAACCATAACATATACCGAGAACAGGAATATCAAGGTCAAATATTTCTTTTGAGATATGAGGGGAACTTTCCTCATAAACGCTGTTGGGACCGCCTGTAAATATGATACCTATAGGATTAAGTGCTTTAAGCTCCTCAATAGGAGTGGTGTGACTCTTGATTTCACAGTAAACACCTGCATCACGTACACGACGTGCAATAAGCTGGTTATACTGTCCTCCAAAATCAAGAACAATACAAAGCTGATTATTCATATTAAACCTCCTTGATGATAGTGAATATGATTTATTATATCATTTTTTCCGACAAATTTCAAGAGAATATGAAAAATTTAAGGTTATTGATTACTAACGAAAATAATTGACATTTTAATCTTAAAGTGGTATACTGTATATAAGCGGACTTTGGGATTTATTCCACAGTTGGCTTTTATAAAAAATCCATGTTTTCGGGCAGCAAAGAAATTCTTTGTTTTCGGTCAACAATAAATAAATTGACTTTTTATGCCCTCAGTATATTTGTGGGCATTTTTGATTTTTATGAATAAAAATTTTAATTGTAAAACAAGATATCCTATTTTTCTTATTCATGGAATGGGGTTCAGGGATGGCAGAATATGTTACTGGGGGAGAATACCAGAAATTCTGAAAAAATATGGTGCAGAAATTTTTTATGGTTTTCAGGATGCCAATGCTTCAATTGAAGATAATGCAGAAATGCTTAAAAAATCCCTATTAAAGTTTATTTCTGAAACAGAAGCAGAAAAAGTAAATATAATAGCTCATTCAAAAGGCGGACTGGAAGCAAGGTATCTTATTTCAACGCTTGGAATGGGAAAATATATCGCTTCCGTTACAACATTGGGTACTCCGCATAACGGTTCTGCAACTATGGATAAACTTATGAAGATGTTCAGATTCATTTTGTTGTCAGGAAGCAGGATATTTGATATTTTCCGTAGAATATGTGGAGACAGGAATCCTGATACATTTCGCTGTATGGAACAGGTTACAACTTCATATATAAATGAATTCAACAGTAAAAACCCTGATGATGAAAATGTTTATTACAGAAGCTATGCATTTAAAATGAAGAATCCGTTAAGTGATATTATTATGTCTGTACCGTATATTGCCGTAAGATTTATGGACGGGGAAAGTGATGGATTGCTTACTGTAAATGAAGTTGCATGGGGAGATTTTCAAGGAGTTTATACAAGTGTAGGAAACCGTGGAATTTCTCACCCTGATGAAGTCGATTTACGCAGAATGAGGTTTAGCAGAAAATCTCCGCAGAATAAAAATGAAATATCGGATATTACAGATTTTTATATTAATCTTGTATCAGAACTGAAAGTTATGGGGTATTGAATGGAAGAAAAAAGAATAGCTGTTGTGGCAATCGTGGTTGATAATCCTGAAGTGTCATCAGAAGTAAATAATGTGCTGCATGATTACAATGAAATTATTATAGGAAGAATGGGAATACCATACAGGGAACGTGGAATATCGGTAATATCAGTTGCCGTTGATTCCTTACCCGATAAAATCAGCAGTCTTACAGGTCGTCTGGGACGTATTTCAGGCGTTTCCGTAAAGGCGGCAATTTCTAAAAAATAACCGGAGGAATCAGAAAATGTATAATGTGAAGTCTTTGAAGGCAGAGGAATTTATAAATCATGAAGAAATTCTTGAAACTCTTGAATATGCTGAAAAAAACAAACATAATAAAGAACTTATTGAAGAAATTCTTGAGAAAGCAAGACCAAGAAAAACAGGCAGGGGAGTTGAATGTTCCGGACTTTCTCACCGTGATGCAAGTGTGCTTCTTGCCTGTGATTTACCTGAAATGACGGAAAAAATATATTCGCTTGCCAGCGAAATCAAGGAAAATTTCTACGGTGACAGAATAGTTATGTTTGCACCTTTGTATTTATCAAATTACTGTGTTAATAAATGTGTTTATTGTCCTTATCATATTCAGAACAAGGAAATTCCAAGAAAGAAACTTACTCAGGAAGAAGTGCGTCAGGAAGTAATTGCCTTGCAGGATATGGGGCATAAAAGACTTGCTATTGAAGCAGGTGAAGACCCTGTAAACAATCCGCTTGAATATATTCTGGAGTGCATAAAGACTATCTATTCAATAAAACATAAAAACGGAGCAATAAGACGTGTAAATGTAAATATAGCTGCCACGACTGTCGAAAATTACAGAAAACTTAAAGATGCAGGAATAGGAACGTATATTCTTTTTCAGGAAACTTATCACAAGGAAAGCTATGAAATACTTCATCCGGCAGGACCAAAACATAATTATGCCTATCATACAGAGGCTATGGACAGAGCTATGGAGGGCGGTATTGACGATGTCGGTCTTGGGGTGCTTTTCGGACTTGATAAATACAGATATGAGTTTGCCGGACTTCTTATGCACGCTGAACACCTTGAAACAGTTCACGGTGTAGGACCTCATACAATCAGCGTTCCGAGGCTGAAAAGGGCTGCTGATATTGACCCCAATCAATTTGACAATGGCATTGATGATGATACTTTTGCTAAAATTATTGCCTGTATAAGAATATCTGTTCCGTATACAGGTATGATTATATCCACAAGGGAAAATGAAAGCTGTCGTGAAAAGGTGATGAAGCTGGGAATTTCACAGATTTCAGGAGGCTCAAGAACATCAGTCGGCGGATATGCGGGTTATTCTGTTGAGGAAAGACCCCACGACACAGAACAATTTGATGTATCTGACCAGCGTTCGCTTGATGAGGTAGTAAAGTGGCTCATGGAAAGCGATTATATTCCTTCATTCTGTACAGCCTGCTACCGTGAAGGACGTACGGGTGACAGATTCATGGCACTCTGCAAAGTCGGACAAATTCAGAACTGTTGTCATCCCAATGCATTGCTTACCTTGCAGGAATATTTGCAGGATTATGCAAGTCCTGAAACACGAAAGATAGGTGAAAGACTTATCGACCATGAAATTCAGAAAGTACCAGACCTGAAACGGCGTGAAAAGGCTTTGGATTATCTTGAAAAAATCAGAAACGGAGAACGTGATTTCCGATTCTGATTATTGACATAAATAAAATAAAATAGTATAATGATTAAGGAGTCTTTTTTCGGACTCCTTAATTTGATTGAGGAGATTTTGATATGAAAAAACTTATTGCAATGATTCTGGCGTTAACCTCTGTTGTGGGGATACTGACTGCCTGCGGAGGTGACAAGCCTGAAAGTTCAGAAAATTCAGTATCAGATGTTTCTGAAAGTATTTCGGAAACTTCAAATGAATTATCTGAATCTGAATTAATAACTGAATCTGAAGAAACAACCGAAACCGAAATGACAGCAACAACTGCAAAAACAGAAACTACTACTGTTAAAGTTGAAAAGTCAACAACAATTAAGGTTGACGGGTCAGAAATTAAGGATTATTCCGAAACTTATACAACGGAATCTAAGATTGTAGGCACTGAAACAGAAATTGAAAATGCTGATGAATATATTGCATCAGTAACAAATCTCATTGAAGCTATGGATAATTCTGATGCAAGAAAATTAATTGAATTGTCATATCCGAAAAATTCCTTTGAGGCTATGAATAAAGCTGGAATGCTTGAATTTATAGTGGAACAGATTAGCAATAATGCTGAACTTTCTTTTGAAGAATTGGAAAACTATGATGATGTTGATATTGAGGTTGTTTCAGTAAGGAAAGCTGAACCTGATGAAATTGAACGTGCGGCAATGCAGTATTCAAGCGTAGAGGGACTGTGTAATGTAATGATTGATGCGGGTATTACTTATGATATGCTTCTTTATGGCAATCTGCCTGATACTTTTACAGATGAGGAACTTATGGAACTTGCCGGAAATATTGCATTATATACAGAAGATAACAATAATATTGAAATTACAGTTGATTTTGATTCATATGATTATGTAACATTCAGTTTTGACGGGGAAACTGTGGAAATTCCTGTATTTAAGACCGCCGGAGATATTTTCAAGGCGGATTTAATGATGATTGGAAAATCTATAAAAGAAGAACAATAATTATTTGACAAATTTTTCTGAATGTGTTATAATATGGATTATATAAAAATAAACCCTTGATACTAAATTTCAGGAGGACAAAATTATGACAGATATGTTGAATATGTTTACACTTGCTTCTGCATCACCTGCAACGGGTGACAATTTTCCCGTAATTCCGCTTATTATTATAGGAGTTATTGCTGTTGTGGTTGCAGTAGTGCTTTCAATTCTTTCAAAGAAGAAAAAATAAAATCAGGGCGAATAACTGTCAAGCCGTCCCGTGTATAATTTATGGGGTGATGTACTATGGTTTGCAGTCTTGATGAGCTGAAATCCAAGGAAGTCATTAATATAAAAACAGGTGAAAGACTGGGATATATTGATGATATCCGTATGGATACGGAAAATTCCGAGGTTCTGTCCCTGCTGATTTATGGCGGTTACAGATTTCTCGGTCTTTTCGGGCGTGAAAATGATACAGAGATTCCATGCAGTTCAATTAAAGTAATAGGTGATGATATTATTCTGGTTGACTGTTCTGATTCTGTTATATGCACAACTTCAAAACCTAAAAATCTAAAAAATTTGTTTAATTAGCCTATTGCAAAAAATGTGATAATATGGTATAATATTAAGGCAATTCGCACGCAGGTATTTTCGTGGATTGGTGCATCTGTTTCGGGTGTTGTACATGAGCTAAATTCTGCGGAGGATTAATAAAAAACCAAATTTAAGGAGGACTACTATAATGGCAGTAGTTTCAATGAAACAGCTTCTTGAAGCAGGCGTTCATTTCGGACACCAGACAAGACGCTGGAACCCAAAAATGGCACCGTATATCTTTACAGAGAGAAACGGTATCTACATTATCGACCTTCAGAAAACAGTTAAAAAGCTCGAAGAAGCTTATATGTTCGTTCGTGACGTTGCTTCAGAAGGCGGTGAAGTGCTTTTCGTGGGTACAAAAAAACAGGCTGGAGATTCTGTTAAGGAAGAAGCAACAAGAGCTGGTGCACACTATGTAAATGCAAGATGGCTCGGCGGTATGCTTACAAACTTCAAAACAATCCAGACAAGAATCAAGAGACTTGAACAGCTTCATACTATGGAAGAAGACGGAACTTTCGACCTTCTCCCTAAGAAAGAAGTTGTTAAGCTTAATCTTGAAATAGAGAAGCTTGAAAAATTCCTTGGCGGTATCAAGACAATGAAGAAGCTCCCTGCAGCCCTCTTTATAGTTGACCCACGCAAGGAAAAAATTGCTGTTGCAGAAGCTAAGAAGCTCAATATTCCGATTGTTGCCATAGTTGATACAAACTGCGACCCTGATGAGGTTGATTATGTTATCCCTGGCAATGATGATGCTATTCGTGCCGTAAAACTTATTGCCGGTACTGTTGCTAATGCTATTATCGAAGGCAGACAGGGCGATGACGCTGTTGCTGAAGAAATTCCTGCTGAGGAAGAATCAGTATCTGCTGAAGAAGAGGCACAGGCTGAATAATCAAAAAAACAATCAGAAGCCCGAATCCTTTTTGCATTCGGGTTTTTGCAAATAATAATTAAATTTACAGGAGGTATACTACAATGGGAAAGGTTTCCGTTGCTGAGATTAAAGAATTGATGAAGTCCACCGGCGTTGGAATGATGGACTGTAAAAAGGCTCTCGAAGCAAATGAGGGCGATATGGATAAGGCTATTGAATTTCTCAGAGAAAAAGGTCTTGCCACACAGGCTAAGAAAAGCGGACGTGCTGCTGCTGAGGGTATTGTTACAGCTGTTGTAAACGGTAATATCGGCGTACTTCTCGAAGTAAATACAGAAACAGATTTTGCTGCAAATACAGATGACATCAGAAATTTTGTAAAGGCAGTTGCTGATACAATCATTGAAAAAAATCCTGCTGATGTTGAAGCTCTTAAAGCTGAAACAATCAGCGGCGGCACATCTACAGTAGCTGATGTTCTTACCGAGCTTGCAGGTATGAAGATAAGAGAGAATATCGTTATCCGTCGTTTTGTAAGAATGGAAGGCGTTCTTGCTTCATATATCCATAATGGCGGAAGCATCGGCGTTATGGTAAAGCTTGATACAGAGCTTTCTACTGAACAGGTTTCTGCTATTGGTAAGGATGTAGCTATGCAGTCTGCTGCTCTTAATGCTCCTTATCTTAAGCGTGACGATGTTCCTGCCGAAGTTATTGAGAAGGAAAAGGAAATCATGCTTGCTCAGATGGCAGAAGACCCGAAAATGGCAAACAAGCCTGAAAAGGTTAAGGAAGGCATCGTACAGGGCAAAATCGGTAAATACTATAAAGAAAACTGTCTCCTTGAGCAGGCTTTTGTCAAGGACGATAAACTTACAGTAGAGGGTTATGTTGATGCTGAAGCTCAGAAACTCGGCGGTACAATCGTTGTAACAGATGTTATCCGTTTCGAGAGAGGCGAAGGCGTTGAAAAGAAGGAAGATAACCTTGCTGATGAAGTTGCCAAGATGATGAATAAGTAATTTATTTAATATAAAGCGGTTCTGTTATTCAGTGCCGCTTTATTTTATTATAAAAAATATTAAACAAAATTTCGCCTGTATTCTTGTGCAAACTTTACAAAAGTGCAGGTGTTATATTTTTATATCAAAAACACTTGATATATTGACAAAAATATGTTATAATGTAATAAGTGATGGGTGTAAGCTCTCACGGAATAAAAATTTTGAATAAAATTTCAGTTCCATTGAGGTAAAAAATATATGAATAATAAAATTAAAATTCTTGTTGAATCAGTCAGCAAGGTAATTGTCGGGAAAGATGATACTATAATAAGACTTATTGCGGCAATGCTCTGTGAAGGCCACGTTTTGTTGGAAGATGTACCGGGTGTCGGAAAAACTCAGCTTATTACAGCTCTTTCACGTTCTGTAGGCGGAAAATTTAACCGCATACAGCTTACCCCTGATGTAATGCCGTCAGATATAGCAGGATTTACAATGCTTGATTCAAAATCAGGTGAATTTATATACCGTGACGGAGCTGCAGTTTGCAATTTTCTTCTTGCTGATGAGATTAACAGAGCTTCCCCGAAAGTTCAGTCTGCACTTCTTGAGGCTATGGAAGAACGTCAGATTTCTATGGATGGTGTAACTCATGCTTTACCGAAGCCTTTTTTGGTAATGGCAACACAGAATCCTGTTGAGACATACGGAACGTTTCATCTTCCGGAAGCTCAGATGGACAGATTTTTCATGAAACTTTCAATGGGTTATCCTGAACCGTCTGAGGAACTGAAAATTTTAGAGCGTACTGAAATGCATAATCCGATTAATAATATAGAAAGTGCCGCAGTTACTGTTGACGAGATTCTTGAAATGCAGGAAGAAGTGCTGAATATCCGTGTAACTGATGCTATAAAACAGTATATTATTTCTCTTGTTACGTCTACACGGAGCGACAGGAATACAACCCTTGGCATAAGTCCCCGTGGAAGTATTGCATTGTATAAGGCATCAAAAGCTTTTGCATATATTTATGAAAGGGAATATGTAACTCCCGATGATGTAAAAAAATGTGCTGTTTCTGTCCTTGCACATAGAATTATCCTGTCACCGCAGGGAAAGAGCGAGTTTAAAAGCAATGAAGAATATGTGAAAAATATTCTTAATACAGTTACTGTTCCATCAATGGGAAGCTGATATGAAAAAAATAATTTCACCTCTGGCGGTAGCTTTACTATTATATGTTTTTACATTTTACATAGACGGAGAAATAGGAATAATTCTTGTTTTCTTCATGATTTCTGCACCGATTGTATCTTTGGCTTTTGCATTGTACGGCAGAAACAGAATAAAAGTAAGATTTGACTGCGATGGATATGTAAAGAAAAACAACAAGCTGACTGTTAATGTTACTGTAGAAAAAACGGGCAGATTTCCTCTCGGGATTGTACAGATTGCAACAAGGGCAAGCGAAGTTTTTGTTCAGGATAATAAATTATATAAACTTTCCCTTGCGGGAGCAGATAAAAAAACATTTTCATATACTGTTGAAGCTCATACAGGCGGAAACGGTGAAATATCAATAATTTCTGTGCATTCATGCGGTTTTCTCGGATTTCTTAAATTTAGAATCAATGACAGTTTGCCTGTTCCCAAAAGTGTAGGGGTAATTCCTGAAATTCCACAGATTAAATCGTCATCAAAGCTTTTCCGCAATATTGCTGATGCAGTACTTACAAGTGACGATGAAGAAAATAATGATGCAGCTATGCTTTTTTCAGCAAATACTGCTCCGGGCTATGAACACCGTGAATACATTCAGGGAGACCCTTTAAAGCGTATTAATTGGAAACTTTCAACTAAAAGAGATAAATTAATGGTACGTCTTGATGAAGCAGTTGCATCTGTTCAGCCTGTCATTGTGCTTGATTTATACAGAAGCAAGTCTGCAAAAACAGAGGAAGCCATAATTTCGGAAGAAAGACTGATTGTTTCTGTTTTCGGACTTCTTTCACTTCTTATAAGTCAGGGAGTTGCCTCCACTGTAATATATTACAATGCGGATGGTGAACTGGTTTCCGAAAGTGTCGATAATCCTGAATATCCGCCGCAGCTTTTGCTGAAAGTTCTGGCATCAAAAGTAATACCGGAAAGAAGAGTAAATCATCTGAACAGTTCTGCGTGTGCCTGTGTTATTGCGTCAACTGATTTCGGAGAGGAAATTTCTGCTCTTGTGTCAACTCTTGATGACAAGGATAATGCAAGTCTTGTTGCTTCATCTCCGGAATGCAGAAATATAACTGACCTGCCCGTGTGGTATCTTGATGGCGACAATAATTTTAAATTGGTATAAAAATATGACTGAAACTGTTAAAAATGGAAAACAAAAAGCTTTTTTCATCAGAACAATTTTTGACCCTGTTCTGATTTATGTTGCTTTGATTGTATCGTCAGTGATGTATCATTACAGAGACAGTCTGGCACTTATATATGGTATAACAAGCTATATTATCGGTTGGTTTATTTTCCGCCTTTTTGACTATATGACCAGGCATAAGTTTATCGGTACTGTAGGTTATATTCTTGTGGCAGGCTTGTTTTTTAGGTTAATGGACCGGTGCATACGGAAAGGAACGGAAAATTATCCTATTTCCTTTCCGATATGGTTTATGACTCCGCAGGACTCTCTACAGTATAATAAATGGTATACGCTTGCTATGTTTTTATTCTTTTTTATATTCATGGCATCAGTATTTTATTTTTTTACACGAGTCCGGTACAGAGTTTTCATGACTTTCCTTATTATGATAGTTCCATTTTCAATATATGGCAAAGAATATGAGGAAATGCCCATAGGATATATAATTTCTCTTGCAGTTGGATATATTGTAATTCTTACATATTTTAGACAACTAAACGGCAGCAAGGATACTATTATTGTGGACAAGCTTGAATCATGGAAATCGGGAATAATATTTACGGCAATTTTTGCTATTATTGCTTCTGTTATTCCTAAACCTGAAATTGAAGCCGACAGGACTGTTCTTGAGACACTTATTAATGCGGATGCTTTCACGGACAAGCTTGTTGAGATGCTGAATGTTTTCCGTGATACAGCAAATGGTCAGCAATTCAGAGGACAGACTAATGATAATCCTCTTTATTATGCAAATTCTCCCGAACCACTCAGACTGAAAACTTCAACTTTTTCAAATTATGACTATAAGACTGATTCGTGGTCGCTGAGTGATATGGATAACTTATGCTATACATTTTCAGATGTTCCGTTTGATATAACAATGAATGGTGAATTATGCGATGCGGTTTTTTATGCCGCAGGTCTTGACAGTAATTTTGCCGAAACTTATGGTCTTTCTGAATATTCAGGATTTGAATTTATATATCCCGAAAAGAAAGAGATGAGTATATTTTCATCTTATCAGGATGGTACAAGAACACCTGTTCCACAGAGTGTATCGGAAATGCTTGAAACATCATATAAAAATGAAATTATGCTTTCAAGGTCAGGAAATGTAATCAGCAGCAGTAGTGCTGAAAGATTTGCTTATAATGAGAATTTCAGATATAATTATCTTCCTGACGGATTTTTTGATAATGAACAGAACAAAAAAGCAGTTGATGTTCTGGGCAGAGTTGAAAATTATTCTGAAATGCTTCATTCTGCGTATGATATAATTGACAGTATGCTTGATGAAACATATGCATCTGATGAAAATTATGATATTCTCAATCATTATTGGTATGTGCTTAATACTAATTTGCTTTATGATTCTTTTGAAGAAATACTGCTTGATTATGGTGACAATAAAAAAATCTTCAGCCTTGCTCAGAATATAACTTCAGGTCTTAATTCTGATTATGATAAGGCAAAAGCGATTGAATGGTATTTTATTCTTAACGGATATGTATATGACCTGGATTATCGTAAGGAAGCAGGGGAAAATGCAGAAGATTTCCTGTTTGATACAAAAACAGGTGTCTGTTATGAATATGCAACTGCAATGACGCTTCTTGCAAGAGCTTCCGGAATACCTGCACGCTATTGTGAGGGATTCAATATGCATACAAAATATAATCCTGACAAAGAAGATGACAGTTTATATGTTATTACCGCAAGGGATGCCCATGGCTTTCCTGAACTTTATATTAAGGGGTTTGGCTGGGTAAGCTTTGAACCTACAATGACTTCTGCAAATACGCAGGTTTCTGAAAGTGAGAGACAAGCCGTATCGTTGCTTTCCAAAACGGGAATTTTACTTCTGACAGCAGCGGTTTTTGTATTGGTTCTGATATTTTTTATGCCCGTTCTTGTTCACAGATTTTTTATATTTGTAAATAAACGCCGGAATCCGAATAAAGCAGTTTTGTCCGTAATACACCGCATATGCCGGCTATATGGAATTTCTGCATCAAGTACGGCTCATGAAGCTGAAAGAGCTGTGAAAAGTATGTCCGGTGCAGATATTTCAGATACTGCTTTGATTTTTGAAAAGGCAGAATATGGAGGTGAAGAACTTACAGAAATTGATAAGGCAGACGCAATGAGAGATTATGTTTCTGCTTATGATGCCCTGAAGGAATTGAAAAGAGCATCAGGGAAGAGGAAGAGTATTCGCAACAAATAGGTTGTGAAAAATTAAGGAGGTTGGTACCAATGCAGCATTTGCATCAACAACAAAATTCAGGAAAGAAAATTTTCAGTGCAGTTTCAGCGTTTGTAATGTCATTATGTTTTATGATACCTACAGCTTCTATGGCTGAAGATGTTGTATATCCGGAAATAGCATCAGTATCAGATTCGGTTTATGATGAATACCGTTCATGGAGTCAGCTTGATGGGCGTTGGGGAGATACATCAATGGGTGGAAGTACTATCAGGCAGTCAGGCTGTCTGCTTACTTCACTTGCAATAATGGCTGTTCATTCTGATTCTATAGACAGCACAGCAATGGAAAATCTTGGAATAACTGATATTGAACAATTCAATCCGTCAGTACTCGCAAACGCTTATACAAATGTAAATGGATTTACTTCCGGCGGAGCAATTGCAAGCTGGGGTACTGTTCATCAGCTTATTCCGCAGATTGAATGGGGTAAGGATGATTATCTTTTAAGTACGGAAAAGTATTCCGCAGCTTCTGAAATAAGCACTATGATGTCAGAGGGCTGGCACATTATTGCAAGAGTTGCCCTTCCATATGGCGGTTTTCACTGGGTATACATTGAAGATGTTAAGAATGACGGAAATATTGTCATGTGTGACCCGGCAAAGGATGAAAGTGATTTATATACTGCGTATCCGGACGGTTTACAGGGTGAGTACTGGGCATTAAAAGGTAATAAATCGCCTGCTGTCAGTTATAATACACCTGTTAAAAATGAAACAGATGCTTACAAGGATGAGTACTTGGTGAAAAATGAAGAACCTGTAAATGTTTATTCAGATGTTGAAAGCGGAAATATTTCAACTGTTCTTACAAAAGGAAATGTTGTGAACATTTCGGAATATAATGGAAGTTATGGATTGATTGAATCTAATGATTTTATAGGCTGGGTTGATATCGGTATGCTTACTAAGACTCAAACATGTAATCAGCTTGCTGGCGACATAAATAACGATGGAAGTGTTGACAAATATGACCTCGCACTTCTTAATACATATTTACAGCAGAAAAAGCTTCTGCCTAATGGTATTTCTACTCTTTCAGCATCTGAACTTCTGGCAGCTGATGTAAACAATGACGGAATTGTTGATTATGCTGATGTTATCAGCTATTTACAGATAATTAATATTTAAAAGGAGGATTTTCCTGATGGAATGGACTGAAGTCAGTATATATACAACGGCTGAGGGCATTGAAATTCTGTGTTCAAAGCTCATGGATATTGGAATAAAGGGCTTTGTTATAAAAGACTCAGGGGATTTCAATGAATTTCTTCAAAACAAGAACGGTCAGTGGGATTATATTGATGAAGATTTAATGGGTCTTGCAGACTGCGAAACAAGTATTACAGTTTACCTGCCATGTAATAATCAGGGAGCAGATATGTTATTGGCAGTAAAATCAATGCTTTCTGAAATGAAGTCAATTGACAGTGAAGATATTTATGGACGCTTGGAAGCAGAGTTCTCCAGTATACGTGAAGAGGACTGGGCTAATAACTGGAAACAGTATTTCAAGCCTTTCAAAGTCGGAAAAAATCTGGCGGTCAAGCCTTCATGGGAAAATTACAGCGATAAAGAGCGTATTGTGCTTGAAATTGACCCCGCATCAAGTTTCGGTACCGGACAGCATCATACAACACGGTTATGTCTTGAGTTTTTGGACGAATGCATAAAAAAGGGAGATACTGTTCTTGATATGGGATGCGGAAGCGGTATACTTTCAATTGCTTCCATACTTCTGGGTGCTGATAATGCCTCAGCAGTTGATATTGAAGAAAATGCTGTTGCAGCTGCAAAAGAAAATGCACATAAAAATAATATACCTGATGAAAAGTACAGGACTTTTTTTGGTAATATTCTTTGTGATGAGTCGCTTGCTGAAAAAATTGACGGAAAATATGACATAATTACAGCAAATATTGTTGCTGATGTTCTTATTGCCATGAAGGATTATTTTGTACGTTATCTTAAAACTGGTGGTATTCTCATAGTTTCAGGTATTATTGAGGAACGTATGGAAGAAGTTTTGAAAGCAATTGAAAGCGTCGGATTCATAAGGCAGAATATAAATATAAAAGAGGGCTGGGCAGCTGCTCAGTTTACAATATAACATAATTCATAAAATACCGGTTTTGCTTCAGGGAGATAAAAATCTCCTGAACGTCTCCGGTTTACTGGCAGTGCTGCATAAAGCCCGCAATTTATATATTATCAGTAATCTGCGGTCTTTGTGTAGTACTGCAATAAAAATAATATTTAACAAGGAGAAATCACAGATGGCATTATTCAAGAAAAAAAATCAGACAGAGGAAAACGGAACATCAGAAGCAAAGGAATTTGACTACAAAGCAGAAGTTCTTAAGGCTCTCAATGAGAAACTCAAGGGAAATCTTTATGATGAGTGTATCATTATGCCCAGAGGCTATACAATTGACGTAAAAATCGGTAAGCATGAAGAAAAAGAAGAAGTCAAGCTTGTTCAGGTTATATTTATCGTCAATAATGATGATTTTGACGAACCGCTGATTGACCCTGTTGACGCACAGGGCAAAAACTATGAGGAAGCTGCTAAAATGGCTGCTGATATTTTCTATGGCGGAGTATGGCATCCGATTGAGCAGGCAAAGGAAAAGAAAAATCCTATTCATATTCCTGTAACATATCTCAATCAGCACTACGATTTTGATATGTATGCACAGTCAATTGTAAGAATCGGTACATCAACAAATGCCAAACCTGTTATGCTTCTTGCTTTTATCAAGAATGAGATTCCGAAATATCTTGGTTCAAAGAAGTATTACTGGCTCAGAATTTATCTTGCAAAACACAAGGACCGTGAAATTGTTGAAGTCCGTGTCAATGGCTCTGTATGCAGTGAACTTCATAAGTTCTTTAAGCCTTATATTGATTCATGGGACGCTTCTTCAACATTTATCTGTGAAAAGCAGTATGGCTTTTTTGTTCAGAGAGATGATGATAAATGTCCGTTCAAGAAGGAAACTGTTGTGAATACAGCAAGAGCTGCTCTTGAGAAAATGGTTAAAGTTTCTAACCGTGACGAATATATGGCAATGGCAGATGAGCTTGAAGAAATTGCAGGAGACAAGGATATTGCTGCTGAAGTAAGAATTTTTATTCCTGAAATTCTTGCAAAGCTTACTCTTGGATATCAGGAAGGCGACAGCCTGTTTCTTATTGACGGCGATTCAAAGATTGAGTTCAAGAAAACACAGCTTCGTTCATATTTCTATATTCAGCAGGTAGTTCTTGAATTTCTTAATAAAAGACCGTCTCAGGAAGATGTACAGAAAATTGTTCTCAACAGTGTTGCTTTCAGGGAGCTGAAAAAAGTCAATCAGGAACAGGGTCATGAACCAAAGGATTTGTATGTTCCGGGAACAGCCTTTAAAATCGGTACAGAGAATTATAAAGTCTGGTAATTATTGAAATTATATGGCAGAGAATAGGCGGCATTATTATGGATAAAACTTTTTATGAATGTTATGAAACCGGTGTTATATCCGAAATAACTGATTATCCTGTTCCGCTGTCGCTTTTTTTACTGAAAAAATCTATGAAAGGCTTTATACTGAAGAACTTCCGAGATTTAAGAAAAATCCTGTAAATATGTACGGTTTGCAGTTTGATGAATTTTTCCTGAAAATCTATCGTGGAATAGGTAGGATGGGAATTGATGAAATAAGTAAAATTGATGAAAGTATTGCTTTCAGTGAATCTGAAATGCTTAATTATATGAAGCTGTGTAAAAACAATGAGGATTATGAACTTATGTTTGTATGTCTCAGCGGTTCGGATGATGAAATTCCGGAAGGCTATAGATTTATAGGTTATGATATTGCATATCCCCCTGAATCTGACGGCGGATTTTCCATAATATGTGATTGTATGTTTATCTGTCGCTGGCATGGCTGCGATTATGAGGGTACGGAATTTGCAGAAGATTTTTTAGCCTTAAATGATAACGGATTGTTTAGTACATGGCAAGATGCATATAATTATATGGTTCATTATCTTAATCAGGAGTGGTCTGAACGTGGAATTTTCGGAATTTATCAAATTTATGAAAAAATCCCGCAAAACACTTGACAAATTCAAGAAAATATGTTAAAATATTATTGCCGCTTGTGAACAGGCTTTAAAGTTGTCATTGCACGCCTGACACAGCGAGTTTTAGGAAAAGGCAGGTGCCATAAAATGTACGCAGTTATTGAAACAGGCGGAAAACAGTATCAGGTTAAGCAGGGAGATGTTATCTTTATTGAAAAGCTCGCTGTTGAAGCTGATGAAACTGTAACTTTCGACAAGGTTGTTGCTCTTGGTGCTGATGACGGTATCAAGGTAGGTGCTCCTTACGTTGAGGGTGCTGCTGTTGAAGCTAAAGTTATTAAAAACGGCAAGGCTAAGAAGATTACTGTTTTCACTTACAAGCCAAAGAAGAGTGAGAAGAGAAAGCAGGGTCACAGACAGCCTTATACTCAGGTTAAGATTGAAGCTATCAAGGCTTAATCATGATTCAGGCAAAATTCTATAAAAAAAACGGAAAATTCTCAGGATTTAGAATCAGTGGTCATTCAGGCTATGCTGATGTAGGAGAAGATATTGTATGTGCTTCTGTTTCGTCGGCAGTTCAGTTTGCTGTCAATCTGCTTTCGGATTTCGGATGTAATCCTGATGTGAGTTCTGAAAACAATATTGTAGAATGTAAGGTTAAGCGTACTGAATTTGCAGAATCTAAAATATTCAAACAGCTTGAACTTCACATTGAATCAATTTCGGAGGAATTTCCAGATACAATTAAAATCACTGTTTTGGAGGTGTAAATAATGTTCAAGATTAGTATGCAGTTTTTTGCACATAAAAAGGGTGTTGGTTCTACTAAGAACGGACGTGACTCAGAGTCAAAGAGACTCGGCGTTAAACGTGCTGACGGTCAGTTTGTTAAGGCTGGCAATATCATAGTTCGCCAGAGAGGTACACATATTCACCCGGGTACTGGTGTGGGTATCGGTTCAGATGATACAATTTTCGCAACAGTAAGCGGAAAAGTAAAGTTTGAGCGTCTCGGCAGAGACCGTAAGAAGGTTTCTGTTTACGCAGAACAGTAAGCAAGTTTTTTGCGTCATAAATCCCGAGCTTTGGCTTGGGATTTTTCATTAAAAGTATTTTTATATATAAAAAAATAATTTGTGCTGGTTTATATTTAAGTATTGAAATTTATACAAAATAAATATTCAAATTAATATCTGTATGTAATATTAAAGCCATCAAGGAGGTTAAAATGTTCGTTGATAAGGCTAAAATCAAAATCAAAGCAGGAGACGGCGGTGACGGTGCAGTTTCTTTTCACAGAGAAAAATATGTTGCAGCAGGCGGTCCTGACGGGGGTGACGGCGGACGAGGCGGTGACGTTGTTTTTCAGGTTGATGACAATTTCTCAACTCTTATAGATTTCAGATATAAAAGAAAGTATGTTGCTGAACGTGGTCAAAATGGTTCTGCAAGAAACTGTACAGGTAAAAGTGCACCTCCACTCATTATAAAAGTTCCGAGGGGCACACTTGTCCGTGATGCAAATACCGGCAGAATTATGGCGGATATGTCTACGGATGAACCTAAAATACTTGCGAAGGGCGGAATGGGCGGAAAGGGAAATGCAAATTTTGCTACACCCACAAGACAGATTCCTAAATTTGCAAAACCTGGTTATATGGGTGAAGAATTTGAAGTGACGCTTGAACTGAAACTTTTGGCAGATGTCGGACTTGTTGGATTCCCGAATGTCGGAAAATCTACGCTTATTTCAGTTGTAAGTGCAGCAAAACCCAAGATTGCAAATTATCATTTCACAACTCTTACTCCTGTTCTCGGAGTTGTAAAAGCAAATGAAGAAAAATCATTTGTCATGGCTGACATCCCCGGACTTATTGAGGGAGCAGGCGATGGTGTTGGCCTTGGTCACGAATTTTTAAGGCATGTTGAAAGATGCCGTCTGATTGTTCATGTTGTGGATGTTTCAGGAATTGAAGGCCGTGACCCTGAAGAAGATTTCCGCATTATCAATCAGGAACTTGCAAAATTTGATGAGGAACTTGCAAAGCGTCCGCAGATAGTTGCTGCAAACAAGTCAGATATGGCTTCTGAAGAGCAGATTGACAGTTTCCGCAGGTTTATTGAAGAACAGGGACTTTCATTTTTCTGCATTTCATCAGCTACTACTCAGGGTACTTCCGAACTCATTAAGAAAATTGCTGAAGTTCTTGATACTCTTCCTCCAATTAAGGAGTATGAGCCTGAACCGATTCCGCAGGCTGAACTTGACGATATGGCAGGGGCAGGAAAGCATTTTGAAATATCCGAAGAAGATGGCATATATTATGTTGAAGCCCCGTGGATACAGCCAATTATGCGTACTATCGACCCTGATGACTATTCATCTTTACAGTATTTTCAGCGTGTTCTTATCAACAGTGGAATTATTGCAGAGCTTGAAAAAATGGGAATTCAGGAAGGCGATACTGTAAATCTTGAGGGCTTTGAATTTGATTTTGTATATTGATATGGAGAAAAAATTTTTAACAGAGCATGATGCCAATCAGTACAGCCCGCTTAGTCTTGCGTTTCTTGGCGACAGTGTTTATGATACTCTTGTAAGGGCATATCTTCTTAGAATTGCAAATATGCCTGTATCAAAGCTCCATTCTGTAAAGATTAAGCTTGTATGTGCGGAATTTCAGTCAGATGCGTATGAAAGACTTGTTGAATATCTTACGGAAAAAGAACTTGCTGTATTGAAAAGGGGCAGAAATGCTACAGGAAATACTGTTCCGAAACATGCTGATGCAGCTGAATACAGACGGGCAACAGCACTTGAGTGCCTGTTCGGTTATCTTTATCTTACCGGACAGGTTGACAGAATAAGCGGACTTTTTGAAATTGTTATCAGTGATGTTTCAATTGATTCTGAAGCCTTATAAAAAGGAGATTTTTGAGATGAATGAAATCAGTATGGAAAAGGTAAATAATAATACTATCGGAATTTTTGCCGGATTTACGATGGGCTTTCTTCTTGGTGCTGTTCTGGTTGCAATAATCGATTATCATGATGAAAATAGTAAGAAAATGAAGAGAATCAAACGTGATTCCGATGAAAACTACATTTATTCAGAATAAGGAGATTTAAAAAATGTCTGGTCATTCAAAATGGAATAATATTAAACGTAAGAAAGAAGCTACTGATGCTGTAAAAGGTAAAATTTTTACCAAAATTGGCAGAGAAATTACTGTTGTTGTAAGGGAAGGCGGTCCTGACCCGAATAATAACAGCAAGCTCCGTGACCTTATCGCAAAGGCAAAGGCTAATAATGTACCGAATGACAATATTGAACGTGTTATTAAAAAGGCTGCAGGTGGTGAGGATAAAAATAACTATGAGACTATGGTTTATGAAGGTTATGGCCCCAATGGTGTTGCTGTTATTGTAGAATGCCTTACCGACAATAAAAACCGTACCGCCGGAGATGTCCGTCATTATTTTGACAAATTCGGCGGAAATCTTGGCACAACCGGATGTGTATCATTCATGTTTAGTCAGAAGGGCATTGTAATTCTTGAAAATACAGGTCTTGATGAAGATTCTGTTATGGATGATGTTTTTGAATGTGGCGGAGATGATTTGGATATTACGGATGAAACTGTTGAAATCGAGTGTACTCCTGAAAATCTTCATGCTCTCAGAGAGGGTTTGACGGATAAGGGATACAATGTAATTTCAGCAGAATCTGAAATGATTCCGGCAAATTATACAACGCTGACAGATGAGGAGCATATCAAAAAAATGAACCTTCTTCTTGAGCATCTTGAAGACAATGACGATGTGCAGAATGTTTATCATAACTGGGAAATGCCTGAAGAATAATGAATAATCAAAAATTCCTTCGTTTTCAAGCGAGGGAATTTCTTATATTATAGGAGATGACATTATATGATTTTAACCCTTGAAAAATATACATCAGATGAACATAAAAAATTGAAAAAATTATATATTGATGCTTTTCCTGCTGAAGAAAGAGCCCCATTTTTTCTGATAATGTCAAAAGCAAAAAAGGGCAGGGCTGAAATGCTTACTGCTCATGATGGAAATGAATTTGTCGGATTTGCTTATATGGTTTGTTATAAGGATTTAGCATATCTTTTTTATCTTGCTGTAGATAAGGATAAAAGAGGTATGGGTTATGGAAGAAAGATTGTTGAAGCTGTAAAATCACGATACAGGGGAAAGCGTATTTTTCTTGCAAGAGAGCAGATTGATAAATCCGCTGAAAATTATGAACAGAGAGTAAGCAGGCGTAATTTTTACATAAGATGCGGATTCAAAGACCTTCCCTGTCATATAAAAGAGGCATCTGTTTTTTATGATGTTATGGGTATAGGAGGAAAGATTTCAGCTGATGAATATGAAGCACTTATAACCGCATGGGCAGGGAAACTGATACGGCTGCTTGTGGATATGAGAATTATTGAGAAGTGAGATGATATTATGACTATAGAAATCAAAAAGGTTAAATATCTTACAGAATTGAGAGGAGTTGCTGAACTTGCTGATAAAATATGGCATGAATGTTTTGTTAATATTATCAGTACAGGTCAAATTGATTATATGGTAGAAAAATTTCAGTCTCTTGATGCAATGACAGACCAGATTGAAAATCAGGGTTATATTTATTTTGCAGTACGTGATGATGATATACTCTGCGGATACATCGGAGTAAAACCTGAATTAGACGATAGATTTTTTCTCAGTAAACTTTATCTTCATAAAAGCAGACGGGGCAGGGGAATTGCTTCGCTCATGCTTCGGAAAGTTTTTGATGAAGCACGTAAAAACGGTAAAAAACGTGTATATCTTACGGTAAATAAACATAATGACCATGCAGTTAATGTTTATAAAAAGACAGGTTTTATTATATCTGATATCGCTTTGACTGATATAGGAGGCGGATATGTTATGGATGACTTTATTATGGAATACCAGCTATGATATCCGCATAGAATATCATAAAAGGAGCTGGATTTTATGAATATGACAGAGTTGCTTCTGATTTCTCTTGGACTTGCAATGGATGCTTTTTCCGTTTCAGTATGCAAGGGATTAAGCATGAAAAAAATAGATTATAAAGGTACTGTTATAACTGCATTGTTTTTCGGAGTTTTTCAGGCAGTTATGCCTCTTATAGGATACTTTCTCGGAAATAGATTTGAAGGATTCATAAGTACATATTCTCACTGGATAGCGTTTATTTTACTCGGATTTATCGGTGGAAAAATGATTTATGAAGTTTTTGGAGACAGTGAAGGAAGTGAAGAATCACAGGCATACAGGCTTGATATAAAAGAACTTTTCATACTTGCAATAGCAACAAGTATTGACGCACTTGCTGTCGGAGTAATTTTTGTGGCTCAGAAAACAAATCTTTTTCTTTCTGTCGGAGTTATCGGAACAGTTACTTTTATAACCTGTCTGTTCGGTGTTGCTGTCGGAAACAGATTCGGAAGCAGATATGAGAAGAAGGCGGAGTTTGCGGGCGGAGTTGTTCTGATACTTATCGGAGTTAAACTTCTTCTTGACGGTCTGGGAATCTTGTGAATAAAAATTAAGTGGTTTGCAAATACTATCTCTGAAAAATTCAAAAGGAGACAGTATTATGCAGACTAATTTTAATGAAAGTCAGACCAGAATTAACCTGATGAGAGCATTTGCAGGAGAATGTCAGGCAAGGCAGAGATATTATATGTCCGCTCTGAAAGCTCATCAGCAGAAGCTTCCGGTTTTGGAACGTATGTTCAAATTTACTGCCGGACAAGAAGAACAGCACGCTGTTGTATTTTTTAATCTTCTGAAAGAATCGGCAGGTCAGAGTATTGATATTAATGCAGGTTATCCTGCAGATGTTTTCAATGAAATACAACAGCTTCTTGATGCGGCTGCAAAGGACGAGGAGCATGAATCAGGAAATATTTATCCCGAATTTGCACAGACCGCACATCAGGAAGGATTTACTGATATTGCACAGAAATTTGAAATGATAGGCAGAATTGAAAACAGTCATCGTGAACGTTTTGCTTATTATGGTCAACTTGTACGTGATGGTATGCTTTTCCGTTCTGAAAGTGCTGAAGAAGTATGGATATGCCTTAATTGCGGACATATTCATATTGGAAGTGAACCACCTAAGAATTGTCCTGTTTGTAATGTGGCACAGGGATATTTCATCAGAGAGAAAGAAGCTCCGTTTACTAAATAAAATAATATGACAAAAAGTCTCCGGCTGAAATTTTCCAGTCGGAGACTTTTTCAATTTTATTGTTTTTCCTGTTTTTTTACAGCTTCATCAAGCTCAATTATTACAGTATTTTCTTCACCGTTTCTTATGTAAGTAATTTCTATTTTATCGCCTGCTGAATGCAAATTTTTCTGTGCATTCAATTCTTCGGATGTTGTGACTTCAACACCGTCAACGGCAGTAATAATGTCGCCTGATTTTAATCCTGCTTTTTCAGCGGAACTTCCCTCTGAAACTTCAACTATATATACACCTATTGGCATATTGTACATTTGTGAAACAGTTTCTGTAACATTCTGACAGCTGATGCCAAGCTGCGGCTTACCTGTAACATAACCGTATTTCATAATATCATCAACTATTTTTGATACTTCGTTTGCCGGAATTGCAAAGCCTATTCCTTCGATAGAAGCTGAGCCTGAGCCGTAAGTGCTTGACATTTTAGAAGAATTTATGCCTATTACCTGACCGGATTTATTAATCAGAGGACCGCCTGAATTTCCTGAATTTATAGCAGCGTCTGTCTGGATTAAGTTCATGGATTTATCGTTTATGGTTATGTTTCTGTTAAGACCTGAAACAATTCCGCTTGTTACTGTATTCATAAGCTCAAATCCGAGCGGATTTCCTATTGCAATAACTGATTCGCCAAGTTTGAGACTTTCACTGTCACCAAATTCAGCGGCATCAAGATTTTCTGCATTGATTTTCAGTACTGCCAAATCACAGTCTGTGTCATATCCTATAACCTCAGCGTCATAGCTTTCATTATTATCAAGCAGTACAGAAATATCTGTTGCAAGACCTGCACCATACTGACTGTCGTATATGACATGAGCATTAGTAACTATATAGCCGTTTTCGGTTATAATTACTCCTGTTCCTGTACCGACTGATGTTTCTGTAGACTGTTCACCGCCGAAACCGAAGAAGTAACTGTTATTATTTGAAACCATGGTGAATTTTGATTCAATTCCTACAACAGACGGTAGAACCTTATTTATTGCATCTTCTGTAGTAAGTGTGGAAGAATCAGAATTTTCAGTTTTAATCATTCCCATTGCTTCAGCTTGTACGGTATTTTCAGATGTCAGGTTTTCTGATGTAACGTTTTGTTCAGGGGATTCCGCAACCTGTCTATATACTCCTATAGAACCTGCTGAAACAAGTACCATTGCCATAAGTGAGGCAGCAATTTTCATAGCTGTATGTTTCTTTGGCTTTTTAGGAGAGGGATTTCCGCCTGCTTCTTCGATTTCCTCAATATTGAAATTATATTCATTCATTATAATCACATTTCCTTTCATGTGTTGTTTTCTTTACTGTGATTATAGTATATCTTAGCTATGTGAAATTAATTTGAGTTCAATATATAAATTTTCAAAATATTATGTGGATAAATTTTCACTTTCTTGATAATTATGTGAATAAATGTGACAGATAAAAAAATACCCATGCACATAATGTACATGGATAAAATTTTAAATTATTCAATACCAGCCTGCTGTTTAGCGGCTGTAAGAGTATTTTTCATGAGCATGGCAATTGTCATAGGACCGACTCCGCCGGGGACAGGTGTTATGTAGCCTGCTTTCTTTTCAGCAGATTCAAAATCAACGTCACCACAAAGTTTTCCATTTTCATTTCTGTCCATACCGACATCAATTACTACTGCACCTTCTTTTATCATGTCACCGGTTATAAATTTTGCACGTCCGATTGCAACAACAAGGATGTCAGCACTAAGACAGATTTCTTTGAGATTCTTTGTTTTTGAATGACAGACAGTGACAGTACCGTTTTTCTGGAGAAGAAGCATTGCCTGCGGTTTGCCCACTATATTGCTTCTTCCGATAACAACGCACTGTTTTCCCGTAATGTCAACGCCTGTACTTTCAATGAGACGCATAACTCCGGCAGGAGTACAAGGAAGGAACGAATATTCACCTATCATTATTTTTCCAACATTTACAGGGTGGAAAGCATCAACATCCTTATCGGGTGATATGGCATTTATGATTGCCTTTTCGTCAATATGTTTTGGGAGAGGAAGTTGAACAAGTATACCGTTTACCGTTTCGTCTCTGTTAAGTACATTAACCAAATCAAGCAGCTGTTCCTGAGTTGTATTTTCATCAAGAGCATATTCAAATGATTTGAATCCTACTGCTTCGCAGGCTTTTTTCTTATTGTTTACATAAACCTTTGAAGCAGGGTCATTTCCTACAATTACAACAGCAAGTCCTACTTTAAGACCGTGTTCCTCTTTAAGCTGTGCAGCTTCAGCAGCAACTTCTTCCTTGACATCTGCTGAGACTGCTTTTCCATCGATAATCTGAGCCATTTAATTTTCCTCCTTAATATTATCATCAGCATTTTCACTGTCATCAGAAATTATGCTGATTTCATCATTCATATTGCCTGTATTTTTGTCTGTGTCTGTAATGTTTTTATTTTTAAGGCATGATTTTTCAATAAGTAGTTTTGCTTCTTCTGTATTGGCATAAAGTGTAAAACTTTCGGGGTCACGCTTTGCACGCAAACCGATAATAATCTGTAAAATTACTGAACCAATAAATATAATTACAGATACCATTTGGGAAATTCTTATGTTGCCAGCCATGAGGCTGTCAGTACGAAGCCCTTCAACAACAGCTCTTTCTGCACCGTACCATGCAAGGTACATTAGAAAAATCTGTCCGTCATATTTTCTGTGTCTGGAGTACAATGCAAAGATTATAAATCCTAAAATGCACCATATTGATTCATATAAAAAGCATGGGTGAACAGGTTCTTCCCAGAGCATTTCAAGTCCGCTTTCATACATTGAACCGCCGATTTGCATTTCGTTATTTATAACGTGCTGGATTCTTCCGCCTGTCATGCCAAATAGGGAATCGGTATTTATGCCGAAGGCTTCCTGATTTACAAAGTTTCCCCAGCGTCCTATACCCTGACCAATAAGAAATCCGATTACAGAAATATCAAGCATGGGTAAAATCTTTATTTTTCTTATTCTGCATATAATCAGACCGACTATCATTGCACCGATAATACCGCCGTATATTGCAAGTCCGCCATTTCTTATATTGATAACTGCAAGAAAAGTATCCTTGAATGAGTCTTTTTTATAGTGGCTCCATTCTGCCATTACAAAATATGTCCTTGCACCGATAATTCCGCCAATCACTCCGCCAATAATAGCATCTATAGCTTTATCGACATCTATACCGAATTTTTTCATTCTTGGAAAACAGTAAAGTACAGCAAGAAGAAGTCCGAAGGCTATAATAATTCCATACCATTGAATGTCAATTCCGAAAATTGTAAAGGCTGTAGGATTTATATGAAATTCCCAGCCGAGTTTAGGAAATTGTATTTCATAGTAATCTTTAATCATTTCAGTTTCTGCCACTAATCTTCACTCCTTTCTATAACTGACAGAACAAGTTTATCAGTCAGAAGTTCAGATTTGATAAAATCATGAATATCATCATAAGTTATTTCTGAAAGAGAATCAAGTATATCATATGGCTTTATACCGTCCATATGATTGTTTATCATGAGATTTGCAACTGCTGAAACATTGTTCAACTGTCTGATAAGTGAGCCATAAGTTGATTTTTTGATTCTGGAAAACAGTTCTTTATCAATTCCGTTATTTATAATATCCTTTGTCTGTTCAATTATTGATTTCTTAATCACATCAGGTTTTGCGGATTCACCGCTGAAAATTACAGTAAAATATCCGTCTCCGCTGAAAACTTCACCGCCGAAAGAAGAATTGATAACACCATTGCTTATAAGTTCCATATACATTTCAGTTGATGGGTCTGTTATCATTGAAACAGCAATTGTAGCCTGCATTATTTTTTTAAGCCGTTCACTATCATTGCATGGTCTGCATTTATATCCCAAATGAAATATTGACGCACCAACAGGCTGTTTTTCGTATATTTCAGACTGAACAATTTCATCGGGTTCATCAGGAAAGAATGTTTCAAGTTTTTTGTCCTCGCATGGACGGAGCATTTCATCACATATTGCAAGTACTTCATCTGTGTCTATATTTCCGGCAATTGAAAGGGTCATATTGTTTAAATTATAGAATGCATTATAACATTTATAAAGCAGATTTTCATTAATTTCAGCGATGCTTTCTATAGTACCGGCAATATCAATCTTTACTGGGTGATTGTGATACATGGCTTTCAGCATATTGAAGAATACACGCCATTCAGGATTGTCATTTGTCATCTGGATTTCCTGACCTATAATGCCCTGCTCCTTTTCAACGTTTTCCTTAGTAAAATAAGGCTTCTGAACAAAATCAAGAAGTATGCGTAGATTTTCTGTATAATTTTTTGAACAGACAAATAAATAGCAGGTTTTGTCAAAAGAAGTGAAAGCATTGCCTGATGCACCTGTTTTTGCATAAAGTTCAAATACTCCGCAATCTTCATTTTCAAAAAGCTTATGTTCAAGAAAATGTGCAATACCCATGGGAACAGTGATATATTCATCATCGGAAGTTTTGAAAGCTGTATTTACTGAACCGTATTTTGTACCGAAGATTGCCTCAACTGTACTGAATCCCTTCATTTCACATATAAAAATGTCAAGACCGCTTTTGTGCTTTACATGGATACATTTGTCTCCGGTGCGTTTATTGGTTATGATTTCTTTTTTCATTCCATATTCTCCTTATTCAGCATATAATATCTGCTGTCGAGTTTCAGGGAAGCGGCAGCCTGCATCAGTTGTTCTTTTGTGACAGCACAGAATTTTTCAAAGCGTTCTTCGGGAGTCATCATCTGGTGGATACAGAACATATTGAAATACCATGAATAGTAAGATGACGGTGTATCGCCCACGGCAGTGTATGAATTGTCAAGAGCAAGCAGGGCATTTTTGATTTCCTCATCTGATATTTTGCCATTTTTGATTTCCTCAAGCTGGTAGAATATTTCATTGACTGCTTTTTCTATATTGTTTTTTTCAACTCCGCAGTCAACAACAAGTAAGTTTTTGATTTCATCAAACTGACAGGAGCAATAATAACAGAGACTGAGTTTTTCACGAATATTTATAAATAATTTTGAAAACGGAGTTTCCCCGAAAATTATACTGAAAAGTCTTAAAGCATGAATGTCATTGTAGTCGCTTTTGAAATTAAGAACAACTTTGCACTGCTTGACATCAAGTTCTTCAGTAAAAGTTTCAGGAGTTATTTTAACCGGACTTATACGACATATATGATGTTTGTCTGTTTGTCTGTTGATTTCAGAAAAACTTCTTTTGAACATTTCCGGAACAGCTTTGTTTTCATAAGGTGAGATATAAAAAATTTCAATTTGTGCAGTTCTAAGGAAATTTTCATATGCTTTAAATGCTGATTCGGGTGTTACAGCTTCTGCTTTTTCTCTTGTGCCTGACGGACGATTTTCAGCAGGTTCGTCTTTAAACGCAAGTTTCTGTGCCTGAATAAGTGCATAGCTGCGTTTGTCATTTATTTCACTTTCTATATTATCAAGAATATTATTTCTGACTATTTTAAATGAAGCATCGTCAAATCTGCCGTTTTCAGCGTTCGGACTGAAAATGCAGTCATGAATGATTTCAAGCATTTTCTGGTCTGTATCTTCATTTTCAAGTGCAAATTTACTACAAATCCATGAAGCCGAAAGACCAAGAATCTGAAAATCGCCTTTTTTGCCTGCAAATGTACCAAGATTTGCACCATAAAGATTTGAAAGTTCATTATTCATTTCAGCCATGGTTTTCAATGTGCTGTTGGATATTGACAGCATTCCGACTGCTATGGCATTTTCCGCAGCGGTTTCAGAATCAAGCTCAGTTATAAATCTTATATAAAGTGAGCAGGTATTGAATTTTTCATCAGTGATTGTAGAAAATCCTATATTGTCTCCGATAGATTCTCTTTTATAATTCATTTTTTTAAGCACTCCTGTTTTTTTATAATATATTATAACACAATTATAAAAAAATTACCATAGAAAAACATTATATTTAAAAAGTTTAATTATATAATCTGATAAATATTTAAATTATACATGATAATTATATTATAATATAATTTGTTTGTAAATACCAATACTGGAAATTTGGTGAAAATTAACAGATGTTTTTACAAATATTTAATTAAATACAGCATAAATGTTGGTAAGGATTTTTTTGTCAACATATAAAATATTACAAATTGTTACAAAAAATGAAAGTACTTGAAATTTGTAATAATTGTGTGTAAAATAATATATATAACTGTATTTGTTGTTATTTATGTGTAGATATTCCGCATAGAAAAAGATAAGCGGACAAAAGATTTAATTAAAGGGTGATGATATGGTTTTCAGCAGTCTGGAGTTTATTTTTTTATTCCTTCCTGTATTTTTGTTATGTTATGGGCTTGTTCCTGTAAAATATAAGAATGCAGTTGTATTTTTGGGCAGTATTTTCTTTTATAGTATGGGAGTACTTAAACAGCCTATATATATAATACTGTTTCTTCTGACTATAATTTTCAACTTCATTATAGGGGAATTTATAATGGCATTCAGAAGAGCCAGTAAAATATGGATGATTATAGGTGTAGCATTCAATTTCTGGTGGCTTATTTTTTTCAAATATACAGGATTTGCATTTGAAAATATAAATAATATCTTTAATGCAAATCTTCCGTTAAAGAATATAATTCTTCCTATAGGAATAAGTTTTTACACTTTTCAGAATGTATCATATATACTTGATGTTTATAATAAAAAGGCAGATGCGGAAAAAAGCCTGATAAATTATGGTGCGTACATAAGTATGTTTCCGCAGCTTATTGCAGGACCTATTGTTACATATTCAACAGTTGCGGAACAGATTCAGAGTCGTACCCATACCATAGAAAAAGTTGAAAACGGTTTAAAAATATTTACCATAGGTCTTGGATTAAAGGTGATTCTTGCAAACCAGATTGGCGGATTATGGGGAGATATTTCCATGATTGGTTATGAGAGCATATCAACTCCGCTTGCATGGCTCGGAATTATTGCATATTCTTTTCAGATTTATTTCGATTTCTGGGGATATTCACTCATGGCAATCGGACTTGGTGAAATTTTAGGTTTTCAGCTCCCTAAAAATTTTGACCATCCATATACTTCAGTGAGTATGACTGAATTCTGGAGACGCTGGCATATGACTTTAGGTCAATGGTTTAAGGATTATATTTATTTCCCGCTTGGCGGAAGCAGAACAACAATTATGAAGACTGTAAGGAATTCATTTATAGTATGGGCTTTCACAGGACTTTGGCATGGTGCAAGCTGGAATTTTATAATCTGGGGACTTGTTTTGTTTGCAATACTAATGCTTGAGAAATTCGCCGGGGTTAAAAAATTCATGGAGAAATACAGATTTGCTGGTCATATTTATATGATACTTCTGATACCTCTTACATGGCTGCTTTTTGCGATAACTGATTTCAGTCAACTTGGAGAATATTTTAAACGGCTTATAAATATAAGTTCTGAAAACGGTGTTGTTTTTGAAAAAGACTATATAAAATATTGGGGAATTTACGGGAAATATTTTATTGCCGGAATTTTATTCTCCACAAAACTTCCTGAGTTTATATATAAAAAGATAAAAGACTCATTTCTGTGCATTATTATATTGCTTGCAGTATTCTGGTTTTCAGTTTACTGTATGTATCAAGGCATGGATGACCCCTTCCTGTATTTCAGGTTCTAATTTTTTGTGTGTAAAATAAAAAGAAAAAATAAATAATTAAAGGAGACAAATTAATTATGAAAAAATTGAAAAAATCTGCCTACACTGTTTTACTTATGGCAACCTGTTTTATTGCTTCGCCGTTTATTGTCCACAGGATATGGAAAACAAGCAGTGAATCAAAGAAAGATGTTAATGTTTCAGCGCCTGTTTTAAATACACAGGATGAAAATTCGGGCAGTGAAAGTCAACCTGCTGATAATATTTCTCCGGAGACTTCACAGCCTTCGACAGATAATTCATCAGTGAAACAGGATGTATTATTTCAACAAGGAGACATATCCTATTTTGATGATGCATTGTTTATAGGCGATTCCAGAACGGTCGGAATTCAGGAATACGGTATGATGAATAAGTCGGATTATTTCTGTTCCGTAGGTCTTTCAAGTGAAAAAATTAACGATGAAGTGATTAATGGCATGACTTTTGATCAGGCTATCGATGCAAAACAATATGGCAAGGTTTATATCATGCTTGGTATAAATGAAGTTGGCAATGATTTTGAATATACTCTTACATCATACAGAGCGGTTGTTGAAAAGGTAAAGGTACATCAGCCAAATGCATTGATTTATGTACAGGGTAATCTTCATGTTTCTGAATCAGCCGAAACGAATGTTATAAACAATGAAGGTATAAATTACCTCAATGGTATGATTGCATCTCTTGCTGACAATAAACGTATTTTCTATATTGACATAAATGAACTTTATGATGATGAATATGGTTGTTTCAATGAATCATATACATCGGACGGTATACATCCTCTTGCCATGTACTACACTAAATGGTGTGAATGGCTCTGCACTAAAACTGTTGTTCAGGACAATACGGATGTACAGGCTGAATAAAATAACAGAAGCTTCAGACAGTTTAGCTGAAGCTTTTTTATTTATTCAAGTATTATGAATGACTTTGAAACGGTTTCACATATTTCTGAAAAATAACCGGTTTTAATAAGTAGGCAGTGACATTTTTCAGCAGACTTCATATCACCGAAAATTCCGAAAACAGCAGAACCGCTTCCGGTCATGCAGGCAGTTTCAGCATCTGACATAAGCATTTTTGATTTTATATCGTCAACTTCATCAAGTTTTACTGCTGATTCAAAAATATTTCCTATATATGAGGCTATGTTTTCACTGTTCTGTATTGCACTGATTAATTTTTTTACATGGACAGAAACAGGATTTTCAAGTGAATCAATTTTACTGTAGGCTTCAGCGGTTGAAACTCCTTTTATACCTTTTGCAATGACAAGTATTTTTCCGGAGTAATCTGCAATGGGGGTGATTTTTTCTCCTATTCCGGTAACATAAGCTGTTCCGCCAGTCAGGAAAAACGGAACGTCAGCACCTAATTTTTCAGGAGCAGAAAAGCTTTTGCCGGTCAATTTATTCAGACAGAAAAGAACAGCTGCCGCATCTGTACTTCCTCCGCCCATTCCCGCCTGTGAGGGTATTCCTTTTTTTATATGGATTCTACAGCCTGTTTCAATATTATTTTCATCAATAAATTTTTTTGCTGCTTTATATGCGATATTTTTTTCATCACACGGTATAGGGTCAGAAGATGCAAATTTTTCAGGCACTTCACAGCTTACGGAAATATCTTTGTCTGTAAGTTCAATAGTAATTTCATCATAAAGCCCGACTGTTTGGAATACGCTCTCAATTTCATGATAGCCGTTCGGAAGTCTGCCTGTAACATCAAGTGCAAGATTAATTTTAGCGGCAGTTTTAACTTTCATTTTTTTGATTCTCCAGACATTTTATAAAATCTTCAATACGGTTCATAGCTTCCATAAGATGTTTAAGAGAGTATGCATAAGAAATACGTATATAGCCCTCGCCGGAATCACCGAATGCACTTCCCGGAACTACCGCTACCTTCTTTTCATAAAGCAGACGTTCACAGAATTCCTCGCTTGTAAGACCAGTACTTTTTATGCATGGAAATACATAAAAAGCACCTTCAGGATTAAAGCATGACAGTCCGATTCTGTTAAACTCATTTACAAGATAACGCCTGCGGATATTGTATTCATCAACCATTTTAAGAACTTCATTGTCGCAGGAATCAAGAGCTTCAATAGCTGCATTTTGACTTATATACGGACTGCACATAATTCCATATTGATGAATTTTGAAAATCTGTGATATAATTGGTGCAGGAGCTGCACAATAACCCAATCTCCAGCCCGTCATTGCATAGGCTTTTGAAAATCCATTTACGTATATAGTACGTTCACGCATTCCGTCAAGTTCAATTATTGAGAAATGTTTTCTTCCATATGTAAGCTCGGAGTATATTTCATCAGAAAGAATCATTATATCAGTGTTTCTGAGAAAATCTGCAATAGGCTCTAAATCCTCTTTTGTCATGATTGCACCTGTCGGATTGTTAGGATATGGCATTATTATAAGCTTAGTGCGTTTTGTTATCTTGTCCTTGAAATCGTCAACAGTAAGTTTGAAATTATTTTCAATTTTAGTCGGAACAGGTACAGCAATACCTCCCGCAAGTTCGACAAGAGGTGCATAGCATACAAAACAGGGTTCAATCACAAGCACTTCATCACCTGGGTCAATTAGTCCACGGACAGCAAGGTCTATAGCTTCTGAACCACCGACAGTCACAATCATTTCAGTATCTGCATCATAACATACATTATGCTTTTTTTCGATATGTTTTGAAATAGTTTTTCTTAGGGGTGCAAGACCAATGTTCGGACCATAAACTATCTGTTTACGCTCCAGAACCTGAATAGCAGCTTTTCTTATCACCCATGGTGTTGAAAAGTCAGGCTCACCTACTCCGAGAGATATTACACCTTCCATGGTTGAAGCAATGTCGAAAAATTTGCGTATTCCCGAAGGTTTGATATTTTTTATTTTATCTGACAGAACTTTATCATAATCTATCACTCAACCCAGCCCCCTTTCATCAGTATCTTCATTTCCTATAAAGATACCTTTTTCCTTATATTTTTTCAGAATAAAATGAGTTGAAGTAGAAAGAATTTCATCAATGGTAGCAAGTCTTTCAGAAACGAAAAGTGCAACATCTTTAAGGTTTCTGCCTTTTACCTCAACAGATAAATCATATGCTCCCGACATAAGATTTACGCTTTCAACTTCATCATACATCATGATAGTTTTGGCAATATCATTGAAACCGCAGTCACGTTGTGGAGTAACTTTCAGTTCAATTGTTGCATATACTGTTGAGTTATCATACTTTTCATCGTCAAGAATAACACTATAGCCACGGATAATTCCTTCTTCTTCAAGTTTGTGGATTTCCGCCGCTGCCTGTTCGGAAGTTATACCAAGCATTTCACCCATGGCTGTGTTTGAAATACGGGCATTCTGCTGTAAGATTCTTATGATTTCGTTTTTCATTTAATCAAATCCTTTCGTTGAATTATATATCAATAAAATTGGGCTTTCGGTTTTTAAAGAAACAGATTTGTTTAAATCCTGCCATTTTCGCAAGTTCGATGCCATCGGAAATATTTGCACCCAAATCACTTGTTTTATGTGCGTCCGAACCGACTGAAATAATTTCACCGCCAAAATCTCGGAAGAGTTTAATATATTTGAGTGACGGGAAACAAGTTCCGAAATTCTGTCTTATACCTGAAGTGTTTATTTCAATTCCTTTTCCGTTATGTGCAAGAGTTCGGAAACTTTCTGCTATTATTTCATCAAAACGGCTAAGACTCGGATTGATTCCGTTTCTGATTTTCATATATCTGAGACAGTATGTAAGATGACCTAAAACATCGAATTTTCCCCATTTGCAGAGCTGATAAATTTCCCTGAAGTATCTTTCAAGCAAGTCGTTTATCTGTTTTGAGGACATATTTGTATAGTTTATATAATAAAAATCTTTTTCATATTTAATCTGATGAATTGAAGCTATAACAAAGTCGAGGCGTGGGTCTGAAACTATTTTTTCGGCTATTTCAGGTGCAAGAAGTATCTGTCCCAATTCTGTACCGCATATAAGATTTAAATTTTTATATTTTTCCTTGAGTTCAGTTACAGCATTTACGGAAGCTTCAAAATCTTTCTGATAATTGAAATAATCAGAGATTTCAATATCTTCCTTGCTATAATGACTTTCAGGATACCAGCAGTTGCATTCACAATGGTCTGTTACTGCATATGCCGAGAGATTAAGTTCCCTTGCTTTTTCAATCATATCAATGATGTCGGCTTCTGAATCCATGGAATACTGAGTATGTGTATGACAGTCAATAAGCTTCATGAAAAAAATCATTCCTTTCTGTAAGCTGCTGAATTATATTATATCACATAATTTATAATATTTCTATAGTTTCATGCAAAAAAATATGATTAAAAGATAAAATTAATAATAAGTCTTTATTTTTCTGTAAATATATGTTATAATTAGAATATATATTTTTAATGGAGGTAGCTTTATGAGAGCTGTTGTAACTGTAATTGGCAAAGATAATGTGGGTATTCTTCACAAAGTAAGCGAAGTATGTGCAGAAATGAGTGTTAATATCATTGAGGTGACACAGAGTGTTTTACAGGATATGTTTGCTATGATTATGCTTGTTGATATAACAGACATGAACAGAGATTTTGCAGAGCTTGTTGATGGTATGACAAACCTTGGCAGTAAGCTGGGACTTTCAATTCATACTATGCATGAGGATATTTTCAACTCCATGCACAATATCTGAGACAGAAAGGATTCCGAAGATGCTTAATATTTATAATATACTTGAAACTATAAGAATGATTCAGGATGAATGTCTTGACATCAGAACTATTACAATGGGCATATCACTTCTTGACTGTATTGATACCAACATTGACAGAGCTTGTGAAAAGGTATACAGCAAAATTACTTCAAAAGCCGGAAATCTTGTTGAGGTCGGTCAAAAAATTGAAAAGGAATATGGTATACCGATAGTAAATAAGCGTATTTCCGTAACCCCTATATCAATGCTTGCGGCAGCTTGTCCGAATGAGAGTCCTGTAAAGTTTGCAAAGGCACTTCAGAAAGCGGCTGATACCTGCGGAGTTAATTTTATCGGCGGATATTCTGCACTTGTACACAAGGGATTTTCGGCAGGAGATGAGGCATTGATTAAATCAATTCCGGAAGCACTTGACATAACACAGAATATCTGTTCTTCTGTTAATATCGGTTCAACAAAATCAGGAATAAATATGGATGCTGTAAAGCTTATGGGAGAAATAGTGAAGGAAACAGCAGAGCGTACGGCAGACCGTGACTGTATCGGAGCAGCAAAGCTTGTAGTATTCTGTAATGCTGTTGAGGATAATCCGTTTATGGCAGGAGCATTCCATGGCGTAGGCGAGCCGGATTGTGAAATCCATGTCGGTGTATCCGGTCCAGGAGTTGTGCGTTCGGCACTTTCAAAATATCCTGATGCTCCGATAAATGAGCTTGCTGATATTATCAAGAAAACTGCATTTAAAATTACCCGTATGGGACAGCTTGTCGGTGCAAGGGCATCTGAATTACTTGGTGTGCCGTTTGGTATTGTTGACCTGTCACTTGCTCCTACTCCTGCAATAGGTGACAGTGTAGCACATATATTAGAGGAAATGGGACTTGAAATGTGCGGTACTCATGGCACAACAGCCTGTCTTGCAATGCTTAATGATGCTGTCAAAAAGGGAGGAGTTATGGCTTCTTCAACAGTTGGAGGACTTTCTGGTGCATTTATTCCTGTTTCTGAAGATGCAGGTATGATTGATGCAGCAGTTGCCGGTATACTCAGTCTTGAAAAACTTGAGGCAATGACAGCTGTCTGTTCTGTCGGACTCGATATGATAGTAGTTCCCGGTGAAATTTCACCTGAGACTATTTCTGCAATTATTGCTGACGAAGCTGCTATCGGCATGGTGAATACAAAAACTACAGCGGTTCGTCTTATACCTGCAATCGGTAAAAAAGAAGGCGAAATGCTTGAATTCGGCGGACTTCTCGGCAGTGGACCTGTTATGCCGGTTAAGGAGAAATCAGCAGCCAAATTCATTAATCGTGGCGGACGTATTCCGGCACCAATGCACAGTCTTAAAAACTGATTATGGATATAATTGATATACTTTCTCTTTTTGGTATTAAAAAATTCGATAATCTGACAGAGCTGAAAACAGGTCATGTAAATAAAACTTATCTTGTTGAATGTGAAAAGGACAGATATATTTTGCAGTCACTAAACAGGGAAATTTTTAAAAATCCTGAAATAGTTATGAACAATATTTTGCTTATTCAGAAAGCTTTTGAATTTGAAGAAAGTATCTCTGTACCGCGTTACCTGAACTGCAATTGCAGAAATTATACAGAGATGAACGGTGAAATATGGCGTATCTGTGAATATATTGAAAGTGAAGATATTTACTCGGATAAGAATTACGTTCATGGCTATGTTGTCGGACGTTTTCTGCGTGTTGTAAATTCAGGAGAATTTCAGTTTGATAATTCTTTTCCGAAAATCCATAGTTTTGATAATAATCTTCCGAAACGCAATATTCACGGAGATACAAAGACAGATAATATCATTTTCGGGAAGAAACCTGCAATAATTGATTTTGATATGGCAATGTCCGGCAGTATAAATATTGATTATGGTGACATGATTCGCTCTGTTACTACCGATTTTTTCAGTCTTGATGTAATATTTCAGGCAACTGCGGGTTTTGCAGAAGGTCTTGACGGACTTCTGACTGATGAGGAAATACAATCGCTTTATTCCGGAATAATTCTGATTATAAATGAACTTGCCGGACGCTATCATACAGGAAATAAAAGTTTTCCGAATAAAACCACTGAACAGTGCTTTGAAAGAGAAAGAGAACTTGTTTTACAGCTTGATGAATTTTACAGGCATGAAAAAGAAATAATTAAAATAATTGACGAATGTTTTTCATAAATAAAAGCTGTTGCACAAAACGTGTAACAGCTTTTTTTCAGTATCTGAATTATTTTACTTCAACAGTCCAGCCAAATGTATCTTCAATCTTGCCCCACTGAATGCCTGTCATTGTATCATAGAGCATCTGAGAAATTTCACCGATTTTATTATCGTTGATTTCCATAATCTTGTCATTCCATTTGAGGTGACCAACAGGGGAAATAACTGCGGCAGTACCTGTACCGAAAACTTCATTAAGCTTGCCGGCATCATAAGCATCAGCGATTTCCTGAATTGTGATACGTCTTTCAGTTACTTTGATTCCCTTTGATTTACATACCTCAATTGCAGATTTTCTTGTAATTCCCGGGAGAATACTACCCTGAAGCATCGGAGTTACAACTTCACCGTCAATTACAAAGAAAATATTCATTGCACCAACTTCTTCAATGTATTTCTGTTCAACGCCGTCAAGCCAGAGAACCTGAGAATAATTCTGTTTATGTGCTTCGTCCTGACCGATAAGTGAAGCTGCATAATTGCCTCCTGTTTTGGCAAATCCCATTCCGCCTCTTACTGCACGGACATACTTGCTTTCAACATAGATATTTACAGGGTCAAGACCGCTTGAATAATAAGCACCTGATGGTGAAAGAATAATCATGAAATAATAATGTTCACCGGGTTTAACACCTAAATATGGGTCGCAGGCAAAAATATACGGACGAATATAAAGTGACTCACCGTCCTTTGAAGGAACCCAATCCTTTTCAATGTGGAGAAGTTCCATAAGGCACTGCATAGCAAGTTCTTCCGGAAGTTCAGGGATAACAAGTCTTTCATTTGAAACATTCAGACGTTTGAAATTTTCGTCCGGACGGAATAACTGTACTTTTCCTTCAGCAGTTCTGTAAGCTTTAAGACCTTCAAAAACTGTCTGTCCGTAATGCAGACACATAGCAGCAGGAGACAGTTCAATATTACCGTATGGACGGATTTCAGGGTCATGCCAGCCTTGTCCCTTATCATATGGCATAATAAGCATATAGTCTGTGAAGATATGACCAAAACCAAGGCTGTCACCGGCCTTTGGTTTTGCTTTCAGGGTTTCTGCTTTTGTAAATTTGATTTCCATTTTATATACCTTCTTTTTTATAATTTATTCAATAATGACATCGTTCAGTTTACAGAAATATATTTTTTTCCGAAAATTTTTCCACATATAACTATTCCGACTATAACAGTACTTGTAAAAAAAACTGTCAGGGGAATAAAAACAGCAAGAATAATTTTTCCTTTTTTAGTCATAGTTAAAGACCTCCTGATTATTGATGTCGTATGCTTTTATATTATATCATATTTTTCTGACAATTTCCATAGAATTGGTATAAAAAACTTCACAAAATACAATGTTGAATTTTGTGGATTATTCATCATAAGTACGCACTCTGAGTTTTGCACCAAGTGATTCAGCAAGTTTTTTGGAAGCTTCAATCTGTTCCTGCGGAATTACATCCACAACTGACATTACTATTTCAGATGTTTTTTCATTAACGCAGTCAGCGGTGAATTTCTGC
Source organism: uncultured Ruminococcus sp. (assembly GCA_910577575.1). Classification (GTDB taxonomy): domain Bacteria; phylum Bacillota; class Clostridia; order Oscillospirales; family Ruminococcaceae; genus Ruminococcus. The sequence goes on along the minus strand of CAJTOG010000002.1, from coordinate 83,434 downwards.
ATTGCTTCCCATGCATTTTCAAATTTCGGACGTGTTATTTTCATATATTCGTCTTTGGTGCCTGCATTGAGACTGATTGAAATAATATCCATAACTTCACAGAGTTCCTTGGAAGTGAATTTGCCATTAATCAAGTCGCTTAGACCGTTTGTATTGATTCTGAGCATCGGACAGTGCGGACGTGATTTAAGTTCATGGGCAACAGTGAGAACAGTATCAAGACGGCAGGTGGGTTCACCGTATCCGCAGAATACTATTTCTGTATATTCAGATAAATTACGGCTGTTCAGATTGTAAAGGATTTCGTCCACAGAGGGTTCATGTTCCAGCCATAAGGGGTCTGAACCATATGCACCGTCAGCATTATTTCTTATACAGAATGTACAGGCACACGGACATTTATTTGTTAAATTCAGATAAAGATTATTTCCTACTTCATAAGATATAGTCATTGATTTTTTCATTTCAATTTCTCCTTAAATTTTTTAATCAATATAAATCCTTGGAACACGCTTTGAAATTCCACATACAACTTCATATCCAATAGTGCCATAAAGTGAAGCCAGTTCATCAGCTGTAATGGCATCATCACCGTCACGCCCTATAAGTGTTACAATATCTCCTGATTTTGCCTGTGGAACATCAGAAACATCAATCATAAGCTGGTCCATGCATACTCTTCCGACTATTTTACAGCGTTTTCCATGTACCAGAATTTCACCCTTGGATGAGAGAAGTCTTGAATATCCGTCCGCATATCCTATTGTTACTGTAGCGATACGCATTTTATGTTCAGCAGAAAAAGTTCGTCCATAACTGATACAAGTGCCTGCTTCAACAGTCTTTACCTGTGATATTACGGCTTTGAGTTCCATAATTGGTTCAATTCCGGCAGGAATGTCGAGATTTATATAAGGATGCAGACCATAGAGAATAATTCCGGCACGGGAAAGTGTGCTTCTTGGGGAATTTCTGTAACACGTTGCGGCACTGTTCATAAAGTGAATATGTGGAATACTTATTCCCATATCATTTAATTTTTCATAAGTATCAATGATAAAATTTTCCTGTTTGTCGGTATATACAATGTTATCAGGATTGTCACTGTCCGCAACAGCAAAGTGAGTATAAATTCCTTCAGTAATTATTTTTTTGATATTCATAATTCTCATAATTTCTTCGGCACATTTTTCAGGTGTTTCATATCTCAGTCCGATACGTCCCATGCCTGTATCAATCTTTATATGACAGCGTATCGGTTCTGGAGTATTTTGAGAAAGGGCTTCAGCATATTCATATGAAACAACCCCCTGAATTATATTGTACATAGAAATTTCATGTGCATATTCAGGCGGAGTATAGCCTAAAATCAATATTTCAGAATCAGGGCAGAAGTTTCTTGCTGCTATGGCTTCATCAAGGTTGGATACAGCGAAGTATTTGACTTTACATTCCTGAGCGAGACATTTTATAATATGTTCGTCTCCATGACCATAAGCGTCAGCTTTTACTACTGCCATTATTTCAGTTTCAGGCGAATTAAGATTTTTAATAATCTCTGTATTTCTTTTGAGTTGTGTAAGTGAAATTTCTGTCCATGCTCTTTTAAGGTATGGTTTCATTTCTTTGCTCCTTTCATTTTAGGTTAAAAAATAGTTACAGCTTGAAAAATTACTTGAAATATGGTATAATATGTGATACAATTAAAATGTTATCATCAAATAATAAAATTTCAGAGGTGAAATATGTTTAATTCCTATACTTCCGGAATGCCGGTTTACCTGCCCTCAGAAGTATTTATAGATAAGGACACTACGGTGTGCATAACGGGCCACAGAGAAAAATATATTACACCTTATAAAGGTGATAAACAGTTAACAATATTTACCATTAAGAAAATGCTTGAAAGATATATTGATTTGATTATAAAAAAAGGTTACAGGATTCTTATATCGGGTCTTGCATCAGGTACGGATTTATGGGCATCGGATTATATACTCAAAAAAAAAAGATGCACAAATTTCCTCCTTATAGGTGCAATGCCTTATCTTCGCCATGCTGAATCATTTACAGATGACGATATTGCACAGCTTAAATTCATTGAACGTTTTTCAGATATTCTTCTTACAACGAATGATAATCCTGATATAATTTATGGTAAAAAGAAAAGTCTTGAGTGTTCACCTTCACTTTACCGAACAAGAAATTTTTTTATGGTTGATAATTCATCTGTCGTTATAGCCTTCTGTAATAATACTTCATTGAAGTTCAGCGGAACAGCACAGACATTAAGATATGCAGAAAAAAAGAATAAAACTATAATTAGATTCGGGATTGAAGATGTATTTGCTTTGATAGATAAAGCAGGAACGAACCGGACGGATATTTATTGTGAAATTCAAAAAATAAGACTTGATATTTCCAGAAAAAAATTTGATGCCTGATACTGTCTTAATCTATTATATCACAATTTCAGAATTTTGCAAGTATATTTTGCAAAAAATTAATTTTGCTAAAATAATAAATTTATATTAATTGAGAGGAGTTTTTTTACTATGTCAAAAAAGAAAGCAGGCAGTATAGCAGTTCCCTATCTTGTTACCATTTTTATCGGAATTATTATCGTAGGCGGCGGTACATTTTTCCTTCTACGTTATCTTGGTATACTTGACGGTGAAAAGAAACTGCCCGAACCCACACCACGTCAGATTACGACAACAAGCTATGCGGACAATCATACTATTCTGTTTATTCTTGATGAACCTGAAAAGAAAAAATGTTCTACAACATTTATGCTTATGAGGTCTGTTCCGAAAGATAAAAAAATTGTATTTCTTGGATTGCCGACGAATACAATCGCTGTTATTGACGGTACACAACAGAGTCTTGATGCTTCTTATCAGTCCGGAGGAGCTTCTGCTGCTGTGAATTTCACAGAACATCTTTTCGGAATAACAGTAGACCGGTATATGAAGTTTGATTCTTCGGCTTTTATCAAGCTCTGTGATATTCTCGGTGGTGTTTCATATCCTGTTTCTGCTGATATTGCAGGATTCAACGGTGATGGTTCCGAACAGTATCTTAATGCTGAACAGATTGACAAGCTGGTTACATATTCCATGTTCAAGGACGGTGAGACTGAGAGGGCATATACAGTAAGTTCTGTCATTTCAGCCATGGTTAATCAGGCAAGCGGAATGCGAATTGCTGATAATTTTGATAATACTTTTAATACAATTGTCAATATGACTGATACAAATATCACGGCTGTTGACTATAAAACGCATAAAACCGCAATAAAGAATATGTTTGAGCGTGGAAATTCAATATCAAAATTCTTTATTATGGACGGTTCAGCTGCTTATGATGATTTTATTCCTTCTGATGCTTTCATAAGAGATTTTGTTGAAACATATTACAGTTATGATGAAAGTAAGGAAAGTGAGGAGCAGTCAGAAGATGAATAATATCTTTGATACTCATGCACATTATGCTGACCATGCATTTGATATTGACAGAGATATACTTCTTGAGTCACTTCCTGAGAAGGGTGTAAAATATATTATGCTTGCATCGTCTTCGGTTGATGATACAGCTGAGAATGCTGTTCTTGCTGAAAAATATGACTATATATATGCGGCTTCTGGCGTTCATCCTGAAAGCGTTGACAGCAATCCGGAAAATTATCTTGATATAGTCAGAAATACAGCTCTTAGTTCTGAAAAAATCAGGGCAATAGGCGAGATAGGTCTTGATTATCATTATGAGGGCTATAACAGGAATAAGCAGATTGAATTATTTGAAGAACAGCTTTTGCTTGCAAAGGAACTGGATTTGCCTGTAATCGTTCATAGCCGTGATGCCTGTGAAGATACGTTGAATATACTGAAAAAGTATAAGCCTGCCGGAGTGGTTCACTGTTTCAGCGGTTCTGCCGAAACAGCAAAGGAAGTTATAAAGCTTGGTATGTATATCGGCTTTACCGGTGTGCTGACTTTTAAGAATGCCAGAAAGGCACTGAAAGCCCTTGAAACTGTTCCTCTGGATAAACTTCTTCTTGAGACTGATTGTCCTTATATGGCTCCTGTTCCGTTCAGAGGCAAACGCTGTGACAGTTCTATGATTATTCATACTGCTGAAAAAGCTGCTGAAATTAAAAATGTTGATGTTCAGGAACTTATTGATATTACCTGTGAAAATGCTAAAAGATTTTATAATATAAAATGAGGTAGTTTATGTACTATTGCTGTGGAATTACAGAGAAAGGCATTGTGTCCCATAATGAAGATGCAATGCTTATAGGCGGAAGGGTTTTTACCAATACAAGAACAGAACAAATACTTGATGTGCCGTTTATAGCTGCTGTTTCTGACGGTGTTTCAGGAGAAAATTCGGGTGAGCTTGCATCTGTTATGTGTCTTGAAAATGTCAGGCTTATCAGTAATTATGAACAGGAAAAACTTATAGAAAGACTTATGAAAGTCCATAACAGACTTGCTGAGTTCAGTAAAAACAATTCTGAAAGCCGTAATATGCAGGCTACTTTGTGCGGTATAGCTGTTGATACAGATGGTACGATTACTTCATTTAATGTCGGAGATTCACGTCTGTATCGTTTCAGACAAGGCTGTTTACAACAGATTTCCCGTGACCAGTCGTTTGTTCAGCTTCTTTATGAGGAAGGCTCTATTACACTTGAGGAACTTAAAACCCATATTCACAGAAATATTATTTTTCCTGCGTTCGGCAATCTGAAAGATAATCCGAAAATTGATATAAAAATAATGGATGATATTTTACAGTATGGGGATATTCTTCTTATCTGTACGGACGGTTTATCTGATTTTGTATCAGATGCTGAAATATGTGAAATTTTGGAGCTTCCTAAGAGTCTGTCTGTAAGGCTTGATATGCTTGTAAAAAAGGCACTGGAGCAGGGGGGCAATGATAATATTTCAGTTGTTGCCGTCGTACTGACCGATGACTGATTGGAGGTGTGGAATATTATGAAAGAAAAATCATTGTTTCAGTCTTTAATCGGTGCATTTCAGATTGCTGTATTGCTTTTGCCCGTTCATTTCCTTAATGAAATATTATTGATTAAACTTGATAACGTCATAATACCGATGGTTATAATTCCGGCAATATCTGCATTTATTACAGGTTTGTCAGTATACAGCACAACACTGAAACAGGCTTTTGCAAAAATTATTCTGTCAGTTCCTTTTACGGTTTTATTCTGGTATTTGCAGATAAAAATGAAATTTTCGATTCGTTCGCTCAACTGGATTATACCAGACTACGGAGAATCATCGGCAGGCGGAAATTTTGCTAATTTCGTAATTTTATGTTCGCTTGCTTTCTCCGGATTTTTAGCCCTTGTAATTTTTACGGTTCTAAGCGATGTAAATATTCCGGATAAAATACAGGCTGTGTTGTTTAATTTGCAGAAATACCTTGCACTTCCTTTGTGTATTGCAGTTATTGCCGTAATTATTGTTTTGAATAATATAATGCCGATGTATAATCCGATATACGGTTAAGGTAATGAAAATGTTAAAGCAGGTTCACCCAATTGGGTAAGCCTGCTTTTTTGTTATAACAGAAAACAAATCAGTCCGCTGCATCCGTCATTAATAATGCGTTCAAGTGTTTCCTGAAGTTTCATTCTTGCATCAATCGGCATTTTATAAAGCTTGTTGTGAAGTCCTTCATTTACAAGTTCATGCAGTGATTTTCCGAAAATATTGCTTTCCCATATTTTTGTCGGATTGTCATCAAAGCCGTCAAGCAAGTACATAATAAGTTCCTCAGACTGTTTTTCCGTTCCGACAATAGGAGAAACGGTAGTATTTATATTCGCCCTCATCATATGTATGGACGGTGCGGATGCTTTAAGTTTTACTCCATATTTTCCGCCCTGTTTTATGATTTTTGGTTCTTCAAGTGTCAGTTCTTCAAGTTCAGGCATGACAATTCCATATCCTGTAGCTTCAACTTCGTCAAGTGCTGCTGCTATACGGTTATATTTTTTCTTAATGTTGTTGAGTTCCATAAGCAACGGCATAAGGTCACTTTCACTTTCAAGTTCTATTCCTGTTGCCTCACCTATAATTTTATAAAACAGACTGCTGTCAAGTTCGGCGGTTATTGTTACTGCACCCTTGCCCAAATCAATTGAGGTTGCAGATGCACTTATGATATGAGGACATTGTTCCATAGCTTCGGCAGCTGATTCTGCTTCACGAACAAGCCGGATATTTTTTGCAGCTTCACGTATACAGTTAAGAATATCAGTTTTAAGCCAATGACCTTTTTCAAGGGTATTTATCCAGCGGGCAGTACGGATATTAATCTCACGGACAGGAAAACTGTAAAGGATTTCCCTTATAATTTCACGTATATCATTTTCGTCAAGACTCAGGCAGTTTACGGGCATAACTTTTGTATCGTACTTGTCAGAAAGAAGTGCAGCAAGGTTTCTGGCTTCCGGTGCTGTCGGATTGACAGTATTCATAACTACGACAAATGGTTTGCCAAGTGACCTGAGTTCTCCTATAACACGTTCTTCGCATTCTTCATATTCGCTTCTTGGAATATCAGAAATTGTGCCGTCAGTCGTAACAACAAGACCAATGGTTGAATGGTCTGTTATTACTTTCTGAGTACCTATTTCAGCAGCCATATTGAATGGAATTTCTTCATCAAACCATGATGTCATCACCATTCTGGGCTGTTCGTTCTCAATATATCCGATTGAGCTGGGAACTATGTATCCTACACAGTCAATCAGTCTTACATTGAATGCCGCACCATCTCCGAGACTTACTTCAACAGCTTCTTCCGGAATGAATTTAGGTTCAGTGGTCATAATAGTTTTTCCGGCAGCAGACTGCGGAAGTTCGTCAAGAGCACGTTCCTTCATAAATTCACTTTTGATATTCGGTATAACAAGGGATTCCATGAATCTCTTGATAAAAGTAGATTTGCCTGTGCGGACAGGTCCGACAACTCCGATATAAATATCGCCGCCTGTACGTTCAGCAATACTGCTGTAAATATCTTTAGCCATAATATTCTCCTTTTATTCTTTAATGGGAATCAGCAGCATACATCCGCTTTCAAGACGTTCGGAAGTAAGGTCATTTTCTTCCATAATAGCGTCAACTCCTGTACTGCACCGTTTGGCGATTTCCCATATGTCTTCATTTTCAGTTCCGAAATACAGTTTTATAGCATAATCTCCGTCACGCTGTTTTTTTACCGTATCATCAATTGTTATACCTGTAAGGGCTTTTATTTCAGATGAATTTCCTGCACTGATTTTTACTGAAATATCGGCTTTTGCATTGAGTATACCCTCGGAAGTTATGTTATAGGAGACAGAAATTCCTGAAATTTCAGATGTTACCGTTGAATCTGAAAGGTCGTCTCCTATTTCAAGAGTTTCTTCAAAAGCTTCGTCATGGTCAGGCATTATAATTGTTCCTGATGAATCTTCAGCAGCCATTGAATAGGTAAGCATACCCGAAATAATTACTGATTTTCCGCCGTTTCCAAGACGGGTATTTATATTTTTCGGATTGCACCACATTGCATATACTGTTTTTGGTGCGGAGTCACCCTCTGCAATCTTTGCTGTATGTCGGAAACTTTCGGCATATATAACAGGAAGCTGTTCTGCACTGACAACAGAAAATTCTGTTTCACAGGGATAGACAGTAGAATATGCGTCGGTTGCAATCATAATTTCAGAGTTCTTGACTGCACGGCAGTTCAGACGAAGTTCAGGCTCGAATTTGATAATGCGGTTATCGCCGTTTTTATCAGCGGATACTGTTATATTGCAGTTTATTATCTCTGCTGTGATACTGCATTCAAAGGTTTCGTCAATTCCGTCCATATCAACAATCTGACTGAACGGCATGGAGAAATCAAGCTGTTCGATAACTGAATCGCAGGAATACAGCAGTTTGAAAATTATTTCACCTTTTGCAAGAAGTTTGCCTGATATTATTTTTCTTTCGCATTCTCCGATATTGCATTCAGAACGTATAATACTGTTTACGGGTGACTGAGCTGCTGAAAGCTCTGTTTCTTCTGTAAGTTGTATGATTTTTTCAGCGGTAAGTTTCTGAGAAGCATATTTTACAGGAATTTTTTTAAGTTGTATGTTCATTCCGAAAGCATCAGAAATTACTTCCTGATTTTTTTCTCCTGTAACGCTGATTTTTATGGAAACTGCTCCGCGTATATCAAGTCTGCGTTTATTTACTGCCCTGAAATTTACATGGTCAGCTTTTGCAGAAAGCCGGACTTCCGGAGAATCTGGGAATTTACCCAAATCCAGAGATTTTGAAAAATTCTGCCTTTGTGAAATATATTGGAGTGAACCTCCGTTTTCTCCGCAGTAAAGCAGTTTTATTTCACATTGCAGTTCATATGAAAGCTTATCGCCGTTTATAGAATAAGATGTAATAACAGGGCATAATTCACAGCGGACAAGCCGGAAAATATCGGGATAGTAATCGGGGAGTATATAATCAAGTTCGATACCCTGTTCCTGTATTCCACTGTAGACAGCCTCAGCAGCGGGGACTGTTTCTCTGTTGATTTTAAAATCCATAGTAGCCTCCTTGAAAAATTGCTTTGTAAAAATATATTCATGATTCTGTACAAGTATGCATAAAAAATCAGAGACGGTAAAAACATAAGGCTTATAACTGTTTTTATGTAGTATAAAAAAACTCCTATGGTTTTCTTGTACCATAGGAGTTTTTTGAAGTTCAGTGAATTTTTATATTAATCTGAATAATTCTGGGAATCGCTGTCGGATTTGTCGCTGTAGCTGTTGTTGTTTGAGTTGTTGTTGCAGTGATTATCTGATTTGTCAGTAAAGTTGTTTTTTGACTTATTGTCATATTTGGACTGTGATGATTTGTTTTTGTGGCTCATAATATCCACCTTTCTCCGTATAATGTTACGGAATAAATTCAGGTATTAACCCTGCGGATATATTATAAGCAGATTTTCTTGAATTATTCAATAATTTTTAATTCAGTTAGATTAAAAGTCGTTTTTTATAACAATGGGCATGAAAATCAATTTCTTTCTGTATATAAAATGATTTCAGGAACTGAAATATCACATAAAAATAAAAAACCGGAAGCTTTTTTTACTTCCGGTTTTGTTTATTGTATTTATTGAAGCTTGACGAATCTTCTTATAGTGCCGTCTCCTGCTTTTCCGCAGAATATAGCCTTTGGTCTTGCCCATACGGTACCATCATTAATATTTCTGTATACAACAAGGTCCTCATTGTTTTCACTGTGCCGTGCGGTTACAATTATTTCATATTCTCCGCCTTTATAGTGACGGTAATGTGCACCGATAACAATTTCTGTTTCAGAATCATTGTTTTCTTCATGAACAGAGACAGCTTCAGGTTCAGTATTTACAATATCGTCTGAAACTATAATCATTGCAGAAAATGGTGGCATATGAATATGAGCACTGCCGTTTTCAACCTGCACCTGATTTGCACTTAGTACATCAACGAGTGCCGGAAGATGAGTCTGGAAATTGAAATCATACTGATAGTCAGCAAGATTGAGTGCTACATATACAGTCTGTTCTCCCTGAACCTTCTTGAAAAGAATCTGCTGATTTGTAATCTGCAATCTTTCATAAGAGCCTGTTCGGAGTGATGGATAAGCTCTGTAAATACGTCCGAGCTTTACAATATGCTTATAAAGTGCAGTATTTTCACGCTCCATATCTTCAAGATAAAGGCATGGACGCAGACCATCGTCGGAATTGTTTTCTTTTCGTCCCTGAATGCCATACTCGCTTCCATAGTAAATTGATGGTATACCGGGCATTGTATACATAAGAGTATAAATAAGCGGGAGATGAGCAGGATTAACAACAGTACTTGCAAGCCTGTTGACATCATGGTTGTCAACAAAGTTATATAGATTTATATTTCTGTAAATACCGCCGTTTGAACCGGACTGACGGTTAATGGAGTAGTCTATTTCATAATAGTTTTTATCATTATGTGATGAATAGATTCCTTTGTAGCATTCATAGTTTGTAACGCTGTCAAGCATTTCAGGATTAGCCCAGCGGTTGTAATCTCCGTGGATAATTTCACCCATAAGCCAGAAATCGTGCTTTTTACCTTTACAGAAATCACGTATTCTCTTAAAGAAATTAAAATCAATGCAGTCAGCCGCATCAAATCTGATACCATCAATGCCGAAATGTTCAATCCAATAATTTACAGCGTCAATAATATGGTCACATACTCCTACATTTCTCAGGTTGAGCTTTACAAGATTAAAGTGACCGTTCCAGCCTTCGTACCAGAAAGGGTCTCCGCAAGGGGACTGTCCGCCGAAATTTAGATTTTGAAACCAGTCGCAGTAGCCTGAACCCTGTAACTTTTCCTGAACGTCTACAAACTGAGGGAATTTTCGTCCGACGTGATTGAAAACACCGTCAAGAATAACTCTGATGCCTGCTTCATGAAGTTTATCGCAGATATTCTTAAAGGAATCGTTGTCACCAAGCCGGCGGTCAATTTTTTTATAGTCAACAGTATCGTAACCGTGTTCAACCGATTCGAAAACAGGTCCGAAATAAACAGCATCGACATTCATTTCCAGAAGATGAGGAATCCAGTCGATAACTTTATCAAGACGATAGGTTATTTCTTCGCTGTTGAAATTGTTGAATTTTGGTGCTCCGCAGAATCCGAGCGGATAAATGTGATAAATTATGGCATTATCGTACCAATTCATTTTTAGGTCTCCTTATTTTAAAATTTATTTTCGGCTTCCTTCAATGAAGTAGGAAGCTTCCATATCAGCAACTGAGAGGGCAAAGGCAAGAGGGTACATTTCAAGAGCTTTGCCTATAGTGTTTTTATCTTCAATTCCTGAAAAACCCATATGCCAGCGTATAGCACAGGCTTCATCACGGGTAAGCCTGCTGTCACCATAAAAATAGCCGGATATGATATATACGGATTTTTCACCGTGACCATAAGGAAGAGTATCATCTATTGTATAGGCATTGTATTTTTCCCATTTTCCTGTTTCTTCATTCTTGCGGTTACGGACTTCAGTTGTATAGAAATTTATCTTGCATACATCATGAAGCAGTGCAACTATAGCAATAGTTTCGTCAGAAAAGTTCATGCTGTAAAGTTCTTTTGTGCGTGGACGGGAAAGATAGTCTTTAAGACAGTGATAAACGTTGACGCTGTGTTCAACAAGACCGCCTTCATACGCACCATGATAGCGTGTACTGCATGGAGCAGTGAAAAAATCGGATTTTTTAAGAAATTCAAGAAGTCTGTCCGCTCCGGTACGCTTTATATTTTCATTATAGATTGAGATAAATTCTTCTCTTGCTGTCAATTATTTCACTCCTTTCGGAAAGATAAATAAATTTTATTATAAATATCAATAATTGTATCATGTACTTTATAAAAAGTCAAGCGTTTTTTGTGAATTTATTATAAATATATAACAAAAAGATTGTTTTTTTAATTATTGATTGTTTTTAATCAGTTCTTTCAGTGCGTTTTCGGCAAAAGTGTCTCTGTTGTCGTATGTTTTCAGGTACCAATGAACAGATTCAATAAGATTTTTTTCTGTTCCTTTTCCGAATTTGTAGCAGCAGCCAAGGGCGAGCTGGGCTTGCGAAATTCCGTTTTCAGCAGATTTTTTATAAAATTCAAAAGCTTTTGTCATATTTTTTCTGTTGCATCAATGTATTCATAATAATAACCGATTTCATATTGTGCATCTGTGTTTCCGTTTTCGGTTGATTTCTTTAAATATTCAAGTTCTTGGGCTGTATAGATATTATCAGACATATATAATTCCCTTCGTTTCAATGAATTATTTTTTCTTTATTTTGAATGCACTGTTGTGAATTTTATTTGCATCAAATCCTTTTTTTTCACGTTTTTCATATTTCTGCTTGCCTGATTTTTTAGGTTTGCCGTTCTGCTTTTTCTCAGATTTTTTCTCTTCTTCATCATTCAGACGCATAGTAAGAGATATTCTGTTTCTTTTAAGGTCAACATCAATAACCCTTGTCTTTACTATTTCCCCGACTTTTACTGCTTCAAGAGGATGTTTGATATACCGTGAACAGATTTCTGAAACATGAACAAGACCGTCTTCATGTACACCAATATCAACAAAAGCACCGAAATCAATAATATTGCGAACTGTTCCGACAAGTTCCATTCCGACTTTCAAATCTTTTATTTCCATGATATCGCCGTTTCTGAGAAGTGGCGGAGGAAGTTCATCACGCAGGTCACGTCCCGGTTTTTTGAGTTCACTTATAATATCAGTAAGAGTGGGAATGCCAATTTCAAGTTTTGCACTGATATTTTCAATTCCGACAACTTCAGCTTTTTCAGAGATTCCAGCAGCTCTTCCGTTTGAAATATCGGCAAGAGTGAATCCGCATTCAGTAAGAAGTGCAGAAGCAGCATTATAGCTTTCAGGGTGAACAGCAGTATTATCAAGAGGATTTTTTCCTTCACGTACTCTTAAAAATCCTGCACACTGTTCAAATGCTTTTTTGCCGAGTTTTGGCACTTTCATCAGTTCTTTCCTGTCGTTGAATCTGCCATTTTCTTCACGATATGCAACTATATTTTTGGCAACAGTGGAGTTGATTCCTGAAATATATGAAAGAAGCGAATGGGAAGCTGTATTTAGGTCAACACCTACGGAGTTTACGCAGTCCTCTACAACACCTGAAAGAGCATCGTTCATACGTGCCTGTGGCATATCATGCTGATACTGTCCGACCCCCATAGCTTTCGGTTCAATTTTTACGAGTTCAGCAAGTGGGTCTTGCAGACGGCGTGCAATTGATACCGCACTTCTGAGTGATACATCATATTCAGGAAATTCGTCAGCCGCAAGTTTGGATGCAGAATAAACGGACGCACCTGCTTCGCTTACTACCATGTAGCTTATTTGCTGTGGAATTTCCTTGATAAGTTCAGCGGCAAATTGTTCTGTCTCACGTGAGGCAGTGCCATTTCCGATAGAGATAGTTGTAACATTATGCTTGTTTATCAAGTTTTTTAGTATTTTTTTTGAATATTCAATATTTGTCTTAGGTCCTGGGGTACAGTAGATTACATTGGTATCGAGAACTTTTCCGGTTGAATCAATTACAGCAACTTTACAGCCTGTCCTGTAGCCTGGGTCGAGTCCGAGAATTACACTGTTTTTAAGCGGTGGCTGGAGTAGGAGCTGTCTTAAATTTGATGCAAAAACCTTTATTGAATCCTCAGCAGCCTTTGCAGTCATTTCAGAACGGATTTCACGCTCAATGGATGGAAAAATAAGTCTTTTATAACTGTCCTCGGCAGCAGCACGCACAATTTCTCCGCATGAATTGTTAGACTTGATATATTTATTAAGAATAATATCGGTTGCAGTTGATTCATCAAGTGTAAGGGATATTTTAAGAAATCCTTCCTTTTCACCCCTGTCAAGTGCAAGAACACGATGATTTGCTACTTTTGAAACAGGTTCGGAATATTCGTAATAATTCATATAAACGCTCTGAGCATCGGGGTCAGTTGCCTTTGAAATAATTTCACCTTTTTCATTGACTGCTGAACGGAGCTTTTTACGTACATCAGCATCATCAGAAATATCTTCTGCGATTATATCCATTGCTCCTTGAATAGCTGTTTTTATATCTTCAACTCCTTTTTCTTCACTGATAAAGGTAACAGCTTCTGTTTCAGGGTTTGTAGAATTTTCCTGTGCCATTATAATTGCTGCAAGTGGTTCAAGACCTTTTTCTCTTGCTATGCTTGCACGGGTACGGCGTTTTGGCTTAAACGGACGATAAATGTCTTCAACTTCAACAAGAGCCGTAGCTGTTGAAATGGCGTTTTCGATTTCGGGAGTCATTTTATCCTGTTCGGTTATTGCACTGCGTATCTCTTCCTTACGCTTTTCAAGATTTCTCAGATACATAAGTCTGTCATGAAGTTCACGGAGAATCTGGTCATCAAGAGAGCCGGTAAGTTCTTTTCTGTAACGGGCGATAAATGGTATTGTTTTATCATCGTCAATAAGCTCAATAGTATTGTCCACCTGTTCCTGACGTAAGTTAAATTCCTGTGCCAGAGTTTTATTAATATCCATAATTATATCCTTTCCAAGCCTGATTCCGGCTTTATCAAATTCAGTTATGTTATTTAGTCAGTGGTTTGAATATTCTGTAATAAAAATTATGATACTTCTATATTTTACCATATTATAATAAAAAAATCAAGCGAATGCCCATTTTCTGATTTGTGAAATTTCTGTGAGAGGATTTGCAATAAAAAACTGCTGTATTTTTTAAATACAGCAGTTTTTTATTTGCATCTTCCTTGTTTGAAATCAAGGAAAAAAGAGGAAAGAATGGAGATTTTGTAGATTTCTGGTTATTTAACTTTCTTTTTTGAATAGATTGTTATGACAGTTCCTGATGTTGTTATTAATACAGCAAAGTATAAAATCCACTTGTAAATATATGAATATCCTGTTTGGGGAAGTTGTTCCGGCAAAGGAGTTTTATTGTTGTTTTCTGAAAATAATTCTTCTGTAATTGTAAGATTTACATAATTCCCGAAAGCACAGCTTGATTCACGAATATAAAGTGTTATATCGCCTGATTCGAGTGCAGTTATATATACTGTATCACTGTTAGGTTCATAAGATACGGAAATATTGGAAGAAGCTTCTGAAATATATGCTCCTGATGTTGTGCCGGTTGCCGGATTGTATAAACGTATTGCTCTTTTTTCTCCTATTTTCATCGGTGAATTATCATATTCAAGTTGTGTACGGTAATCCATAACAACAACTGTAGTATTTGCATCAGATTCAGTTGATGGGGCAGATGTTTGTGAGTTGCTGCTCATAGTAGTAGCAGCAGTAGTAGTTGTTGTTGTGGCAGTATTTAATGATGTTGAAATATTTTCATAAAACTGTTCATCAGTTACAGTAAGATAGGCATAACTTCCGAAGGCACATCCGGTTCCAAAAATATAGATTTTTGCTTCGCCTGATTCAAGTGCAGTTATATAAAGTTTATCGTTTTCAGGTGAACAAGATGCTGTTATGTTGGAATCGAAAGAAAATTCTGTAATACTTTCGGGTTCGCCTGTTATAGGATTATATACATGTATTGCTCTTTTTTCTCCTATTTTCATCGGTGAATCATCATATTCAAGTTTTATGGCATAATCCTTGATAATAATTTTATCAGATGTAATTGTAGTGGTATTGATGTCTGTTCCGGTTTTTTCAGTTGCTGTAGTATAAACCTTTGTAGTTGTGGAAGTTGTAGTTGTTATGTCTGTGAAGTTTGGTTCTGTTGTTGCAGTAGCTGAATGGTCAATAACTTCAACCATAATATAAAAAGGTCTGTCTTGTATTGTAAATTCATATTCCCCGTTCGGTATTTTGCTGGAAGATGAATTTTCAAAAACAAATTTTTCTGAGACGTTAGGAAGCGGATTTACTTTTATAGTATATAAGCCGGCGGTTGATGTATCGATGTCGCTTGTGTCATAAGTATAGCAGTTTGAGTGTTTTCCGGAACCTATGGAAAATTTGTAATTCAGCACCTCTGAGCTTATTTCAAAAAAGTCATTATTGGATTCAAATCCCCATACGCTTATGCCTAAATTTATGCTGTTTAAATCAAGTTCTTCACCTATGTTAAGGTTCACAATTTTATTGGGGTCATATTCGATGACAGCTCTGATTTCATTGTCAGAGGGCGGAGCCTGTGTGGTTACAATTGGTTCATAAATATCGGAATTGCCAGTAATATCTGTTGTAACCGGCTGATTTTCAGATTCTTGTTTATTTGGATTGATTGCTTCAGTTATTGATGTATCAGTCAGACTTGTGACTTTTTCGGATACTGATAGTACAGAAAATTCATCAGCACAGGCATAAAGCTGAACTTGTACAGCAGGTATAACTGCAAGCATTCCGCTTGTGATAAGTGATATTAGTTTTTTCATAAAGGCACTTCCTTTCAGATTTTATGAAGCTGTTTTGTTCGCTTCTATTTGTTAGACGTGATGCCGATATGAAATACTCACTTAAAATATATATTTTTTTAACTTCCGCTTATAAAACTGTTTAATCCGGAGAAAATGGTCATAGCAATTTTCTGCTGATATTCTTCAGTGTTCAGCAGGGCTGCTTCTTCCGGATTTGACAGAAATCCGCATTCTACCATTACAGTAGGATTTTCGCTGTAATAACATAAAAACAGCTCCTTTCCGCATAGTTTTATTTCACGCTTGTTTTCGGGCTGAAGATTTTGAAAACTACTTTGAAGCGATTTGGCAAGAGTTTCATTTTCAGAATTAGTTCCTGAATAGAACATCTGTGCACCGTTATAAAAAGAATCAGTAAACTGGTTCTGATGTATTGAAATACATACTGCATTGTCATATTTGTTGAATAATTCAAGTCTGTTGTCCATATCGGAGCTTTTCTGATTGGCTATGCCTTCAATTCCGTCATCATGTATTGAAGTGTCAGTATCACGAGTGACTTCAACTGTATATCCTGAAATTTCCAGCAAATCCCTTAGCCTCAGAAGTATACTGAGGTTTATTCCCTTTTCCGGTACTCCTTCAACAGAAACACATCCGCCGTCAAATCCTCCATGACCTGCATCAAGAACAATAATCGGAAGTTCTTCCTGTTCAGATATAAGAGAAGCTGGCACAGATTGATTTTCCATTTTTTCACTTATAAAAGCAGCTCCTCCGATAGCGGTTATTGCACAACCGAAGAAAACAGCTCCGAATAGAATTTTATGTTTAGCTTTTTTCATAGTAACACTCCCGTAAATATTTTAGAATATTACAAAATATGCAGAAATATTTACAGCTATTCTGAATTTAAACAAAAATCCCCTGTAAAAATACAGGGGAGGCTTTTATTATGCGGATTTTTCTTTTTTGATTTTTTTCGGATTATTTATAAGCTTATTATTAAATTCTTCCGGAGTGATAAAAGTAGGAACCATGTCATGAAGAGCCTGAACGGCAATTTTTTCATCATTTTCTTTAGCTGAATCACGGAGTATTCTTAATTTTTCGGCAAAATCAGATTCATCAATTTCAATCTGTTTGCCAATGAAAATGAGTTTATTTGAAGTTTTTTTAAGACCTTCTTCATTCATAAGAAGTTCTTCCTTAATTTTTTCTCCCGGTCTGAGTCCTGTAAACTGTATGTCGACATCAACATAAGGAACTTTTCCGTACATTCGTATCAAGTTTTCTGCGAGTGTGACAATTCTAACGGGTTTGCCCATGTCAAGAACAAATATTTCACCGCCATTGGCAATTGCAGCAGCTTCCATAACAAGACTTACTGCTTCGGGAATAGTCATAAAATAGCGGATAATATCGGGATGAGTTACTGTTACGGGTTTTCCTTGTTCAATCTGACGTTTGAACAGTGGTATTACAGAACCATTTGAACCAAGGACATTTCCGAAACGTGTCGTAACAAATTCGGTTATACCTTCATGTTGCTGAGCAAGATACTGCACAATCATTTCACAGCATCGTTTTGAAGCTCCCATTACATTGGTAGGATTTACAGCTTTGTCAGTTGAAATCATTATGAATTTTTCAACATCATGAAACTGTGCAAGAGTAGCTGTATTAAAAGTGCCAATTACATTGTTCTTTATGGCTTCCATCGGAGAAACTTCCATAAGCGGAACGTGTTTGTGTGCAGCGGCATGAAATACTACCTGTGGTTTATAATCCTTAAAAATCCGGTTCATGCGGTCATAATCACGTACTGATGCAATAAGTGTTACAAGGTTCAGGCTGTCGCCATATTCCATCATAAGTTCCTGCTGAATATCATATGCATTATTTTCATATATATCAACAATTATGATGCGTTCAGGAGAATATTTTGCAATCTGACGAACAAGTTCCGACCCGATAGAACCACCGCCTCCTGTTACCATACAGACTTTTCCGCTGATAAAGTTTCTTATTTCCTTACTGTCAAATTTTATGGGGTCACGTCCGAGCAAATCCTCAACCTTGATATCATGAATTTGACTGAGCAGAGGAGCGGGCTGGGTTTCATCAAAAATTAGGTTTCCTATAAACGGAAGTTTTTTAATTGTTATACCTGTTTTTGAGCATATGTTGAGAATGCGTTTTCTTTCTTCTTCCAAACATGAAGGAATAGCAAAAATTATGAGTTCAATTTTTTTCTCTTCAATTAATTTCGGAATGTCATAGGTTGTTCCGATTATTTCAATTCCTTTGATATTTTTTCCTATTTTTTTTCTGTCATCATCAATAATACATATCGGTTCATACTGTGCTGTTTTCTTGTTGTCACAGATGCAGCTGTTTTGTGAACTTAAAATTTCACTTATAAGCATCTGTGCAGCCTGTCCTCCTCCGATAATCATAGTTCGAATATATTCTCCGGAATTTTCTTTTGCCTTTGATATATCAATAAATGCCGAGCGGAAAATTACACGGAAAAGGCATATTCCTGTTGTTGAAATCAGTGTATGAAGAATTATGTATAATGGCTCAATTCCTTCACCTGTAGAAATATAATCGAAGAGCCATGTTGCAAGTATTCCGAATACAGTTCCGGCAATACAACAGAGATAATCCTTTTTGGTTGAATATCTCCACATTTTACTGTATGCACCGAAGATAAAAAGAAATGCAAAGCAGCAGACAGTGCTGGTAAAAATAGGAATAATCATTTCTCCTGAAGTAAGTGAATAGCTTGAAAAAGATAGGATAAAATTTGTTATAAGTGCAGCGGATATGACTATAAAAGCATCAGCAAACACAAGCAGATATTTTCTTATCCGGAATTTTGCTGCACATTCCATAATTTTTTTCATGCCTTAACCCTCCTTTTATAATTTACAAAATCCTGTTTAAGCCTTAATACAGGCTTTTGTTATTTTTAATTATATCATTGTGGAATTAATATGTCAAGGAAAAGTTAAAATTGGCATAAAATACATAAATAAGCCCTAAAAAGAAATGTAAATCGTTATCGGTTTTTGTTGACAAAGACAGCAAAATGTGATAAAATAGACTTATCATATTAATATTAACAGGGTGATTAAGTGAAAAATTCGGGCTATAATACATCTCAGAAAGAAAAACTTATTGATTTTCTTGTCAGTAATAAAGAAAAGCATACAAATGTTCAGGAAATAAGTGCATATCTCAGGGCAGAAGGTACTCCTGTAGGAACGGCAACCATTTATCGTCAGCTTGACAGACTTGTTGAATCAGGAACAGTAAGAAAATTCGTGATTGACGGTAAAACGGGGGCTTGCTACCAGTATATTGACAACAAGAGTGAATGCCGTGAACATTTTCATCTCAAATGTCTCTGCTGTGGGAAACTTATTCATCTTAACTGTGGTCAGCTTATGGATATAAATAACCATATAGCAGAACATCATGGCTTTATTGTTGATTCTTCACAGACAGTTTTTTATGGCAGATGTGCCGGATGTTCTGAATTTTCAGCGGAAGAAGCCGGAGAGTAAATTTTTACCTCTCCTGAATCATCAGCCATTGCTTTTGGTTCTCCCGTTTTCGGAATATATATTTTTACAAATTCATCATTCATGAAATTCACCTCAGATTTATTATTTCATTGAGAGTGAAAAATATACCTGTAAATTTTTAATAAAACCGGAGGAAGTTGAAATGGAGTATTGCAGATATTGCGGCAGACAACTTGATAAGGACGGCAGATGTACGTGCGAGAAGTCAAAGGAGGAAATACATCTGTTCAGGGAAGAAAAGCCTGAGGGAAAAAAGAGTGGAAGATTTAAAAAAATATTGATGATAACCGGAATTTCAGTCATTATTCTTATTATCCTGATGATTGCAGCAATGATTATTTCAGGAGTGAACGCATATAAAAAGCCTATAAAAAAATTGGTAAAAGGTATGAACAAGGCTGATACTGAAATGATTATGGAGTCATTATACAACGAAGATACTATCACATTCAAAAGAGTCAATGCTAAAAATAATGGTACTTCATGGAAGGATTATCTTGAGAAAAATGATAAGAATATTAAATCAAAACTTAAGAACATGGGATTGAAAAGTACTGATTATGACATAGCTGCAAAGGAAGAACTGAGCGGAAGTAACCTTAAGGAAGTCAGGGACTTTTATAAGAATGAATATGAAGCTGATGTCAAAAAGGCATATCGTGTTGAAGTCAATTTTACTTTTAAAACTAAGGGTGGAAATGAAACTCCGAGCGGTTGGATTTGTGTTGTAAAACTGAAAGATGAGGGGTGGAAATTCTGTCCTGAATACAGTGAAAAACATTTTGATTTTATTGACTCGGCTATAAATTTTAAATAATTATGAAGTGCCGGAAACTGATTCCGGCATTTTTAAGGAGATGTTATTATGTCAGGTATTATACTTAAACAAACATTTATAATGCTTTTGCTTATGCTTGTCGGAGTGCTTTGTTACAAGGCGAAAATTATAAGCAGTACTTCAAATAAGGAACTTTCAAAATTTGTTCTGCAGGTTGTAAATCCTGTTATGATATTTATGTCATATCAGACTGAAATACACGCTGATTTGGTTAAGAATCTTCTGATAACTTTTGGACTTTCAGTAATTTCATTCATTATTACAATAATTGCAGTATGTATTTTAATCCGTAAGAAAAAAGGCAGGGAAACTGAAATAGAACGGTTTTCAGCTATATATTCAAACTGTGCATTTATGGGTATGCCACTTACAAATGCTATGTTCGGCATGGAAGGAGTTTTTTATCTTACGGCCTTCATTACTATTTTTAATTTATTTGTCTGGACTCACGGTATTGTTTTGCTTACGGGTGAAAAGGATTTCAGACAAATTATAAAAGTATTCTATTCTCCCACTATTATTGCCATATTTCTGGGGCTTATTGCATTTTTTACACAGATAAAACTTCCGGAACTTCCTGCAAATGTTCTCGGTTATATATCATCACTCAATACACCTCTTGCTATGGTAGTTTCAGGAATAAGTATGGCGGAAACAGACGTTTTCAAAATGATTAAAAAGCCTGATGTATATAGAGTATGCTTAATCAAATTGATTATACTTCCTGTTATATTATCTGTTTTACTTGTATTTTTACCGGTAGATGAAAAGGTTCGGCTGATTGTACTTGTTGCCGCATCTGCTCCGCCGGCTGCAACTTGTACACTTCAATGTCTGCGATATGGAAAAAATTATTTATACTCATCGGAAATTTTCACATCCGGTACAATTCTGTCAATAATAACACTTCCTTTTATTGTTAAGCTTACAGAATTATTAACAAAAATCATAAATTAAATTTGTTAATAATGCTGATTTTTATTGTTTTTTTATGAAAAAGGTTTATTTTTTTGATAAATTGTGCTATAATATATATGTTATTTTTTGGGTAATCTTTTTCAGGCAGCATCGGTTTATATATCTGTTTATATAAGCTGGAAGTTACCGCCATTGGATTACTCCTTGTTTTGCCAATGCAATATAATAAAGAATGGAGTTTATGCAAATGGAGAAAAGAGGAATAAGTAAGCTGGATTTGAAAAGACGCAACAGAATGCAAATCCTGCGGATAATAAGAGAAAATGGTCCTATTTCAAGAGTTGATGTTGCAAGTGCACTTGAAATTACAAGGGCAGCAGTAACTATTATCACCAATGAAATGATTGAAGAAGGTGTTCTTGTTGAAATAGGTGAAGCTCCTGTAAATACAGAAAAGCTTCAGAAAGGCAGAAGAAAAATCCTTATTGACATAAATGTCAACAGCCGTTTTGCTCTCGGTGCAACAATTGACGAAAAGGAAGTCAGCATAGGTCTGACAAATCTTAATTCAGAAATTCTTGATAAATCCAGTATGGTTATTGATGAAAGAACAACAAGCAAGGATATCATTAATTACATAATCAAAGCAAGCAATACAATGATTGAAAACAGTGCACTTACTAAAGATAAGATTCTGGGTCTTGGTGTCGGTATTGTTCCTTCAATGTGGGGCAAGCTTAAAATTTTCTATAAAGATGGTGTGCTTGATTTTACCAGTTTTATAGAAAAACTTTCAGGTGGTCTTGATATTGAAATAAGCTGTGGAAACGCTGTTGGTCTTATGGCTCTTGCATGTAATGACTTTAAGGTTCAGAACGGTTATCAGACAAACACCGCATTCTTTCATAACGGAAATCAGGTTAATCTTGCAATTGTCAACAAGAATGAACTTTCCAGTGATTATATTTCATATACTTCAATGATTGAAAAATATATTGTAAATCCTAATGGAAAATCCATAGAAGGTTACCCCGACGGCTCAGTTAAGGCAGAACTTTCAAGAGGTGCTGTACTTTCAGCTTTTCATGACATTTATTCAAAGGAAAAGACTCCTGTTCTTTATGATATTACTGAAGGTGATAAAAGCAAAATAAATATAGACAATGTTTTTATGGCTCTTATGAGGGGTGATGATTCTGTCAAAAAACTTGTTGACGATATTATATCTAAGTATACTGTGCTTATAAATAATATTGCTATAAGTCATTTTGCAAAGAAAATTGTTCTTCATAACTATAAACTCAGCGACAAGCAGTTTGAATATATAAAGCGTGAGATGGTTCGTTATGTAAGTGAAGAAATCATTGACAGAGTGACTCTTAGCAAGCTTGACGGAAAAAATAATTTCCTCGGTGGCTGTGCTTTGATGATTCAGGAAAACTTCTATAGCAGAGGCGGAATGTAAACATACAATAAAAGGACAGGATTATTTCTGTCCTTTTTTACTTTAAAGTAAAAACCGGCAGATTTAAATTTCTGCCGGTTTGTTTTTTAGTTTATGCTGCCGCATTCATAGCCACAGTCATCATAATCGCCCCATTTTGCTTTGTCACGCTGATTATACCAGCTTCTGTAAACAATATACAGAATAGCGGTTACAGCAATAAGTATAGCTCCGATAATAGGGAGAGTCATGACAATAAATCTTTTAGGAGTAATAATATTTTTCTTATCCATAATAATTATCCTTTTTTTGATTATTTATTGTTTTCGGGTGAATTGCCGTTCATTTCAGCCATAAGTCTTGCCATTTCTGCCTCTACTTTTGAGTCGGATTCGAGCTGTACAAAAGCGTCGTTCAAATCTGTATCAGCACCGCTGGCAATTTCACTGAAAGCATCTGCTTCAGCTTCTTTCTGGATAATTTTTTCTTCCATTCGGTTGAATTTTTCCAGAGCACTTGAGCCGTCGAAATTTCCCTGAGATTTTGCGATGTTTTTCTTTGTATCAGCCATCTGAGAACGTGCAATAAGCATAGACTGACGTGATTTGGCTTCATCGAGTTTGGCTTTCAGGGTGTTTACCTGTTCTTCAATTTCATTAGTCTGAGCTGAAATTGAATCATACATTGACTTGTAACTTGCAACATCTTCATCAGCCTTGACTTTTCTTGAAATCGCTTCTTTTGCGAGTTCCTGATTACCTTGAGAAAGAGCAGTTTTAGCCTTGTTTTCCCAGTCCTGTGAAATCTTTAAAGCATTATCATATTTTACCTTTGCAAGACGCTCATTTGCTTTAGCCTTGCCAAGATTCTGAGTTGCTTTGTTGACTTCTTTCTGTAAATCAATGACAATCTGTTTCACCATTTTTTCAGGATTTTTTTCTTCCATTCGGTCAATGGCATCATTGGCATTAGCTTTGACCAAGTCACCCAATCTGTTGAATATTCCCATAATATAATCCTCCATTTCATGCAGTTCCACATAATATAATTATAAAATATAATTTAGGAATTGTCAAGTAGTTTTCAGAAATTTATTTTAGTTCTTTCTTAAAGAACAGACTGACTGATTCAATGGCGGAAAGACTTACGAAAACACCGATTGTGCATATGATTGAAACTGCATAGAGTATAACAGTGAGTCCCATATTTCCTTCATGCTGCGGAATCATTACAGAGCCGGGGAAAATTTGTGCTATACCCGAAATAAAGAATACAAGGGACGCAAGCGACTTGAAAAATCCTACACCTGAAATCAGAACAACAGATGTTGCACCCATTGCAATTGCGATATAAAGTGCGGAATCCTTGATTATTCCGGCGATACCGTCTATACCGTCCTTATAAGTAAGACCGAGTGACCCGCTGTAAAGCAGATAGAACGCAGCAGTACCTATTATTCCCAGAATTGCAATTATAATTACAAATTTGAAGCCTTTTTTTGCTTCTTCACGTCTGCGTTCTTCTTTGAGTTCAAGCATCATCCGGAGACTTTCCTTTGAATCCTTCTGTTCTGATACAAGTTGGGAAGATACAGCCTGTTTAGCACCTTCCCGTTTTGCCTTTTCCAAATCTTCATCAATAAATTTCGGAGTATATTTAGGAGGTTCGGGTTCATCATCAAGAACAGGGGCAGAAATCTGTTCAGAAGGTTTTGGCGGTTCTTTATTTTCAGGTTTTGGAGAAGGAGTATAATTGTCTTCATCAAGAATGGGAGCAGTAATTTCTTCAGCAGGTTCAGGAGGAGCTTTTGCTCCTAACTGTTTACGCATGAGTTCAATTACTTTCTTTTTATTTGCATCAGGAAGCTTATTGTAAGTTTCAAGCTGTGCAGAAGAAAAAGTTTTTATAATCTCTTCATCTGTCATTATAAGAATATTATCATCTTCATCTTTTTTCTGTGAAACATATGGGTTTTTATTGTCATCAAGAATAGGAGCGGAAACGCCGGATGGAACTCTTTTTTTCTGTGATGCAGACGGAGCATATGCGTCCATGTCATCGAGAACAGGAGCAGAAACGCCGGACGGAGCACCCTTTTTCTGTGATGCAGGTGGAATATATGCATCCATATCATCAAGAATCAGAGCATTTACACCGGTAGGTTCACCTTTTTTCTTTACTGGTGCAATATATTCAATGTCATCAAGAACAGGGACTGTAACTTCTTTTTTGGAAGTCGGATGATTATATTCAAAATCGTCAGGTGCAGAACCATAATTGTTTTCATCATTCATAAAATTCACCTTCTTTGCTTATTTCTTTATGAATAATACATATAGGATATAAGTATAAGTATTATTTTTCAATTTCCGGAAGAGAGTCGATAAGACCTGCTTCAAATTTTTGCAATGTAACTGCATCTCTGCCTGTAATACCGTCTCCCGGATTGTAAACATCTGCATTTGCTTCGCCCTGTGCAGAAAGTGTATATTTATCCGGATTTCCCAGAACCTGAATTATTGCAGTTGCGTCAGCGATTGTTACACGGCCGTCAAAGTTGGCATCGCCTAAAAGTGTGACTGAAGGCTTTGAAGATGTTGTTTCCATATCTGTGTTTACAGTAGTTGTGATAGAAGTTGTTTTTTTGGTTGTTACTGATGATTTGTGTGTTGTTAATGTTGATACTGTTGTAGTTTCAACATAAGGGATTGCCTGAACAGTAAGATATTTTGTAGCATAACATATATTTCCATTTAATTCACCCTGAAATATAATTTCAATTTCAGCAGTACCTTCGCCTACAAGAGTTATTCCGTCCTTTTCGTTGGCTATCGCTACATCTTCATTATCTGATGTTACAGAATAAAGTTTTGTATTGGAATAATTATCTATACTCCAAAATAAAAATATTTTCTGTCCAACCATTCCGACAGAGGGATTTTTATTCAATAAATGGATTGAATTGTCGTCAATAATTCCTGTTGTTGCTGTGGTGGTTGTAGTTTCGGTGGTAACTGCCGTTGAAGTGGAAGCAGTGGTTTTTTCGGTTGTAGCAGGAGAATTTGACGGGTCGTAAGCAGTTTCTGAGATATTATAACGTGAAAGAAAATCACCATCTTTATAATAGTCATAATAATAAGGAGAGTTTATGGCGATTAAATCACTTACATCAAATTTGTGGGTTGTATTAGTTAATTTGTCATCAAAATCTTTTGTTCCTTTAAGGAAGTAATAATGTTCTTTTGATTTTATCGTAGAATCGAATGTAACATCCATGAGATAATATACACCATCAATTTCAGCCATATTCCATGCGTGCGGGCCTCCTGCATTACCTGAAAGAAGACGGCAGTTTATATCGAGTTCCATAAGAAGACGGTAAAGGAGCAGGGCATAACCTTCACATACTGCTTCACCTTGTATACCTGCACCATATGCTGAATATTTAAGGTCACTTCCATTCATATTATAACTTACGTTTTCTACAATATAATCATAAACTGCTTTGGTTTTTTCATAGTCAGAGCCTGAACCAAGGTCAAGAGATGCAAGAATTTCAGCAACTTTTTCATCAAGTTCAGCCTCTTGTTCGGCAGTTGTTCTGTATTCGGATTTTACTGTTACAATAACCTCAGACCCCGTGAGGCTTGCACTGTATGATATTTTTCCGGCGTGCCAGCGTAGATAGTCACCGCCGATGGGATTATCCGTTTCATTAACGGCATCTGCAATCATGTTTCTTAAGTCCTGAAAATTGCTGAAAAGCTCGTTGGGAATTTCAAGAGTATATTCTGTGTCCCTGTTAATCATATGTTCCCTTATTTCAGCTACAATATCATCATATGACTTTGAGTTTTCAGCCGTTGACTGAATATTGCTGTTATAGTATACAGCATTGATTGCAGCAGGAGCATAAGTTCCCGTTATAAGTGATAATACAAGTACGGAAGATACGAATTTTTTGAATTTTTTCATATTAAATCCCCCTGAATCATGATTATTTATTAAGTCTGTTATTTTTCAAGTATCTGGGCTCTGTCCGGTCCAATACCTACCATGCTGACATGGCAGCCGATAAGTTCCTCAAGGCGTGCAATATACTTTTTGCAGTTTTCAGGAAGTTCATCAAAGCTTTTGCACTGTGAAATATCTTCTGTAAAGCCATCAAATTCTTCATAAACCGGAGTACAGCCTTCGAGTTCTTCTAAAGTTGCAGGGAAGTTTTCTGTAACGGTGCCATCGGGTTTTCTGTATGCAGTACAGATTTTGAGAATTCCGATATTTGAGAGTGTGTCAAGCTTATTTATAGCAAGACTGTCGAGACCGTTTACTCTTACAGAATGACGTACAATTACAGCATCAAACCAGCCTGTGCGTCTTGGTCTGCCTGTTGTAGTGCCGAATTCACCGCCGACATTTCTGATTTTGTCACCTGTTTCGTCATCAAGTTCTGTCGGAAAAGGACCCTTGCCGACTCTTGTTGTATAAGCTTTGGCAACGCCTATGATATTGGTAATCATCTTAGGACCTACGCCTGTTCCTACACATACGCCTGCTGAAAGCGGATGGGATGAAGTAACATAGGGATATGTACCGAAGTCGATATCAAGAAGAGTAGCCTGAGCTCCTTCAAACATGATGGTTTTTCCGGCTTTGTTAGCTTCAAATGTAAGTACGGAAACATCATCAACATATGGAGCAAGTCTTTTGCCGTATTCAGCATATTCAGCAGTAACTTTGTCAAGGTCAAAAGCTTCACCGCCATAAACTTCAGTGATAATTTTATTTTTTAATTTTCCAGTAGCCTGAATTTTTTCAGCAAGTACTTCAGGATGAACCAAATCATATATTCTGATACCGCATCTTTCATATTTATCCATATATGTAGGACCTATTCCACGTTTTGTAGTTCCGATATCCTTACCACCTCTGAAAGCTTCCGAAAGACCGTCAAGAGTAATATGCCATGGCATGACAACGTGTGCACGGGGGTCTATTTTAAGATTTGCAGTTGAGATTCCTCTTGCTTCAAGACTGTCAAGTTCACCGATAAAATCTTTGGGGTCAAGAACAACTCCTGCACCTATAAGGCAGAGCGTATTCTTATAAAGAATACCTGATGGAATAAGATGAAGCTTATAAACCTCTCCATCGTTTACAACAGTATGACCAGCATTGTTTCCGCCCTGTGAGCGGACAACAACATCTGCACGTGAAGAGATAATGTCAATAATTTTACCTTTTCCTTCGTCTCCCCACTGAGTTCCGACAACAATATTTGCAGGCATTATAAATTCCTCATTTCATAAATTTAAATTTGTGCATATGCACACTTACAATTCATTATATCATAGTATTAATAATTTTTCAAGTGCTTTGAAAAAATTTCATAAAAAATACATTGATATATTGAAATCATATGCGAATTATGTTATAATTTTAAAAAATAGATTTTTTATGTGAGTTATAAAGATTATAAGAGTGATACATTAAAGGATTTTCTTGATATTGGTATATATAATATTGAAGATATGACCTCTTATGTAAGAAAATGGAATCAACAAAGAAAAAAAGGCAGACTTAATACAAAACAGCTTCCGTCAGAACGTATTTATCATGTTAAAAATAAGATAGTACGCAAAAGGCTTTATATGATATAGTTTAGAAAAATTATTTTTGAAGAAAATTTTTTGAACTTCAATATACTATATTGACAAAATGT
This sequence comes from uncultured Ruminococcus sp., assembly GCA_910577575.1. Lineage (GTDB taxonomy): Bacteria > Bacillota > Clostridia > Oscillospirales > Ruminococcaceae > Ruminococcus. Next base: position 54,853 of record CAJTOG010000002.1, on the reverse strand, counting down.
TATTATATAATCAATTTGTACAAATTGTAAAATATGAACAAATTGTGCATTATAAGTATTGTTTATACAAACAGTAAAAGAAATTAATTATATAAAAAACCTCCCTGAATAATTTTTCAGGGAGGTTTTAAAATAAGAGGGATATTTTTATTTATTTACCAAGGTCTGTTATTGTTTCCGCCTGAAGAAATGCTGGTTGATACAGCAGTACCGTTAGAGATTGTGCCGTCTGCATATACAATCATGGATTTATCAGAAGTAATAAGGTTATTACCGCCTAAGATTGTACCGTTTGTATAACAACTGAGATTTGAGTTATTGAGTGAAATTGAACCCATATTTCGCATAGCAGTAAATGAGATAATTACATTTCCTGAATTATCTGCAATTGTGAATTGTTTTCCGACTGAAACAGTACTTGATGATTGTGATGAAATTTCTGCAACAGTACCGTCTGTGATGCTCTTTGTGCCATCGCAGTCGAGAGACTCCTGACCGTTTGCAATTACGATTCCTCCTGTGATAGTAATGCTGCCGTTTGAGTCAAATGCATCATGGTCACCGCTTGCGGACTGTACAATAGCGATACCACCTTCAATCTGAAGGATATTTCCGCCTGAACTGCCTATGCCTCCGCCGAAGCCACCCTGACCCCAGCCAATACTGTTTCCGGACCCTGAACCGTCGGAACCGCCTGCTGCATTATAACCGTCATCGTCTGATTTTACTGCAACAGTTCCGCTGTACTGATATATATTTTCACCTTCAATGCCCTCGTAGCATTTTGTAACATATACTTCAAAATCACTGTTTGCACCACCATTTTTACCGAGTATGATATCGTGGTCTGCATGCATAGCGTCATCGGCAGTTGCAAGCCTGAATATACCGCTATTTATATTCATCTGACCGCCGCAGTGAAGTGAGTCATCTGAAGAATCAATAGTGATATTTCCGCCGTTTACAGTAATATTTCCGTTACTCTGCCATTCAGTGCCTGTTTCATCATAAAGACCTACAGCTTTTATTCCTTTTGCGGAGATGTCTGTTTTATTGGAGTTTCCGTCCTGCATACCTCCGCCGAAATTGTCTCCCCAAGGGTTATTGCCTGATGAACCGTCTGATGTACCTGTAAATTCTGAGCCTTCATAAGTATAGATGTTGATATCACCGCTGTTGATTACAACATTTTGTTCGCCCTGTATGCCATCAGAATATGAATTAATATCAACAGTACCACCGTTTATTGTAACAATACCATATGATTTTGCTGTATCCGTATCAGTTGCAGTGGACTTTATGCCATCACCTGACTTAGTTTTGACAGTGAGCTTTAAATCTGAATAATCTGTTGCAGTATCATTTCCCACAGTAACACTGTCCTTGCCTTTGATACCATCATCAACAGCATTTACAGTGATGTTGCCATTGTAGATTTTTATATCATTCTTGCATACAATAGCATCATCAGTATTTCCGTTTACTGTAAGAGTTCCCGTGCCTTTGAATTTTATATCATCTTTTGCAAAAATTGCACCTTCAACAGTGTTTGTATTACCATCCGAATCCGTGTAAGTCTGGGTGTGTGAAGTGCCATCTGATATAGTATTTACTGTTCCTGCTTTTGCGACAATCTGTACTTCATCACCAACAGATTCAACATAAATCGGAGATGTTGTATTATTTGAAATATTTGTATCCATTAAATCAAGTTCAACAATACTGTCAGGGTAAGCGGTTTTATCAACATTTATAACAATCTGTACTTCACTTGCATCACCTGAAACAGTGTAAATGCCTTCTTTTTTTATGGTAAGCACACCGTTTTCAACTAAAGCTGTATCAGCAGGGGCATCAGAATGGATTGAATTACCGTTGAGTTTGACAGTGTATGTGTCTGTTTCAGGGGTTAGATTTTTACTTCCATTTCCTACTGGATTTACATTGTCAAATGATGTAACAATTCCTGACATTTTGAAGTCAGCAGATTCATCATGAGTTACGCCTGAAGATGTGGAAACATTTGTGAGATTATATGAGCCGTCAGCAGTAATTGATGCATCGCTGAGAAGCACATATGAATATTTTTTCTGCCACTTATATTCTTTGATATTTCCAACAATGATATTATTGGTCTTTTTCCAGCAACCGTCTGTTTCATCCGATGCAATGCAGTTCAGAAGCATGGTACCCTGAGTTGTACCGGACATAAGTGATGAATCCGTCTGATTGTCTGTAGCAGTGGCAATAACCGTGCCTCCCGTTATATTAGTTCCTGTAACTGATGTAAGTCCTCTGTCACCACCTGCAATAATGGTACCGCCCGAAATATCTATGGTTGTTTCAGCCTGTACAGCATCATTGCCGGCTTTGATATTAAGAAGACCGCCTTCAATTGATACATTGCCCTTTGATGATTTTATTCCGTCGCCTTCTGCATCAATATTGAGAGTACCATTCTTTACAGTAACAGAAGTTTTTCCTTTTATAGCATCTGTCTTATTAGTAGCATTAAGGGTTGTAATTGTTGTTATACCGCCTGTTATTTTAATGTCATTGTTGCAGGCAACAGCGTCCTGAGTATTTGCAGTGATATTGAGAATACCTGTTCCAAGTTCTCCGCCCTTGACAGTTATATCGTCCTTAGCTTCAATTACAGCACAGCCAAGCCATTCGCCTGAATAAGCAGAATCACCGTCAGAGATAGTATTTTCAGTGCCGTCCACAAGGTTTAATGAAGTATTTTCAGCATTTGTAATAAGTATTGCAGGAGCAGATTTTCCCGTAATGTTTATACCGTTCAGGAATATTTTTACTGTTTCGGGGTCAGCAGTTTCATCAGCAATATTTACATTAATCTGACCGTCTTCAAGCGTGCCGTCAATATAAAATTCACCTGAATGGCTGATTGTTATAATGCTTCCTTCTGCAGATGCATAATCACCATCAATTGATGCAGAATTTCCATTGAGGTGAATATATGTTTTTGAAACATCCGGTATTTCACTGCCGTTCATCCATGATTCAGGAAGTACATTAAGCAGACCTGCTTCAATTTTTTGTATTGATACAGCGTCCATGCCTGTAACACCGTCGCCTCTGTTATATACATCTGAATTGTCTGCTCCTTCAGAAGAAAGAGCATATTCATCTTCATTTCCGAGAGCCTGAATAATTGCAGTCGCATCAGCAATAGTTACTATGCCGTCACAGTTTGCATCGCCGTACAGTGTATCGGAAGCAGAAGCAACGGTAAGTGAAAGAGCAGTGAGGAAGGCAGTGGAAAATCCTGCTGTAATAATTCCCTTTTTGAATTTTTTCATTATAATTAACTCCTTAAAAATAATTTTTTATTTATATTTCTATTTTCAGTTTTTCTTTAATATGGTTATGATTATATATTCATTTTCTTAAAATAATCTTAAAAATTTAGCAATATTTTGAAATTTTTTTGCTGAATAATAAAGCTCTTTCTGTTTATAATACAGGTATAAAGGAGCTGATATTTATGAATAAAAAGAAAAAAATCCCTGTTCCTGAACCTGATAAACAAGAGCTTAAATATGTATGTCCGTCTGCATCATGGGGTGATATGACCGGACTTATTCCGGCAAATCCTAACGGAGATGAACAACTTTTTGCGTATGATAAGCTTTATCCCTATCTGCCTGAATACAATTATGATAAACCCTGAATAAATAAGAAGTCCGGAATTGAAAAATAATTTATTTATTCGTTCCGGACTTCTGAAATTTACATAAAAAGCTTTACTTTTTGTTTTAAATATGATATAATTTTAATATAATTTTTTCTTAATCAGGAGAAGGAAATGTTTATTAAAAATTTTTTCGGACATATTAAAACAGTTATAAGCCACAGACATATGGTTATGATTCATTGCTTTAAAGCAGGAATAATAAAACGTGGACTGCTTCATGATTTATCTAAATTTTCACCGGCAGAATTTATACCAGGTATCATTTACTATCAGGGAAACAGAAGCCCGAATGAACAGGAGCGTGAAATAAATGGCTATTCCGGAGCATGGATGCACCATAAGGGCAGAAATAAACATCATTTTGAATACTGGACTGATTACAGTACCTCAACAGGTACTCTTGACCCTGTAAGAATGCCTGATGAATATATTTTTGAAATGTTCTGCGACCGTGTAGCTGCGTCAAAAATATATAAAAAAAGTGAATATAACAATAAATGTCCACTGGAGTATTTTCTGCGGGCAAAACAGAAACGACGGATAGAAAATCAGACAGCCGGAAAACTTGAGTTTCTTCTGCGTATGCTTGCAGATAAAGGTGAGGATTATACTTTTAAATTTATAAGAAAACAGATAAGAAAAACAAAAAACAGGAGGAAAAAATATTGAAAAAATTTATTTCAGCACTGGCATTGATTTCAACTATTTTATGTGGCTGTGGAGTTGTAGAGAATTATAAGGATTATTCATCAGAAAGCAAAGTATCTTCTGAATTGTCGTACATAGATGAAATTTTATCTGAACCGGATTCATCACAGACCGAAACTGTTTTTTCTGAATTTCCAGAAACTTCAATAATTCAGAAGAGCGGAACAGTTACGGTTACAACTGTAAATAATACTGAAATTTCAAACCGTATAACCGCAAGTACTGAACTTGCTGAAACGCAATCTGTTTTTTCAATGGAATATATTGATGCTGGACCTGTTGTAAATCAATCGAATAAAAGTGATTCAATAAATACTTCGACAGTGGCTGAAATTACAGTACCTATGGCAACAGTACCTTCTGCATCTGTTCAGAAAACAAAGGCTCAGAAACATCTTTCCGGAATGACTTTGCATCAAAAGGTATGTCAGATGTTTATTGCAACCCCTGAATCAGTTTCGGGATATAATGTTGTAACTTATGTTGACTGTCAGTATCATGGTGGATACGGTGATTATCCTGTCGGCGGACTGATTCTGTTTGCTCAGAATATTGAAACGTCAGACCAGACTTCTGCTCTTATTGCTGATATGCAGTATGATGCTGTTTATGCTGGGACAGGTGCATTTATTTCTGTTGATGAGGAAGGTGGAAATATTACACGAATACAATCAAAGCTTGGCACAGAAGCTGTCAATGTCATGAGCTATTATGGAAATCTGAATGACTGGGATACGGCTTTTTCAGTTGGACAGACGATAGGAAACTATCTTTCTGATTATGGTTTCAATCTTGATTTTGCACCTGTTGCTGATGTTGATGTAAACCCTTATAATGAACTTGGCTCACGCATTTTCAGCAGTGACCCTGAAATTGTAGCTGATATGTCGGCCGCTGTTGTTGATGGATTGCAGTCTAAGGGAATATTCAGTACTCTTAAACATTTTCCCGGACTTGGTGCAGGAAATGGAAATACTCATTATAATACTGTTATCATAGACCGGACATATGAACAGTTGCAGTCAATGGAATTTCAGGCATTTAAGGGCGGAATTGATGCCGGAAGTGATTTTGTTATGGTGGGGCATCAGATTACAACTGCATCAGGTGATAATTTACCGGGAAATTTATCACACGTTGTAGTAACTGACTGGCTTAAAAATGAACTTGGATTTAAAGGAATAGCTATAACTGATTCGCATGCTATGGGTGCTATATCAAATGTATATACCAGCGGGGAAGCTGCTGTTATGGCTGTTGAAGCGGGTATTGACATGATACTTATGCCGTATAACTTAGCAGATGCAGTAAGCGGAATTGAACAGGCAATAGCATCCGGCAGACTTACAGAAGCAAGAATTGATGAAAGTGTTCTGAAAATTCTTGAGAAAAAATCTGAAATCGGATTAATTTAAAAATATAAAAATGCACCGGAGAAATCCGATGCATTTTTTAAGTATTAATCTTTTATAGTATCTTTTATAGCATTGAGCAGTTCGTCATAAGTTTCAAAAGCAGGATACTGAGGATAGTCATTTTTAATCTGTTCTGTACTTCTGAAAAGAAAGCCTGCCTTACTTGCCTGAATCATACCTAAATCGTTGAAACTGTCACCACTTGCAACAGTTTCATATCCGATAGACTGGAGAGCTTTGACAGTGGTAAGCTTTGATTTTTCACAGCGCATTCTGAATCCTGTAATTTCACCGTTTTCAGCAACTTCAAGAGTATTGCAGAAGATGGTGGGCATACCAAGTTTTTTCATAAGCGGAGCAGCAAACTGAGTAAAAGTATCACTGATTATGATAGTCTGGCATATTGAGCGGAGTTCATCCAGAAATTCCTTTGCACCTTCCATAGGTTCAATTTTTGCAATAGTTTCTTGAATTTCTTTAAGCCCAAGACCGTGTTCTTTAAGAATACCGATACGGTAATTCATAAGTTTATCGTAATCAGGTTCGTCACGTGTAGTTTTTTTCAGTTCAGGTATTCCGCTTGCTTCTGCAAAAGCAATCCAGATTTCTGGAACAAGTACACCTTCAAGGTCGAGACAGGTAATATACATTGACATAATAGATTCCTCCGATGAGTTTATTTTTTACTTTTATATTATACAACAAAATCCATAATTTGTAAAGAGTTAAATATTTTGTAATATACTATAAAATAAAAGCTTGATTTTTGTTGAAAATAATGAAAATAAATTTTTTCTGCTCATTTTTTTTCAATTCGTTCGTTGTACATTATAGAAAGGCACAACAGCCTTGAGGAAAAATTTTTCAGGAGCGAATATTTATTAAAAATTTGTATCTTTGATGTTTTTAATGGAGTCAATTTTTAAAATAAATATTCATAAAATTGATTTTTGTGCTTAATATTATTATCGGAGAACTTTAACTTTTATTTTGTTGATTGTAATATTGAAAATAAGTTTAGTTGGAGAATGTTTGGCAATACGCTCATGCAGACGAATTTCAGCCTTAGCCATAGTATAACTTGAACCAATGCTCTGAATGAACTTAATAAACTGTATATACAGATTTTAAAATTCTTATTCTGCCTGACTTAATGTAAATACTTTATTATAATAAAGGTCAAGAAATAATATATTAGATTAAAATAACAGTTTCCATAAATTTCAGTTGTCCTTTTCTGTATTTTCAGTTATCAGTTCTTATCCTGAATATAAGGTTTTATAACAGCGTATATCTCGCTTACCTTTTTCCCGTCCTTGAAATGATTCATAAGTGAATTGTTTACAGCGGTTTTACTTGTGCATCTATTGATTATATTCATAACGCCATCAGTATCTTTTTCATTTTCTGTAATAACAATCAAATCATCATAAAGTTTATTAAGTTCAGTGTTTTCAGAAAGCTTTTTGTTTGTATCATATGATATATATTTTTTTCTTGTTATTTTTATTTTGTTGTTTTTCCAGAACTTAATAACATTGTCATAATCATTGTCACGGCTTATAATTACATATCTGCATTCCTTATTTTTGTTTTTTCCGATAAGATAGCCGAGATATGAGACAAGATGCATATCGACGGATTGTTTTCTTACAGGTACTTTTAAAGCAGTCATTTTTGATTTGCCGTGGTCTGACAGAATATCAAGATTGATTTTTCCTGCATTTTCTGTATAGAATATATAAATACGGTCACACTTTTTCAGTTTTTCACATCCTATAAAACCGCTTGTGCCTGTATTTTCATAGTCTACAAGATAATATGTATTAATATTATTCACCTCCTTTTGTTTTAAATATTTTTCAGCATATCAGTAAAAAATTCTTTCAGCGGAAGCGTTGAGCCTGAATGTCTGCCATCGGGGAATATAACAAACCTTTTATTATAAAGAAGATTCTTTGTAAAATCATGAGTATCAATGATTTCATCATTGCCGCCGATAATGACTGAAACTTTATTTATATCAAGCTCTGAAATCATAGAAAACATTGGAAGAAAGTCCTTTATATCCTGTTTATATCCAAGATGTGGAAGATAAATAAAAGGCATAAGGCAAGGGTTTACTAGTATAACAGGAAGTTTGCTGTTAATAGAGAGAAGAACTGCAAAAAATCCACCATAGCTTGTACCGATAATTGCGTCAAGTTCGTTTTTCTGAATTATACCAGAAAGTTTATCAAGTATTTTATCAGGAGCTTCACTGTCATAATCAAGAGCAGGGGAAATAACATTACAGCCTATATCTTTCAGTACGTAGTATGCTGAATTTTCAGAACTTCCATGATATCCATGAATATTAAGAATTTTTATCTGATTGACCGTCCTTTCTAAAAATTTTTATATTAATATTATATCATATTTAAGCAATATGTCAATAATTTTTTGTTTTTTTAAATAAAAAACGGTATTTTCCTTCTTTGTAGGAAAATACCGAGAAATCATCGTGATTTTGATGTAAATGAAGAAATTGCCCAGAATATGAAGAAAACTGCAATATCAGCCGTTACGATTGTTGCACCAACAGGAGTTGAAAACAGTATTGACAGAATAATTCCTGTTCCAGCACATATAACTGAAATAACTGCTGAACATATAATGACATTTCTGAAATTTTTGAATATTCTCATAGCTGAAAGTGCCGGAAAGATAATGAGTGCTGAAATAAGCAGAGAGCCGACAAGATTCATTGCAATCACGATTATAATTGCAGTGATAATCGCTATCATCAAGTTATAGCCATCTGAGTTGATGCCCGTAGCTTTTGAAAAATTTTCATCAAATGTCACACTGAATATCTTGTTATAAAATAAAATAAAAACAACAAGAACAATTACAGCCATTATCAGGCATAGTAAAACATCAGACTCTTTGAGAGTAAGAATTGATGCCGAACCAAAGAGTGAACCGCATACATCTGCTGAAATATTTGATGAAGTAGGAAAAATATTCATAAGCATATATCCTGCGGCGAGTGAACCGACTGAAATCATGGCAATTGAAGCATCACCCCTGATTTTTGTATTCTGTCCCGTCCGGAGAATCAGAATTGCTGAAAGTACTGTAACAGGAAGAATAATTATCATTCTGTTCGTTATTCCTGCAACTGCTGCTATTGCCATTGCCCCGAATGCCACATGTGAAAGTCCGTCGCCGATAAATGAGAAGCGTTTCAGAACAAGAGTTACTCCGAGAAGCGATGAACACAGTGAAATCAGAAGTCCGACTATAAGAGCATATCTGACAAAGGGATATGAGAAATAATATTCCAGCTGAGAAATCATGATTTTCCCTCCGTTTCGAGAAACGATATTCCGGCGGTGCTGTTAAGATAGTTTGACTTTGTGCCGAAGAATAACTGTTTTTTTGATATATGAAGTATATGCGAAGCGTATTTCAATGCGGAAGAAATATCATGAGAAACCATAATTATTGAAATTCCGTTGTTATTCAGTTTAGCAATAAGTTCATAAAGTTCTGTCTGTGCGAGTGGGTCAAGACCTGTAACAGGTTCGTCAAGAAGCAGCATTTTACTTGCAGCACATAATGCTCTTGCAAGAAGTACACGCTGCTGCTGACCGCCTGAAAGTTCTCTGTAACAGTGTTTTGCAAGTGATTCAATTCCCAGTTGTTTCATATTATCATCAGCAAGTTTTTTTTCAGCAGAATTATAAAACGGACGGAATCCCATTTTTGAAAGACAGCCCGACAGTACAATTTCACGTACTGATGCAGGAAAATCTCTTTGTACAGGTGTTTGCTGAGGAAGATAGCCTATATCTCTTGCGGAAAATCCTTCACACCATTTAATTTCACCGCTGATTTGTGGTTTGAGTCCGAGCAGTGCTTTAATCAGCGTACTTTTTCCCGAACCGTTTTCGCCCAAGATACAGAGATAATCTCCGCTGTTTACCGTAAAATTAAGATTTTCGGTGACAATTCCATCTTCATATCCGAGTGTGGCATTTTTGCATATAATTTGTTTACTCATTTGAAAGCCTCTTGTAAAACATTATAATTTTTTTCCATAATTGAAAGATATGTTGTACCATCATTTATCTGTTGATTTGTAACTGACTGGGCAGAATCAAGCACAGCAATATTCTGTAATTTGGATTCTGTATTCTGAATAACAGCATCAGCAATGGTGCAGTCAGAGTTTTCGATGGCAAAAACAGTATCTGCATTGAGTTCATCAGTTTTTTGGGCAAGAAAGGTTATAGTTTCAAAGCTTGCCTGAGTATCAGCCGAACATCCTGTAAATGCTGCAAAATAATCAAGATTATAATCTTCAATGAAATAACGGAAGGGAAAACGGTCGCCAAAAATCAATGTAGGGGAATCGGATTCAAAAAGCTCGTAAAATTTATTGTCAAGTGACTGCAATTCTGATATATAGCTGTAACTGTTTTCAATATATTTATCAGAGTTTTCATAATCCGATTTGATGAGAGCTTCATTGATTTTAGTTACACACATCTGTGCGTTTTTCAGTGAAAGCCATACATGTTCATCATAATCGATTTCATGTTCATTATGATTATGTTCGTCAGCCATTCCCTCTTTTATTTCTTCTTCCTTGACTTTATCTGATAAAACTTCCATGAGGTTTATTACAGTCATGTCTTTATTTTGTGCGTTTGAAAGGGATTTTTCAACCCATTCATCTGATTCACCGCCAACATAAATAAAAATATCACATTCAGAAATTTTTATCATATCATCAGCAGTTGGTTGAAAATTGTGTAAATCAGAACCATTGCCAAGCAAATAAGTAAGATTTATATTGCTGCTGTTGCCGATAATCTGTTTTGTCCAGTCGTAAGCAGGGAAGACAGTACAGACAATATTGATTTTTCCGTCATCTTTGAGAGGAGCGGAATTACAGCCTGTAAAAACAACAGTTGAAATAAGTATAGCTGAAATTGCAGAAATGAATTTTTTTAACATAATACTCTCCATTTTAAAATTGATAATCATTTTCATTTTTAGATTATATCATATATAATAGAGTTTGTCAAGGAAAAATCCCCTGAAATTTTAAAACTTCAGAGGATTTTTTATTTATCTGTCATTTACTCTGTAGTCGCTGAATATCTGCGACAGAGCATTTTCTGACATATTTTCGTATTTGGCTCTGATATATTTTTCCATTTCACACCATTGACCGAATCTGTCCGGAGCTATATTGTTATGAAAAAAGAAATCGTATAAATCATGTCGGAGATTTTTAAGTACCAAAACTGAATTTTCAGCAAGTTTTTCAGTAGCTTTTTCACTGTCGATTATATTCCAGTATATTGTTATAAATGGCTTTTTACTCATGTCATTCAGAATAAAATCGCTTATTTCATTCCGGTCAATAAATCCGTCCGGAAAATTATCAACCGGCGGGAAATTTATTCTGTCCATATGTTTCACCTGCTTATACTTTGTTTTTCGGTGGATTTTCCTCGATATACTTATCAAGGATTTCTGCTGCTGTCCGTACGAATTTGATGCACGGACGGACTTTATAATAATGTTCCGTACGTTTTTCGGGTTCAGGATTTTTATTTACTTTCAGGTGTTTAAGCAGTTCAAGACAATTGATAGTTTCATGTCTGTTTTTAAATTCCTGTGCAAGATATTGTATACGGCGATAGTGTTCAGTCTTTTCATTAATATCATTTTTGGAAGTATAGCCGTAAAGTATGCCTGCAATCATAAACATTGCGGAGCAGGTACCACAGACTTCACGCATTCTTCCCATGCCCCCGCCGAATGACGACGACAGACGTAGTGCAGTTTCTTCATTTATGCCTGTAACATCAGAGAAAGCAGTAAAAACAGCTTGAGCACAGTTTCTTCCTTCTGAAAAGAGCTGACAGGCTTTTTCAGCATGATTCATTGTTTTTCACCTCTTTTTAAATCCGGAGTTTTGCACGCACAGGCACAATAAACTTCTGAAGCTCCTGAATCAAGCAGGAGATTTGTAATTTCTGAAAGAGTTGAACCTGTTGTACATACATCATCAATAATTAAAATATTCTTGTTTTCAACGGCAATTTTATCAGTAACGGAAAAAGCGTTTTTCAGATTTGTTTGCCTCTGGGCTTTGGTTAAATTTTTTTGTGCAAGAGTTTTTCTGTTCTTTTTTATTAAATCACTGCGGATTTCTATATCAAGTAAAAATCCGGCTTCTTTTGCAATAAGTTCTGCCTGATTGAATCCTCGTTTTTTCAGATTATCTCTGAACATCGGAACAGAAATGATAAAATCTATGTTTTTTATGTTTTCAGATTTTATACATTCTGAAACAGCTTTTCCGAATGCATACGGAGCATTTCCGCTGATACCATTTTTCATGATGAAAATTGCCGGAGCTATCTTTTGGTTATACTCAAATGCAGCAATGAATTTTTTTACTTTTGGTATTTTGAAACTGCCTGTATATCTGATTAATTCATTACTGCATTTTTCGCAGAAGCTTTCGTCTGAATCAATTATTTTATTGCATATCGGACAGCGTACAGGATAAATCAAAGCTGTAAGATATCTTAAAAATTGTCTGTTCATTAAAAATACATATAAAGCTGACATTTAATCATGCCATTATAAAGTTTTCGGCGACGTTTTGCTTCAGTACCGAAAAATTGTTCAAACTGTTCATGCGGGGATATGATATAGCTTTGTCTGCTTCCACCATGACCGAGAACACCTCCCATCTGACGATAAATATTTTCAGCTTCACGAAGTTCGAGTAGTCTTTCGCCGTATGGGGGATTGCATATAACTATTGAATCCTGTGGCTGCTGAAATTTAGTAATATCGGCCTGTTTTATTTTAAGTCTTGATTTTATACCTGCTTTATGGGCATTATCGAGAGTAAGTGCAACTGCTGAGTCATCAATATCAAATCCTATACCCTCAAATGATGCGGAGCGGTCTACACTGTCAATAGCATTTTTGCGTTCTTCCTGCCATATTCTCGAATCAATAGAGTCCCATTTTTCAGCTGCAAAGCGTCTGTTTATGCCAACAGGAATTTTAAGTGCTTTCATTGCAGCCTCAATCAGAATTGTACCGCTTCCGCAGAATGGGTCGCATACAACAGAATCAGGACGTACTCTTGCCAAATCAACTATACCTGCTGCTAAAGTTTCTTTTATTGGTGCAGAATTTGAGTTTTTTCTGTAGCCTCTTTTGTGAAGTCCTGCACCACTTGTGTCAAGGTATATAGTAACAATATCTTTTAATATACTGAATTGAATTTGAACAGGTGAGGCAGATTCACTGAACCAGCTTATGCCATATTTTGATTTGAGTCTTTCAACAGCAGCTTTTTTCACTATGGACTGACAGTCCGGAACACTGTGGAGTGCTGAATTTAGTGAATATCCTTTTACGGGGAAAGCGTTGTCAATATTTATAAAGCGTTCAAATTCAATTGAACGGACTCCCTGAAACAAATCCTCAAAAGTAGTAGCCTTGAACTCAATAAGCTCAATGAGAACACGTTCGGCAGTCGAAAGACAGATATTAGCTTTTGCCATAATATTTTCATCGCCGATAAAACTTATTTTTCCATCGCTTACTTTTAAATCAGTACCGCCGATTTTTGTTATTTCATATTTCAGTACGCTTTCAAGTCCGAAATGGCACGGACAGCATAATTTTAACTTATTGTTCAAAAATATCACCTCATGATTATATTAAAACCTGCCCGACCTCAAATCAGGACAGGGCAGGTTTACTGATTTATTTGAATTGTTTAATTACCATGTATCAACATTGGGTTGACCTGAGCCTCCTCCGGTATTGGGGTCATTAGTATTTCCTCCTGTATTAGGGTCGTTCCCAGTGCCTGAACTGCCACCGCCGTTGCCTGGGTCAGTCCAAGTGCCTGAATTATCTCCGCTGGTGCCCGGGTCAGTCCAAGTGCCTGAATTACCTCCGCTGGTGCCCGGGTCAGTCCAAGTGCCTGAATTACCTCCGCTGGTGCCTGGGTCAGTCCAAGTACCTGAATTTTCTCCTGTATTTCCTCCTGTATTATTATTCCATGAATTATCAGTATTATAATTATTGCCTGAATTTCCTGATGGAACAGTAGGAGTTATATAGTGATTTCCGGTACAATATCCGCTTGATTCTTTCCAATAGCCGATTATACCTCGTGGACAATACTGTCCGGCAGGTAATCCTGTAGCAGTACACATATAGTGGCTGATAACAGAATCAACAGGTTCAAAGTCAATTGGAGTATCGGTAAACATTGTATCAGCATATTCACCGATAATATTTTTCCATACTGAACAGGCGTGAAGAGACTGAGGAAGAGAGAGGTCCTGACGATACTGGTCATATCCGATAGTAATACCACTTACAAAGTCATATGTCAGACCGACAAACGTTGAGTCGCTCCAGTTATCAGTTGTACCTGTTTTACCACATAGAACCTTATTGCCGAGTCTTGCGGAACTACCTGTACCGTTATCAATAACATTTTTAAGAAGTCTGTTCATAACCCATGCAGTTTCAGCAGAAACAGCTTCCTGACCGTTGTTTGTATTGTCAACAATAATCTGATGATTTGAATCTTCTATTTTGGAAATAATATGAGCTTTATGATAAGTTCCCTTATTTCCATAGGGAACATATGCACTTACAAGATTTTCCAGAGTTATTCCATAAGTCAGAGAACCGACAGAAAGAGGCGAAAGATTCATATCATTTTCAACAAGGTCAAGACCAAGTTTTTCAGTTGAGAATTTGAATACTTCTTCAGTGCCAAGGGATTCACATAGTTGTGCAGGAACTGTGTTGAATGACTGCTGTAAGAAATAATAGATATTGTGTGAAGCACCTGAACCCGGAACATTGCCGTAGTTTGTAGGCCACTCTTTTCCGTTTTCATCCTTTGTAATTGGGAGGTCACGGAAAACACTTCCCCAGTGAATCATATCGGTTTCAAGGGCAAGACCATAAGTTGAAATGGGTTTCATTGTAGAACCGATTTGTCTTTTGTCACGTACAGCATAGTTGGTGACCAGTGAACCTGTTTTAGGACCCCAGTTACCTACGGTAGCCATAACAGAACCGTCATATCTTAAAGCTGTGAAAGCAATGTGAGGAAGCTGTTCTTCTGTTTCACCGTCACCGTCGATATCAACCCATCGTTTTACCCAGTTTTCATCAAGGAAATTATTCATATCAAGAAATTTTTCCTCAACATAGTTCTGCATTTGTTTATCAATAGTCGAATAGATTTTATAACCGCCCTTATTAATACGGTTAATAGCTTCTTCTTCGTCGATGTTGTATAAATCCATAAGGTAGCCGGCAGCCTCGAACATCATAGCATCAAGTTCCCATGTATATGCTTTCTGTTCCTGTTCCATTTCTTCAAGGTCGACTTCAGGATGAAGTTTTCTGTATTCATCCGAATCGGTATATATAATTTCGGTATCAAGATATTCCTGATATTCGTCATAGGTAATAGCACCGTTTTTATACATCTGCCAAAGAGCATATTCCTGACGGATTTTGTTGTTTGCTTTTCCGTCAACAATCTGATTTCCGGATTCGTCTTCGGTAGACATAAACGGACCATAATAATTCGGACTTTGAGGAATTGCAGCAAGAACGGCAGCTTCCGGTACAGTTAGGTCTTCAACATTTTTACCGAAATATCTTGTTGAAGCAAGCTGAATTCCATTGATAGGACCTCCGAAACCTATATAATTGAGATACTCTTCAAGAATTTCATCTTTGGAATAAGTTTTTTCAAGCTGCATTGCCGAGAAGATTTCACGTATTTTACGCTGTGGGGTTTGTTCATCATCACCTGTAAGATTCTTGATAAGCTGCTGGGTAATAGTTGAACCACCCTGATTGGTATCATAGAAATGCAGGAACATATTAAGAAATGCTGAAAAAGTACGCTTATAGTCAACACCATCATGAACATAGAAACGTTCGTCTTCGGTATAAACAAAAGCATCACGGACGTGCTGAGGTATTCTGTCAATTGATACAGGAATACGCTGAACGTCTGTTTTCATGCGTTTAAGTACAACCATTTCTTCTTCGCCGTCTTCATTGATTTCAGTGCCGTAAAAATAGGTATCGCTTCCTGATTCAAGTTCCGCAAGGGTAATATTTGTTGCTTCGTCCATAAAGTCGAAAACATACACAGTAAGTGCAGTTGCGACAATAGTTCCTGTTATGATTATAACAAGAAACAGAGAAAGAAGCGTTGTACCGATTACCATTAAAAGCTTTTTGAAAAACATAAACAGTTTGCTTTTCTTTTTACGCTTTTTTTTCGGGACTTCATCATTATAATTTGAATTAGCCATTTTATTTCATAGCCTCTCCTTTCTTTTTGATTATACATAATATATTATAGCACATAATTTCAGATTTGTTAATAGCTTGTCTGAATTTTTTTCAGATTTGTATATTTTATCAAAAAACGACAATAATAAATATAAGAAATTCAGTAAAGGAGTGATAGTATGACAGGTTCACTTGACAAAAGAATCTACCTGACTATTATGACAGCTATAACTGTATCGGGATTTATTGTAATCTGTACATTCGGGCAGTCTTTGCAACGTCAGAAGCTTGCGGCTAAAATTTCAGAAAATCCTCCTGCACTTCCTGTTGCAGAGTGTGTTGTCAGGGAGTATAACGGCAGAATAGGAGTATTCAAGGGAGAAAGCAGTACGCCATACAGAGTTATAGACTATGATTTTTCGCTTCTTTCAGAGTATGACAGGGAACAGCTTACCGAAGGAATAGTAATTGAATCCGACAGGGAATTACAGCAGTTTATTGAGGATATAGCAACCTGAATTTAACGTATTCTATTAATTTTTCAATACATGATTCATATTTATCCATTTTTACCATTGTTTTTATTCTGTTTGTTTTTTTTCTTTTTTCGTACTGAAAATCCGAAATCGCCGAGTTTTCGTCCGAGTGCAAAATATTCGCCGTGAGCATAGGCAGCAAGTCCGCACTGTTGTAAATTCAGTTTGCCCTTGCTGTCTATATATTTTTCATCTACGTCAACACCAATAATTTCAGCTAAAAACATTGTATGACTTCCTAAAAGTTTGTTTTCGGTAACTTTGCATTCAAGACTTACAGGGCATTCATCAATCAGCGGTACAGATACTTTATTTGCAGGTATTGTATGAAATCCGCAAGCGGTAATTTTATCGGTGTTCTTACCGCTTTTCACTCCGCAGAAGTCAACCTGTTTAACCATGGCAGATGTTGTCAGATTTATTACAAATTCTCCTGAATTCATAATGATATCATGTGAAAATCTTTCAGGACGTACGGATATATATGTCATGGGAGGACGTGTACATACAATGCCGGTCCATCCGACAGTTAAAACATTTGGTTTTTCAATTGTTCCGCAAGTAACGAGTGCAGCGGGTACGGGTGCAAGAATTGCACTTCCTTTCCAGAATTGCTTTGTCATAAAAATCACCTCTTGATTAATTTTATCTTTAAAATAATTATATCATCAAATTAAAAATATTTCAACTTAAAAATTAAGAATATTTTTTGAAATTTATCCTGATTCCGACAATTTTCTTGAATAAGCAGTGATATAATATGTCTATCAAAAGACGGAGGCAGAAAAATGAAGATAAAAATAAAATCCGAAAACGGTACTGCTATAGTGGTTCTCAGCGGTGAAATAGACCACCATACCGCAAAAAATCTGCGTTCAGAGCTGGATAAGTTTGTTATTACCATGCAGCCTGAGGTTCTTGCCATTGATTTCAGCAATATTACTTTTATGGACAGTTCCGGAATAGGACTTATTATCGGAAGATACAAACTTCTTAAAGAGTGCGGGGGACAGCTTGAAATACACAGTCCGCAGCCATATATACGCAGAGTTCTTAAACTTTCGGGAATTGAACGGATTGTTAAAATAATTTAATCGGAGGAAATATATGGAAATATTGAACGAAATAAAATTCAGTATGCCTTCGCTTTCAGTAAATGAAAGTGCGGCAAGGGCGGCAGTGTCTTCCTTTATAATACAGGCAGACCCTACGGTTGAAGAACTTGCTGATATACGTACAGCAGTTTCAGAAGCAGTTACCAACTGCATTGTACATGGTTACAGAAATACACAGGGCAAAATTGAAATTACTGTAAGACTTATGCCAAACCGTGAAATATACATAAAAGTAAAAGATAACGGCTGCGGAATACCTGACATAAAACAAGCTATGGAACCTTTGTTTACTACTGCTCCCGAAGAAGAACGTTCGGGACTTGGATTTTCTGTAATGGAATCTTTTATGGACAGGCTTTCAGTCACAAGCAAAGTCGGCAGAGGTACTACTGTAACAATGAGAAAGAGGCTGAGTATTCATGGCAGCTGAGCTTAAACAGCCATTGGCAGAGGAAAACTTGGGTCTTGTTCATCTTTGTGCCAATAAATTCAGGGGACGGGGAATCGACTATGAAGATTTATATTCTGCCGGCTGTCTCGGACTTCTTAAAGCAGTAAAAGCCTTTGATATGAACAGGGGAGTAAAATTTTCCACATATGCTGTACCTGTGATTTTGGGTGAAATAAAACGTCTTTTCCGTGACGGAGGAAGTGTACACGTAAGCCGGAGTCTGAAGGATTTGTCAATGAAGCTTCAGAAAATATGTTCTGAGTTTGCACAGAAAAACGGCAGGGAGCCGACTGTCAGCGAACTTGCGGAGATAACGGGCGAATCGGAATCGGATATATCAGAGGCTTTATGTGCGTCACAGCCATTGCTTTCACTTACTGCATCAGATGATGATGAAGGTCAGCTTGATATACCTGTTGAAGCACCTGATGAGGCAATAGTTGATTTGCTTGCACTCCGACAGATAATGCTTGCACTTCCGGAAAAAGACAGAATGCTTCTTGAGCTGAGATATTTTAAAAATCTGACTCAGTCGGGAACGGCTAAAATTCTGGGTCTTACACAGGTTCAGGTATCAAGGCAGGAAAAAAAGCTCCTTGCACAGATGCGTAAGGAGCTTTTGGGTTAAAATATCAGATATTCTATAACGGAATTTGACATTAAAAATCCTTTTTCAGTAAGTGAAACATTTTCTCCATTGAAATCAATATACCCTGCTTTTATAAGCGGGGGAATTTTTTTGATAAGCCTGTTCCTGTGAGATTCAACATCGTTCAGATTCAAACCTTCTGAAAGCCTGAGCCGGAGCATTGCATATTCCTCAAATCCGCATGGATTATTATCAGTAATTTCTACAGACTGTACAGGAGAATTTATAAATTCTTGTAAATTCGGTTTTACGGCAAATCTTTTTCCTTTATAGCATGAATGTGCAGACGGACCTATTCCGAGATAATCAAGACATTTCCAATACCGGCAGTTATGACGGCTTTCAAATCCTGATTTTGCAAAATTTGATACTTCATATTGTATGAAATTATTTTGTTTCAATAATTCAGTCATATAAATATATAAATCAGCGGTTGTATCTTCATCAGGCATCATATTTTTTACTTCATTGCAGTCAAAAGGTGTATTATTCTCAATTTTCAATATATATGCTGAAATATGCTGTATCGGCAGATTTGTTAAAACATCTATTGAATTTTTCAGGCTTTCCGCTGACTGATTCGGAAGTGCAATCATCAAATCACATGAAATATTGTTAAAACCTGCGTTTTTTGCGTCAATCACAGCTTTTTTCGCACGTTCTGCCGTATGGGTTCTGCCCAGAAACTCAAGCTCTTTATTATTCATTGACTGTATACCAATAGACAGCCTGTTTATACCGGCTTTATGCATTTCAGAAAGTTTTTCAGGTGTAAGCGTGTTCGGATTGGCTTCTATTGTGATTTCGGCATCAGAAGATAAATTAAAGCTTTTTTCAATTTCATTGATAAATGCGGAAATGTTTTCAGATGTTAGAAGTGTGGGAGTGCCGCCGCCTAAATAAATTGTATCAACAGTTGTATTTTTGTCAGCGTAGTGCCGTATATTTCTTATAACTGCTTTGAAATACATTTCAGCCTGTTTTTTATTGTAGCATACGGAGTAAAAATCACAGTAGCTGCATTTTTTCCCGCAGAACGGTACATGAATATAGATACCTGTGTTGTTCATTTTACAGATTCTATGCGGATAGCAGGGGCAAGTTTGAAGAAAAATGCGTTGACAAATCTGGGAATTATAATAATTGATGCAATAATCCCAATATTTATAAGCATTTCATAATGTGCAATCCATTCATACTCAGTGCCAATAGCTTTTGGTGCATTGATATACAGAACCACTATGCAGGCAAATGCAATCAGGCAATAAACAGCATTGAAGATAGTTGCACCCTTGCCGTTTACGCATTTTCTTCCGCATTCAATACATACTTTTCCCGGTGAATTAAGCTGTCCGGCAAAAGCCTTTTTTATTGGATTGAACGATTTTTTTCCGCAGTGCGGACAATTATAGATACTGTGCATTTCAGTCTCCTTCCGGTTTAAGTTCCGGAAGTTCGGGAGTAAATTCTGCTTCCGGAGTTTTTTTCATTTCTTTTGTCAGTACTTTTGCAAGTCTGGTCCTTCCGATTCTTCTTACAGGCGTGCGAAAATTCCTGTATTTCAGGCTTTTCAGTTTCTTATTGAAAATCATAGGTTTCACCTTATGAATCAAGTTTCAGAACACTCATGAAAGCTTCTTGAGGTACTTCAACAGTTCCGAGCTGTCTCATACGCTTTTTGCCTTCCTTTTGCTTTTCAAGAAGTTTCTTCTTACGTGTAATGTCACCACCATAGCATTTTGCAAGTACATCTTTACGCATAGCCTTGACAGTTTCTCTTGCAATGATTTTCCCGCCGATAGCTGCCTGAATAGGTACTTCAAAGAGCTGACGTGGAATGTTTTCTTTAAGTTTTTCAGCAATTTTCCTTGCTCTGCCATATGCTTTGTCAGTGTGTACAATAAATGAGAGAGCATCAACTATATCTCCATTAAGGAGTATATCAAGTTTTACCAGTTTTGACGGAACATAGCCCATTATTTCATAATCAAAACTTGCATAGCCCTTTGTCCGTGATTTCAGAACATCAAAAAAGTCGTATACTATTTCATTTAGCGGAAGTTCATAGTGCAGTTCAACACGTGTATCATCAAGATATTTCATATCCTTGAAAACTCCTCGTCTGTCCTGACAGAGTTCCATAATATTTCCGACATAATCGGACGGTGACAGAATGCTTGCCTTAACCATAGGTTCTTCCGCAGTCTGAATAAGTGCGGGGTCAGGATAATTTGTCGGATTGTCAATATACTGTACTTCGCCATTAGTCGTAGTAACCTTGTAGATAACAGACGGAGCAGTGGTAATCAAATCAAGGTTGTATTCACGCTCCAGACGTTCCTGAATTATTTCCATATGGAGAAGTCCGAGAAATCCGCATCTGAAACCAAAACCGAGTGCTATTGAAGTTTCGGGTTCAAATGAAAGCGAGGCGTCATTTAACTGGAGTTTTTCAAGTGCTTCACGCAAATCGCCGTATTTTGCACCATCGGCAGGATAAATACCTGAAAATACCATAGGATTTACTTTTCTGTAGCCGGGCAGGGGTTCGTCGCACGGACAGTCATTGTTGGTTACAGTGTCTCCTACACGTGTATCGCCTATGCTCTTGATAGACGCTGCAATATATCCTACTTCACCGGCTTCAAGTGAACCGTTGTTTACAAGTGAAGATGCGTCCATGAATCCTGCTTCAACGACAGTAAATACTGCACCGGTAGCCATAAGACGGATATTGTCTCCGACTTTTACAGTTCCCTCTTTAATGCGGACATATATTATGACTCCCTTGTATGAGTCATAATAGCTGTCAAAAATAAGGGCTTTCAGGGGTTTTTCAATGTCTCCGGAAGGAGCCGGAATATCAGTTACTATTTTTTCAAGAACCTGTTCAATGTTTGTACCCATTTTTGCGGAGATTCTCGGAGCGTCCATTGCAGGTATGCCGATAACGTTTTCAACCTCGGCACATACACGTTCAGGGTCAGCGGATGGCAGGTCAATTTTGTTGACAATAGGAACTACTTCCAAATCGTGTTCAATAGCAAGATAGGTGTTAGCTAAAGTCTGTGCCTCGATGCCCTGAGATGCGTCGACAACCAGTATTGCACCTTCACAGGCAGCAAGAGAACGTGAAACTTCATAATTGAAGTCAACATGACCGGGGGTGTCGATTAAATTGAAAATATAGTCCTCACCGTCCTGAGCAGTGTATTTAAGGCGGACAGCACGAGCTTTTATAGTAATTCCCCGTTCACGTTCAATATCCATATTGTCAAGGAGCTGTTCTTCCATGTCACGTACAGCGACGGTGTCAGTTTTTTCCAGAATACGGTCGGCAAGAGTAGACTTGCCGTGGTCTATATGTGCAACAATACAAAAATTTCTGATTTTATTATTAGCCAAAATGATTCCTCTTTTCAGATAAGATATATATTATCTTAATTATAACAGAAAAAATTTATTTTGTAAAGTCTTATATAAATTATTTTCTTGACTTTTTCATGCAGTTACTGTATAATTTATATGTAAAGTATCTTAAAAGAGGTGGGATTTAAAATGAATCAGCAGAAAATTGACCGAATTAATGAGCTTGCAAGAAAATCCAGAACTGTTGGACTTACAGATGATGAAAAAATTGAACAGATTCAGCTCCGAAATGAATACAGACAGTCAGTTACAGGAAACCTTGCGGCACAGCTTGAGAATACATATATTGTAACTCCTGATGGGAAAAAACGTAAAGTCAGCAACAATGGGGGCAAATCATGATTTTTGATGAATTGTTTGATTTTGCAGTGAAGGCGACTGAAAAATCCTATAGTAAATATTCGGGATTTCGTGTAGGTGCTGCACTTCTTACGGCTCAGGGACGTATATTCACCGGATGCAATATTGAAAATGCGTCATATTCAATGACTGTATGTGCTGAACGTACAGCAGTTTTCAAGGCGGTATCAGAAGGAATTACTGAATTTTCAGCAATAGCAGTTGCCGGAAGTTCAACAGATGATTTTTCAAAACCATGTGTACCATGCGGAGCTTGTTTACAAGTACTCAGCGAGTTTTGCGGAAAAGACTTTCAGGTAATACTGTCGGACGGTGTGTACAGGCTTTCAGATTTTCTGCCATACAGTTTCAGCGGAGAAAATATAAAATGAAAAAAATAAATGCATTTTATAACCATTCAGAAATAAGAGTGTATCAGGCTTATAACAGCCGTATTGCTGATGAGGCGATAAAACTTGGAACATTCGGAAAATTATTCAAAAGGGAACGTATGACTTGGATTAAATCATCATTTTTATGGATGATGTACCGTTCCGGCTGGGCAGAAAAGGAAAATCAGGAACGTATTCTTGCTGTTGATATAAGTATTGATAGATTTGAAGAGATTCTGAAAAATGCTGTGCTTTCATCATATGACAGGAATATGAATATTTCCTTTGATGAATGGAAAATGAAAGTTAAAAATTCGGAAGTCCGGTGTCAGTTTGACCCTGACCGTGATATATATGGTAATCCCCAGCAGATAAGAGCTATCCAGCTCGGACTGCGTGGCGGAGCTGTTGACAGATACATTAAAGAATGGATAGTTAAGATAACTGATATAACTGAAAAAGTAAAATATCTCAAAAAACTCAGGGATGAAAAAAATCTCACTGCTGAAAATCTTCCGATTGAAAAGGAATACTATGTAAGCAATGAAATAAAAAAACACTTTGTATGGAGGAATAAATGTTAAGGGATAAAATTGAGAAGCATCTGCTGGAAGTTCAGAAGCCTTCACGCTATATCGGCGGAGAAGTCGGCAGTATAAATAAAGATAAATCAGAAGTTGATGTGCGGTTTGCATTCTGCTTTCCTGATACATATGATATTGGGATGTCTCATCTGGGCATGAAAATTTTGTATTCTCTTATAAATGAAAGAAAGAATTACTGGTGTGAACGCTGTTTTGCTCCGGGGATTGACTTTGAGGAAATTATGCGGAAAAATAAAATTCCGCTTTATGCTCTCGAATCACTTGACCCGATTAAAAATTTTGACTTTATAGGATTTACCATGCAGTATGAGCTTTCATATACAAATGTTCTCAATATGCTTGATTTGGCAGGAATACCCATTTTTGCCAAGGATAGAACAGACAAGCTTGAACAGATAGTGGTTGCCGGCGGACCTTGTGTATGCAATCCTGAACCGATTGCTGATTTTTTTGATTTATTTATTTTGGGCGAGGGTGAAGAAGTAAATCTTGAATTGATGGATTTATATTATGAAATGAAAAAGCAGGGAGCAGGCAGACTTGATTTTCTCAGACGTGCATCACAGATTGAGGGAATATATGTTCCGCAGTTTTATAAATTCAGCTATAAAGCTGATAATACCATAGAAAAATTAGAGGTTTCAGACAACGCTCCGAAAACGGTAAGAAAGCGTGTCATCAGGGATTTTGACAAGGTTTATTATCCTGAAAATTTTGTTGTTCCGTTTACTGAAATTGTTCACGACAGAGTATCAGTAGAGGTATTGCGTGGATGCATACGTGGATGCAGATTCTGTCAAGCAGGATTTATATATCGTCCGTTCCGTGAAAAATCGCCGGAAACTATATGCAGTGAAACAAAATGCCTTTGTGAAAATACAGGCTATGACGAAGTATCGCTTGCATCGCTTAGTACAAGTGACCATTCGGAAATCGACTCTATGCTTACACAACTGATTGACTATACAGCAGGAGAAAGAGTAAACCTTTCGTTGCCGTCTCTCAGAGTGGATAATTTTTCTGAATCGCTTCTGGAAAAGATTAAAAAAGTACGCAAAAGTGGTCTGACTTTTGCAGCAGAGGGTGGAACTCAAAGACTACGTGACGTTATCAACAAGAATGTAAGCGAAGAAGAAATAATGAATACCTGTAAAGTTGCATTTGAGGGCGGTTATAGCAGTGTGAAGCTTTATTTCATGATGGGGCTTCCTACTGAAACAGATGAGGATATAATCGGTATTGCAGAACTTGCACAGCGTATTATTGACCTTTTCTACAGTATTGAAAACCGTCCGAAAGGCAGACAGGTACAAATTTCGGTCAGCTGTGCGACATTTGTTCCGAAGCCGTTTACGCCGTTTCAGTTTGAACCGCAGGATACGCCTGAAGAAATCGAACGCAAACAGAAATTATTGCTTGATTCGGTAAAAACTAAAAAAATCAGAGTAAGTTATCATGATTCTAATGTAAGTTTACTGGAAGCCGTACTTGCAAAAGGCGACAGGAGATTATGTAATGTAATTTATACAGCATGGAAAAAGGGCTGTAAATTCGACAGTTGGAGTGAATATTATAAATTTGACAAATGGTTGGAAGCATTTGAAGAGTGCGGAATTAATCCGTCATTTTATGCGAACAGACGTTTTGAATATGATGAAATTCTTCCGTGGGACCATCTTGATTATCTTGTTACGAAAGAATTCTTTATCCGTGAAAATAAAACGGCTCACAAATCAGTTACAACACCTAACTGTCGTCTCAGATGTTCAGGTTGCGGAGTAAATAAAGCAGTAGGGAGGGAATGTTTTTGTTGAGATTAAGAGCAATTTTTGAAAAAACAGGCAGAGCCAGATATATATCTCATCTTGATTTGAATCGCTGTATGCTAAGGGTTTTCAGACGTTCAAAACTTCCTGTATGGTATACAGAGGGATTTAATCCACATCCCTATTACAGTTTTGCACTCGCTTTGTCTCTTGGGTTTGAAAGCAGATGTGAAATCATGGATTTTAATATAATCAATGATAATATTACATATGATGAGATAAAAAATAAACTTAATGCTGTGATGCCTGAAGGTATGCGGGTTGTCTCTGTTGCGGAGCAGATAAAAAAGATTACTGCTATAACCAAAGCAGAATACAGCTTTTCACTTGTTTCAGAAGATGCGGAAAAACTGCATGATTCGGTTCAGGAGCTTGTAAATTGTCCTGAAATTCTGATTGACAAGAAAACTAAAAAGGGCATTAAAACCGTTGACATAAAACCGGATATGGAAGTAGTATCATGTGAAATTTCTGACGGTTCTGTTAATATGATTATGCGTCTGCCTGCCGGAACTCAGACAAACTATAATCCGACTTTGTTTATTGAAGCACTGAAAAAAGTGTCTGTAATCCCATTTGAAGCACAGAAAATCTGCCGTATGGGAATTTTATGTGAAAATAATGAAAAATTTTTTTAAAAACACTTGCATTTTCTTGAAAAGTATGTTATGATATAAAAGCATTTGAAATCCGTCTGTTTTTTGCAGATGAGAATTAATGCCGAAAGACATTAAATCGAATCGTCCTCTGCCATATTTGTTTATTTGATGCTGTTTTGCATTACCGGCAAGAAGATTCGGAAATTTTAGGAGGAAATTAAAAATGGATGCACTCAAATTAATCAGTCAGTCAAGTATGAAGGAAAATGTTCCGCAGTTCAATATTGGTGATACTGTTAAGGTTCATGTACGTATCAAGGAAGGCGACAAAAGCCGTATCCAGATTTTCGAGGGTACTGTTATTGCCAAGAAACACGGTGGAATCAATGAGACTTTCACTGTAAGACGTGTTGCTCATGGCTGTGGTATCGAAAGAGTTTTCCCTGTTCATTCACCTGCTGTTGACAAGGTTGAGGTTGTAAGATATGGTAAGGTTCGCAGAGCTAAGCTGTATTACCTCAGAGACAGAGTAGGCAAGGCTGCAAAGGTTAAGGAACAGATTCGCAAGTAAGCGGTTCAGACTGAATCAGCCGGTTATTATTCCGGCTTGTTCAGTTTATTTCCGCATAGGGACTTTGTGTCCCTTTTTTGCTATTATTAATATTAACTGCGAGGTAATTTTATGGACAATAATAAAGAAACCGACGTGAATGAAACAGGTGCGGAAAGCAGTTCTGAAAAAGAAAACAGTAATAAAAAGGAAAATTCTTTCAAAGATATTATAGAAATTGTCGAATCAACTCTGATTACCGTTTTTGTAATAATTTTAGCCTTTACCTATATTTTGCATCCTGTAAATATTGTAGGACATTCCATGTATCCTACTCTGAATAAGAATTATGAGGGTGTACGTGCAGAAAAGAACGATACTGACAAGGTATTCATGTCAACGGTTTATTTTGATATTAACTATGGCGATATTCTTGTTATTGACAAAGACGTTAATTATCTGCTTGATGATAATGGTGAAGCCTATATTCCGGATGAATACTCTTCTATAAATGAGTGTATCATTAAAAGAGTTATAGCTGTCGGCGGACAGACTGTCGATATTCGTGATGGTAATGTTTTTATTGACGGAGAAGCTATTGAGGAACCTTACATAAATGAAAGCAGCTCAACTTCTGATTTAGGTGCGTTTACAAATCAGTATCCTATTACTGTACCGGAGGGCTATTATTTTGTCATGGGAGATAACAGAAATCACTCAACTGACAGCCGTGCTCCGAGTGTAGGACTCATTAAAAAAGACCAGATTTACGGCAAAGCTATTATTAAATATTCACCTCTGAGTGAGTTTGATATTTTAACTGATTCATGGAAAGAATCGGCAAATGATTAATTTTTATCAGGAGAAAATAAATGGAAAATACTGATATGAAAACAATACAGTGGTTTCCCGGGCATATGGCTAAGACAAGACGTGCGATTTCAGCTAATTTAAAGCTTGTTGATGCAGTTGTGGAAATTATTGATGCAAGAACTCCCATGAGCAGCCGTAATCCTGAAATTGATTCGCTTACATCATCAAAGCCAAGAATTGTACTTCTTAATAAATGCGACCTTGCTGACAGTAAGGTTACATCTGCATGGGTTAACTATTTTAAAAGAGAAAATGTAACTGCTCTTGCCGTTGACTGTAAATCAGGAAAAGGGCTCAATAAGCTTATGCCGGTTCTTAAGGCAACTGTTCTGAAGAATCTCATGGAAAAAAGGCAGAAAAGTGGTATGGTCGGTGCACCTGTAAGACTTATGGTTCTGGGTATACCAAATGTCGGAAAGAGCTCACTGATAAACCGACTGGCAGGCAGTAAACGTACTAAAGTTGAAGACAGACCTGGTGTTACACGTACAAAGCAGTGGGTCAAGCTTCAGGATAATACCGAACTTCTTGATATGCCAGGAGTGCTTTGGCCGAAATTTGAGGACCAGTCAACGGCAATAAAACTTGCTTTTACAGGTGCGATAAGTGATGATATCCTTGATATTGAAACTCTTGCAATGAAACTTCTCAGTTTTCTTGCAGAAAATTATCCGCAGTCACTGAAAGAACGTTATAAGATAGAATATGATGAATCGGACAGTGGATATGTGCTTCTTGAAAAAGTAGGGAAAAAACGTGGCATGGTAATTTCAGGTGGAGAAATCAATACAGAAAGGGCTGCTGTAACAGTTCTTGATGAATTCAGAAGTGGTAAGCTCGGAAGAATTACACTGGAATTTCCGTCTGTTTCAGGTGAATAATTATGGCAAGGATAATTTTACACAAAGAGCTTTTTGAATATGACAGTGAAATTCGCAGAACTTTTCCTGTTCTGTGCGGAGTTGATGAGGCAGGACGTGGACCTCTGGCAGGTGATGTCTATGCAGCAGCGGTTATCCTCAATGATGATACATTAATTGACTATCTTAATGACAGCAAGAAAATTTCTGAATCAAGACGTGAAAAGCTCTACAATGAAATAATTAAGAAAGCAGACGCTTACTGTATTGCATATGCATCTGTTGAGGAGATAGATAAACTTAATATTTTACAGGCTTCCATGCTTGCAATGAAACGTGCCGTTGATGGTTTGGGATTAAAACCCGACATTGCACTTGTTGACGGAAATAGGCTTCCGGAACTTGAATGTCCTGCAAAATATCTGGTGAAAGGCGATGCAAAATCTGCATCAATAGCGGCTGCATCTGTACTTGCAAAGGTTTCAAGGGACAGATATATGAAGAAGCTTGCGGAAAAATATCCGGAATACGGTTTTGAAAAGCATAAGGGATACGGAACGGAACTGCACTGTCAGATGCTAAAAAAACATGGTGCAAGTGATATTCACCGTAAGACTTTTCTTAAAAAAATTCTTGGTGATATGAATGAATAATACTGAAATCGGCAATATAGGCGAGAAGAATGTATGTGATTATCTCATTTCTATGGGATATGAAATTGCAGTAAGAAATTACCGTATAAAAGGCGGAGAAATTGATATAATTGCCGTTGATGATGATTATATTGCATTTGTTGAGGTGAAATCACGCAGACCGAATAGTATGGTAAGTGGTTTTGAAGCAATAAACAAACGGAAAAGGGGACTTATAATAAAAACGGCAGTTGATTATTGTTATAAGCACCCTACGGTTCTTCAGCCGAGATTTGATATTGCAGAGGTTATTATTGATAATGGCGTTGTAATAAGCATTGATTATATACAAAATGCTTACGATGCCACAGGGTATAATTTTATTTTTTAAATAAAAGGGTGATTCTATGTTTTATAACAGTACACGAAACAGCAGGGTAAAGGTAAGCAGTGCTGAGGCTATTACTCAGGGAATTTCAGCAGAAGGCGGGCTTTTTGTGCCGGAGGAAATTCCAAAGCTTACTCCTGATGAAATAAAAGCAGTCGGAGATATGAAATATTCCGACAGGGCAGCTTTTGTTTTTTCAAAATATTTAACAGATTTTTCTGATGCTGAAATTCATTACTGTACAGATAATGCTTATTCAACAAAAAATTTTGAGACGGAAAGCATTGCTGAAATTGCACATCTGTTTGATGGCACATATATGCTTGAATTATGGCATGGTCCGACCTGTGCTTTCAAGGATATGGCACTTCAGATTTTGCCTTATTTCCTGACAACATCAGCTAAAAAAATAAATCTTGACAAAAAAATAGTTATACTTGTTGCAACTTCCGGTGATACCGGCAAGGCTGCTTTGGAAGGTTTCAGGGACGTTGAGGGTACTTCAATTCTTGTATTTTATCCTGAAGACGGTGTAAGCCCGATGCAGAAGCGTCAGATGAAAACTCAGGAGGGCGGAAATGTTGGCGTATGTGCAATCAAAGGCAATTTTGATGACTGTCAGAACGGAGTTAAGGCTATTTTTACTGACAATGATGTAAAATCTTTACTTGATGAAAAAGGAATGATGTTTTCAAGTGCCAACTCAATTAACTGGGGTCGTCTTGTTCCACAGATTGTATACTATATTTCAGCTTATGCAGAGCTTGTAAAAGATGGAGAAATCAGTCTTGGAGACAAAATTAATATTGTAGTTCCGACGGGTAACTTCGGAAATATTCTTGCAGCTTATTATGCCAAGCATATGGGCGTGCCTGTAAACAAACTCATTTGTGCTTCAAATATCAACAATGTACTTACGGATTTCATTAATACCGGCATTTATGACAGAAACCGTCAGTTTTATGCAACAGTTTCTCCTTCAATGGATATTCTTATTTCAAGCAATCTTGAAAGACTTCTTTATATAATGACGAACAAAAATGATACTATAATAAAAGAGTGGTTTGGAAAACTTGCATCTGAGGGCAGATATGAAGTAAGCGATGATATCAAGTCAAAGCTTTCAGATGAGTTCTGGGCAGGATTCTGTGATGATGAGCAGACAAAGGCTGTAATTCATGAAATTTACGGCAAGTACTCATATACTTGTGATACTCATACCGCTGTTGCTGTAAAGGTTTATAATGATTACAAGGCTGTTTCCGGTGATGATACCAAGACAATTATTGCGTCAACAGCAAGTCCGTATAAATTCAGTGCTGCTGTTCTTGAGGCTCTTGAGGGCGGAAAATCTGATGTTGACGAATATTCAAAGGTTGACAGAATATCAGAACTTTCAAAAATGCCTGTTCCGTCTGCACTTGCCGACCTTAAAAACAAGCCTGAACGTTTCAGTGATGTAATTGACAAATCAGAACAGAAAGCATATGTTCTGAAAATTCTTGGTATCTGATGAGTCTTTATGTTATCGGCGATTTGCATTTATGTTTCAGCGACCCATCAAAGACAATGAGCATTTTTGCAGGATGGGAAAATTATCAGGAAAAAATCAGCAAGAACTGGTTTGAAACAATAAAAGAATCGGATATGGTTGTTCTTGCAGGGGATATCTCTTGGGGAATGTCTCTTCAGCAGGCATTACCTGATTTTAGATTTATCAATGAACTTTCCGGTACTAAAATCATTCTTAAAGGAAATCATGATTATTGGTGGGGAACTGTTAAAAAAATGGAAGATTTTTTTGCTGCTGAAGGATTAAATACTATAAAAATTCTGCATAATAATCATTATGCTTATGGCAGATATGGTATATGCGGAACTCGTGGCTGGGTAAATATGCCGGGTGAAGCTCAGGATGAAAAAGTTCTGCACCGTGAAGTGCAGCGTCTTGAGACTTCTATAAAATCGGCTTTAAATGCAGGACTTGAACCGCTTGTTTTTATGCACTATCCGCCTGTTTTTGCTTCAAATTTCAATTATGACATACTTGATATTCTTTACCGCTATAAAATCAGGGAATGTTTCTACGGTCATATTCATGGGCGTTCAGCTCATGAACTTTGTATTAAAAATACATATGATGATATAAATTTTCATCTTATTTCAGGTGATTATATACAGTTTATTCCTGAAAAGGTGATGTAAATTTGTAGGATTTTTAGAAGTCATTAAAAATTGTAGAAATATTTTTTGAAATGTGGTATAATATTCCAAGTATTGCAAGATGTACAACATTATATTAAATATAAAACGGAGGGTTATCATGTTAAAATCATCAAACAAAACAGATGTAAACACAACTGAACTGATTATTACTATTGACGCAGAGGCTTTTGAAACTGCTGTTGAAAGAGAATATCAGAGACAGAGAAAGAATATCCAGATAAAAGGTTTCAGAAAGGGCAAGGTTCCGAGAAAGCTTGCTGAAAAGGAATTCGGTGAAGGTGCATTCTATGAGGGTGCTATAAATTCGCTTATCGGACCGGAGATTGATGCTGCTGTAAGAGAAACTCAGCTTGAACTGGTTGACAGACCAAGTATTGAGGTTACTTCAATTGACAAATCAACAGGCGTTGAGCTTAAAGCTGTATGTATTACAAAGCCCGTTATTGAAATTGCAGACTATAAGGGAATCAAGGCTCCCAAAGTTGTGAATGAAATTACAGATGCTGATGTTGACAAGCAGATTGATATAATCAGAAAAAAGAATGCCCGTATTGTTTCCGTGGAGGACAGACCGGCTCAGATGAATGATGAAGTTATCATTGATTTTGAAGGATTTTTCGGTGAAGAAGCATTTGAGGGCGGTAAGGGTGAAGACCATCCGCTTAAGCTCGGTAGCGGTCAGTTTATCCCAGGTTTTGAAGACCAGATTTGTGGTCACAATATCGGTGATGAATTTGACGTCAATGTGACATTCCCTGAAAATTATCAGATGGAAGAATATGCAGGCAAGGAAGCTGTTTTCAAGACAAAGCTCAAGGCTATCAGCTATGAGGAACTTCCTGAAATTGATGATGACCTTGTAAAAGATGCTACAGAATTTGAAACTGTTGAGGAATACAGAACAGACATCAGAACAAAGCTCGAAGAAGCTGCTTCAAAACAGGCTGATTCAGCATTTGACAACGCTGTTCTTGAAGCTGTTATTGAAAAGGTTGATTCTCCTATCCCTAATTGTATGTATGAACAGAGAATTGATAATCTTGTTAACTCATTTGAACAGCAGCTCCAGCAGCAGGGAATGAGCCTTAAGCTTTACTGTCAGTACACAGGTATGGATGTTGATTCCCTTCGTGATACTTACAGGGACAGAGCAGTAGGTGAAGTTAAACTTCGCCTTGCACTTGAAAAGATTGCAGAGCTTGAAAACATTGAAGTTTCAGAAGAAGAAATCAACAGTGGTCTCGGTGAAATAGCAGCTGCAAATAATATGGACGTTGAAACTGTAAAGAGGTTTATTCCTATGGATGAATATATTACAGATATGAAAGTTCAGAAGGCTGTTGACCTTGTAAAAGAAAATGCAGTTGTTGATAATTCTGTTTCAGAAAAAGAAACTGCTCCGGCAGAAGAAAAAGCAGAATAATCAGATATTTTTTATCGTATATTATGTTGTCCCGCATATTTCTGTGGGACAACACTTTTAAATAAGAATTAAAGAAAGGGCAATGATTTATGAGCTTTATACCTTATGTTGTTGAACAGACAAGCCGTGGAGAAAGGTCTTACGATATTTTTTCCCGTTTACTGAATGACAGAATTATTATGCTTTCGGATCAGGTAAGCGATGCATCAGCGAGTGTTGTTGTTGCACAGCTTCTTTTCCTTGAAAGTCAGGATACTGAAAAGGATATTTCACTTTATATTAACAGCCCGGGCGGTTCAATTACTGCAGGTATGGCTATATATGATACTATGCAGTATATAAAGTGTGATGTATCAACGATATGCATAGGCATGGCTGCTTCCATGGGTGCATTTCTTCTTGCTGCCGGTGCAAAGGGTAAGCGTTTTGCACTTCCTAACAGTGAAATTCTTATTCATCAGCCTCTTATATCAGGTGGTCTTTCAGGTCAGTGTACTGATATAAAGATACATTCAGACCATCTTGTCAGAACACGTCAGAAGATGAATAAAATGCTTGCTGAAAACACTGGCAAACCACTTGAACAGATTCAGGCCGATACTGAGCGTGATAATTATATGACTGCTCAGGAAGCTATGGAATATGGACTTATTGATAAGGTTATCGAGAAAAGGTAGGGTTTTCTGAATGGCTGAATTTAAATCATGTAATTTCTGCGGAAGAGGAGAAAACAAGGTAAATAATATGTTCACTGCCGGAACGGCTAATATATGTGATGAATGTGTTATGTACTGTTATGAAATGCTCTTTGGTTCTGCGTTTACAAAGGCTCAGCGAAAGTCTTCAAAAAAGGAAAAGAACAATGTTGCTTCTTCTATAACCCTTATGAAGCCCATGGAAATAAAAGAATTTCTTGATGATTATGTTGTCGGTCAGGATGATGCCAAAGTATCGCTTTCTGTTGCCGTATATAATCATTATAAGCGGCTTATAAGTCAGGAAGAAGCTGAAACTTCAAATAAATCCGATGGTATTGAACTTCAGAAAAGCAATGTTCTTCTACTTGGTCCTACAGGTGTCGGAAAAACTTTTCTTGCCCAGACTCTTGCAAAACTTCTTAATGTTCCTTTTGCTATTGCTGATGCTACTACTGTTACAGAAGCAGGCTATGTAGGAGACGATGTTGAAAATGTTCTGCTTCGTCTTATTCAGGCAGCGGATTATGACATTAAGGCGGCTGAAAGAGGTATTATATATATTGATGAAATAGATAAAATTGCAAGAAAATCTGAAAATGCATCACTTACCCGTGATGTAAGCGGTGAGGGCGTACAACAGGCACTTCTTAAAATCATTGAAGGAACTGTTTCAAATGTTCCTCCGCAGGGAGGCAGAAAGCATCCTAATCAGGAAGTACTCCAGATTGATACTAAGAATATTCTGTTTATCTGTGGTGGTGCTTTTGACGGTCTTGAAAATCAGATTCAGAAGCGTATAGGAAAGTCACCTATAGGTTTCGGCGGTGAAATTAAAACCATCAAAGAAGAAAAGAAAAATATATTTAAACAGGTTATCCCGAAAGACCTTGTAAAGTTTGGAATGGTTCCCGAATTTGTCGGCAGACTTCCTGTTATTACAGTTCTTGAGGAGCTTGATGAAAATTCACTCGTCAAAATTCTTACAGAACCTAAAAATGCTCTTATAAAGCAATATAAAAAGCTTTTTGAGTAT
The DNA here is from genome assembly GCA_910577575.1 of uncultured Ruminococcus sp. Lineage (GTDB taxonomy): Bacteria > Bacillota > Clostridia > Oscillospirales > Ruminococcaceae > Ruminococcus. Next base: position 20,011 of record CAJTOG010000002.1, on the reverse strand, counting down.
GATGACATTGAACTTGAAATAGATGATGATGCACTTATTGAAATTGCTAAAAAGGCTATCTCACAAAAAACGGGTGCAAGAGGACTCCGTTCAATTATGGAGGGCATACTCATGAAATCCATGTTCGTTGTTCCGTCTGACGGAAGTATAGCTAAGGTACTTGTTACAAAAGAGTGTGTTACAGAAAAAGCTGAACCTGTATTAATCAACAGGAGAAACAAGGTCGTTTCACCTATTGATTGATTTAAGACAAAAAATAAACTGCCGGATTTTAATCCGGCAGCTTTTTTTGTTTATTTAGCAGCCACAGCCGCAGCCACAGTCGTTGTTGTTATTGTTGTTGCAGCCACAGCCGTTGTTGTTATTACCGCATCCGCAGAAAATGATGAAGATGAGGATAAGAAGAATAATCCACATACAGCTGTTTCCCTCAAAGCAATTACACATAGTTAAAAATCTCCTTTAAAGATGTATTTGAAACGTTTTCTCTTGCGTTTCATATTACATATTATGCCAGTCGCCGAAAAGTGTTACAAATTTTTTTCGGGGATTATTTTTTTCGACTGTTATCGCACGTAATAGGTGGCATAATATATAAGTACAGGTGCAGAACAAATATCAGGAGGAGATATTATGATAAACACAGACAAATTTACAAAGAAATCGGCTTCTATAATAGAGGGAGCTATTGAATCAGCTTCTGAAATGGGGCATACCTATGTCGGAAGCGAGCATATTCTGCTTTCAATTGCCAATGACGGCACTTCAAATGCAGCAGAAATACTTATAGAAAATGATATTGCATATGACGATTTGCGTCATGAGATTGCAAATCTTGTGGGAACAGGTACTCCGTCAATATTAAATTATCGCTGTTTTACTACCGCTTCAAAGCGTATTCTTGAAAATGCATACAACATTGCACTTAGTGACAAAAAAAAGCAGGCTTCGCCTGAACATATTCTTGCGGCAATTATACGTGAACCCTCATGCAGTGCCTGTACTGTAATAAAAAAGGCAGGCGGAAATATGACCGGAATCTGTAACGGTCTTGAGATAATTTCTTCAATGGAAGTTAGAAATGAACTTTATGAAGCTATAAAACCTAAAGTTTCACATCTGCCGAATTTATTCCGCTATGGGAAAAACCTCACTGATTTGTCCATTATCAAAAAAAATGACCCTTTAATCGGCAGAATTAAAGAAGTGGAGCGTGTTTTACAGGTTCTTGCAAGACGCAATAAAAATAATCCGTGTCTTATAGGTGAGGCAGGAGTTGGAAAAACAGCAATTGTTGAGGGAGTGGCAGAATTGTTTGTGAGGAATCTTGTTCCCGATTCATTGAAAAATAAATTTATTTTCTCGCTGGATTTTACTTCTTTGCTTTCAGGAGCAAAATATAGGGGAGATTTTGAAGAACGTGTAAAAGCTTGTATTGATGAGGCAATAAATGCAGGGAATATAATTTTATTTATTGATGAAATCCATACGATTGTCGGAGCAGGTGCGGCAGAAGGAGCTATAGATGCTGCAAATATAATGAAACCACAGCTTGCAAGAGGAGAACTACAGATTATAGGTGCTACTACATTTGAAGAATACAGCAAAACCATTGAAAAAGACTCAGCACTTGAAAGGCGTTTCCAGCCTGTTCAGATTAATGAACCTGACATTGAAGGATGTACTGAAATTATAAAGGGACTTAAAAACAGTTATGAAAGTTATCATGGCGTTAAAATTTCTGATGAAATGATTTCACTGTCTGTCAATATGGCTGTAAGGTATATTTCAGACAGATTTCTTCCGGATAAAGCTATAGATGTACTTGATGAAGCGTGTGCATGTGCAAAGATACGTCATAATTCAGGATTAAGGGTCAAAGATTCGGATTTTGTAAGATTAAGAGATAAAAATTTCAGTATCAGCAAAATAAGTAAAATTATTAATAATAATGAAACAGCATCTGTTACAGCGGAGGATATAATGTCTGTCGTTTCTATGAAAACGGGTATACCATTAAATAAAATAACAATTGAAGAGGCAGTTCAGCTTACTTTTCTTGAAAAGAATTTAAGAGAACGTGTTGTCGGACATAATTATGCAGTAAAAAAAGTTACAAATGCTGTATGCCGTGCAAAATCGGGACTTCGTGAAAGTGACAGACCTTCAGCATCGTTTTTGTTTGCCGGTCCGTCCGGAGTAGGTAAGACTGAACTTGCCAAAGCACTTTCAGAATGCCTTTTCGGTTCAGAGAAAAACCTGATACGCATTGATATGTCCGAATTTATGGAAAAGCATTCTGTTTCTAAACTTATCGGTGCACCTCCCGGATATGCGGGATACGATGATAAAAACAGCAGTCTTTGTGAAAAGATAAGGCGTAATCCGTATTCTCTTGTGTTGTTTGATGAAATTGAAAAGGCAGATTCAGAAGTACTGAATATCATGCTTCAGGTGCTTGATTATGGCATACTGACGGATTCGTCCATGAGAAAAGTAAGCTTCAGGAACTGTATCATAATTATGACTTCAAATGTTGGTGCAGAGGAACTTTCAGGACGCACGTCTTTAGGTTTTGGAAATGATGCTGACAGCGAAAGTGAAAAGCGAGTACTTGATACGGTGAAAGCTCACTTTACTCCTGAATTTGCAGGAAGAATTGATGAAATAATTGTTTTTCACAGTCTTGAAAAAGATGATTTGATGAAAATAAGTGCGAAAGCTTTGGATAATCTGAAATTCCGTGCGAAAGCTCTGGGTATTGAATTGAGTTATGACAATGATGTTATTTCTGCAATAGCTGCGGCAAAGGAAACTGATAAATATGGTGCAAGACCAATTAAACGCAGAGTTACTGACCTGATTGAAAATGAACTTGCAAAGATGATTATAAATTCAAGTATCAAAAAAGGTGAGACGGTTCGGCTTGAGTTCTGTAACGGCAGGATTAAGTTTTCAAAGGGGGTTGCAGTTTAAAAAATCAATTATGTCATCAATTATGGAAAGTGCGGTTTTTCTTCCGATTCTATATACTTCAAGAAGTTTGTTGGGATTATGTTCGATATGACCAATCGGTAGTTTTTCTGGCGGAGCTATGACAAATGCTCTGCCTTCACTTTCTGATTTGCGTATAAAATTCAGTTCGTTGTTATACATTTCAGGACGATTTTCAAATGATTTAACAAATGCGGGATATTTTCTGTAAGTTTTTCTTATTAAAGAAAGATTTTTGTTCTGCGTTTTTATGAAATTTCTTGGTTGGGTAAGTATAACTATATTTTTATCATATCCCATTGATTCCATAAATTTCAGGGGTATGGAATCAGCAATACTGCCGTCAAGAAATTTTCTGCCATTGATTTCTGTAATTTTTGATGCCAATGGCATTGACGCTGATGCACGTATCCATTCAAGTTCATAATAATTTGCTTTGCTCATTCTATGGTAAACTGCTTTACCTGTTTCAATATCAGTTGCAACAACAAAAAATTCCATAGGATTTTTTTCAAATGTTTCACTGTCAAAAACATCAAGCTTATCGGGAATAGTATGATAGCAAAATTCAGCTCCGAATATATTACCTGTAGTTATAAGAGATTTAACACTGCAATATCTTCTGTCGCGGCAAAAACGCAGATTATACCTTATTACACGACCCTTCTGACCTGATTTATAGTTGCATCCGAAACAAGCACCTGCTGAAACTCCGACAGCACCATCGAAAATCAGATTATTTTCCATTAAAACGTCCATTACTCCGGCGGAAAAAAGTCCACGCATTGCTCCGCCCTCTAAAACAAGACCTTTTTTCATAAAAAGCCCTCCTATATGATACACCGTCCATATGGACGGTGTTTTTTGTCATTTATACCAATAGCTGTGAAAACCTGAGTTATAAACTTTTGCACCCTTTGGAACCTGTGTTAATGTATAAAATACATTCAGATAATCACCTGCACCCATTCCTATAGCCAAAGCTCCGAGAGTTCCGAAAAATATGAGATTTGGAAAAATAAGAAAAATGGCAAACGGAATAAATCCGAAAACTATATTAGGACAGAGGCTCATAAAAATGAAATGGGATTTACTCATATCTTCAGTACCAACAACAAACATCATACCATGTTTTAAGTTATTATACATATAGACATCTTTCTTGAAACACAGGGCATGCAGAAATTCATGCGGAATTAAAGAAAGAAGTGCAATAATAATTCCTGTAAAACTCAGATTCTCTCTTGATATATAGGTAACTGTAAACACAAGAACAGCAGTTATTATAATTCCCAGTATGTTAATTATGACGGCAAATTTTTTCATATCATCCGGTTCTTTGAACTGCACAGAATTTTCATGATGTTCACGTTTCGGAAGAGATTCAAGATTTCCGCTGTATTTACCTGCATAATGTAATTTCATTTTTTGTTCCTCTTATTCAGATATTTTTCTTGCCTCAATATAGAATCTCTTATCGTCAGCATGACCCATAGAGAAAGTTTTTCTTGGCAATGCACCGTCTTTTATAACGGTCGGGAAAAGCTGTGATTTATCCATGTCAGGCAGAATAAATGCGATACCGTTATGTTTTCCGGCAAGTGACCTGACATTTTCAATGCCGTGGATATAGTCAATTTTACCGCCATTTTCATTAATATATTTATCAAGATAGTTCTGAAGCGAGCCAACAGAAAGATTTGAACTTGTATTGTGGATGTACAGTTTTTTGTCCTCTTCCTTGCATATAATCTCAACCCACTGTTCAGATTCATTTTCAGAAAGTGCAAGAGTTTCTGTAAGTCCTGATATAAGCTTGTTGCAGTCAACATCATACACAAGACGGTAAATAGCTTCAAATTTAAGTGCATCGCTGTGGAGATTCACTATTTCAGCAAGTGCATATCGGGCAGGGTGATTTGAAAAATCCTTATCGGGATTTGACTTTTTAAGTTGTTCATAAAATTCCTTGGCAGTAGCGAGTGAGTGATTGCCGTCGCCCATAGCATACAGAAGTACCGGAGAGTCAGTAAGATTATATTTTTTGTTGAAAGTATCAGGCTTGGCAAGTGCGGAGAGTGCAGAGTCAATACGTTCCTGTTCTGCTTCATCAACAAGATAACCGCTTATACTTCCGCCGTTCTGCATGAGTTCAGTATCGTAAAGCTTTGTCATAGCTGATTTGTCAACTGATTCAATTACAGTATTATTAGGGTCATCAATAAGAATCATAATATGAGGAAGTTCAAGAGACGCACCCTGTCTGACTTTGATTCTCGGCGGAATACGTTCAATAACTGTAGCTTCGGTGGCACGTACCTGAGATGTGCTTCCCTTAGAGAAATCGTATTCCTCAAGGTCTATAGTACCGATTAAACCTTTGCGGACAATTCCGTTGCTTTGGATTCTTTCAACGTAAATCATAGCATTTTTATATTCAGTAAAGATTCCTTCACTGATATATTTATCCATATTTTCATGAATGTCATTGATTCTGTTTTCTACATCTTCATTTTCAAGATATATTTCGGGGAGAATCAAATTTAATGATGATGGATTGACATCAACTGTGTTTTTTACAGCATCCCAGTATTCCGGTTCGCTCGTATACTGGTCGCAGGCAATAACCGCCCATTTATTCATATCAATTGATTCATTCGGGATAAGAATATCCGCATTGTGAAAAGCTGTTCTGTTCATAGTAATTTCTCCTTCAGTTTAAAATTTTAATATATATTTATAAAATGCATTAAGCTCCTGATTAAGTTTTGAAACAGGAAGTCCTACAACATTGAAATAATCGCCGTTGATTTTTTCAATCAACAGTGAGCCTTTGCCCTGTATACCGTAACCGCCTGCCTTGTCATACGGTTCATCGGTAGAAATATATGTTTCTATTTCGGCATCTGAAAGTTGCCTGAAGATTACATCAGTAATAACCGTAAAGGAACTCATAACATTCTTATTCATGATACAGCACCCTGTCGCAACCTGATGAGTGCGGCCTGAAAGCATTTTCATAAATTCACGGCATTCATTCTTATCTTTAGGTTTACCGAGTATTCTGTTATCACATATAACAGTAGTGTCACAGCCAATTATGATATTTTTGGGAAATTTCTCAACTGCTGATTTTGCTTTGATTTTTGCAAGATACTCTGATGCCTTTAATATATCAATATTTTCCGGAATTGTTTCGTCAGCGTCAACAGCAACAGCAGTAAAATTATCGGTAATCAATTTCATCAGTTCACGCCTGCGGGGTGAAGCGGAAGCAAGGATAATACTCATAGAAAACTCCTTTTTATAAATCTTAATTAATATTATAGCATTGATTTTAATATTTGTCAATGAATAGCTGAAAGTATTCGGGGCAATATTAAAGCAGTTGAAATTTTTTCGGAAATATGTTATAATATATATCGACAATTTTTTCAAGGAGAAACTATGAAAAAAATAATTTACAATATAAAAACTCCTGAGCGTCTCAATCCTGATGCGGATAAGGGTCTTACCTCTGGGCAGGCTAAGGAACGCCGCAACGCAGGACTTAGCAATACACCTGCCGAACCGCCGTCAAAATCAGTATGGGAGATAATTGCTGACAATACTTTCACATATTTCAATTTTATATTTTTAATTTTGGCAGGATTGATAATCTATGCAGGTACTTACAGGGATTTAACTTTTATGCCTATCATTATTGCGAATACTCTTATAGGCATAATTCAGGAAATGCGTTCAAAAAGTGTACTGGACAAGCTTTCCATGATGAATGCACCTGAAACTTCCGTTATGCGTGATGGCAAAGAGATTTCACTGCCCTCGAAAGATGTTGTTCTTGATGATATAGCTATATTCCGTGCAGGAAATCAGATAAGTGCGGACGCTGTCATAATTGATGGAAACGTTGCAGTCAATGAATCGCTTTTAACCGGTGAATCTGATGAGATATACAAGAAAAACGGTGACATTCTCATGTCAGGAAGCTTTATAGTATCAGGTTCATGCCGTGCAAGACTAGAAAAAGTTGGAGCAGAATCCTATATTTCACGTCTTACGATACAGGCAAAAAAGTCCAAAAAGGGCGAGCAGTCGGAAATGATTCGCTCACTTGATAAAATAGTGAAAATTGCAGGATTTATGATTATTCCTATAGGTTTGTTATTATTTTATCAGCAACATTATCTTGAATTTAATGACACAAGTAGCAGTATACAGGCTATGGTTGCGGCTGTACTTGGCATGATTCCGGAGGGACTTTTCCTGCTTGCCAGTACAACCCTTGCAATAAGCACATTGAGACTTGCATCAAACAAGGTTCTTGTTCATGATATGAAGTGTATTGAAACGCTTGCAAGAGTTGATGTTCTGTGTGTTGATAAGACAGGCACTATAACAGAAGGGCGGATGAGTGTTATATCAGCAATGCCTGTCGGGGAAATATCAGAAGATGAATTGAATTTCCTGATAAGCGACTTTGCATCGGCACAGTCAGCAGACAATGCTACAATGATTGCAATAAAAAATCATTTCAATAGTCCTACAGGCAAAAAAATTGAATCATATACAGGGTTTTCATCAGAATTCAAATACAGCAGTACTTCATTTAATAACGGAACATATATTCTTGGAGCACCTGAATTTATACTGAAGGACAAAATATCCGATTATACTGAACTTATCGAAAAGCATAGTAAAATGGGTCAGCGAGTGCTTGTATTCGGCAGATATTCGGGTCATGTTGACGGTAAGGAGCTTACTGAAACCACAGCTCCGTTAGGATTTATTATAATTGCAAATCCGATAAGAAAAAATGCACCTGAAACTTTCAGATTTTTTGAAGAACAGGATGTTGAAATCAAAGTTATTTCGGGAGATAATCCCATAACTGTTTCTAAGATTGCGGAGCAGGCAGGAATAAAAAATGCAGGAAATTATATAGATGCCTCAACGCTTAAAACTGATGAGGCAATAGAAAGTGCAGTTTTGAATTATACGGTTTTTGGACGTGTAACCCCTGAACAGAAAAGAAAATTTGTCCGTGCATTGAAAAAATCGGGAAGAACTGTTGCAATGACAGGGGATGGTGTCAATGATGTTCTTGCATTGAAAGATGCGGACTGTTCTGTTGCCATGGCTTCAGGAAGCGAAGCGGCGGCACAGGCTTCCCAGCTTGTTTTGCTGGAATCTGATTTTGCTAAAATGCCTGATGTTGTAATGGAGGGACGCAAGGTTGTAAATAATCTTGAGCGTTCAGGAAGTCTATTTCTGGTTAAGAATATCTTCTCCTTGCTCATGTCTGTGATTTCAATATTTTTCGGTATCACATATCCGCTTAAACCTGCCCATATATCATTGATAAGCCTGTTCACTATAGGATTTCCGGGATTTTGTCTTTCCCAGATACCTAACAGGGATTTGATAAAAGGCAAATTCATGACAAATATTTTAATAAAGGCATTGCCGGCAGGAATAACTGATGCCATAATAGTAGGAGCTATGATAATTTTCGGAAATATCTTTGAATCAGGACAGGAAGATATTTCAACCGCTTCAACTATATTGCTGAGCGTTGTGGGAATGATGATATTATTCAGAATAAGCAGACCTATGAATGCGATAAAATGGATAATATGGATAGTCTGCGGACTTTGCCTGACTTTCAGTATGTTGTTTTTAGGCGGATTTTTCGGTATATCAGGAATGTCAGTACAATGTATTCTTTTATGTGTTAATTTTTCAATAATAGCAGAGCCTACATTAAGGTATCTGACTGTAATTATTGAAAAAATAAAAAAAGCCGGCTGAATTTTTTTCAGCCGACTTATGATTTTTTATTTTGAAATAAGGGCGAGTGTATCTCTTGCAATAAGAAGTTCTTCGTTTGTCGGAACTACCCAGACTTCAACTTTTGAATCGGGAGCGGAAATTTTGGTAAGCTTTCCACGTAGACCGTCATTTACTGATTCGTCGAGTTTGATTCCGAAAAATTCCATATTTTTACATACTTCTGCACGTACATCATAAGCATTTTCACCTATACCGCCTGTAAACAATACAGCATCAAGACCATTCATGGCAGCAGCATAAGAGCCGATATATTTCTTGATTTCATATACGAGCATATCGGATACAAGCTTTGCTCTCTTGTTGCCGTGTTCAGCAGCTTCTGTAATATCACGGTTATCTGAGCCAACGCCTGAAACCCCGAGGAATCCGGACTTTTTATTCATATAGTCGCTCATTTCAGAAGGTGTAAATCCATGCTTCTGAGCAACAAAAGTTACAGCAGAAGGGTCAACTGAACCTGTGCGTGTACCCATAACAACACCGTCAAGAGGAGTAAATCCCATAGAGGTGTCAACAGATTTTCCGCCGTTGACAGCAGTTATAGATGAACCGTTTCCGAGATGACATGAAACAATCTTGAGGTCTTTGATGTCCTTGCCCATAGCTTCGGCAAGAGCAGCAGAAACAAAACGGTGTGAAGTACCGTGGAAACCGTATTTTCTTACATGGAGAGTTTCATAGTCGTCATATGGGAGACCGAACATATATGCTTTCGGAGGCATTGTCTGGTGGAAAGCTGTATCAAATACGACAACCTGTGGAACGTTTTCAGGAATTACACTTTTGCAGGCACGGAGGGCAAGTGCGTGGGCATGATTATGTACCGGAGCAAGTTCACGGAGTTCATCAATTTTATCTATGACTTCATCAGTAACAAGAACAGATTTGTCAAAAACATCTGCACCCTGTACAATACGATGACCTACGGCAGAAATGGCGTCCATACTGTCAATAACCTTAGCTTCTCCTGTTGTGAGAGCTTCAACAAGTTTCATAAAAGCTTCTGTGTGTGTAGGAAATGTGCAATCTTCATTAAGTTCTCTGCCATCGGCAGTTTTATGGGCGATGTGACCATCAATGCCGATTCTGTCGCAGTTGCCTTTTGCAATAACACTTTCGTCAGCCATATCAATAAGCTGATATTTAAGAGATGAGCTTCCGGCATTAACAACTAAAATAATCATGATTTAAAAATCCTTTCAAATAAATTTTCTATATTATTATTATATACTATTTTCAGAAAAATGCAAGTGTTTTTTACAATTTTTTTAAATTCCTGATGGATTGATAAATTCTTAAGTATATGTTATAATATAAAAAAATTAATTTATTTTTGCTTTTTTAGTGCTGATTTCCCAAAGATTTTTTAAAAATCTGTAAAACCTATTGCAATTTAAGAAAAGAGGTAGTAAAATGAAAATTAGCGGAATTATATGTGAATACAATCCGTTTCATAACGGACACGCTTATCAGATTGAACAGACGAGAAGGAACGGTGCAACTCATATAGTTGCTGTAATGAGCGGAAATTTTGTTCAGCGTGGTGATATTGCAGTACTTGACAAATTCACACGTTCAAGACTTGCTGTCAGGTCAGGGGTTGATTTGGTTATTGAGCTTCCTGTTGCTTATTGTCTTTCACCGGCTGAAAATTTTGCAAAAGGAGCAGTTTATCTGCTTGAAAGTCTGGGCTGTATTGATGAAATATCGTTTGGCAGTGAATGCGGAGATATTGACAGGCTTGTGTCTGCAATGAATAAGTCTGATAAAATTTTACAGCTTGAATCTATAAAAATGCTCATGAAAGACGGATATACATATCCCAGTGCAATAAGCAGGATACTTAAGGAAACAGATACAGAAACAGCTGATATAATTTCAGAGCCCAATAACATTCTTGCTATTGAATATCTCAGGGCATTGCAATATTTTAAATCGGGTATAAAACCTTTTACTGTAAAACGTGCAGGAGCTTCACATGATAGCAGAGAAACATTTCAAGAGTTTGCAAGTGCATCATATATAAGAGAAAATATTTCATCAGCCAGGAACTTTGTTCCTGAAATATGGGCAGATGCTCTTGAATCCAGAACGACGATGCTTAAAAATCTGGAAAAGATAATATTATACAGAATAAGGACTGCTTCATTTGAAGATTTATTCAGTACAAATGACATGACAGGCGGACTTTCTGACAGAATTTACGGAAATCGGGCAAATTCGCTGAATGAATTTTTTGAATCGGTAAAGACAAAATGTTATACTATGGCAAGGATAAAGCGAATTATACTTTCCTTGTTGATAGGTATCGAAAAAACTGATGCCTCTGAATTACCGCCATATGCAAGAATTATTGCATTCAATGAGAAGGGTAGGGAAATTCTTGCTGTTACTAAGAAAACAAAAGAAATTCCTGTAGGAATGTCTCTTGCGAAGCTTGGAAGGCTTAATTGTACTGCCCGCAGATTTGCGGAGTTGGAATCAAGAGCAACTGATATTTACAGTCTTGCATTTGATAATATATCGCCGGCAGGAGCTGACTACAGAGAAAAGATAGTTATAAGTCAGGAGTAGGAAATGATTAAAATATGTAAATTGACAGCAGAAATCATGACATTGGTAATGCTGACATCATGCGGACGTATAGTACAGATGACAGGAGAAAACGTTATTAAATCTCAGAAAGATATTTCAGAAACAGTTATTACATCGTTTGTAACTGAATCAGTTTCAACCGAATCATCGACAGAACCGCCTGTACCGTCGTCTGTAACTGCACCCTCTCCCGTTAAGATAGATATTGAAATGATGATGAAGAATGAAATTGAAAGTTCATTTGTGATAGATAACTTTGAAACTGTCATGCAGGAGCCTGAACTTCCTACAGGTTGTGAAATAACCGCTCTTACTCAGACAATGAATTATTATGGATTTAATATTGATAAAGTTGATTTATGTGATATTTTTATGCCGATTGATTATAACGGATATTATACAATGAATGAAGCATATCTCGGCGACCCTCATGCTACAAATGGTTTTGGCTGTAATGCTCCTGTTATTGTAAATACAGCTAATGATTATTTTGAATATATCGGTTCTGACTGGTATGCTATGGACATTACGGAAGTTTCACTGGATGAAATTTTTTACTGCATTGCACAGGATATACCCGTTATTGTATGGACAACTATTGACCAGCGTGAAACAATTGCCGAATATCAGTTCGTACTTGGATGCGGTGAAGATTTTTGGTTTAATCCGTTTCAGCACTGCGTTACAATTTATGGATATGATTATGACAGGAACATAGTAAATATTGCCGACCCTCTTGTGGGAAATACTGAATATGATATGGAGCGTTTTAGGCGTATCTATGATATTATGGGTAGTCAGGCAGTTATAATTGCTGGCAATGAGGAGTCAGCAGGCAAAATATATACTACAGAAGAGGAACAGAAAATATGGCTTGAAAAAAATCGTCCAGAAGATGATGAAGAGGAAAAAGAGTCAATTTATATAATTAATGAGGAATAAACATGATAAAAAGTATTATTTTCGACCTTGACGGTACTCTTATTGATTCAATGCATATCTGGTATGATATAGACAGGCAGTTTCTTATTGAAAACGGCATTGAAAATCCGCCGGGTGAAATTTCCGAAAGGCTTAAAAAGCTTACAATTTATGAATCATCTGAACTTCTTATTGAAGAATTTAATTTGGCTTGTACTAAAGATTATATAGTCAAGAGAATTGAAGAACTCGTCAGGATAGAATATGAGGAAAAAATTCAGTTGAAGCCTTATGTAAGGGAGCTTCTTGATTTTCTTGACAGCAGGGGTATTCCTTATGCTATTGCAACTGCTACATATAAATCACTTGCAGAAGCTGTACTGAAACGCTGCGGAATTTCTGACAGGTTCAGATTTATTCTTACAAATATTGATTATCCAAGAGGAAAGAATTTTCCTGATATTTTTTTGGGTGCTGCTGAAAAATTAGGCACTTTGACAGGTGAAACACTTGTTGCGGAAGATTCTCTACATTGTATTGAAACAGCAGGAAGGGCAGGTTTTATAACGTGTGCCATTTATGATGAATCATCAGAAAAAGACAGGTATTTGCTTGAAGAAAAAGCTGATTATTATTTTAACTCAATTTATGATATAAAGGATTTGATTGAATGAAAAAAGTTATGGTAGGTATGAGCGGAGGAGTTGATAGTTCCGTTACGGCTCTGATTCTCCGTGAACAGGGATATGAAGTAATGGGTGTTACTCTGAAAATGTTCGGTGATGATGATATAGCAGATGCTGAAAAGTCAGGAAAGACCTGCTGTGCCTTGTCAGATGTGCTTGATGCAAGAAGTGTTGCATATAAATTGGGATTTGAACATCTTACTTTCAATTTCAGAGACTGTTTCCGTGAAAATGTCATGAAGCCATTTGCAGACAGTTATCTTTGCGGAAGAACTCCTAATCCGTGTATTGAATGCAACAGGCACGTCAAATTTGATAAAATGCTCCATCGTGCTTTGGAACTTGGATACGATTATATAGCAACGGGTCATTATGCTGTCTGTGAGTATGATGAAAAAAAAGGACGTTATCTGCTTAAACGTCCTGCTGACAGAAAAAAGGACCAGACATATGTTTTATATTCACTTACTCAGGAACAGCTTTCACATACTCTTTTTCCGCTTGGAAAACTTACAAAAACACAGGTACGTGAAATAGCTGAAAAATCAGGACTTGTAAACTCGGATAAGCCGGACAGTCAGGATATATGCTTTGTACCTGATGGAAAATATGCTGAATTTATTAAAAGATTTACAGGAGTTGAAGTACCGCAGGGAAATTTTACGGATACTGACGGAAAAATTCTCGGAATTCATAAGGGAATTATAAATTATACCATAGGTCAGCGTAAGAGGCTTGGTATTTCTCTTGGCAGACCTGCATATGTCGTGCACAAGGATACAGTGTCCAATACTGTTGTTTTGGGAGATGAACAGGATTTATATACGAAATCGCTTATCGCTGAAGATGTTAATTTGATTTCAGTTTCTGAAATTACCAAACCTATGAGAATTACTGCAAAAACACGTTATAGTCAGAGTGAACAGCCTGCAACTCTTTTATACAATGACGGTATATATACTGTTGAATTTGACGAACCTCAAAGGGCAGTGACGAGCGGACAGGCGGTTGTTTTTTATGATGATGATATAGTTGTAGGCGGAGGAACTATTGTTTAGTTGAGAGTTATGGAATATAAATTTGAAAAACTCACTGAAAAAATTTTTGTCTGTGCAAGCAGTGACCACAGATTCGGAACAGATGCTTTTCTGCTCGCAGATTTTTCAAAGTACAGGCAGAAAGACAAAGTATGCGATTTGGGTACAGGATGTGGAATTATTCCGCTGATTATGCAGAAAAGCCGTCCGCCTCAGATTATTTATGCAGTCGATATTCAGGAAAGTGCAATTGAACAGCTTAAACTTGGTATTGAAAAAAGTGAAATTGAAAATATAGTTCCGATATGTGCTGATTTAAAAAATCTCTGGAATAACGCACCACTTGGACAGCTTGACCTTGTAACCTGTAATCCTCCTTATAAAGCATTGAAAGCAGGATTTGAAAGTGAGATAACAGCACAGAGGATTGCACGTCATGAAATCATGTGCAATATAGATGATGTATGCAAATCAGCAGAGAAACTTCTTAAATTCGGCGGAAGGCTCTGTATATGCAATCGTCCGGAACGTCTGAGCGATGTTTTATTTGCTATGAAAAATCATAATATTGAGCCCAAAAGACTTCGTTTTGTATCAAAAAATCCGCATGAAGCTCCATGGCTTTTTCTTGTAGAGGGTAAAAAGGGTTCAAAGCCGTTTATGCAGGTTGAAAAACAGCTTTATATAAGAAGTGAAAACGGTTTCTCTGATGAACTCCAGAAAATTTACGATACCGGAAAGGATTGAAAAATTGGGAATTTTATATATAATCGGTACGCCTATCGGTAATATGGAAGATATAACCATAAGGCAGTTAAGAATGCTGAAAGAAGTGGATTTTATATGTGCAGAAGATACAAGAGTAACTTTGAAGCTTCTGAATCGTTATGAGATAAAAAAAGAGCTTGTAAGCTTTCATGAACACAGTTCCAAGGCAGATGCCCGGAGAATTATTGACAGGATTTTATCGGGTGAAAATGCCGGAATAGTGACTGATGCGGGAATGCCCTGCATTTCAGACCCGGGAGAAGTTTTGGTTAAATTATGCTATGAAAATAATATTGATGTAAAAGTTGTTCCGGGAGCTGCTGCTGTTACATCGGCTGCCGCACTTTCGGGACTTGATATTAAAAGATTTACTTTTGAGGGCTTTCTGCCCGTTCAGAAGAAAGAAAGAGTTGAAAGACTGGAAATTCTGCGGAATGAAACTGCAATTATGATTTTTTATGAAGCTCCTCATAAACTTAAAAATACCCTTGCTGATTTAAATGAATTTTTCGGAGGAAACAGAAAAATTGTTCTTTGCCGTGAACTTACAAAGATACATGAACAGGTAATTCGTATGGATTTGAAGGAAGCTGTTGAATATTATGAGAAAAATGAACCTAAAGGAGAGTTTGTTCTTGTTCTTGAAGGAAAAACGCAGACAGAGAATGATAAGCCGACTATTGAACAGGCTATGGAGCAGGTCAGAAAACTTATTGATATGGGTGAAAAGCCGACAGATGCCTGTAAAGCTGTTGCCAGAGAAACAGGATATAAAAAAAGTGAGCTTTATTCCGCATTACAGAACGCTTGAAAAATCTGTAATAATTATTTGATAATTTTGTGAAAATGCACAAAAACTATTGTGTTTTGTGTGAATGTGTGATATAATGTTATTGGCTTAAAGGGACAAATCTTTTCATATAATAAAATATAAATATATTTAGTGAAATGAGGTTAATTATACTTATGATTTGCGATTTGCATTGTCACACAAAATTTTCTGACGGGTCTCTCGGAGTTGAGGACATCATTTCTCAGGCCAAACGTACAGGTATCAAATGGCTTTCCATTACAGACCACGATACAACTGCATCATTTTCCCGTGCTGATATTCTCGGTCAGCGTGAGGGAGTAAAAATCCTGCACGGAATAGAATTATCTGCATGGGATAAAAAACGTAGTTCAAAAGTTCATATTCTTTGCTATGCTCCGCAGAAGCCGGACAGGCTGGAGGGATTGTGTCTTAAATCATGTGAGATACGGAAAGCCTGTTCTAAGGAAATGATTGAAAAGGTTATGCAGAAGTTTCCGATAACTCTTGAAAGTATACTTAAATATACAACAGCTTCAAAGAGTATTTTCAAACAGCATATTATGCGTGCGTTGATTGATTATGGCTATGCTCTCGAATTTTACGGCGAACTTGACCATGAATTATTTAATCCGGAAAGTGGCTGCTGTTATGTTGAGAGAGAATATCCGGACGTTAATTTTGTAATTGACTTAATTCATACTGCCGGAGGCATTGCTGTTATGGCACATCCTGCACAGTACAACAATATTGAACTTCTGGAAGAGCTTGCTCAGAAAGGCAAGATTGACGGAGTTGAAATCGGTCATTATTCGGCAGACGAAAATTACCGTCATGAACTTACAGGTATTGCAGATAAATATGAACTTATACAAACTGGCGGTTCGGATTTTCACGGGCTTTATAATTCAGTGCCTGCATATTTGGGCAGTGAAAGTACTACTAAAGAAAATCTTGAAAGGATAATCAAATTAACAAAAAAGAAATAAAAATTATGAAAGTAAAAAAAATAGTGATGTTGATATTTGCAATTATATTTTTTGTGTTATTTATAATATTCCTGCTTCCTGTGACGGTTGCAGGAATAATTAATATAGGTAACATTACAGGAGCTTTGACAACAGGTATACTTACGGCAGTCTTTTTGTTCTGGAATAAATTTAGAAGTCTGTTTTCAGGATGGTGGGGGAATTCCAAAAGCCGTATTGCAATAATTATAATCTGCGGAATTTTTTTCCTGTTTATTATAGCCGCATCGGTTATAAGTTTTTTCATGATAAGGGAAATTAATGACAAACCAAAAGACAATAATACAACGCTTGTTGTTCTGGGTTGTCAGGTGCGTGGGAATCAGCCGAGTCTCATGCTAAAATGCCGTCTTGATTCTGCTTATGATTATCTGTCGGAACATGAAGAGGTTAGCGTTATTGTATCAGGCGGACAAGGACCTGATGAAGCCGTAAGTGAAGCAGAATGTATGTATGATTATCTTGTTTCGAGAGGAATTGACGAAGAACGGATTTATATAGAGGATAAATCAACTGATACAAACGAAAATATAAAATTTTCAAAGAATATTATTGAACAGAATGGATTGTGCAGTGATATTACTATAGTTACAGACGGCTTTCATCAGTTTCGTGCTGATATTTTTGCAAAAAGACAAAATCTGAGGGCATATAATATTTCAGCAAGAACACAATTGTGGCTTGTTCCGACTTATTGGGTTAGGGAATGGTTTGGCGTCGCATATTATACAATCTTTAAATAAAATAATCAAACGGAGGATTTATGATAAAGAAATATATTTCGGTAACAGCAGTTTTAATTACTGCTCTGACTGCTTTATTACCGCTTTATTCTTCAGCAGAGTATGCTTTGCCGGTAAATAATGAAAAAAGAGCTTCATTAAGGAATAATTATTCACTTTCTGCACCATCTTTCCGCAAGTCCGCAATTGGTGGTGATAAAAGCCCGATACAGATTCCTACTATGGGAAGTATAGAAAATACTGATATAACCAGAAGTGAAATGCCGTCAAAATTTGATTTGCGTGAATCCGGCAAATTGCCTGAAGTAAGAAATCAGACGGGATACGGCACTTGTTGGGCACATTCGGCAATAGCCAGTGCTGAAACAAGTATAATAAAAAATAATCCATTAGTTGATTTGTCTGAATTTCATACAGCTTATTATACATATTCGGGTAACGGTCAGATTGAACCTCCGTCCGATATTTTGAAAGATACAATGAACAGGGGTGGTAATTGTTATCTTGTAACCAATTTATGGTCTCAGTGGATTGGACCTGTGGCAGAAAAGCGTTTAAGATACGGTAATGAAAGCTTTTTTGACAATCCGGAAGATGTTGAAAATATGAAGTATATTGCTGATTATCATATGAGAAATGCATATATGTTCGATTATGATAAAGAAAAAACAAATTTTTCAGAAGTAAATAATCTGGTAAAGCAGTTTGTTTATAGCGGACTTGCTGTTGATGTTTCTTTTTATTCAAATACTGCAGAGTGTTATAATGATGAATATTTTTCGATAAACAGCAATAAAAGACCAAAAGATGCAGACCATTCAGTTGCAATTGTTGGCTGGAATGATGATTTTCCTGCTGAAAATTTCAAAATAAGGCCGGAGAATAACGGTGCATGGCTTATTAAGAATAGCTGGGGAGATGATACGGGCGACGGCGGTTATATGTGGATTTCATATGAAAATTCCTCTTTATGTGAGTTTGCTGTTTATGAGCTTGAGGATTCTGAAGAATACATTTATAATTATTCACATGATTCATTTGTACCTCTTCAGTCTCTTTCAGCTTTTGATGATTCAGAAACAAATGCCCCCTCATATATGGCAAATATATTTACTTCTGATTCAGATATGCAGATTGAGGCAGTTTCTGTATATATAAATAATCCCAATACTGAATATGAGATAACAGTCTATAAGAATTTGACAGATTCAACAAATCCTTCATCGGGCATTCCTTCATCGGTTACAAGGGGAACACAGGAATTTACGGGATTTTTTACATTTGACCTTGATGAAGATGTTATAATTGAAAATGGGGAAAGTTTTTCAGTAGTTATGAAAATATACTGTCCCGAAACTCCGTATGTTGTACCGATTGAAACCTGTATATCAGTAGAAGATGAAAATACAAAGGAAATACTGAGCCTTGGTTCTTTTACGACATATGAGGGCATTAAGAAATATACGCATGCCGGTGAAAGCTTTTACAGTAAAGACAATGAAAACTGGCATGATACATATTATGATGAATTTGTATATACAGAAGAGGAAGAGGAGGAAATACTCGCTGAACTTGAAGAAGAATTTTATGACGGTATTGACCCGAATGATACGGCAAGTATGGAACAGGCAGCTGCCGCTCTTGATGTTTACAGGGAGATATTCTCAAATGGAAGAACCTTTATTTCCATTGGAAATATTTCTATGAAAGCTTTGGGGAATCCTATTGGAACTGTTGATTTTTCATTGGCTTCCGGTATAGTTTCGGACGGCGAGAAAATAACACTTTCCACTAAAAATAATTCGGATATATATTATTCGGTAAACGGCGAAGAATATGAGTTATATACACAGCCAATTGAAATAGAAGGTCTTACTGAAATTTCAGCATTTACTGAAAATAATGTTCCGACTGAAAGAAGTTTTGTTACTGTTTCTGAAATTCCTGAATACGGCGATACAAATGCTGATGGTTTTGTTGATGCTGTTGATGCAAGCAATGTATTAGAGCATTATTCCTCTCTTTCAACAGGCGGGTCAGGCACACTTTATAAAGCAGTTCTGGACTATGCCGATTTTAATCAGGACGGATTTATTGATTCAAAGGACGCAAGCGAGATACTTGCGATTTATTCTGAACATTCAACCCAGAAAAATATCTAAATAAAAAACAAACAAAATTTCAATAAAATATTTGCAGAAAATTGTCATTCTTGTTGAATAGCAATAAAATTAACAGTACATATATAGTAAATAAACTCAAAAATGATAGTTACCATTTTGTAACTTTTAGAATTTATCAAGAAATTATTATGTGCATACTTACAAAAATAAATTGTTGAAACTGTACAATATGTTTAAAAAATATTAAAGAACGCTACAAAGCATTGACTTTGGCCAAAAAATATTGTATATTTTAATTACACAAGCAATACATCTGCTTCAAAAAGCAGTTCATTCAGAAACATTTTCCCGAAACGTCAGGTTGTCTCTGAGAGGATACGCCTTGCAGGGATTGCTGTTGAAAGACTGTGTTTCTGAAGTAAGGCGGAAAACGTCCGTAGAAAGTATTGCGA
>CAJTOG010000001.1:193653-275525 GCA_910577575.1 uncultured Ruminococcus sp. | reverse complement strand
GCAATTATCCAGCATCTCGGAAATCAGGATGAATATGGTCTTTCAGAACAAGGTCTGGATAACGCAGACTGCTGTGACCGCGGCGACGGTGTTTCAGGTTCTGATGCAAATGCAATTCAGGCAATAGAAGCAGGTCTTATAAACGTAAGCGATTTGCCGATTAAAAGCAAAGCTTCATAATCTTATTGTAAAGATAAATCAAAATTCAGCAGGATAATATTTATGAGTATTATATTCATAAAAAGCATACTATTAAAATGGTTGTTTCTGCATGTTATTCTGTGTGTACATTTAATATCTGTTCAGATTGAGAGACTGATTTTTTATATTCCTTTCTGTAACATATTCTGCTCTTATGAAAATAATCAGAAACTGGATAAAAAAAGAAATACGATTGTAGATTACAAAGTACGAATGAATAATTAAATCCTTTCTGCATATATTCTTGCAGAAAGGAGGAAATCCAAATGTTTGAACAGGATTACATCATGTGTCAAATCCGACAGATATTGAAAGTATTGGTTAAAATATTATTTAATATTGATGATGAATCACTGTCTTCAGCCTTGATACAAGATATGAAAACAAGAGAAACAGCAGACGATTTATTAAGAAAAATAAACAGCGGAACAATGAATAATCTTTTAGGCGGATTTGTATTCTATTCATATCTTAACGGAAAAGATGATTATTATCTGGAAATCAATGATTTCAGCCGTGATAAAGTTGAAACCGGCATAAAACATTTACTTTCAGAATATGGATTAGAAACTATGTCAGATATATTCTTCTATAACTGATTCTGAAAATTCTGATTTATTCAAAAAATATTTTTGCATAGTTAAAACCTCACAGTAAAACATAAAATCCCCTTATTCGTCATATAATTGACTGAACAGGGGGATTTTTTATGGATGAAAATTTTGTTATAGCTCTCGCCGGCAATCCTAATGTCGGAAAGTCAACAGTTTTCAATGCACTTACCGGCATGAAACAACATACGGGAAACTGGGCAGGAAAAACAGTTTCCTGTGCTGAAGGAACTTTTGATTACAATAATAGGCATTTTACTCTTGCCGATATTCCAGGTACATATTCCCTGCGTGCCAACTCCGCAGAGGAAAAAGCAGCAAGGGATTTTATATGCTCAGGAAAACCTGACGGTGCAATAGTCGTATGTGACGCTTCATGTCTTGAAAGAAATCTGTATCTTGCATTACAGGTAATTGAAATCATACCGAAAACTATAGTATGTGTCAACCTTATAGATGAAGCGGAAAAAAAAGGAATACAGATAGACGATATAAAATTAAGTGAATTATTAGGAGTTCCTGTTGTTCTTACTTCTGCCAGAAGCAATAAAGGTCTTGATGTGCTTTGCCGTATACTTGATGAAACTGTTTCCTCTGAAACTGTATCGACTGCATCAAAAACAACTCCTGATAAAAATACAGAAGAAACTGATAAACTTATTTCCGAAACAGCTGGAAAAGCCGCTGAAATTGCTGCTGAAACAGTAAAATGCAAAAACAATGAACCATATAAGCGTGACAGAATGCTTGATAAAATATTTCTGAACAGGAAAACAGGTATTCCGGTTATGCTTATTCTTTTCGGACTTATTATGTGGATAACTGTTGCCGGTGCAAATTATCCATCTGAACTGCTTAACAAAGGATTATTTGCCTTCGGAGATTTAATGTCAGATTTACTAATAAAAGCAGGTACACCTCCATGGATTGAAAGCTTACTGGTTCAGGGCATTTACAAGGTACTTGCATGGGTTATATCAGTAATGCTTCCTCCAATGGCAATATTTTTCCCTATGTTCACACTTTTAGAAGATTTAGGATATCTTCCCCGAATTGCATTCAATCTTGATGGATGTTTCAGATGCTCGGGTGCTTGCGGAAAACAAGCAATTACTATGTCAATGGGACTTGGGTGCAATGCCTGCGGAGTTACAGGATGCCGAATTATTGACTCACCCCGTGAAAGACTCATAGCAATTATAACAAACAATTTTGTACCCTGCAACGGTCGTTTTCCGACTATAATAGCTATAATAATGATGTTCTTTATAACAACAAGCGGATTTTTGGGCTCTGTATTATCAGGTGCAATCCTTATGGGAGTAATTCTACTGGGAATCGCAGTCACTTTAGTTGTATCTTTTATTCTGTCAAAAACAATCCTAAAAGGAGAATCAAGTTCATACACTCTTGAGCTTCCCCCATACCGCAAACCACAAATTGGAAAAGTTCTTATCCGCTCACTTCTTGACAGAACAATATTCGTACTTGGCAGAGCCTGTACTGCTGCCGCACCATGCGGACTTTTAATCTGGATTCTGGCAAATATAAAAATCGGAGATACTGCAATTCTTGCGTATATTTCTGATTTTTTGGACCCTTTAGGCAAACTTATCGGACTTGACGGTGTAATAATTATGGCATTTATCTTAGGATTTCCTGCAAATGAAATAGTTGTGCCTATAATTTTAATGTCATATCTTGCACAGGGAAGTCTTGTAGAATTAAATGACAACACTGAACTCTGGGCACTTCTTGTGGCAAATGGCTGGACTGTTAAAACGGCCCTCTGTATGATTATCTTCACACTTTTCCATTTTCCGTGTGCAACAACCTGCATGACAATAAAAAAAGAAACTGGCAGTCTGAAATGGACGCTTCTAAGCTTCGCACTCCCTACTGCCGTTGGTATAATTTTATGTATGCTTATTAATTTAACCAGCCTTATTGTTTAATCTTGCAAAATAAAGTTCTGTATATTCCTTGTACTCTTTTCTGAACTGCTCATCATTTTCCTTGACATCACTGAGATAAGCATGAATGTTTGTTTTTTCGTCAATCTCAATAAGACAGCCTGCAATATTTGAACAATGGTCTGAAATACGTTCCAGATTAGTAAGTATATCCTGAAAAATATATCCTAACTCAACAGTGCATTCATCATTCTGCAAACGCCGTATATGACGGTTTTTCAACTCAGTACTGAGATTGTCCACAACCTCTTCAAGCGGTTCAACCTTATGAGCAGATACCAAATCATCATTTTTATAGGAATCAAATGCAATCAGGATATTCTCATTTATAGCATCTGAAATAATCATGATTTCATTTATACACTCATCAGAAAATTTAATGCCCTTTTCCTGAATTTCCTGAAGCGATTCAATAAGATTTACAGCATGGTCGGAAATTCTTTCAAAGTTACCCACACAATGCATCATCTTTGAAACAGTACGGCTGTCTTTACCCGTAATACTGCTTTTTGAAAGCCTGACCAAATAACCGTTTATTTTATCTTCATACTTATCAATCAAATCCTCTGTATTAATAACACTCTGAGCCTTCTTATCATCATATGAAGAAGTAAGAAGTGAAATAGCATCAGTTATAGCTATTTTTGTAAGGTCAGCCATAGCTACAGCAGTACCTCTGCAAGCTTCAATAGCAATACTCGGAGTTGCAAGAAAACGTGTATCAAGGGCAGCAAATAAATCTGTTTTTTCACTTTCACCCTTTTTATCACTGATAATAATCTGGGAAAGTTTAACAAGTTGTTTTGAAAATGGCATAAGCATAACTGTTACAAGAATATTAAAAGCAGTATGCATTCCAGCAATCCCGATATATCCTGTAGGCTGATTCATAAAATCTCCGAAAGCCGTAAAATTTTCAAGAAGCATAGCAACAGGCAGAAGAACAATTGTTCCTATAGTATTGATAAGCACATGAATAACAGCGACTCTTTTGGCATCCTTATTTACACCTATACTTGAAATAAGTGCAGTAACACAAGTTCCTATATTAAGACCCATAATAATCGGAAGAGCCATGCTGTAAGTCATTCCGCCTGCACTTGCAAAATTCATAAGTATGCCGACTGAACCCGCTGAACTCTGAATAATTCCTGTAAATACAGCACCTACAATCACACCTAAAAACGGATTCTCAAATTTTGTAAGAACCTTCTGAAATTCAGGTGAATTTGCAAGAGGGTCAATTGAGCCCTTCATTAAATCCATGCCTGTCATAAGCACAGCAAATCCGACAAAAATACGGCCCAAATCCTTATGCTTAGCCTTTTTGCATGCCATAATCATGACGATTCCGACAAGTGCAATAAGAGGCGAAAAGGATTCGGGCTTAAGCAATTTCATAAAAAAGCTTCCTATACCTTCAGATTCTCCGCTGTCAATACCATTAAGACAGAGAAGCCATGCTGTAAAAGTTGTACCGATATTTGCTCCGAAACTTACAGCTACAGTATCTATAAGAGCCATAATACCGGAGTTTACAAATCCGACAGTCATAACAGTCATTGCAGAAGACGACTGTATAGCAATAGTTATAATTGTTCCGAGAATAAGAGCCATAAACGGATTTGAAGTCATTTTTTTAAGTGCGACTTCCATTTTTCCGCCGGCAAGTTTTTCAAGTCCAGTTGACATTACATTCATTCCATACAGAAAAAAGGCAAGTCCGCCGAGCATTGTAAAAATATTGAATATTGAGAAATTTTCCATAAAAAAGCTCCTTTGTTTTAACATATCTGTATTTAATTATATACCTTTGAAAAATTTCGTCAATAGTTTTCAAATAAATTTTACATGGATTTTACAATATCCTTTTAAATCTGAAACAGTTTAAAAATTCTGAAAGTTCATAAAATATTTACAAGTTATCAATAAGGCAGTCTGAATCTGCTTACTCTCCATACACCATCTGAATCAATTGATATAACAAAATCTTCATCCATGGTATAAGCTTCATTTCCGAAATCATCACCGGAAAAATAATTTGTTACAGTAAAAGAAATTTCACTTTCCGAACGTGAATTTACAGATGTTATAACAGATTTTTTATAGAAAATATCAGCACCCCTTGAACCGTTAAGACAATAAACATGTCCGTTTGTCTCTGTAAAAACTTCGTCAAGGGTATCAGTATAATTCTCGCTGAAAATTTTATGATAATCAGCACGAACATCTGCAAGAGAATTTACTCCCTCTGATATAACAAGATAACAGTCCCATCCGAATTGATTCTGCACAGTCTGATTCATATCAAGCTCATATGGTGAACCAACAGTATAATCCCATTCAGTTTTGCAGGCAGACTGAAAAAGTGCAAGAGCAGCCGCAATAAGTTCCTCATCACTCTGTTCCGCAATGGGATTATCAAAAACTATACCCTCGCTTGCATCAATATCTCCATAATTTTCAGAAGAAGTAGTTATCGACACTTCAGAAACAACTGATGCAGAAGTACTTGTTATCGTCTGAACAGATTCCGTATTCATTTCTGATTCAGTTGTCTGTTCTGTTATTGCAGGTTCAGTATTTTGAGAAGTATCGGATTGTGTAATTCTGGAAGTTTCAACGGAATTTTCTGATGATGTTACAGAACTTTCTGAAAATGAAACATTTTCACTCGTTTTATCTCCACAAGCAGAAAAGGTACAAGCCATAGCCATAATAATTGAAGCTGTCAAAAATTTTTTCATGATATCATTCCTCCTCATCAAGAACAAAGTCAATATTGCCGCTGCTGACATTTACAGACGCACATACAACCTGAACAGTATCGCCCAATTCATAGGAAACTCCGCTGAATTTTTCTGTAAGGGCAACAGGTTCGGAATAATCGTATTCGCCCTCCGGAAGTGTACGGACATGGACAAGTCCCTCAACTGAATTGGAAAGCTGTGCATAAAAGCCATACTCTGTAACTCCTGAAATTTTTGCTGTAAAACTTTCACCGATATGGGATTTCATATATTCCGCTTTATAGCAATCTTCACATTCCCTTTCAACCGAAACTGCTCTTATCTCCGCATTCGATGAATTTTCAGACGCTTTGACAACAAATCCGCTGTAACGCTTATTGAGCCATGTTTCATTATATCCCGCCAGAATATCAGTTATAATCCTGTGTACAGCCAAATCAGGATAACGGCGGATAGGCGAGGTAAAATGTGCATAATCATCAAGAACAAGACCAAAGTGTCCGAGTGGTTCTTCCGAATACTTAGCCTTAGCCATCGACCTTAAAACCATCATATTTACTGCCCCAAACTTATCAGTTCCCCTCACATTATCAAGAATTTCAGCCGCATGAGACGGAGAAAACTCTTTAAAATGCGGATATTCAATATTAAGCTTGGCAAGAAGTTCGCAAAGTGCGGCTGTTTTTTCCTCCGGTGGAGTCTCATGAATACGATAAACAAACGGAACGTTCTTCTCTTTTGCAAGTTTTGCGGCAGCCTCATTCGCACAAAGCATAAATTCTTCTATAATACGTTCTGATTTGCCTCTTTCCCTCGGAGCTATATCAACACATATACCGTTTCCATTGATTATAAGCTTACTTTCAACAGTCTCCAGTTCCGGAGCATGACGGCGTTTCTTTGCTGAAATAAGAATATCAGCCAGTTCGTCCATAACAGATATCTCCTGAGCTACACGGTCATATTTTGACAATATACAGTCATTTGCTGTGCCGTCAAGAATTTTGTTTATTTCAGAATAAACTCCCTTTACTCTTGACTTTATAACGCTTTTACAAAATCTGTAGCTTAACATTTTTCCGTCACTGTCAAGCTCCATAAATGCAGAAAGAGTGAGCCTGTCCTCATCAGGATTCAGTGAGCATATACCGTTTGAAAGCTCTTTCGGAAGCATGGGTATAACCTTATCCGCATAATAAATACTTGTGCCACGACGGAGAGCTTCCTTGTCAAGTTCGCTGTTTCCCTTTACATAGTAAGAAACATCAGCAATGTGAACTCCCAATAAATAACCGTTTTCAGTACGTTCAACAGAAACTGCGTCATCAAGGTCTTTAGATTCGGCACTATCAATGGTAAATATATTCAGTCCACGCAAATCCTCACGGTTATTGAAGCTGTATTCCTGAACACCGCCCTCTGAAATTTTATGAGCTTCCTTGGCAACCTCTTCCGGAAATTCTTTAATAACGCCATGCATAGCCAAAATCGACTCTGCACACGCAAAAGCAGTCTCACTGCTTCCGAAAGATAAAATTATTTTAACTTTATGTTCAGCGTGCCGTCTTCCCCTGTACGATATTTCAGCAAGAACCTTATCACCATCATTAAACTCCGCACTGCCATTTTTATCAATTACCATGCAGGTATTATTTGCAATATCCGGAACAAAATATAGGCCGAAATCAATATATTCAATCCTTCCGGTCAACTGAGTCATACCGATACTTAAAATATCAATTATTTCACCTTCCGGCTCACCTGAACGTGACGGAATATCAGATATAATAACTCTGTCATCAGGCATTGCACCCATCATGCACTTTCCGGGAATAAAATACTCTATTCCGTTATCATCTTCTGCAAATCCGAAAGTACGACTTAAACGTGTAATTTTCCCGGTGTGTACTCCAAGACGTGAAGTAAGTGCGGCTTTCATTCCCTTACGCATCATAACAATACCATCATTACGGAGTTCATCAAAAGCTTTTAAAAAATTATTCCTGCCATATTTCTTGGTATGACACTTTTTTTCAAGTTCATTAAATGGCATAAGACATTTATTATATGTTTTGAGAAAAGCAGTTATTTTCTTCTTATATCCCTCAACACTTAAATTATTTTCTGTATTTTTCTTTTTAGACATTTAAAATCTCCTATAAATCTTCTGAACAAATTCAACTAAAAAACCCCATGACTTCTGTCACGGGGCATTTTTTACTTATCAGTAAAAATCGGAATAATATTTACTGCAAGGGTTATCACAAAAAGAAGTATTCCACAGATTCTTGTTATTTTAGCAAGAATAGCTTCACGTGACCTGCCCTCATTTTTACCGTAAAATGATTCAGCACTTGCACCTGTAAGAGCTGAAGTCATACTGTCCTGTGATTTCTGTTCCTGTGCAAGACAAAGAACAACAATAACAGCACAAGCAATAAACAAAATAACTCCCCCGACAATTTCAAGTATGCCCATAAAAAACCTCCGTATTTTTGTTAAATAAAATATATAACATAATGCAACATCAAACTGGTTATTTTATTATAACATAAACAGCAATTTTTTGCAAGCGGTTTTCATAAAAAAGCAAAAAATTTTTTTGATATAATTTTGTGAAAATATAACAAAAAGTTTTTATGAATAGATTGAATAAGTCATGAATATAATTTTAAAAAAATAATCTTAAGGAGATTTATTATGCAGGACAAGACTATTAAAAAAGACCATAATATTATCATTGAAAACCGAAAAAGCATGACTGTTTCAGGTATAACTGATGTTGACAGTTTCGATGAAAAAGCAATCTGTCTTTATACCCAGCTCGGAGAGCTCACCATTCAGGGCAGGGAATTACATATTGATGCAATGAGCGTAGAAACCGGAGATATGACTATAACCGGTGATATATGGGCAGTTACTTACGGCGACCGTGACAGGAAAAATCCCATATCCGCACTCGGGAGGCTTTTTAGATGAATGTTCCCGAAACATTTTTTTCAGTTCAGGAGGAGCTGTTCCTGTTTCTTATTTCATGCATTGCCGGTGCGTTTATTGGAATATTCTATGATTTTTTCCGTGCACTCCGTCTGATAATAAATCATAATACTTTTTTTGTTGTTATCGAAGACGTTCTTTTTCTTGGCTGTTATGCAGTTTTTCTCTCCGCCTTTGCTTCTGTAATGGCGAGAGGTGAACTGCGGTTTTATTTCATAATAGGAAATGCCATAGGATTCGTTATCTATTTTTTTACTCTCGGCTCCTTAATCATACGCAGTCTTAAAAAGCTCTTCAACTTTATTTTTACCCCTTTCAAATCCTTATATGTAATTTTTTTCAATAAAGCCAAGGCTAAATTTGTGGGAAGTTCCAAACTTTCAGTAAAATATATTAAAAAAATAAAAATCCTATTGCCAAACAGGCATAATCTGATGTATAATATAAAAGAATCTAACAAAAGAAAGAACGTGAATATTGTTGCCAAAAAAAGACAAGAAAAATCAGGAAGAAATAAAACTGAAAAGACCAAAAAAGGCTCTCTTTAACAGCGGGCTTTTTAAGCTTGTCGCTACTTCCCTTGTGATTGGCTGTGCTGTGCTTCTCATTACAACAGAACAGGACTGCAAGGATAAAGAACATGAGCTTGCTGTTATACAATCAAAAATTGATGAGTATAATATGCAGAATGAGGATTTGAAGCGTACTCTTGAAAGCGACGATTTATCCGATTATATGGAAAAAGTCGCACTTGAGGAACGCGGTTATGCATATCCTGATGAAAGACGTTTCTATGATACATCAAGAGACTGACAGTTATGTTAAATAATATTATTATATTTTAAGGAGTTTTGTATTTTTATGCAGCTTGAAATTGGAAAAATCTACACAGGCAAGGTTAAAGCTATTGCTCCGTACGGTGCTTTTATCGACATCGACAACAATGGTTCAGGAATGGTACATATTTCCGAAATAGCAAATACTTTTGTCAATGAAATCCGTGAACATCTAACAGAAGGACAAGAAGTCAAGGTAAAGGTCATAGGCATTACCGAACAGGGAAAAGTCAGTCTCTCCATCAAAAAAGCTCTTGATGAAAACTCTGTTCAATCCGAAAAGAAAAGACCCGTTCAGAACAGAGAACGAAAAAGCAAACCTGTTATCTGGGAACCTAAAAAAACCGTTCCACAGTCTGAAATGAACTTTGAAGAAATGATGTCAAATTTCAAACAGTCCAGCGAAGAACGTATCAGTGACCTTAAGAGAAGCACTGACAGAAAAAATAAAACAAGAAGAAAATAACATTTTATAACTCCCCTGCCTCGGGGAGTTTCATTTTGTGCAAAACGACAGATTTCGCCTCTATAATTTGTAATCCATAGCAAATTCTATTGACATAACTGACACAATTTGTTATAATAAATTTTATAAAATAAAGGAGATTGTACGGTTTTATCCGTACCATATTATGAAAAGAGACAAATTCAAACGGTTAATTTCTTTCTTCCTTGCAATGATTCTTCTGGTAATTCTTACTGCTGCATTCGCATTTGTATGGTATAAATATTACAGTGATACAATAATTCTGCCATATTACAGGCGAGGCAACTGGGTTCTTATTGGAATATACTGTATACTTATATGGCTTTTTTTCAAGGCTTACGGCGGTTTTAAACTCGGATACCTAAAAAAAACCGATATGCTCTATTCCCAGCTTATTTCTGTATTCTGTGCTGATTTTATATCATATTTCCTGATAAGTCTTATCGGGCGTGACTTCATGCGTATTTCACCTATGATTATGCTTACTCTTGCAGATTTTGGAATAATTGCTCTGTGG
Organism: uncultured Ruminococcus sp.; assembly: GCA_910577575.1. Lineage (GTDB taxonomy): Bacteria > Bacillota > Clostridia > Oscillospirales > Ruminococcaceae > Ruminococcus. Next base: position 265,153 of record CAJTOG010000001.1, on the reverse strand, counting down.
ACGCTGCTTACAGGAAAAATCTATTTCTTAATTTATCCGCCAAGAAAACTTATTATACTCTACGGAAGTCACGAAGCGGCTTCACTTGTACTTAAAATGAGCCGACGTGTTGATAAATACATGATTTGCGAATCAGTCAGCATAAATGAAAACCCTGATAAAATCAGAGAACTTATCATGAAATATGAAGGTGTTATAATATGCGATATTCCTGCCGGACAGCGTAACGATTATCTTAAATTCTGTTTTGAAAATTCCATCCGTTCGTATATCGCACCTAAAATTTCAGATATTATAATAAGAGGTGCAGACAATATAAGACTTTTTGATACTCCTCTGCTTCTATGCCGAAATTATGGTCTTGATTTTGAACAGAGACTTCTTAAACGTATATTTGATATTGTTTTCTCACTTATTGCCCTCATTATATTATCGCCGATTATGCTTATATCAGCAATCGCAATTAAAATATATGACGGAGGTCCTGTATTCTATAAACAGAAACGGCTTACTATTAACGGAAAACAATTCAATATATATAAATTCAGAAGCATGATTGTCAATGCAGAAAAAACAGGAACCCCTCAGCTTGCATCATACCATGACCCACGAATTACTCCTATCGGAAGATTTCTGCGTAAAGTAAGACTGGACGAGCTTCCCCAGCTCCTGAACATACTTAAAGGAGAAATGTCAGTTGTAGGACCACGTCCCGAACGCCCCGAGCTCACAGAACTCTATAAGCATGAAATGCCGGAATTTGAATTCAGACTGAAAGTAAAAGCAGGTCTTACGGGCTATGCACAGGTTACGGGCGTTTACGATACTTCTCCGTATGACAAGCTAAAAATGGATTTGATGTATATAGAAAATTACTCTTTCCGAATGGATTTGCAGATTATCCTTATGACTATAAAAACTATGCTTTTTCCGCCTGAATCCAATGCAGAATCAGGCGACGGATTATTTTCAGAAACAACAGAAAGAAAAGAGGACGAAAAATGAAAACAACAGCAGTTATAATGGCTGGCGGACGTGGTGAACGTTTTTGGCCGAAAAGCAGAAACTCTAGACCAAAACAGTTTCTTTCCCTTACCTCAGACGGTGAAACAATGATTCAAAAAACTGTTAAACGACTTATTCCGCTGGTTGATATCAGTGATATTTATATCGTTACCAATTCCGCATATAAAACACTTGTCAAAGAACAGCTTCCCGATATTCCGGAAGAAAACATTTTAGCTGAACCGGCAGCAAGGAATACAGCTCCATGTATTGCATTTGCAGCAGCTGTAATCAATCAAAAATATAATGATGCCGTTATGATTGTTCTTCCGTCAGACCACCTCATATCAAACGAAAAACTTTATACAGATACACTCCGAAAAGCTGTTTACACTGCCGAACAAGAAGAAAATCTTGTAACTATCGGTATAACTCCGACTTATCCTGAAACAGGCTACGGCTATATAAATTTCAGCGAGGAATACAACGGTGCATATACAGTTGAAAAATTTGTTGAAAAACCTGATTTGCAGACAGCTGAAAAATATCTTGATTCAGGAAAATATCTATGGAACAGCGGTATGTTTATCTGGAAAATTTCGTCAATATTTACAAATATAAAAAAATTCATGCCTGACATCTATGAAGGAGCATTAAAAATCGGTAAAGCTTTTAATACTCCCGATTTCAATGATGTTCTTATCCGTGAATTTACAGCTTTCCGCAGTGAGTCAATAGACTTCGGAATAATGGAAAAAGCTAAAAATATTTATACAATCCCCGGAAGTTTCGGCTGGGACGATGTAGGAAGCTGGCTTGCCGTTGAAAGAATAAATGAAACTGATGAAAACAATAACTATATTGACGGCAATATAATTTCAGAAGATACACATCATGCAACAATATGCGGAGGAAAGCGTCTTATTGCGGCTGTCGGCATCAAGGATACAATAATAGTCGATACTGACGATGCACTGCTTGTCTGCTCAAAAAACAACACTCAGGACGTTAAAAAAATTATTGCCCTACTTAAAAATCAGGGCAGAGAAGATTTGATTTAAGGAGATAACAAAATGAAAAACGCACTTATTACAGGCATAACAGGTCAGGACGGTTCTTATCTTGCTGAACTGCTTCTTGAAAAAGGATATAATGTTTATGGCATCTGGAGACGAAAGGCCACTGTCGATTACGGTAATATAGCTCATCTTAAAGATAAAGTCACGCTCATTTATGCAGACATGACCGACCCTATTTCACTTATTTCAGCTATGAAAATTTCTCAGGCTGATGAAGTATACAATTTAGCTGCACAGTCATTTGTTGCGACAAGCTGGGATACTCCTCTCGGTACTGCTGATATTGATGCTATAGGTGTGACAAATATGCTTGAAGCTATCCGGACTGTAAAACCAGAGGCAAGATTTTATCAGGCTTCAACTTCTGAAATGTTCGGACTTGTTCAGGAAACTCCGCAGACAGAAACAACCCCATTCTATCCGAGAAGTCCCTACGGAGTCGCAAAACTCTACGGTCACTGGATTACAAAAAACTATCGTGAAAGCTATAATATGTTTGCCTGCTCCGGTATTCTCTTCAATCACGAGAGTGAAAGACGAGGCATAGAATTTGTAACGAGAAAAATTACTGATGCTGTTGCAAGAATAAAACTCGGAGTACAGGATTATGTCGAACTTGGCAACATGGATTCAAAACGTGACTGGGGTCATTCAAAAGACTATGTCCGTGCCATGTGGCTTATGCTTCAACAGGATAAGCCCGATGATTATGTAATCGCTACAAATGAAACACGTACAGTCCGTGAATTTGTAGAAACAGCATTCAATCATGTTGGTATTGAAGTGCAGTGGCAGGGCAAAGACGTTAACGAAATCGGTATAAATAAAGCTAACGGCAAAACCATAGTAAAAATAAACAAGAAGTTTTTCCGTCCTGCCGAAGTTGATATTTTACTTGGAAATCCTACAAAAGCTGAAAAAGTACTTGGTTGGAAACGTGAAATTTCATTCTCTGAACTTGTTGAACGCATGATTAAGAACGATTTGGAACTTGTTGAAAAGGAAATCAGAACAAAAGAATTTTTAGGCTGATTTTTGGGGGATTATTGGGGAAATATAATGAAAAAGTTTTTTAAGGATACATGAAAGATACTGCTTGCCATATTTATCGTTACTGCTTCCCTTCTGTATATTTTGATTTTTGACGGCAGTGAGATACCTTTTGAAGTAACTTTTATGGCTTGTATTGTAATTCTTTTCTTAAAGGCACTAAAAAGCCTGATAAATACAATAAAAATATTTGTTTATCTTAAAAAAACTGGCATGATTACAGATAAAAACAAAGAAGAAAATTCGTTCCGGCGTATACAAATCAAAGAAAGTATAATTCAACAAATCAAAGGAATTATAATTCTGTTTTTGATAGCAGGTTGGTTTCTGGCAAACTTAATATATGTTTATATAGGAGGGAATTAATTGAATATAGCATTTGACGCTTTGCCGCTTATAAGCGACAGAATGACAGGCATAGGCTGGTGCGAGGCAGGACAGACCACCGCTATGGCACGTATGTATCCTGAAAATAACTACACCTACAATTTTTTATCCCGAAAGGACGACCATATAAAACTTGAACGTCTTGCACCCTTTTCACAGAATATCAAGCCTGAGCTTGTACATTTTTCAGGATATATATATCGTGCTGTGAGTACGTTTGTTCCTGTACCATACAGTATATTTTTTGGAAAGAATGCTGACATAACTCACTTTTTCAACTATATCGCACCTCCGAAGGTTCACGGCAGAACAGTTATAACAGTTCATGACATGGTATATAAAGCATTTCCCGAAACAGTAAGAGGACGGACTAAAATAATGCTGAATACAGGACTTAAACAATCCATGAAGCGAGCTGATATAATAGTAACCGATTCAGAATTTTCAAAATCCGAGATAATCAGGTATTTTCCAAATCATGCTGAAAAAATACGTGTTGTACCGTGCGGAGTGGATTTGAATAAATTCAGACCTTGTGAAAATCCTGAAAGAATAACTGAAGTAAAAAAATCGCTTGAAATCAAAGGCGATTATTTCCTGTATTTAGGTACTATTGAACCAAGAAAAAACCTCGAACGTCTAATTAATTCATATAAAATATTTACTCAACGTGTAAAAAATCCTCCCAAACTTATTCTGGCAGGCGGAAAAGGCTGGCTTTATGACAATATATTTCAGAGGGTCAGGGACTTAAATTTAGCAGAACAGGTAATTTTTACAAAATATGTACCTGCCGATGATATGAATCCGCTTATGTGCGGAGCTTTGGCATTTGTATTTCCATCAATATACGAAGGATTCGGTATGCCTCCCCTTGAAGCCATGGCTTGCGGAGTTCCTGTATTGTCGTCGGGTGAAGCGTCTCTACCTGAAGTAACAGGTGACTGTGCATTAATCTGTGACGCATATTCAGAAGAAAGTATAGCTGAAGGACTGTATAATTTATATACTGATGAAAATATGAGAAAAGATTTAAGCCGGCGGGGATTAAAACGTGCAAAAAACTTTACATGGGAAAAATCTGCTGAAACACTGTATCAAATTTATAAGGAGTTAATTTAAATGGACAATAATCTGGATATTTTTGAAAATTTCTTTACTGTCAAAGATGAGTTCAAGCTTGAAATGGAATCATACATGCCTGAATTTTTACAACGCATGACTGATGATACCATGAAGGAACCTGAATTTGTCGAGCGTACCCTTGAACTTATGAAACTTGGTGAAAAAGCCGGAATTGATATGCAGCAATATATAATTGATTTCGGAAAGGCAAATGGTTTTCAATAATGAAAAAACTGAAAGTTTTAGAAGTAAATAAGGCATACTATCCGCATATCGGCGGAATCGAAAGCCTTGTCAGACAGTATTCCGAAGAACTCGGACAGTACGGTGCAGAAGTGAAAACTCTTGTATGCCGTGACAATATCGGATTTACAGTTATGGAAAATGTCAACGGAGTCAAAGTGATAAGAGCAGGAAGCCTTGGGACATACTTTTCCTGCCCGCTTTCGCTGAGTTTCATAAGATTATTCAGAAGAATGTCAAAAAATGCTGATATAGTGCATATAAACATACCTTTTCCGCTTGCCGATGCTGCACTTCTTCTTTCTGGCTATAAAGGCAGGGTAGCAGTATCATGGCACAGCGATATAGTCAAGCAGAAAAAACTCATGCTGTTGTACAAGCCTTTCATGATGTATCTTTTAAAACGTGCAGATGTTATATTCACTGCTACAGAAGGACATATAAACGGTTCTGACTATCTGCCGGAGTTCAGGGAAAAATGCCATATTCTGCCATACGGAATAACTCCCGAAAATTATCTGTCAATTGAACGCAAGTCTTTCCTTACTGAAAAGCTCACTTATGAAAGCAGTATAAAAATATTTTTCACCGGCAGACTTGTTTATTATAAAGGCGTTGATATTTTATTAAAAGCTTTTACTGAAGTTAAAAACTGCGAACTTTTTATTGCAGGTACAGGAGAACTCGAAAACAAACTTAAAGCCTATGCAGAAAATCACGGATTGGGAAAAAAAGTTCATTTTCTTGGATTTCTGTCGGACTGTGAGCTTAAACAAGCTTATGCCGACTGTGATATTTTCGTACTTCCGTCAGTTGCAAAAAGCGAAGCCTTTGGAATAGTACAACTTGAAGCCATGATATACGGCAAGCCAGTAATAAATACAAGTCTTCCATCCGGAGTACCATATGTAAGTATCCATGGTAAAACAGGAATCACCGTACCGCCTTCAAATCCCAAAGCACTCGCAAAAGCTGTGAATTTACTTGCACATAACAAAGATTTGCGTGAAAAACTGGGCAGAAATGCTTATAAAAGAGTAATAAACAAATTCAATGAAAAATATGTGATAAGCAGACTTTATAAATTTCTTGAAGAGGAGGTAAACAAATGAAAGCTTTAATTATCGGCGGTGCTGGATTTGTCGGCGGATATTTAATAAACGAGCTTCTGGAAAACGGCTGGGAGGTTCATGCAACCTGCCTTGAAAATGAAAGAATATCTGAAAACTGCACTGTTCATACACTTGATATTCTGAACAAGAACAGTATTGTCGATGTTTTTAACAGTATTTCCCCTGATATTATCTATCATCTTGCTGCACAGAGTTCTGTAGCGGTTTCATGGAAAAAACCGCAGCTTACAGCAGAAATAAATATTATAGGTTCTCTAAATGTACTTGAAGCACTAAGAGAATCCCATAAAAAAGATATACGTCTTATTATGATTGGTTCAGGTGAAGAATATGGATATATACGCCCTGAATCCTGTCCGTTGAGTGAATCCGAACCGCTCCGTCCCGGAAATATATATGCAGCAACAAAAGCCTGTCAGGAAATGATGTGTGAAATATATACAAGAACTTACGGACTTGATATAATAATGGTTCGGGCTTTCAATCACTCCGGACCAAAGCAGAGCAGTACATTTGTTATTTCCGATTTTTGCAGGCAGATTTCCGAAATTGAAAAAGGTAAAAAATTCTCTGAAATATGTGTAGGAAATTTATCGGCAATGCGTGATTTTACCGATGTCCGCGATGTTGTAAGGGCATACAGACTTCTTGCCGATAAGGGAATAAGCGGGAAAATATATAATATCGGACGTGGAAAAGCTGTAAGCATACAATATATTCTTGACACGGCATTAAGTTTTGCAAAAACTGATATACATGTAAAAAAAGATCCCGAACGCATGAGGGCATCCGATATTCCGGTCATCGAACCTGATGTTTCGGAAATTTTCGCTGATACAGGCTGGAAAGCTGAAATAACTGTTGAACAGACGATTAAAGATACTCTTGATTACTGGAGAAAGGAGCAGGAAAAATGTCAGATATAAGACTTACAAATGAAAAAATGCTGACTTTCATCGGTCATGAAAAAATCGGAGTTTTAAAGGCTGGTGAAAAACTTACAGAATTTGGTGAAAAACAAAACAATGCAAATGAAGCCTTGGCAGCAAATATAAATAATTTAATCAAAAGAGTATGTGCCTTGGAAGACAAACAGATTGAAAACGAGAACATTATGCATAAAAATGAGGAAATTATGCGAAAAATCGCTGTTGAACTTTCTTCTGCAAAAAAGGAACTTGACCGTGTACGTCTTTCAGAAAAACTCAATTCAGGTGCAATTGAACGGATTGACAAGGCAATAAAGCTTACTGAGAGCAATATCAAAGAATAAATGAAAATTTACATCTAAACTATTGACTTTATTTGGATTTTGGTATATGATATATATATCGACAAATACAGCTCATGTGCTGAAATCAACGGGGATTCAAGCTATTTTGCTGTCTCCGTTTTTATTTTGCCGATATATATAAATTTTAGAAAGAAGGTGTTTAGTGTGGGCAATCTTTCTGAAGAGCTTATGGAGTCCCTTGAATCGAAAACGGCATTTACCATACCGGTTTTCGGCGGAATACCCGTTCCAGATTCATGCGTTGTAACATGGATTATTATGGCTGTTCTTGTTATCCTGTCAATTATATTTACAAGAAATCTTAAAAAAATTCCGAAAGGCAAACAATGCCTTATTGAAATAGGTATAACATGGCTTAATAATTTCTTTCTGGAAATCTTAGGTCCAAAGGGGAAAAAATACCTGCCTGTTCTTGAAACTCTGATTATCTATATCGGATTCTCGAATATTATCGGTATTTTCGGATTTGTTCCGCCGACTAAGGATATTAATGTAACTGTTGCGCTTGCAGGAATTGCAATAATACTTATTCAGGTTACGTCAATAATTGAAAACGGCGGATTAGGCTGGCTCAAAGGTTTTGCAAAGCCTATGCCGATTATGCTTCCCATCAATATTCTGGAACTCGTAACCCGTCCGCTTTCACTGTGTATGCGACTTTTCGGAAATGTTCTGGGTGCATTTGTTGTCATGGAACTTATAAAGCTCTGTGTCCCTGTCGGACTGCCAGTTGTGTTCAGCTTTTATTTTGATATTTTCGACGGCTGTATTCAGGCGTATGTTTTTGTATTTCTGACTTCTCTTTTCATGTCGGAAGCTATGGAAGGACATGAATAATAAAATTTTTTGGAGGTATTTTTTATGGGTTCAATTGCATTGGGTGCAGCTGTTGCCGTTCTTACTGGTGCAGGTGCAGGTATCGGCATAGGCATTGCCACTGCTAAAGCTACAGAGTCTATCGCACGTCAGCCGGAAGCAAAGGGTGATATAAACAAGGCACTTCTTTTAGGATGTGCCCTCGCCGAAGCCACTGCTATCTACGGCTTTGTTATCGCACTTCTTATCATTCTTTCACTGGGCAAATAAGGAGATTTTAAAATGCTTAACTTTGAATTCTGGAGTATCTTCTGGGCTGTATTAAATATTTTGATTTTATTTATCCTGCTCAGGATATTCCTGTTTAAACCTATTAATAAAATGCTGGATGACAGAACGCAGTCAATTCAGAAAGATATTGACGATGCTGAAAACGCTAAACGTGAAGCTGAAGAACTCCGCCAGCAGTATGAAGATTCAATAAGTGAGGCCAAAGAAGAAGCAGGAAAAATTCTTCGGGAAGCTCATGAATATGCAGAGGCTGAACGTGCTGAAATTATCCGTAAATCACATGAAGAAGCAGATGAAATTGTAAACTCGGCAGATGAAACTATTGAAAATGAACGCAGACGTGTTATACAGCAGGCTCATGTACAGATTGCCGATTTAGCTATTGAAGCAGCTTCAAAGGTTGTATCTGCCAATCTTGATGACGAAAAAAACCGTAAGATTGTTGATAATTTTCTCTCTGAAAAGGAGGCTGACAGGTAATGAAAGATATTTCAAAGGAACTTTTAAAAGAACTTGTCCGCCTTGATATAAAGCATGAAGATATTGAGACAGCTAAAAATATCATTGAAGTCTGTCCGGATGCAGCAGCTACCCTTGAAAATCCGCTTATAACATCTGATGAAAAAAGAAATATTGTCAGAAAGATTTTTCCGCAAAGTTTAGAACATTTTATTATACATTCCGCAAAATCCGGAATTATTTCTGAACTTGATGAAATTTTTTCAGAATATGAAGAAATCCTGCTGGAAAAACAGGGAAGTATCAAGGCGATAGTCCGTTATGTCACTCCCCTTACAGAAATACAGCAGGCAGATTTGCGTAAATTCATCATGAAAAAGTTTATTCGTGACGATGTTGATATTGAGTATAAACACGACCCTGATATTATAGGTGGATTTATTCTGAATGCCGGAGATATTGAATATGACAGAAGCTACAGAACAAGTCTCCGTGAAATACATGAAACATTGCAAAACAGAGCTTCCGAAGCTGCTGAAAAAATCAGCGAAGATATAAAATCAGGCGATATTATATCAATTCTTAAAACAGAAGTAAAAGACTTTGAAGTAAGAACCGGAGCTACCGAAACAGGTTTTATAGTCAGGCTGGGCGACGGAATTGCAAGAGTACACGGCATGAGCGGTGTTATGTACGGCGAACTTGTTGAATTTGAAACGGGTGTACGTGGAATAGTACAGAACCTTGAAGAAAAATCAGTCGGCGTTGTACTTCTCGGAGATGACTACGGTCTGACTGAAGGTTCATCTGTAGTAAGAACCGGTAAAAGAGCAGGCATTGGCGTAAGTGATGAACTTCTCGGACGTGTCGTTGATGCCCTTGGTTCGCCTATTGACGGTCTTGGGAAAATACGTGCAGACGATTACTTCCCTATTGAACGTGAAGCTCCCGGAGTTATTGAACGAAAATCTGTAAACGTTCCGTTACAGACAGGTATACTTGCCATAGACTCAATGTTCCCTATCGGACGCGGACAGCGTGAGCTTATTATCGGCGACAGACAGACAGGAAAGACTTCAATTGCCATTGATACTATAATAAATCAGAAAGGTCAGAATGTTATCTGCGTTTATGTTGCTATCGGACAGAAATCTTCAACCGTTGCACAGGTTGTCAATACGCTGAAAAAATATAACGCTATGGAATATTCCGTAGTTGTTTCCGCATCAGCAAGCGAACCTGCTCCGTTTCAATATATTTCACCTTATTCAGGTACTGCAATAGCTGAATACTTCATGTCCAAAGGAAAAGATGTTCTGATTGTTTATGATGATTTGTCAAAACACGCTGTTGCCTACCGTGCAATGTCACTTCTTCTGCATCGTCCACCGGGACGTGAAGCTTATCCGGGTGACGTTTTCTATCTCCATTCAAGACTATTGGAACGCTCCAGCCGTCTTGATGATGAACATGGTGGAGGCTCGCTTACCGCACTTCCTATAATCGAGACACTTGCAGGCGACATTTCAGCATATATCCCTACAAATGTAATTTCTATAACTGACGGACAGATTTTTCTTGAAAGTGAACTTTTCAATTCAGGTCAGAGACCAGCCGTAAACTATGGACTTTCTGTTTCACGTGTAGGCGGTGCGGCACAGACCAAAGCAATGAAAAAAGCTGCCGGAAATCTTCGTATTGATTTAGCACAGTTCAAGGAAATGGAAATATTTACACAGTTTTCATCTGAACTTGACCCTGCAACCACTGACTTGCTGAATCATGGTCATCTGATTACCGAAATGCTGAAACAGCCGTTATATAATCCTCTTCCACACTATGAACAGGTTATATTGCTCTATGCAGCACAAAAAAAACTCTTTGAACACGTTTCTCCGAAAGAACTCAAAGAATACAAGGATGAATTAATGAGCTATATAAGAAGCTACGGACAGGATATTATCAGCGAAATTGAAGATAAAAAAATCCTTACAGACGATTTAATGGAACGCATTGAAAGAATCGTCACGGCATTTGAGGAATAAGGTGAGATTATGCCGAATATACGTGAAATACGTGACAGAATCGAGAGTATAAAGCAAATTCTTAAAATTACGAATGCTATGTATCTCATATCCTCGTCAAAGCTCAAAAAGGCAAGAAATGCACTTGAATCAACCGAACCATATTTCTATAAACTACAGGAAACCACTGAAAGCGTACTTGAACATACTCCGCATATGCAACAGCTTTATTTTGACAGGCGTTCGGATATTCCGCAGGAAAAGCGAAAAAAGGGATACATAGTAATTACGGGAGACAAAGGTCTGTGCGGAAGCTATAATCATAATATCCTGAAATTCACCGAGCAGAAACTTGACGAAACAAATGACCTTGACAACTGTTATCTTTTCGTAATGGGGCAGGTAGGGCGTATGTACTTCCAGAGGCGTATAAAATCAGGAAAACAGGCTTATGTTGACGGTGAATTTCTCTATACCACGCAAAATCCAACCCTCTACCGTGCGGGTGAAATAGCGGATACGGTTCTTGATAAATTCAGAAACGGCAAACTTGATGAAGTATGGCTGTTATATACGGATATGGTAACATCAAGCCAGCAGGAAACAAAGTCACTCCGCTTACTCCCCTTTGAACGCCGTCACTTCGGAAAGGATAAGGACGGTACTGTAAAGAAGCTCCCTAAGGCTTCATTTGTGCCGTCGCCGGAAAAGGTTATGGATTATTTAATCCCGAACTATGCAAAGGGTATAATATATGGTGCAATGGTTGAGGCTTTCTGCTGTGAACAGCAGTCAAGAATGACCGCAATGGACGCTGCCACAAACAGTGCAAAAGATATGATAAAAGATTTATCCCTGCTGTACAACAGGGCAAGACAGGCAGCTATAACTCAGGAAATAACAGAAGTCTGCGGAGGTGCCAACAGCCTTGAAGATTGATTTTATGAAAGACTGTAAAAAAGTTGAACTCGGCGAGATTTGCGAAATGTTTTCCGGAGGTACACCGGACTCGGAAAATAAAGATTACTATAATGGAGATATTCCATTTATACGTTCAGCTGAAATATCAGGTAATAAAACACTACTTTATTTATCTGAAAGCGGATATAATAATTCATCGGCAAAAATGGTTGATTATGGTGATTTACTTTATGCACTTTATGGTGCAAATAGCGGTGAATGTGCAATATCTAAGCAATGTGGTGCAATAAATCAAGCCATTCTTTGTATAAGAAGTAAAAATGAATCAATAAGTTATATATATTATATTTTATTAAATAAAAAGAAAAGAATTATTTCAAAGTATTTACAGGGTGGTCAAGGAAATCTTTCAGCAGCTATTATAAAAAAAATAAAAATTAATCTTCCACCGATTGAGGAACAAGAAAAAATAGCCGAAATTCTTTCAACGCAGGATAAATTTATAGAATTAAAGCAAAAGCTCGTTGACCGGAAGAAACAGCAGAAGAAATGGCTTATGCAGAATCTTCTTACAGGAAAAATCAGATTAAAAGGTTTTGAGGGGGAGTGGGAAAAAGTTAAGCTTGGTGAAATTGGAAGTACATATGCTGGATTATCTGGTAAAACGAAAGAAGATTTCGGGCATGGTAAAGCTAAGTACATACCTTATATTAATATATTTAATAATACTTTCGTTGATGTTTCAGCTCTTGAAGATATTGAAGTTGATGAGAAACAGAATTGTGTTAAAAAGGGAGATGTATTTTTTACAACATCTTCTGAAACACCTGAAGAAGTCGGAATGTCATCGGTTTTATTACAGGATGTTGAAAATACATATCTCAATAGCTTTTGTTTTGGATACAGACCGGAAAAAATATTCGACAGTATTTTTTTAGCTTTTATGCTACGTTCTGATTTAATCCGAAAACAGTTTAAAATTTTAGCACAGGGTATTTCAAGATTTAATATTTCAAAAACAAAAGCCATGGAAGATATTTCAATTTATATTCCAGTACTTGAAGAACAAACCGCAATAGCCAAAATTCTTTCAGCACAAGACAAAGAAATAGAACTGCTTGAAAAAGAGCTGGAGCAGGAAAAATTAAAGAAAAAAGCACTTATGCAGTTATTGCTTACAGTAAAATAACATACAAAGGAGGAAAAGATTTAACAAAATGGAAAAAGGCAGAATTACTCAGGTTATCGGACCTGTTATTGATGTGGAGTTTCCGGCAGGCAAGCTCCCGATGATAAAAGATACCCTAACTGTTCAGGTAGACGGAAAACGGCGTGTCATGGAAGTTGCCCAGCATTTAGGCAACAGGACAGTCCGCTGTATCATGCTTGCAACAAGCGAGGGACTAAGCAAAAATATGGAAGTAACTGCTACAGGGTCATGTATAAAAGTACCTGTAGGAGAGAAAACCCTCGGACGTATGTTCAATGTACTTGGTGAGCCAATTGACAAAAAAGGCAATGCAGACACAGAAGAGATGTGGGAAATACACAGAAAAGCTCCGAGTTTTCAGGAACAGAGTCCCGTTGTTGAAATACTTGAAACGGGAATAAAAGTAATAGACCTTATTGCACCATATGCAAAGGGCGGTAAAATCGGACTTTTCGGAGGTGCCGGAGTAGGAAAGACCGTTCTTATTCAGGAACTTATCCGCAACATCGCTACAGAACACGGAGGTTACTCTATATTTACAGGAGTCGGAGAGCGTTCACGTGAGGGAAATGACTTATGGAATGAAATGCAGGAATCAGGAGTAATAAACAAAACAGCACTTGTTTTCGGTCAGATGAATGAACCGCCCGGCTCACGTATGAGAGTGGCACAGACGGGATTGACTATGGCAGAATACTTCCGTGACAGAGAGCATAAAGATGTACTTTTATTTATTGATAATATTTTCAGATATGTTCAAGCAGGTTCGGAAGTCTCCGCACTTCTTGGACGTATGCCGTCAGCCGTTGGTTATCAGCCTACACTTGCAACAGAAGTCGGTGAACTTCAGGAGCGTATCACATCAACCAAAAACGGCTCTATCACTTCTGTTCAGGCAGTTTATGTCCCTGCCGACGACCTCACGGACCCTGCTCCTGCGATTACCTTTGCCCACCTTGACGCAACAACTGTACTTTCAAGAAAAATTGTTGAACAAGGTATATATCCCGCAGTTGACCCTCTTGAATCCAATTCAAGAATACTTGAACCCGATGTTGTGGGTGAAGAGCATTACACAGTCGCACGTCGTACACAGGAGCTTTTACAGAAATACAAAGAATTACAGGACATTATCGGAATTCTGGGCATGGAAGAACTTGACGAAGAAGACAAACTTGCTGTTTACCGTGCAAGAAAGATACAGAAATTCCTGTCACAACCATTCAATGTAGCAGAAAACTTTACGGGTTTAAAGGGAAAATATGTTCCGATAAGGGACACTATTGAAGGCTTCAAAGCTATCATAGACGGTGATATGGACAAATACCCTGAAAATGCATTTCTTATGGCAGGTACAATTGATGATGTTCTTGCAAAAGCAAAGCAGATTGAAAACGGTGAATAATTATGTCTAAAACTTTTTACCTTGAAATAATAGCATCAGACAGAATTTTCTTTCAGGGTGACTGCGAACACCTTGTAATTACTGCCATAGACGGACTTTTAGGTATACTGGCAGGTCACGAACCGCTTGTAACATCGCTTCCAACGGGCGAACTTAAATATATGGTTGACGGAATGTGGAAACATGCTGCTATCTCCGAAGGATTCATAGAGGTAATGCCGGACAGGGCTGTAATACTTGCGGATTCATGTGAACTTCCTGAAGAAATCGACATCAAGCGTGCAGAAGAAGCAAGACAGCGTGCAGAAGAAATGCTCCGTCAGAAACAGAGCATACGTGAATATTATGAAACACAGGCAGCACTTAACCGTGCTATAAACAGACTTAAAATTTCACAGAAAAATTTCAGGTGATATTATGATAAAAATTAAAATAACTGACGGGGAACTCAGTATAAACGGAGAATTTAATTTTGGATACATGGGCATATACAAAGATGAACAGATATCAATATACGATGATGTTTCTGAAATAAGAGAATGGGAAATTGTTGAATCCCATTTCGATTCTGATTTTACAGATGATAAACTTGCTGAATTTCTGACTGAATATTTCAATAACTTTGAGGTTAAAATTCAAGCAAATATAAAACAGGTCAACAATAACTTCCTGATTGACGCATATGAATGGGCTGAGAGAACAGGACTTAAATTCTGGGAAGTACCTGAAATCACAAATAAGGAATACCTTCCTGAAAATACTGAAAATTTCGACCCGTATGAACCGCTCTGCCCTCAGGCATGGAAAATTAAAGAAGAATATGAATATTCTCCCAATGACGGAAGTATACAAAAAACCGATGTTGAAAATTTTCTAAGAGAAAATATTCCGCTGTTCAATCTTGATGCATTTATTACAGGAATAGTTCCCGAATATATGTCTCTTGACGACGGCAGAATAACTTTTCAATGTTCAGACAGTATAGATTCTGAACACAAGATATTATGCGGTGCGTATAACGAACTTGATGAAAATTTGACATTCTGTGACTGGCATAATTTCTGATAAATAAAATAATATTTGTGCAAAATGACAGTTTTTTTAATTTGTTTATTCATAATTTATTATATGCTTGACTTTTTTATGAAAATATTGTAAAATAATATTAATTGTCAAAAAGGCAAAAAGAATACGTAACAGGAGGCAAAAGACGTGAAAAAAATCCGTAAATCCACTTTCTTCATTGTCGTTGCTTTTATTGCACTGTTTACCGTTTCCGCCGTTCTGGGTTTTGATTACTATTACGGCGACAAGGCAACAACCGTTGTCAAGGGCGTTGATGATATTCGTCTCGGTCTTGATATAAAAGGCGGTGTTGATGTTACATTTGCTCCTGCCGATGACTATGATGCCACTGACGAACAGCTTGAAGCTGCAGCTCAGAAAATCAAAACCCGTCTCGGTACTCTCGGCATAAATGATAACGAAATCTACAGTGACAACAAAAGCGACAGAATTATTGTCCGTTTTCCTTGGCAAGCCGGTGAAAGCGAATATGACGCAGGCGAAGCCGTAAAGGAACTCGGTGAAATGGCTGAACTTACTTTCAGAAAAGGTACCGACTACGATACCGACGAGGAAGACAACATCATTCCTAAAGGTGACATTGTAATCAATGGCGATGACGTTGATAAGGCTGACTATATGCAACAGCCTGACAGCAACGGAGACCTTGAATGGGTTGTTACTCTTGCACTCAATGCTGAAGGTGCAAAAAAATTCGGTGAGGCAACATCTGAACTCGCAGGCACAAATACGCCGATTTCTATCTGGATGGATAACACCATGATTTCCTATCCAACTGTCAACAGTGCTATAACTGATGGAAATGCTGTTATCACCGGCAACTTTACAAGTGAATCGGCAAAAGAACTTGCCGACCAGATTAATTCAGGTGCACTGCCATTTAAAATGGTGACAACAAGTTTCAAAACCATTTCTTCAACAATGGGCAAAGGCTCACTTGATGCAATTCTTCTTGCTGCGTATATTGCATTAGCACTTATAGCAGTTTATATGGTTGTACTTTACAGACTTCCGGGATTTGTTGCAGTTATTGCACTTATCGGACAGATTGCCGGCACTCTTGCAGCCATAACAGGCTGGTTCGGATTTATGCCGGGTTCAACCCTTACAATTCCCGGTATTGCAGGTATTATCCTGTCAATCGGTATGGGAGTTGACGCAAATATCATCACCAGTGAACGCATAAAAGAAGAAATCCGTTCAGGAAAGTCACTTGATTCTTCAATCCGTGTAGCTTATAAACGTGCATTCTCCGCAATTCTTGACGGCAACATCACAAATGTTATTATAGCTATTATCCTTATGGGTGCGTTCGGTGTACCCACAAGCTTCTTCTCACAGATTCTAAACAAAACAGTATTCTTTATGTTCGGAGCAACAACTGAAGGAGTTGTATACTCATTTGGCTTTACACTCCTTGTCGGTGTTATATGCAACTTCATATTCGGCGTATTTGCTGCAAGACTTATGGTTACATCACTTTCTAAATTCAAGGCATTCCAGAACAGAAAACTTTATGGAGGTGATGTAAAGTGAGTAATAAAAAGAAAACTACAGCCCCAACAACTGAAACACCATCTGTTTCAGAAAAGATTTATGATTTCTGTTCAAAAAAGACAATGATTCTCGTTATTGCTGTCTGTGTTATACTTGCACTTGTTGCAGGAATTATAATAAGAGGCGTAAATCTTGCAATTGAATTCAAGGGCGGTACTATGCTGACATATTCTTATACAGGAGATTTGGACCTGAATAAAATTGAAAGCGAAACTAAAAATATTGTAGGCGTTCCGGTAACTGCAAGAGCAGGTGAAAGTCTTGATTCAGATGGCTGGCAGGTTACACTTTCATTCACTTCAGAAGAAGGACTGACTGCCGACAGACAATTTGAACTCACCGAATCACTTAATGCCGTATTCCCCGAAAATCAACTTGAACTTTTTGATTCAAGCGATGTAAGCCCTTCATCAGGACGGGAATTTCTGTTAAAATGTCTGCTTGCAATGGTAATAGCAGCAATCCTTATAATTATTTACATTGCAATAAGATTCAAAAAAATCGGTGGCTGGTCTGCCGGTATCTGTTCAATTTTTGCACTTTGTCATGACCTTGTTACTGCACTTGCCGCTTCAATCCTTTTCGGATTTGAATTCAATGCAAATATAGTTGCAGTAATCCTTACAATCTTAGGTTATTCAATTAACAATACTATCGTAATCTATGACAGAATCAGAGAAAACAGGGGGCTTTATCCAAAAGCTTCTCTGAATGAACTGATTAATATGGGATGCTCACAATCCCTTAGACGTTCAATAAGAACTTCTGTAACAACAATCGGAACAATGATTATAGTATCAATAGTTGTTTTCATAAGCGGATACAATTCACTTCTCAGCTTCTCTGTTCCGCTTATATTCGGTCTTATCTCAGGAACTTATTCCTCACTTTTCGTTGCACCTGTAACATGGTCATGGTGGAAAGGAAAAGACAGTAAAAAAGACTGATAAAAACAGAACAGGATAAAAGCCGGTACTTAGAAAAATTCATAAGCACCGGCTATATTATTGCATTTTTAATGAGTTTTTTTTTTAAATTCTCGACTAAAATAATCCAATATATAAATTTTGTTTTTATTCTACAGAAGTTGTTTCTGTTTCCTGTGTATCTGTTACGTTTGTTATTGTGGTTATTGAAGGATTTTCCTCACCGAAGTCTACTTTTTCATCAGTGTGAACAGTAACAATAAAACCGTCAACGTTATTTCCGGAAATATCATATCGAACACCTGTTGGCACAGGAACACTTGTAATTTCAGAGCTGTCATCGGAAGCAACGAAATATATTTCATAGTTTGAACCGTTATCATCAGTAAGCTGAAGATGTTCGCCTTCATACGGATATTTCATACGTAAAAGGTCAATATACTCCTCAAGGCAGATATTATTACGTGTCATAAAAGTTGCGTGGGGAATACCAACATACCGGAAATGCCATGGTTCATAACGATATTCTGTAATAGTTTCCTTATCTTCTGCATATCTGATAATAAAACCATATTTATAGCAGTTTGTATTCAGCCACTCAAAATCGCCGGTACCCTGATAATCATAATTGACAATTTCGCTGAAATCGAAAGCATATCCTGTTTCATGTTCACTAAATCCGGGCATCGCAACTATAGGTGCTTCATCCCCTGATTCAGATGTAGTAAAGCTATCATAAAGCTGCTGCTGAAATTCTCTGGTTCTGTATGAACCATATATAATTAAAGTATCATTTTGATATATTTCATAAAAATCCTCAATCATCTGAGCCATAGGTTCATAAACCGGTTCAAGAATTGTATAAGTGTAATCCACAGCTGTAAAGAAAGAACGCTCTGTTTCGTCGTTTTTTTCCATAATGCTCACAAGATTTTCATTATCTGAACTGAAATATTCATGCTGATTATTGACAAGAATCAAATCACCACTAAATTTATCTTTTGTGTTGAACGGAGCAGAGACGAAAACAATTTTATTCGGGTCGGGTTCAGTCGGTTCAGGAATATCAATATCATATCCCGAATCATCAATATGCTGTGATGAAGGTACTGCATTTGTATTATCAACACTGCTTTTAATAATATAGCCTGCTCCTGCAAGAATTACACAACAGACAAAAAGCTCCGTCAAAGTTTTTGTACGTCTGATACTTTTTTCCTTGCTTATTTTATTCTTGGGCATTTTTTCTCTCCTATCTGCCGGAAATACGGCTTATAATCTACACATATTTTTTATTCTCAGTTTTTTCTCTTTTTTATCAAAATATTTCCCAAATATATTATAACATATATTTCATAAAAAATATAGAGTTTTTTATACATATCGTCACAATAAACAAATAAAACGAATTTATTTTATTACAAATGTATAATTTATTTATAAAATGAATCGGTTAAAAGTTGTGCAGTATAAATAGAAATTAATCTTAATTGTTGTAGTTACTGTAAAATAATACAAATTGATAAAAAATTTGTTGCAATATATACAATTTCCCGAAAAAGACTTGAAAACTTCATGCAAAAATGTTATAATAAATAAGCAGGTAATAATTTTCTGCAAACAATAAGGTGGTGAATTTATGATTTGCAATATATGCGGAACTGATAATAACCGTAATATCAAGTTTTGTATAAAATGCGGAAATAATCTTGAATATCAAAATAGAATAAATACTGACTCAATTTATGGCAATCAGCAACAGCTTATGCATACAAATCCATATGCGAATACGCCTCCTGTAATGATATATGGACAACCACAATTTATAGGATATGACGCAAACGGTATGCCGATATATGCTCAACCGCCGGTACAATTTATGGGATATGATGCAAACGGTATGCCGGTATATACACAGTCACCTGTACAGTTTATGGGATATGACGCAAGCGGAAGACCCGTATATGCACAATCATTTAATCAGGAACAGAATATACAGGAAACTTCTGAAATTCCGAAACCTGTTCCCGAACAGTCTGAACCGGAAGAACAACCGGCTGAAAATAACAGTCAGAAAAATGATTCTGATAATTTCTGGGATTTCTTTGATGAAAACAAATCTGAACACAGTAAAAAACAATCATCTGATGACTTTTTCAGCAAGTCATCTCACGGCGAATCTATGAATGATGTTTCAACAGCAGGACTCAACCCTGATTTATTAAAGCGTGAACATAAAAAGAAAAATTCATATATGAGTGATACTCCGTTTGTTGATGCCAATAAGCTGGAAAAGCATGATTCTGGCCGATTCAATAAATATATGCCGCAGACTGACACTGTAAACGCTGACGACATTAAAGCCAATAAAGTAAAAAAAACACAGGACAGAATGGGTATCACAAAAGCAGTTGATACGAGCAGACTTTCATCAAATCTCAGATTTAAATCAAGAATTTCTATGGATTATGCGGGAAATGCCAATCCTGATACACTGGAAACATATATTCCCGAACATAAAGAAGCAATCATGGCTCAGGCAGACCATTCTGTTGAAGCCATGCCAAAAAAAATCAATCCCTATGAAAATGAACTTGATAAAATAGAACTTCCTGAATATATGCAGGCAAGAAAAACAGTCCATGAAGAAGTCATTGAGATACCTTCCATTCCACAGATTGAGGAAAAATAAAAATTAAGGAGTTTTAAAAATGAAAAAAATGCTGGATGAATTCAAAGCCTTTGTCATGAGGGGAAATATTATTGATATGGCTATCGGTGTTATTATAGGAGGAGCTTTTTCCAGCCTTGTCACATCATTACTTGACAATATAGTTTCACCTATTCTTGGATTTTTCAATTACGGCGGTTTCAAAGGTTTAAGCTTTACTCTCTGGAGAGCTGAAATAAGATATGGTGCATTTCTTAATGATATTATTAATTTTATTATCATGGCGGCAGTCGTATTTGTTATGATAAAAATTGTTACTATGCTTATGAATGCTGTACATAAAAAAGAAGAAAAGCAAGAAGAACCCCCAAAACCTACCAAGGAAGAAGAATTGCTTACTGAAATCAGGGATTTACTCAGAGCCAATACTTTAATCGAAACAGAGGAAACAGAAGAATAAAAACAAAACCGCACAGATATGTGCGGTTGATTTGTTTCAGAATAATCCCCTTACATCATCAAAAGTAAGGGATGGCTGCAATGCGAGGTTTATTCCAAATGCTATAAGCTGTGAAGCACGTTCCGTAAGCCTGTCTATATCACGTGGGGTCACCATCATATTCGGAAGACTGCTGTCAATATCAATTCCTGCGAGACTTCTTACTATCGTATGCATATCGACAACAGTAGGCACTCCGACTGCTATAACAGGAATTCCTAAATTTGATTCCGAAAGCTCTTTTCTTGCATTTGAAACACCACTTCCGGGAGATATTCCGCTGTCACTTATCTGAATAGTCGTTCCCAGACGACTTATATCGGAACAAGCAAGTGCATCAACAGCTATAACCGCTGACGGTTTTATCTCACGGCATACCGCACTTATAATTTCTGCTGTTTCAATGCCCGTTTGACCCATAACTCCGCCTGCAAACGCACTTACACGCCTGAGTGACGTTAAAAATGCTTCTTCATCACTATCCAGTTCATTCTGTAAATGACGTGTTGCAAGTATTTTTTCTACGGTCTGCGGTCCTATGGCATCGGGAGTAATATCCCTGTTGCCCAGCCCTGCAACAAAAATTTCACCGTCAGGAACAAGACTGCGGATTTCATAGGAAAGTTCCTTTGCCATATTTTCATAATCATCTGAAAAACGGCTTAAGCTTCCGCTTTCAAGAGTAATATATTTCCCCTTACCCTTTCCCATAGATTTCATATGACTGTCATCATCAATTACAATTTCAGTTATCTCAAAACTTTCCCCCCTTTTAGTCATGTGTACCCCATCGGGAAGGTTATCGGCTGTAATCTGTTCAACAGCAAGGTCCGATCTGAAATTCATATAAAAAAATCCTCCTTTGTATATATTGCTGTAAATCAACGTAAAAAATTTGTGATAATCTTTTAAAATTGCCTATTGCATTTTTTAATAAAAAATGGTATAATTAATATTGTCTCAGTGGACAGTTGTGCGTTGCAGCTGTCAGGCATATTAAAAATATGTTTATATTATCTGTAAATCTGCGGAGTTTATCCGTATACAAAAAATCGGAGGTGTATCAAAATGCCAAATATCAAATCTGCTAAAAAAAGAGTTAAGGTTAATGCAACAAAAGCTGCTGCCAACAAGTCAAGAAAATCAAATCTCAAGACTGTTCTCAAGAAAGCTGATGTTGCTTGTACAACAAATGCTGACAATAAAACAGAAGCTATCAGAATTGCTATAAAGAAAGTTGACCAGGCTTGTGCAAAGGGTCTTATGCATAAGAATAAGGCTGCAAGAAAAAAGGCACAGCTTGCTAAGAAGCTCAATGCTGCTGGCTAAGTTTTTGTTTTAACAAATACAATAATTAATCCCTGAAACATCTTGCGGGTTTCGGGGATTTTTAATTTAAAAAAAGAATAATTTTAAAATAATATAACTATTTTTTGTATGCTATCGGTTCATCATAAGTACTAAGCCCCTTTGCAATAATAACTTCATCTCCTTCTTCAATTTTTTTAAATTCTGAATCATAACAGCATATTCCGTCATATTCAATTCCGTTTATCATAGCAGAGACATAGTAATATCTTGCTCTATTATGCTTTGATTCTTCACTTTCCGTATCAGAATATTCTTTTAAAACAGGAGTAAATCTTGGATATGAAACACTGTAACGTATTTCCTTTTTGCTGACTGCACCATAGAAAGCATATTCTATCTTCATATGCTTAGCTTCTGAAAACATTTTTAAAAAAATCAATGCCAGAAATACAGAGCATATACTAAAGAAAACATTTTTAAAATCTTCAATCAGTGATATAATTTCATAAACTGCAAAAATTACTGCTCCGATAATAGATGCAAAAGTATTTCCTTTGTAATGTTCACGCTATTTTATTAACTTAATTTCATTTTTTGTAAACTTTACAGGTATTTCATCCGCTTCAAGCAATTTATACAGATAAAATAAAATTCATATTAATATTCCCCTTTAATCAAAAAGCCGTCTGTATTAAACAAACGGCTTTGTTTTCACATATCATTGCGGTTTTCAAGTGCCTTGAATAAAGTCACTTCATCCGCATATTCAAGCATACCGCCTACAGGCAAGCCGAATGCAAGCCTTGAAACTTTTACTCCAAGCGGTTTAAGCAGATTTGCTACATAAAGAGCTGTTGCATCGCCCTCAACAGTCGGATTCGTTGCCATAATTATTTCCTCAACTCCGCCTTTTGAAATCCTTGCAAGCAGTTCTTTCATTCGGAGTTTATCCGGAGTTATTCCGTCCATAGGGGAAAGAAGCCCGTGCAGCACATGATAAACGCCGTTATATTCCCTTGTACGCTCAAAAGCAGTAACGTCCTTCGGTGATTCCACAACACATATTATACTCTGTATACGGTCAGTATCACTGCAAATCGGACATACTTTCTTTTCGGTAAGATTCTGGCATACTGAACAGCATTTTACATTTTTTTTCGCACTTATAAGAGCCTCTGCAAATTCTTCAACTTCTGAAACCTGCATTGACATAACATGATAAGCAAGTCTCTGAGCAGATTTCATACCAATTCCGGGAAGTGAAGCAAATTTTTCTGTCAATATGATAAGCGGAAGTGCATTATGGTCAGCCATTAAAACAATCCGGGGAGAGAAACTCCGCCTGTAATCTTACCCATTTCAGCCTCTGTTGTATTTTCAATATTATTGACAGCCTCATTTACTGCACTTATAATCAAATCCTGAAGCATTTCAATATCTTCTGGGTCAACTATTTCAGGCTTAAGGATAAGCTCCTTGATAGTTTTCTTTCCTGACAGAGTAACTTCAACAGCACCACCGCCGGCAGTTGCAGTAAAATCACGGGCTTCTATTTCCTCCTGAAGCTCTGTAATCTGGTCCTGCATTTTCTGAGCCTGTTTAATCATCTGATTAACATTCTGTGCACCGCCGCCACCGACGTTTTTAGGAATTCTTGCTTTCATTTTTTATTCTCCTTTTAAGTTAGTATTAAAGGCAAAATTTTGCCTCAGTTATTATTATCAACAGCCGTTTCAATACTGCTGTTAATTGCTTTTTTAATAAGCTGTTCCGCCATGGAACGTGTTTCCTCAACAGTAGTTGTACAGCGAGCAGTTATTTTGTATTTCTGTCCGAGAACAGTATATATTGCCTTGCTTAACGACAATGCATTTTCCTTGCTGCTTTTGAAAAGTGATATAAAAAATCTGTTCGGAGTAAAAATGCACATAACATTGCCCTTTGTTGCAGCAGTTGAACCGTCAAGGCTTCCTGCAACTGCCGGATTGATACGGCGGAACTCATTCATTATTTTATCCCATTGCATACATGGTGTAAGCTCGTCTTCTTTTACATTCTTTATATCAATATGAACATTCGGTACAGGTTCATTTTCAGATGCCGGACTTGATGCCGTAATAACTTCACTTTTTTTATTGTTTGCAGGTACAGTTTTCAGAGAATTTATTTTATTCTCCAGTTTTTTTATTTTATCATAAAATTCAGAATTGTCGATAGCCTGAACGGAATTTTTTATATTACTACAGATTTTTATAAGTGCCATTTCAAATTCAACACGTTTATTCATAACCTTAGTCATACGTTCACGGCAAATCTGAAGTTGATTAAGCCTGTCCATAATATCATCAATTTCGGATTTCAAGGCAATATCTTTCAGACGTTCAAAGTCGTCAGGCATAACAGCAATAATACTGCCGGCATTATCAGGTGAAACCTTGATAAGCATGATATTTCTGAACTGTAAAATAAGTTCCTCGCAAAGCCTTGTCAAATCCTTTGAATTATCATAGAGCTGAGATGTAACGTTTAAAGCTCTTGATATATCCGATTCAGAAACAGCTTCAAGAATTTCATATAAAAATTCATTTCCTGCAATACCAGCAGACTGTGAAACTGCTTCTGCATCTATTTTTTCAGCGCATACTGAACACTGGTCAAGAAGTGAAACAGCATCACGCATACCGCCGTCTGCAAGTTTCGCTATCAAAGCCGCACCGTCCGGAGTTAGTTCAATATGTTCCTGAGAAGCGATATAAAGAAGTCTTTCAACAATATCATTCTGTCTTATACGCCTGAAATCATAACGCTGACAGCGTGATGCAACGGTGGCAGGAACTTTATGAATTTCTGTCGTCGCAAGTATAAACTTGACATATGGCGGAGGCTCTTCCATAATTTTCAGAAGTGCATTGAATGCAGATGTTGAAAGCATATGAACTTCATCAATAATATAAATTTTGAATTTACAGCGTTCCGGAGAATAAACAGCAGCGTCACGCAAATCACGTATATCCTCAACCCCGTTATTTGAAGCTGCATCAATTTCAATAATATCAGTAAGAGAACCTTCATCGGCTTCCCGGCACAAATCACATTCAAGACAGGGATTGCCGTCCTTCATATTCGGACAGTTTACAGCTTTTGCCAGAATTCTTGCACAGGTAGTTTTTCCTGTACCACGTGAACCGGTAAAAAGATAAGCGTGAGCCGTTTTATCATTTATGAGCTGATTTTTAAGTATTTCAGTGATATGCTGCTGAGAAATAACATCATCAAACGTAAGCGGTCTCCATTTACGGTATAAAGCTTTATACATATCACAGCCTGCCTTTCTGAAAAATAGCGTAAAAATTCGGAACATAGATGTGCAGGCTTACTGCGGCACACGAAACGTTCCGCTTAATGCTGCTCGGTTTCCCGCCTGACATGGTTCACAGTGTTCTGTTGCACAGGGCCCGCACATCTATATTCCGAAATAACTTTCATAACGGTATTATATCATATATTTTATGATTTGTCAAGTACTATTTTCAGATTTTCCGAGCTGATGATTTTTTCTGATAAATCGGTGTACAAAACAGAAAAATATGTGAAACTTATTGCAATTTTATAATGATTATGATATAATGTTAAAGTATTAAAATCTGAAAAACTGTTATCTTTGCTGATAGCAGAGATAATAACATTATTATAAATCTGAGAGGAATATAACATGAATTACCATAAAAAAGCAGCCGCATTTACAGCAGGTTTATTAATATGTCTGACATCCGCTGCACCGGTATCAAACATCCATGCAGAAACCGAAAACTATGATGATGAAATTATGCCAATAAATCTTGAGAAAGATACAGAAGAATCCATTAATGAAGCCGTTCTGTATAACAATACTAAAAATACTGATAATATATCCGGTGATTTCTCCTATATAATCGACGATGACAAAAATATCCAAATAACCGGATGTTCATCAACAGACACAGAAATAACAATCCCTGATACTATTGACGGATTAAAAGTAACCGAACTGGATTCAAATTCATTTCTTGAATCTCCTGCGGAAAAAATAAATATTCCTGCAACAGTTGAATATATATCAGCAGAAAATCCGTTTGCATCATGTCTTAATATGAAAGAATTTTCAGTTGATGAAAACAATGAATATTACTGCTCCGTTGATGGTGTTTTATTCACAAAGGACATGAAAAAACTTATCTTCTATCCACCGAAGAAAGACGGTACTTCATACACCGTTCCGGAAAGTGTTGAAGAAATAGGAATTGCCGCAATTTCAGAAACAGGTCTTACTGAAATAAAAGTTCCGGATTCTGTCAATAAAATCGGTCGTCACGCATTCAGCTTCAATTCAGAGCTTAAAAAAATTGATATCAGTCAGACTTCCGTTAAAATCATAAATCCTATGACTTTTATCAACTGTACATCTCTTGATGAAGTACTGCTCCCTGAAACGCTTACTGAAATCGGACTTGCTTCATTTATGGGATGTGAAAAACTTACTGAAATTACATTGCCCTCACAGCTTGAAAGTATCGGACAGAGTGCCTTTATGGGAACTGCCATAGAAAAAATCCGTATTCCTGAATATGTAAACTATATAGGTTACTGTGCTTTTGGCTATGACATGGACGAAAAACCCAATTCTGATTTTGTAATTATTGGTAAAGCAGATTCAGCCGCCCAGACCTATGCAACCGATGTGGATGAAGAATATGGTATTGAAAATAATTTTACTTTTATAACTACAGAAGCCGTTGATGCAGAAGAAGAATATCTTGCCCTCAATCCAATAACATCCGGAGACTATGAATATGCAATCATTGACGGTGAAGCATGTATTGCTTTCTGTTCTTCAATGAATGAAACTATTGATGTACCTGACGAAATTGACGGATATAAAGTTACATCAATTTATAAAAATGCATTCTATACCTGTGAAGCAAAAAAAATCATTCTTCCCGAAACTGTAAAATCCATAGGGGAAAATGTATTTTCTTCATTTGTCGAAAGCATAACTATCCCTGGAAACTGTGCATCCATTGACGGCACTGAACCGTTTTTAAACTGTTCTGCTCTTAAGGAAATAAATGTAACAGAAGGCAGTGATGGAACTTTTTCATCAGAAAATGGCGTACTTTACAATAAGGACAAAACTATACTTCTTGAATATCCCATACAGAAAAATGACAAAAGCTTTACTGTTCCAAAAAGCGTCAATGAAATAGGCTTATCAGCATTCTGCTATAATGAACATCTCGAAGACATTGATTTGTCAAATACTGAAACAATCGGAAATTATGCATTTGAAGCCTGTCCGAATATAAAAAGCATAAAGTTTTCGGATAACCTCAAAGTTGTAGGGGAACACGCATTCATAGGCAATACTTCACTTATGAGCGTCCGGCTACCCGAAAATATTGAAATTATAGGAGATTATTCTTTCGGCTATCAGTATGATGCAGAACTTGCAAAGAATATTGCTGATGCACAAAGTAACGGACTTACCAATGAATATTCAGAAACACCCCTGCCATTTTCAGTAATTGAAGGCTTCAAAATTTATGCAGAAGAAAATTCACTTGCATGGCAGTATGCCCAAGCGTGTAATATTGAAGTGGTAACAAATACAACTGCTATAGGCGAAAAAAACGTTGACAAAACTTTTCTTGCCGTAACAGGCGGAGCAGTTGGTACGGTAATTCTCGCCATTATTGGCATATTTACAGGAATTAGTATCAAAAACAAAAAGAAGAATAAAATCAATAAGGAGAAGAAAACCTGATGAATCAGATAATTAAAAGATTTGTATCAGCAATTGCAGGACTTGCGATAATTTTTTCATTTACTGCAATACCTGCATTTGCAGACTCACTTGAAGGTGCTGAAGATGAACTGACTGACGGCGTATTTACCTATGAATTAATCAACGGAACTTATACACTTACCAAATGCAGTACGTCTGCAATTGTAGATACAGTACCGGAGATGAGAAACGGATATGCCGTTACTGCAATAGCAGATTATGCCTTTGCCAACTGTACTGCTATATCAAGCCTTACAATTCCTGATACTGTTACTTCAATCGGAGTAAATGCATTTGCAAGCTGTACATCACTTAAAGAAATAAAATTACCGAAAAAAATAACATCTATACCGAATGGTTCATTTATGGGATGTTCACTCCTTGAATCAATTGATATTCCTGACAGTGTCAACACTATTGAATCATATTCATTTTATAAATGTTCAGTACTTAAAGATATAGAACTTCCAGAATCACTTTCCAATATAGAGCCTATGGCATTTGCTGAATGCAGTTCAATTGAAAATATAAATGCTGATAATACAAAAAACTTTATTTTTGAAAACGGCATACTTTATAATGCCGACAGAACAAATATCTACAGGGCTGTATCAAATCTTACAGGAGATGTATATATTGAAAATACTGTAACAACTATCGAACCCGGAGCATTTTCTGTATGTGCAGGAATAGAAAATCTGTTTTTGACATCATCAGTAAAAACAATCGGTGAGGATGCTTTCGGCTATTGTGTAAATCTGAAAAGCATTGATTTTTCTGAAGGTCTTGAAACTATATCACCGATTGCATTCAAATTCTGTACCTCACTTGAAGCAGCCGATATGCCTACAACACTAAATGAAATAGGTGAAGGTGCATTTTACAATTGTTCTGCCCTGAACCGTGCAATAATTCCCGAGGGGGTTGAAACTATCGGAAACGGCGTATTTACAGACTGTCCGAAACTTGAACAAATAAGTATTCCGAAAAGTGTTGTTTCAATGGGAAGCAATGCATTCGGATTTACTCTTGATGAAAGTGGAAATTATGTTCTGGATAAATCAGTAAAAATGAGCGTTTATTCTGATTCGGCAGGTTTAAAATATGCAAAGGACAATAAAATAGATTACTCAACAGTAGACAAAAGCCTTAAAAATATAGCATTTGTAACAATTTTCATCGGAATTGTCATTGTTGTCATAGTATTTGCCGCTGTACTTATGGCAAGAGGAAAAAAAGGTGCACCCATGTCAGTAAGAAAAGCTGACAAAATCGCAAAGCAGAAAGAGGAAGAAGACAACTATAAAAATATAGTTGATTAATAAAAATGGAAATATTAGAAGTAAAAAATAATAAAAAGAAATATATTTCTTTACTGCTATTGGCAGATGAGCAGGAAAACATGATAGACCGCTATCTTGATAAAGGAACTATGTATGTTCTGAATGATAATGGAATCAAAGCTGAATGCGTTGTCACAGACGTGGGCAATGGTATACTGGAAATAAAAAACATTGCATCAGAACCGGACTATCAGGAAATGGGATACGGAAAAGCTCTTATTGAATATATTGCAGACAGATACAAAGAAAAATATTCTGTTTTACAGGTTGGAACAGGAGACAGTCCGCTGACAATTCCTTTTTATGAAAAATGCGGATTCATCCGTTCTCACATCATCAGGAACTTTTTTACAGACAATTATAATCATCCCATATATGAATGCGGAATCCAATTGAAAGATATGATTTATCTGCAAAGAAAACTGTAAAATATAAAGCACCTGTTTTTCAGCAGGTGCTTTTTTCATCATGAAACGGCTTGCGTACATTATCAATAAATCTTTTCTCACACGCTCCGAATTCAGCATAATTTTTTCTTGCCTGATTCAGACTTACACGATTTGCTCCTTCGGCATCATCAGGAAATTCTTTCTGATAAGGGTCATCTTCCCAGAAACATACAGGACATATATCATACTCTCCAGTACAACTCAAAGTATAATATCCACAGCAATGGCATTGAAAAAGCCCCATATAATCACCTACTTCTTTTTAAGAAATACTTCATATTTATCACATATTTCCTTGGTTTCACCAAAATCAATCTGTTTTCCTTTTTCAAGCCAGAGTACTTTGGTTGACATACGTCTTATCTGTTCAAGTGAATGAGATACAAGAAGCGTAGTTGCTCCGCCTCTAATAATTTCAAGCATTTTCTGTTCGCTTTTTTTACGGAATGCACCATCGCCTACTGACAATACTTCATCAAGTATTAAAATTTCAGGTTTTACAAGACAGGCTATTGAAAATGCAAGTCTTGATTTCATACCGGAAGAAAGATGTGAAAATTTCCTGTCCTCAAATTCTTCAAGCTCCGCAAATTCAATAATACTTTTATAAGTTTCATTCATAAAGGATTTTGTATATCCAAGCATTGCCCCCCTCAAAAAAGTATTTTCCTTTACAGTCAAATCACCATCAAAACCTGTGCCAAGCTCCAGCAGCGACGCTATATTTCCACGGACTGCCATCGTACCGGAAGTAGGACGCATAATACCCGAAATCACTTTACAGAGAGTAGATTTACCTGCTCCGTTAGTCCCTATAATACCCAGCAGTTCACCTTCATCAATTGAAAATGAAATATCCTTGAGTGCTTCAAATTCTTTTTTGGTATAGTTTCCCTTGAGCTTCTGGATAATGACATCTTTCAGTCCAACATTTGAAAAATCTCCTACAATATAGGATACAGATATATTATTTAATTCAATCTTTTTCACATTTCACCCCACTGACTGCATAATGCATAAAGATTATCCGCATTAAATTACAATTTATTTTATAATACTATCATGAAAAAAGCAGTCATATATTATAGAATCTCTATATAGTTTCATATCTCTGAAGCCATTTAAAAATTTTCGTTTACAATATATTTATATGTGTATTCTCCATTACTGTAATATTCAAATCCACGATATAGCTTACCATTTAGAAAATTTATTAAAGCTTCCTTTAAAAAATTTCCACTGAAATTCTCTTCTATTATTCTTTTACGCATGATTCATGCTCCCTAATGGAATATTATTATTCCACAATGCCTCTTCACCTACAAATATTTCTCCGCTGAGATACATATCATAATACATATAATTACCATCTCTATAAATCAAATCATATGATTTTAATCTTGAGGATTCTGTTTCCTATTGTTAATTATGAACATTCTGTGATTTAAAAGTTATATTTCTACAGGCAGTAAATTACATATAATACATAAATTTATAATTATATTTTTTATAAATCAATGCACCTATAACAAGCACTGATAAAGCATAACCAAAACAAAGCATATGCATCTCAACTGAAGGTATCACACCGTCTATAACAATCCGCCTGAAATAAGTAATATATACATATATTGGATTACAATAAAAAAGCTTCTGAATTTTTTCGGGATAAATATTGACAGTGTAGAAAATAGCTGAAAGGTACATAAGAAGCTGAGTAAAAATATCATAAAGGTACTGAGTATCCTTAAAAATAACAAATAATGCTGAAAGTATAAATCCTATTCCTATATTGAACACAAGCAGACAGGCAACAGGATAAATAAGCATAATAAATCTGAATGAAAACGGTATACCGTCAATTGCAACAAAAATAAAATATATCACTAAAGTCAGTGCAAAATTAATACATGATGAAACTTCCTTTGAAAGCAGAAACATATACTTAGGCAGATTGATTTTTTTAATTATATTTGCGTTCGACATGAGAGAATGCATTCCGCCGGTTGTAGATTCTTTGAAAAAAGAAAATATAAGATTTCCTGAAAACAGATATATAATATAATGTTGTGTATTTCTGCCGAAGAATTTTGTAAACACAACTGCCATGACAATCAACTGAAGCAACGGAGAAAGTATACTCCAAAGCATTCCAAGAAAAGTACGCTTATACTTTTTTTTAAAATCACGTTTTACAAGTTCTTCAAAAAGAAACTGATTTTTCTTTAGTTTTGCAAACAAATTCTTAAACATATCCGCACCTCAGGTTAAAATCAGTGAAATACGCTTTGCCGAAACCACGAGCGGCGGATTCGGAACAGGTGTTTCACCTTCAGCCAAAGGCTGTTCAGGTTCTTTTATTTTCGCCTGAAACAGCATACTTCCCTGTTTTATCCTTGTTTTTGGTGAACGTACAGGAAGCATAAGTTTCAGGTCACCTGTTTGTATTTCAATTTCAGGAGAATTAAGCACAGGCACATCAAGAGTATTTCTGAAATGATATGATACCTTCAGTACTTTTCCGACATATTTTTTATAGACTTCCTCAGTGATTACTACTGGTACTCTTGTCCAGCAGTCATGCTGAAACTGAATATAATCAGGAGCATGAAGTTCCAAAGTCTGAGTTTTTGGGTCTATATGAATAATCATTGCAGGATATTCACCCTCTTGGTCAAAATAGAAACGACTGTAACTGTCAAAAACCTTCCGCTCATCAAACTGCTGTTCAATAGCTTTACGGAAAAGAAAAGCCTTTTCCTGATTTTCTGAATCAATACCATCATAATATTCCTGAGAAAATCCCTCAAATATGTTGCCTTCTTCATACATTTCTGCATAGTAATTTTCAAACAGGAAAATACCAGGAATATGATAGAGATTCCAGCTTGTAAGCTTTCCCGGCCAGCACATTGAAACATTAGGACAGGGCTTGAATAAATCAGGATGATGATAAATACCGAAATTGAAATAAGTACTCCATTCATCATATGGATTATTTTCAATTCCCTTATGGGTTTCAAGCATCTCACAGAAAATGCGTTTATCAATAACTTGTGGCTGATGAGATGAATACTGATAAGTTGGATAACCCTGTGATTCAAGAAAATCACGGGTACGAAATGCACCGGAATCAAAACTGCTGTAATTATTGTAGGTTCCCTGCCATTCCTTCAAATCATAAAAATAATATGACTGATATCTTCCGTCTTTGAGGAAAACTTCCTGAGTCATAAGCTGCATCGGTCTGTAGTCATCATCAGTCATGATAAAAACATCATCAAGAATATCAAGCCCCATAATCATACACCTGAGGAAAAAATTTCTCGCCTGATGGTCGTCAGGAAGCGGTCTTCCATTAAGAAGTTGGTCGTCAGTACGGAAAATAAGTTTTAAATTTCCTTTATAATTTTCCTTAAAAGGCTCAACATTCCATTCAGGACAGCATACAACAAGTTCTTTTATAAAAGGCATATATGCTTCAATAAATGGTAATGATTTCATAATATCTTCATGCCTTGCTGTAAGAACAACCATCTGTTTTATTACAACCTGCGGAACCTGTCCTTTTTCTTTTGATTCAGAAAGCAAAACAACAGACATTTTTTCTGAAAAATCGTCCCATGATGCAGGTTTATATTTTTTCAGCAGCTCTTTTTTTGTATTATAATATTCAGGATTTTTCTGACACTCCTTAACATATTCAACAAGTGCATTACAGTCAGTATTGTCAAAATAGTCTGCAAATCCTCCGCCTACTTCACGGAGTACAGGAATATCAGAGGCTATAACAGGCGTTCCATGCTGAAAGGCCTCTACCATAGGAAGCCCGAATCCCTCATTAAAAGTTGGAAAAGCAAGAAGATATGCATTCTGATACAGATAATTTATCCCCGCATCATTGACTTTATTCAGCATGAACAGCTTGGTATTATAAAAAGGATGATTTATTATGCGTTTTCTTAGTTCGCCTGTATTCCAGCCCATTTTTCCTACTATAATCACATTTATATCAAGCCCTGCATCAAGTGCATCAATAACAATTCTGTGATTTTTTCTCGGTTCAACAGTTCCAATCATAAGAAGATACTTTCCTGCTCCGACAGCGTCAATAACTTCCTGCTGTACAACAAGATGACGGTATTCGGGCAGAATATTTCCATCATCATCTTTCGGAAGAGTTTCAGGGTCTGTATATTCCTTGACTTTCAAATCACATCCCAGCGGTATTACTGAATAACTTGGCATTGGCATTTCAAGCTGAGAACATAGTTTACTGAAAGCATCTGCGTCAGCATTTGCAGAAAAACATACATGACTTGAATACTCAATAACTGCTCCGATATATCCGATAAAGTGCATAACAGTATTTTCATGGGAATACTGCGGGTCAGTAACAGGAAGAATATCATGAACAAAATTAACAATCTGAATACCTGTCTTTCGCAGAATCGGATAAAGATAACTTCTTCCGAGACGACAGTTCCATGTATTGTCCATATCAAGAAAAACTGCACCCGTTTTCAGTTCGTGAAATCCGAGCGATTTCTGAGTATAGCACTGACCTTTAGTTCCAATATGATTTGCAAAGAAATCATAAAATTTATTATTGTCAATAATTTTAAAATTCTCATTTTCTGAATTATAGCAAATCAATATTACAGAAAAAGCATCATTTTTAAGAAGTCTGAGAGTAACCTCCTGTACAACACGCTGAACGCCTGTCATATAATTAACCTGCATAATCATTGACAAGTCTATATAAAGTTTTTTCTTCATGGTTAATTACCTCCTGCAAGCTTTCGGATTGGTGCTTTTATTTTTTCAGGAAGTCTGCGGTAAACTGGCAAAAGCTTTTCCATTGCCTTGCTTTTCAGCGAATCTTTTTTGGCAGAAAGTTTTTTCCTTACAAAGATATTGTTATAAATACGTTTATGGCAGACTGTAGCCTCTTTTGAAGAAACAAGACGCTGTATAACAAGAGTACGGAATTGCCATTCAGGCATATTGAAATGCTTTTTCCAACTCTGATAAGCGTCAGGGTCTACAGGTCTGTTAAGCAGATTTATATATGCAATATCCAGAAACTCAGAATTGTCTGCCTCTACTTTTGAAAGCTCAATCAAATCCACTTTATGAGGGTCCAGCTCTGCATAGCATAAAAATGCAGATTTAGGATGTGCAAATCTGTTGCCTGATTTCTGCATATTTTCATTGGAGATGTCAAAAATTTTCTCATATATGTTTTTTTCCATTATAATTTCTCCTGCTTGAATTTTATGGACAGTTTTAAAATATTATATCATATATGAGTAATTATGTCAAGAAATATGCCTGATAATTCAAATCCCACCAATTAATTTTCTTGCCCTTTTCATTTCAGCTTCCAAGTATCTGTCTTTTTTAACTCCGTCAAGGAAATCAAGCAAAGGTTCAAGATTTTTCACTTTATCAGGATATTTCCGGACATATCTTTCTATATACTTATCGATTCCGGAAAAACCACCCGGCATAAAGTCATGCTCAACGGAGCTTTTTACAGCCTTACAGAAAAGCTCATCATATGTATCATCTGTCCCCAGTCCGAAATACCATATAGCATCACCATATTTTTTCTGCAACAAATCCTTTTCATTGTTTTTTGAATGCTTGATGATTGACATGAGTGTTTCAGTATATTTTCTGCCCCTCCAGATGAGTATTTTCTCATCTGTTGCATATTTCCCGAAATTATCGCTTGTTTCCCCATTATAAATATTATAGATAAT
The DNA here is from genome assembly GCA_910577575.1 of uncultured Ruminococcus sp. Classification (GTDB taxonomy): domain Bacteria; phylum Bacillota; class Clostridia; order Oscillospirales; family Ruminococcaceae; genus Ruminococcus. The sequence continues at coordinate 229,280 of CAJTOG010000001.1, read as the reverse complement.
ACCCTCATTACATCTATGCAGTTCAAACAGCTTAAGTGCGTCTTCCTCGCATCTTATCTGAAAAAATTTATGGCATCTGTCGTACATAATTTCTTCAATTTCTTCGAGTTCTTCTTGCTTTTCCTCACTTAAATTCCTTCTGCTTTTATAATGATTAACTCTGTAAAACTCTATGCCCTCTTTTACATTATCTGAAAGATTTGTATATTCTTCAGGAATACTGAAATCCCAGCCTTTTCCGTTAACGCTGTTATTATCAACCCTGAAAATATTGCCTTTGTCCGTAATTGCAATATAGCTGTAATAATCTGTATCACAACGTGAAATGCTGTCAGACACATAATAAATAAGTGTGAGAAAAATTCCGCTTTCACTGTCATAAACGCCGTCTGTCCAGTTGATATTATCTACATCCAAATCATATTTGCTTCTGTATTCAGGATTGAGAAAATCAAACATCTTTTCTCTTATTTCCTCATTTGTAATCATATATTCAAAGCTCACACTTTATTCCTCCATTTAAATCAAAGCTCCGCCGAAACGGAGCTTTTTGATTAAATATTATTTATTCTGCATATACTCGTCCATTGCAGCAGCAGCTTTTTTACCTGCACCCATTGCAAGAATAACAGTAGCCGCACCTGTAACAGCATCACCGCCTGCATATACGCCCTCACGTGAAGTAAGCCCGTTGTCATCGGCAATAATTCCGCCCCATTTCTGAGTATCAAGTCCTTCTGTAGTCGACTTTATAAGCGGATTCGGAGAAGTTCCGATTGACATTATCACACAGTCAGCTTCAATCTCAAACAATGCACCTTCAACAGGCACAGGCTTTGCACGTCCGCTTGCGTCAGGTTCGGAAAGTTCCATCTGCTGACAGATTATGCCCTTGACCCAGCCGTTTTCAGTTGCAGTAATTTCAGTCGGATTCGTCAGGAATTTAAAATTGATTCCTTCTTCCATAGCGTGTTCAACTTCCTCAGCACGTGCAGGAAGTTCCTTTTCTGTACGACGGTAAACAACAGTAACATCCGCACCGAGTCTCTTTGCACAACGGGCAGCATCCATTGCAACATTTCCTCCGCCGACTACAACAGCCTTTTTCCCTGCATTAATCGGAGTTGTGGAATCAGGCTTATATGCTTTCATTAGATTAATTCTTGTAAGAAATTCATTTGCAGAATATACTCCGTTCAGATTTTCACCGGGGATTCTCATAAAGCGTGGAAGCCCTGCACCTGAACCAATAAATACAGTTTCAAAGCCCTCTTCTTTCATGAGTTCATCAATAGAAACAGATTTGCCGACAACCGTATTTGTTTCAACCTTTACACCCAATGATTTAAGTCCGTCAATTTCTTTTTGAACAATTGATTTAGGAAGTCTGAACTCTGGAATACCATAGGAAAGTACTCCGCCAGCAACGTGAAGAGCCTCAAAAACCGTAACATCATAGCCCTTTTTAGCCAAATCACCCGCACAGGCAAGTCCGGAAGGACCTGAACCGATAACAGCCGCCTTATGTCCGTTTGATGCAGGCTTTTCAACTGCTGATTCAGCAAGTGCATTATGCCTGTCCGCAACATATCTTTCAAGTCTTCCGATAGCTACAGGTTCGCCCTTTTTGCCACGTATACACTTGCTTTCACACTGTGTTTCCTGCGGACATACACGGCCGCACACAGCCGGCAGACTGCTTGATTTTGTAATAATCTTATATGCTTCCTCAAAATTACCCTCTGCAACTTCTGAAATGAATGCAGGTATATCAATCTGTACAGGGCAGCCTGTAACACATGGTTTATTCTTACAATTAAGACAGCGTTTTGCTTCATCTATAGCCTGTTCTTCAGTATATCCGAGTGCAACTTCTGAAAAATTACTGTTTCTCACATCGGGAGACTGTACAGGCATCTCATTTTTAGTTAAAGACATATTAGGCATTTTTATTTTACCTCCTTGAACAGATTACAGGTATCTTCATGAGCTTTTCTTTCAAAACCACGATAACTTGCACCTCTTGCCATAGCTTCATCAAAATCTATAAGATGACCGTCAAATTCAGGACCGTCAACACAGGCAAATTTAGTTTCTCCGCCGACTGTCAAACGACAGCCTCCGCACATTCCTGTACCGTCAATCATAACAGGATTCATAGATGCAACAGTGGGAATTTCATACTCCTTGGTAAGATTGCAGACAAACTTCATCATGATAAGCGGTCCGATTGTTATAATCCTGTCGTACTTTTCACCGCTTTCAATAAGCTTTTTGAGTGCGTCAGTAACAAGACCCTTTTCTCCTGCTGTACCGTCATCCGACATAAGTATGAATTTTGAAGAAGCAGCTTTAAACTCATCTTCAAGAATAACCAAATCCTTGTTTCTGAATCCGACAATTGAATGTACCTCAATACCAAGTTCATGAAGTTTCTTGGCAACAGGATATGCAATTGCACAGCCAACTCCTCCGCCGACTACTGCAACTTTTTCAAGTCCCTCTGTTTCAGTCGCACGACCTAAAGGACCAACAAAATCATGGAGACAGTCTCCTTCATTCATATGATTGAGTTTTTCGGTCGTAGCTCCTACAATCTGAAAAATAATTGTAACTGTTCCTGCAGTACGGTCATAATCCGCAACAGTCAGCGGAATACGTTCACCCTCGCTGTCCGTTCTAAGAATAATGAACTGTCCGGGTTCTGCTTTTTTAGCAACTCTGGGAGCATAAATCTTCATGAGAGTAACAGTCGGGTTAAGACTTTTCTTTTCGAGAATTTCAAACATTTCTCTCTTTCCTTCCTTTAAATTTAATTAATATATTAACGTCACCATTGACGAAAATAATACATATTTTTATATTTCTGATTTGAATGCGATTTCATTGCGAACTTCATAAAGCTTATTGATAAGCATAATTTCACCCTCTGAAAGTTTTCTGTCAACGGGATAGATAAGCAAATCCTTAAAGCAATTATCAGGAAATTCGCATTTTTTCTGTATAAGACCATATTTTTCGCAGATACTTTCCGGAATGGGTGAATCAAGCATGAACGACTTAGGAACAGTAAGAAGAAAATCAAATGCACTTCCCCTGTCGAACATACAGATACGGCGTGTTTTTTTATTTCCAGAGCGGTTATCTGCAAACAGTTTTTCAGATGCTCCCGAAACATATGGAACAGAATCATCACCCTGTATAATTTCAGTACAGACTGATGAAAGTTCGGAATAAGTCAGGTTTTCATTCACAACTTCGTCATTCTCTGACGACATCAATGCTACGACCTGATATTCCCATATAAGCTGGCTTTCAAGATTCTTTTCGGAAAGATAATCCATAAAATACTTTTCATGTCTTGAATTGAATCTGACAACACCAAAATTATAGCTGTTTTCCCGTACATTTTCAATGGTACGCATGGAGTTTGTTTCACAGAAATAAATTTCCATATCATCAGATGAATCACATTCCTGAAGATAATCTGAAAAAGCCTTTGAAATATAGCCTGTTCTCGGAACTGATATGCGTATTCTGTGTTTTTCTGATTTTTCAGGCACGGCTATAGCTTTCATATTATCAATCTGCATAAGAATCTGTTTGGCATAACTTAAAAATTTTACCCCCTGTTCCGTAGGAATAACACCTTTTGAAGTACGGCGGAAAATAGTTATTTCAAGTGAAGCTTCAAGCTCCTTTATAGCCTTACTCAGATTTGGCTGAGCCATGTACAGATTTTCGGCTGCCTGAGTGATGGAACGTGTTTTTTCAATTTCAACAGCATATCGGAAATGCAAAGTATTCATGGTTCAGAACTCCTTTTATTTCATTCTGTCAGCTTCGGTAATCTTTCTTACTGCTTTGCATGGATTGCCTACTGCAACAGTTCCGGACGGTATATCCTTTACGACAACGCTTCCTCCGCCGATTACAACATTATCCCCTATAGTAACCCCCGGCATGACACACACATTACCGCCTATCCATACATCATTTCCGACTTTGATAGGTTTTGCATATTCAAGCCCCTGATTTCTCTGTTCAGCGTCAACCGGATGACCGGCTGTATAAAATCCGCAGTTTGGTCCTATAAATACATTATTTCCGAAAGTAACCTCTGCACAGTCAAGAATTACAAGATTATGATTTGAATAGAAATTGTCACCCATAATTATGTTATAACCGTAATCACAGAAAAAATTGGCTTCAATCCACGTATTTTCACCCCTGAGGGCAAGAAGTCTGTCAAGGATACGCTCTTTTTTCTGATAGTCATTATAAGTTACAGCATTATATTCAGCACAAAGTTTTTTGGCTGCAACTCTTTCAGAAGTAAGTTCGGCATCACCGCCATTATAGAGTTCACCTGCCTGCTGTTTTTCCTTTTCAGTCATTTTTATTCCTCCGGTTCTTAATTATCTCTTTGTTCCTTTTGCTCCGAAACTTCCGCCCATTGAAAGTATGTTATTATCAAAAGTATAGTTGATTTTCTGTGATTCACGGTGACGTTTCAGAGCAAGCTGAATCATACGCTCAAGAAGTTCAGAATATTTAACTCCTTTCGGCTCCCAGAGATAAAATGCAAGTGAACCCGGAATAGTGTTTATTTCATTTATATATATTTTATCAGATGCAGTGTCAATCATAAAGTCAATACGTGTCACACCATTACAACCAAGATAACGAAATGCATCAACAGCAAGAGTACGGATGGTCTGTTCCTGCTCCTGAGAAATATCAGCAGGAATTTTTCTTTTAAGCGAAGCCATACCCTTGCTTCCGCCGGATTTTCCACCGCCGATATATTTCTGCTCAAAACTGAGTATATCCTCGTTGCTTGCCTGAACAGGCTCTTCACATACAGAAGCTTCTGCGGATTCACTGTCGCCAACTACAGAACAGTTAATTTCTTTAAGATTTACTACTGCCGGCTCAACAAGTATCCTGTCTGAAAACTCGAATGCTGATTCCATTGACTTTATAAGTCCGTCACGGTCATTTGCTCTGGAAATTCCGACACTTGAACCAAGATTTACAGGTTTTATAATTAAAGGATAGCCAAATTTCTTTTCTGCTTCATCTGCACACTTTTCTATCTTATCAAGTTCAAAGGCAGAAAAACGACAGCAGTCAAGTACAGGAAATCCTGCTTCTTTAAGTAGAATTTTCATGACATATTTGTCCATGCCCACAGCAGACGAAAGAACATCACAGCCAACATACGGCAGGTCAAGCGTCTGGAGATAACCCTGCAACGCCCCGTCCTCAACGTTGGTGCCGTGGACTATCGGAAATGCTATATCAATATCAGAAATAAGGTTTGAACCGAATTTTTTCATCTTCTGACGGATAAGCTGTACTTTTCCCTCACTTCTTACAAATACGCATTCCGTACATTCTTTAAGAAGTGCGGGAATATCCTTATAGCTGTTTATGTCCGTAAGTTTTTCACCTGTATAGAACTCGCTTTTTTTAGTCATATATACAGGTATGATATTATACTTTTCCTTGTTCATGTTTGCCATTGCCTGAACGGCTGAAATGACAGATACCTCATGTTCAACGCTTCTTCCGCCGAATAATACAGCAAGATTTATTTTCATAATATATCCACTCCTTATAATAATTATAATTTTTAATAGTTATCAGGCAAGTCATTTTCAAGAAGTACAATTTTTTTCCTGTCAGTCCGATAAGCCTGAACCTTTGCAAGTGCATCATTCAGATTGTCGGCAACATAAACCTGATTCATATTATAACCTGAATCTTTAATACCATTATAGATTGGTACAGTCTGATTTTTTCCTACAAGTACTATATAATCGCAGGCTTTTGAAGCTTCCTGACCAAACTCGTAATTAAGTTCTTCCTGCTTTGCACCAAGTTCAACCATACCCGGAGTTATAAGTATACGGCAGGCATCAAATAATTCCAATACATTGAGTGCCGCACGGCATCCGCTCGGATTTGAATTATAAGCGTCATCTATAAAAGTAATTCCGTTGCCTTTATCAAGAAGCTGTAAGCGGTGCGGAACTGCTGAAATACGCTTGACAGGAAGTACAAGCTTTTCCATTGTTATTCCTGTACCGACTGCATATGCAATTGCTCCGACAAGATTCAGTACGTTATGTTCGCCTAAAAGCTTTGTTGTATATCTGCACTGTTTTCCGTCAGGAGATATAACAGTAAATTCTGTACCTCTGTCAGATACTGCAATATTTTCCGCTCTCCAGTCATTACCTTCCTGAAGTCCGTAAAGAACAGTATTTTTGTACTGAGAAGCTTTTTTACGTATAAGTTCATTATCGCCGTTAAGATAAATTTTTCCTCCGACAGCCTGAACACTGTCCGCAAGCTCAAACTTTGTATTTATTACATTTTCTATCGAACCAAAAGTCTCTAAATGCTGAGGACCTACAGAAGTTATAATACCGTCATGAGGATTGGCAATCCCACACAGCTCTTTTATCTCATGTACTCTTCTTGCTCCCATTTCACATATAAAATATTCATGAGTCGGCTTCATATCACGTCTTACCGTAATAGTAACGCCCATTGGAGTGTTAAAACTTTCCGGAGTTTTAAGTGTTTCATACTGTGAATTTAAAAGTTCATTGAGATAGAATTTCATACTTGTCTTGCCATAACTGCCTGTTATTCCGACCTTGTGCAGATTCGGCATTGATTCAAGCTTTTTCTTTGCATCATTTATATACCATTTCTGGATTGATTTCTCAAGTGGTTTGTTTATAAGATTTGAAAGCGGTACAAGTATCGGAGTAAGATATAAAGCACTTCCGACAAGTATAAACGGCAACGGCTTGTTAAACGGTTTCCAGTCTATACATTTACATGGCTGAGTACCTAAAAATACAGATATGCCAAAAATAACTGCAATCAGAATAAAAAACGTTACAAGCATTCTTTTTACTCTTGCCGTATATACAAACGGTTTCTTGAATTTCTTTTCCGGCTTGTTAAGAAATGCAATTATTATATTAAACAATGAAAAAACTATACTCACCGGAATATATGCATATGTCATCTGAAACAATGCAATCTGTAATACAAAAAGCACAAGAGGATAAATATATCGTTTATAGTTTTTCTTCATCCACCATGAATGTTCAGGAGTTTTATATCCGTTAAGCTGAAGCATATGAAACTCACGGAGAGAAAAAAATATAATTGAAATAAGCGTAATAACCGCATATATGACAAAAATTACCGTATTCATCATTTTTCCTCCTGTTCGTCAAGCTTCATGAATGAACTCATAACACGATTGAAAGTATATTGCTGTTCCAAAAATGAATAATGTCCGGCATTCTCAAGCTTTACAAGTCCTGCATCCGGAATCAGCTTCTCCATTTTTTCACCGTCTGACAATGGTGTTGCAGTGTCGTTAACTCCCCATACAAGAAGAGTAGGGCATTTTATATCGGGTAAAAGCGGTTCCAAATCTTCATTTACTACTTTTACAAGTACCTGACGCATCAGCGGTGAAGCTGCTGCATAATCTGCACTTCCCATTTTCTTACGGAAGTTTTCAAGTGCGTCAGGTGCTATTTTCTGCACAATGCCCATAGATAAAAAAGCCTTTCCTATCTTATAATAATAAGTGCGGAAACTTTTCTTGTTATTTTTGGGAGGCAAAATTCCGGCACTGTCAACAAGTATTACTTTAGTAATCTCAAACGGCAGATTTTTCCTGCTGTTGAGTTTTATAATCACACGTCCGCCGAACGAATGTCCCAGAAGCATGATTTTTTCTGTATTATAGTCTTTCAAAAAATCAATTACAAAATTTACATAATCATCAACACACCATGCCGACGGCGGTTCTTCACTCTCGCCAAACCCCGGCATATCCATTGCAACTACTGTATATTTCTTTGAAAGCAGGTCAATCAGATTGGCAAAAAGCTTTATATTGCTCCCCCAGCCATGAAGCAGGACAATCAAATCGCCTTCGCCTTTCTGTTCATAATTTATTTTTATCCCGTTTACTGTTCTTATCATTATGCTATCTCCATTTTTCTAACTGACAATTTTATCGTCAATTATTATATATGCGTATACATATTTATTATATCACAGCAATATTTCATTGTCAATTATTTTTAGCTGTATATGCTGATTTGCACAAAAAATTTTCTTGACATATGTATTGTTTTTGCGATATAATAATAAAAAAGGCTTATGGAAGGAGTATACTATGGCGACTTCACTTTTTTCAGATATAGAATACCTTAAAGGCGTCGGAAAAGCAAGGGGAGAAAAATACCGGAAACTTGGTATCACTTCACCCTATGAACTGATTTACCACATTCCCAGAAACTATCTCGATTTCCGTGCTTATGTCCCAATTTTACAGGCAGAGACAGGAAGTTACAATGTTCTTAAACTTACTGTAACAGGCAAAAATTTTCCTCAGAAAATAAAAGGCGGACTTATTATCTGCAATGCTTCTGCTACTGATGGCATAAGTCAAATCAATATTACTTTTTTTAATAATGTATATGCTTTCAATGCCCTGAAAACAGGTGAAACTTACTATATGTACGGCAAAGTAAGCGGAAATATTATCCGCCGTGACATATCATCGCCTGTTTATATAAAAGCTGATGAATCTGTTTTAATTCAACCAATTTATAAACTCACTCAGGGTCTTAGTGCAAATATGATTAGGATTAATATGCGACAAGCTCTTGAAATTATGAAAATTTATCCATTTGAAACCCTTCCTTCTGATATTATGCAAAAGTATCAGCTTATGCCACTTACAGACGCTCTGAAAAATATTCATTTTCCATTAAGCAATATCAACGCTGAAAATGCCCGACGACGCCTTGCATTTGATGAACTTCTAAAATTACAGCTTGGTATGCTCATGCTTAAAGTTAAACAGAAAAAATCGACTTCTTTCTGTATGGATAAAAATATTGATATAAATGATTTCTTAAATGCTCTGCCGTTCAGGCTAACAGACGGTCAGACTGCGGCTGTATATGAAATTATTGCTGATTTATGCAAAAAAACTCCGATGAACAGACTTTTACAGGGTGATGTAGGAAGCGGTAAGACCGCCGTTGCGGCAGCTGTATGCTGTTTTGCGGTAAAAAACGGATTTCAGGCTGCTGTTATGACCCCCACGGAAATTCTTGCAATGCAGCACTATAAAACATTCACTCAGTTTCTTGAACCGCTTGGCATAAAAACTGAACTGCTTACAGGCTCATCAACTTCAAAAAAAAGAAAACAGATTATTCAGGAATTAACAGATGGAAAAATAAATGTTCTTATCGGTACTCATGCCATTATACAGAATGATGTTGAATACAAATCACTTGCACTTGTTATCACCGATGAACAACACAGATTCGGAGTTTCCCAGCGTGCAGCACTCGCCGGAAAAGGTGATTGCCCCCACAGGCTTGTTATGTCCGCAACTCCAATTCCACGTACCCTTGCTCTGAATATTTACGGCGACCTCGATATATCAAGCATCAGACAGCTTCCCAATGGCAGAAGTCCTGTAAAAACTTACGCAGTTACCGGAAAAAAACGTGAGGGTGCTTTTGGCTTTGTACGTGCCAGACTTGACGAAGGACGACAGGCTTATATAGTCTGCCCAATGATTGAGGACAGCGAAAGCGATTTGTTTGCTGTTAAAACATATGCAGAAAGTGCGAAAAAAAGTTTTCTAAAAGGATATACTGTTGCTTTGCTTCACGGAAAAATGAAATCTTCTGAAAAAGATTCCGTTATGGAAAGATTCAGCAACGGAGAAATTCAGGTCCTTATCTGCACTACTGTTGTCGAAGTCGGAGTTGATGTTCCCAATGCCGCAGTTATGATTATAGAAAATGCCGAACGTTTTGGTCTTTCACAGCTTCACCAGCTCCGTGGACGTGTCGGACGCGGAAAATACGAAAGTTCCTGTATTCTTATAACTGATAGTAAAAATAATGAATGTATACAGCGAATGAAAATCATTTCTTCAACTACCGACGGATTTAAAATTGCTGAAGAAGACTTGAAACTAAGAGGTCCGGGAGACTTTTTCGGAAATGCCCAGCACGGACTTCCTCCACTTAAAATTGCAGATGCTGTCTGTTCTATGGAACTTTCAGGAATGGCAAGAGAATGTGCCGAAATCCTTCTTGCTGATGACCCTGCACTTGACAAACCTGAACATCACGCTCTGAAAATGGATACACTCAAATTATTTAACAAGGATATTACAGGTTAAAACAAGGAGGGGTAATATTGAAAATCATTGATAAAAATATAGACAGCGGAAAACCTTTTGACTGGGGAAGAACATCATTGGATTATGCAAAATTCCGTGACATATATCCGCCGGAATTTTATGAAAAAATCATTTTCCGCAATCTGTGTATAAACGGTCAGAATATTCTTGACATAGGAACAGGAACCGGCGTTCTGCCAAGAAATATGTATCATTACGGTGCAAATTGGACAGCTACAGATATTTCAGAAAATCAAATCAGACAAGCCGAATTATTATCAAAAAATATGGATATTAAATATTTTGCAATTTCTGCTGAAAATATAAATTTCAGTGATAACTCTTTTGATGTAATCACTGCCTGTCAATGTTTCTGGTACTTTAACCATGAAGTTGTTATGCCCAGATTTTATCGTATGCTTAAACATAAGGGAAGTATTCTTGTTTTATATATGGCATGGCTGCCCTTTGAAGATAAAATTGCAGGTGCAAGCGAAAATCTGATACTGAAATATAATCCTGAATGGAGCGGTTCAGGAGAAACAATCCATCCGATTGCCATACCGGACTGTTATAAAGAAAAATTCAGTCTTGTCTATCATGAGGAATACCCCATAAAAATCTCCTTCACCCGTGATAGCTGGCATGGACGCATCAAAGCCTGCCGTGGAATCGGAGCATCGCTTACAGAACCGGAAATTGCCATGTGGGAGGAAGAACACAAAAAATTACTTGCTGAAATTGCTCCTGCTGAATTTGAAATTTTACATTATGGTGCTGTTGCTGAACTTAAAAAGAAATAAAAAATAACATTTATGAAACACTGCGTGATATAAAATATCTTGACAGCAAGGACAATCTGATTTTATATACAATAAAATGTAAAATTCAATATGGCTTTTATTATGTAGACATTTGTAAATTCAGAATATATATGGAAAATACAGTGTCATGCTGAAGCTGATATTGCAGACAGCCCGCTTTTTAACTATGAGAAATTTGACCCTGATAATTATAAAAAATATTCAGATTTGATAAAAATCAACAATATATAATACTATGACGCTGAATATGATACTTTATACAAATGAATAATAATATTTATTAAGAAACAGAATAAAAAATTATAATTAGCTATTGTAAATCATAAAATTATATGATATAATAAAATATATTTGTAAAAGGAAGTGTGCTTTATGGTCACTATTGAAAATCATATCGGTAAAATTTCCGTTTCTGAAAAATGTCTTACTGAACTTATCCGCAATGCTGTATGCAGTTGTTTTGGCGTTGCAGATGTCAGCAGTATAACTGCATTCCGTTCAGCTGTTTCTGCTCTTACAGGAGAAAGATTCTGCAAAAGCAAAGGTGTTGCCGTCCACATAGATAAAAACGGAAGCCTTTCTGTCGATTTGCATATCAAAGTCACTTATGGCACTAATATTTCTGCTGCTGTAAAAAGCATTACCCATAAAGTTACTTTTACAGTCGAAGACACTGTCGGCATAAATGTAAATAAAATAAATGTCTATGTTGATGATATGAATTGTTAAACTGTTTTATTATCTTTGATTATAAATAATTCGGGAGGTTTTATGATTAACGGTGCTATGCTCAGAGATGCTGTCATCTCTGCTGCCATTACTATAAATAACAGAAAACGTGAAGTTGACGAGCTTAATGTTTATCCTGTTCCTGACGGTGATACAGGGACTAATATGTCCATGACTATCGGAAATGCTGTTGAAGAGCTTAAAAGAATGTCCGACCTTACACCAATTTCAGAAGCTGCCTCTGTTACTGCTTCCGCTCTTTTGCGTGGTGCAAGAGGAAATTCCGGAGTTATACTCTCACTTATTTTCCGTGGAATCTCAAAAGGTCTTTCCGGACTTTCAGAAGCTGGCTGTGAAGATTTCGCAAACGCCCTTGATTCAGGCGTGCAGGCTGCATATAAGGCAGTTATGAAACCTGCTGAAGGAACTATACTTACAGTGTCAAAAGCTGCTGCTGAAAAAGCCGGAGAATCAGCTTTATCTGTGAGCAGTGATATTATTTTCTGGAATGATGTATGCAATGAAGCAGAAGCTGTTCTTGCAAAAACTACTGATATGCTTCCGCAGCTCAAAAAAGCAGGAGTTGTTGATGCCGGAGGCATGGGATTCACTATTATTCTCCGTGCCATGAGTGATATTTTTGCAGGCGGGGAAATTGCTGTTCCGGCTGAAAAAATTGACAGTAATATTTCAGAAGATTCATTTGAAACTGCTGTAAGTCAATATGATGATAATATCACTTATACATATTGCACCGAATTTATGCTGAATAAACATGAAAATTGCCCTGACCCTTTCATGCTTCGTGCATATCTTGAAACTGTCGGAGACTGCGTTGTAGTTGTTGATGATAAAAAAATTATCAAGGTTCATGTTCATACTGACAATCCCGGAAATGTACTTCAGAAAGCTCTTGAATTTGGATGTTTTGTAAATGATCCCCGTCCAAAAATAGAAAACATGCGTATCCAGCATGAAGAAAAAGTAAATGAAGCAAACGAATTGAAAGCAGGCTTCAAGACTGCCGAACCTGAAAAGGAATTCGGTTTTGTTGCTGTTGCCGCCGGTCATGGTCTTGTTTCACTTTTCAATGATTTGGGGGCTGATTTCGTTGTAAAAGGCGGACAGACTATGAATCCGTCTACTGACGATATTCTCAGGGCTATTCTTGCTACTCCTGCAAAAACCGTTTTTATTCTCCCCAATAACAAAAACATTATTATGGCTGCCGAACAGGCTGTCAAACTTACCAGTAAAAATGTATGCGTTCTTCAAACAAGAACTATTCCGCAGGGTATAGCTGCCATGATGGCATTTGATGAGTATTCGGGTCTTTCAGAAAACAGAATAAATATGACAAAGGCATTTGAAAAAGTTTCAACAGGTCTTATAACCTTTGCTGCACGTGATTCCGAATTTGAGGGCCATTCTATTAAAGAAGGAGAAATTCTCGCCCTTGATAACGGCAAGCTTTCATTTACCGACAAGGATATAAATAAGGCTGCCTTCAAACTTACTAAAAAACTTGCCAGAAGCGGTGCAAATTACGTCACTATAATCTATGGTTCTGATGTTACAGAGGAAACAGCCGAATTACTTCAGCAAACTCTTCTTTCAAAGCTCAATGACAAAATTGAAATCATGCTGATTAATGGAGGTCAACCTGTATATTACTACATTATTTCAGTTGAATAATAAAAATAGCTGTCTCTTATGGGACAGCTATTTTTATTTTTGATGTATCAGCCTTACGGAGAGCAATTACTGCTCCCTTAACAAAATATGCTGTAGGGTCACCTGAAAAGCTCTTTTGCAGACAAATTATTTTTGTTCCGCTTATAAAACCAAGCTCACTGAGACGGCAACGCATATCTCCGTTCATTTCAAGTCTCTTTATTATACAGCTTTCTCCCTCCTTAAGCTGACTCAGATTTATTTCAGGTTTCATATTTGCCTCATTGTAGTTTTTTTATTATTATATTCATGAACAAACAAATCCGTTACTGCATGAAACCATCATCATATACACTCAATTCAGTCTGTATGCCTTTTCTGTCACCTGTTATTTTTATTGATTTTATCCGCCTGTTTACTATACCGTTAAATGAAACAGTATCATATAAATCTTCGTTATTGTAACCGATATAAGTACAGAAAGTTCTTTTCCAGCTCCGCATTGCTATATCATTACGAAATTGAGAAGCTTTTTCAGGCTCATAAAAAAAACGCCTGTCAAAATCAAAATATTTGTTTCTTACTATATTCTTTTCCTCTGCCTGTAAATTATGAAAGTCAAAATTTCCATATATTCCGTCAATATCTTCCATATGAAAATCACTCACAAACCGTCTTGTATTTACTTCAGTTCCATAATTCAGAAGACTGTCATCATTCAATACAAGTTCCTTTTTAGGTGTACCTGCCATAAGCATTATCTTATTCTGCCCATTTATATAGGGATATGTATTATAAAGCTTATATGCAAGACTTACCACTGCATCCCACATTGATGTTCCTCTTTTTATATAAATATAATTTTCTGTTTCTCCTTTTTCATGAGTTACATATGGAATATGATAATATTCATCTATAAGTTTGTCTATTGACATATTCATATAAAGACCCGGTTCAAGCTGATTGTCAAGAAGAAGTGACGTAAAACCCCTTGATGTGATAATTCCCTTCTTTACTCCATGCTCTGTTACTATTTTAAAAGAATCTATTATACCATGATGCACATTGCAGCCACCGACATTCAGAAACACCTCTGAATACTCATAAGGTAAACTTAATGGGATAAAGGGATTCTCCTCAACTGCAAAAACCGCATTCATTTTAGTATATGGTGTATAGGCCTCCTTTACAAACTGAAAATTAAAAATAACATTTGCCCGGCTTTCAGTATTATCAGGACGCTTGAAAAGCAGAAATGTTAATCCCAACATTTATTGTTCCTCCGGTTTATAATTTATTATGTCATTTGTTGTTAAGGTAATTGTAACGCTTAAAATCCCATTGCCTGATTCCTCAGCAGAAAATCCGGTTATTATACAGTTAGTCAGATTAATATTCCTATATTTTACTTCTGATACATTTGAACTGACATAATTATTCGCAATAGCAATAAAATACATCGGATTACCCTCATCATAAACTCTTCCCCTAAATGTAAGCTTTGTTGCCTTTTTGAATTTATTTGTTATCCGGCTTTTACCGCTAATTGTCGGCTGTTCAGTAAGTGAAGTCATTGCCTCTATTTTGAAACTCTCACAGTAAAGATTCATAAAACCTATTTTGACAAGTATAGCTTCCTGATTAAAAATCTCCATCACTATATCTCCGTTTCTCTCTCGATTTTCTTCATTCCTTCCAGAGAAAGACCAACTGAAAGAATAAATCCATTTATACTGTTATCCGGCTTTACAGACATACGGCAGATATTGTTTGTAAGACCACAAATACTGTCAATTATTTTCCCTATCTTTATTTCATAATAATTATAAATCTCCTCCATCGTTACATTCTTCGGAGCTGTTACAGTAATCTCAAGTTCTGCCCTAAATGGTATATAAATTGTATACTGCGAATATATTGGGGTAAGAGATTCAAAATTCCTGAAACCGATAATGGTAAAGAAATTTCCCTTTGATGAAACAGGTATAGCATCAAATGCACTGTAAACATCCTCTGTACCGTTTTTGGTAAGCTCCTGCTTTATTCTGTTAATAATATCCATCATTTTCAGTTACTCCGCTTTTTTTAAATTATTCAGTTTCATCAGACGATGAAAAACCCATAAACACAAAATTCTGCGGTTTTATAATATCACTGCAAAGCTGATAATAATCCCTTAGCATACTTTCAGCAAAAACAAGTATATTATTCTTTTTATTTGAATTCATTTTACCTGTATAAGTATATTCACAAGCATCTGAAGCCGCTTTTGCCTGCTGATAACGATAATTGGCTATTGCTGCACAAAGAAAATTTATTCTTTCATCTTCCTGAACATCAGGAAGCAGCATTCTTTCAGTTTCTTTTTTTGCAAGAATAATAAAATTCTTGTTTTCTTCCGAATCTTCTCCTGAAAAAAATCTGAACAGTGAACATATTGAATCTATATTTATATCCATACTTTATCACCTCTGTCAGACTTTATATGATTCCGTCTGCTTTTTTTCTGACTCAGGCTTAAGCTGAATTTCAGTACTTCTTCTCCCCAAAATATGCTCATACATTTTTTTGAGATTAAGAAGCTGCGATGTATTCATGGACTTTGCTGAAAGTGCAGCTGATTCGGCAGCAGTCCTGCCTCCCTTGAAAAATGCAAGACGACGAATTTCAAAACGGAGCTTTTCATTATCTTTATTTGTATCTGCAATAACAGGCAACTTAAAAGATGATTCTTCACTGAATTTCTTGGTAACTCCTGCATTGACCTGAGCAGGTACTGCTACAAAACTCCATTCATAAGCATCAGATATGTCATCAAGAATAACATAACATAATTTCCCGTCAAATATTTTCCCCTTTGTATGATTACAGCCAGTCTTAGCCTTATCAATTCCACAGACAGAACATATACGCTTACTTGCCGAACATGATATGCTTACTTCCTTTTTTATTCCGCCGTCAATCTCAGCAATGAGATTTTTATTTTCATCAGTACGAACCATATATGCTGATGCTTTGAGATATTTGTATATACTGCCGTTTCCGGTTCTGCGTTCATCGTCAACAATAATTTCAGTTTCAAATATACGTGCATTCTGATTTGAAGTACTTGCATTGTGGTCAAAAATACCTGTTTTCCCAATAAAAAGCTCTTTCAGCTGTTCAAGTGCCTTATCTGAAAAACATTCATAATCACGGTCTATATCATTATCACACAGAATAACAGAAAAAACATATATTTCTTCTTCACTGAATTCACGTCTTGTAAATTTATTTATTTTATCAAGAATTTCCTTATTCATAATCATACTCCTGTTTATATTTTTTTCACTTTATATCCTCCCCATAATCGGGGAGGCATAAAGCACATTTTTTTGCTTATGAAATTGTAATTTTCTTTACAGCTTCCGGTATAATCTTTCTGAATCCACAGCTTATTGATACTGTAATCTGGTCAAGCTGTCTGTCAATAAGTTTATCTGTTTCAAGAACAAGTCCGGAACTTGTAATAAATTCAAGTGCATAATTTCTGTCAATACCAATAATTATATTTTCATCAACGGCAGATGTTTTAACTAATTCTGAACCGAATGGAAGTATGAGCTTTCCGTCGGCATCTTTTCTTGTATCAGAAAGCTGTTCCATTGCTGCAATTACAGATGCAGCCGCCGGATTTGCAATAATTGTTGTCATATCAAAACAGTCAAAGCTGCCATAAAGCTCTGCAAGACTCGAATAAGTGAGAGATGAAACTGTAATGCTTTGTGCATCCCTTGCAAGTACTGCCATTGCTTTCCTTACTACTGACAATGCAAGTTTTACACCGATACTTCTTAACATTACTCCGAAAACTTCAAGGCGCTGTTTTCTTATCGCCTCATATGATGCGTTTATTACCCTGCCGAATTTTTCAAGTGAAACAGCTGTTGTACCCTCTCTTACATCTGCAACAGGAAAAGAAGCTGCCTGTGCAGTTGTCTCATATTCAGCATTGTCAATCATTGTACAACCAAGATACTGACTGCTTTCACATATTGTCTGAGCTGCTGTAACTGATGAAAGAACTGTTTCATCAAAGCCCTTTGAAATACATCTTTTTACATATTCAGGGAAAAGTACTGCTGTATCCGTTGTATTGAAAAATTTTTCAACCCTGTCGCAGTTTTCACCATTTACCTTAATATTATAGCGTTTGAGCTGTCTTTCAAAAGCATCAAGCGGTTCAAGGTCTGTACCGATGTAAGCTGCCGACGGGTCAAGTTCTTCAAGTACTGATGTAAAATTTTTTCCGCTGAGATTATACATACCTTTTTCAAGTTTAATATCATTATACATAATTTTATCCTCCATAAAATAAATTAATTTTCATTATTTTTCAGACGTGCTTCAATTTCAGCAGCCTGTGCATTTTTAAGTCTTGCCTCTGCAAGTGATTCTTCATCCTGAAGATTTATGTTTTCCCATTCAACTGAACATACTGCGTCCGCCCCTACAGAACATAAATAAGAATCACCTATTTCACATAAAATGGGCGTGATAAGACGACGATAATATTCAAGTTCAGACGTTAAAATATCCGCCTGCTGCGATGACATTCTTTCAGTTGTACTCCAGCTTAATCCAAGTAAAAACGGCGGTATGGATAATTTTGAAACTATCTGTTCAAGAATCTGTCTTACAGGTACATTTGTATCAAAAAGCTGATTGTCTGCACCTATAACTTTAATATCAATATCTCCGACAGCCACAAAATCCTTGACATGACCGTATTTTGAACTGTTCATGCCGTCTGCCCATTCTTTTGCAATCTGCATGGCACGTTCTTTGCTATAGGCAAAATCTCCGTTTTCTTTAGGCTTGTATGTAACCGCATAGCGTATATTTCCTGCCCTGTCAAAATTCTGACCGATACACTGATATATTCTTAAAAGAATACCGCTGAGTGCAGGAAGTCCTCTTAAAAGCGAATAACCACCGGTTAATGATGAAAAAAGAATGCGTTCAGGATGAGATATTTTTTTAAGTGAACCATCCATATTCCTCACAGCATACTGTCTTTCAAAAGGTGCTGAACCTGATGTAATGACTGTATCAGATATATTTCCGTTCCAGAGACCTGCTATACACTGCTGCTGTTCATCAATCACTATTTCGCCTACTGCACTTCCGTATGTAAGCAGGTTATCAAGAAAAGTATCAGAAAAACAGCCTATTGATTTGCTTTGAAGTCCAACAGGCACATTAATGCAGAATCGTTCAAGTTGTTCCTGAAACTGTTCATCTGAACTTACAAGTCTGAAACCGCCTGTAAGACGAATAATTTTCATGATAGCCGCATCAATAATAGGCACAGCATATCTTAATCTGTCAAACAGCTCCTTTTCAAATGGTTCAGCCAAAAGAGGCAGATTAAGCGGTACATCGACTTCACGTTCAGCCTGAAAAAGTTCGGGGTCCGCTCTTGGTATTTTTTTCTTCTGAAATAATTTCATTCGACTTTCTCCTTTTTATCTTGATACAGAGACTGCAAAAAAGCTTTCCCTGTTATTATTAAGTATATCAGATACAAAGTATCTCATATCGTCCATAGCGTGGTCATTTTCCTTTACAGGAACATCTTCGCCTGCTCTTTCATTCCAGTGATAAAGATTGAATTCCCTTATAATATCAATGCATGATTCATGAAATTTAAGCTTATTTTCCTTAAGTGCCGTACTGACCCGTCTTATGCCTGTAACAACATCATTATCCGCCTTTACTACTTTGAATTTTCCATGCCGTCGGATACATTCAATAAAGCTTGCTGCTGAAGGGTCAACTATAACTTTGGCTATCTCTTTGCCGTCAACAAGATTTTCAAGTGCATTGTAATGCTCTTCGTCAGTACGCATACAACCTTCTTTTTTTGAAGAATAATAGTACTCTTTCAAGCGGTGCCATGTTCCCCCATAAAATCCCCATAAACCCATGGATGTGGGATTTACCGTGCCGTAATCACATGAAACAACATATTTGCTGCATTCAATATTTTCACTGAATATATGTTTTTTACGGTCAAACATGGGATATATAATTCCGTCTGACGCAACCCACTTTCCAAGCACAAATCTTTCATAGAATGCACCTGAATAAAGCCTTTCATAACGTTTCTTTACTTTTTCTGAAAGTGACGGATTATCATTCATTGTAAAATGAAGATACAATGCATTTTTTTCATCATGTTTTTTTATCCATTCATTGTAAAACCAATGTGACGGATTGTCAGGATTACAGTTGAACCATATTTTTGAACCGCTTACAGAACATCTTGCAAGGGCCTGTTCAACAAATGAACGCGGCATCAACACAACCTCATCAAGAAATATTCCTGAAAGAGTTACTCCCTGAATAAGAGCTGCTGAACCCTCATCTTTACCACCGAAAAGATAGAATCTGTTTTTTCTGCCATTAAAGCTTATGTCAATCAGATTTTTGCTTACCTTTTCTTCACAGGTAAATCCATAGTCTTTAATCATGGACAAAAGCGGATTTATAACATTTCTTCTTAAAGATGTCACTGTTTTTCCGCATATGGCAAATGCCGAATTGTTAAAAAATGAATTTGCCCACACCATGAATCCGAGTGACATTGAAAGTGTTTTCCCGCTTCTTACCGCTCCATCGCATATAATAGCGTCATATCCCGAATATTTTCGGTTAAGCCACCAGTTCATAGTAAGAAGCTGTTTTGCTGAAAATAATTCAATACTCATAATCATCACCTCCTTTCACCGAAAGACTTAAAGCATTAATAAGTCCGGAAGCCTTATCCCTGCTGTCAAGGGAATTTTCAAGCTCATAAAGTTTTTCAAGAGCTTTAAGCCTGTCAAAAATCTTTATCTCAACCCCTCCACCCTTTATCCGCCTGATTTCAGATACATTGAATAAATCAAGCTTTTCAATTACATGAGACGGTGGAAGTTCCTCAGCAAAAGCCAAAACAACAGCGTCCTTACAGTTTCCAAA
The DNA here is from genome assembly GCA_910577575.1 of uncultured Ruminococcus sp. GTDB lineage: Bacteria > Bacillota > Clostridia > Oscillospirales > Ruminococcaceae > Ruminococcus. The sequence continues at coordinate 208,787 of CAJTOG010000001.1, read as the reverse complement.
AGCAAGACGTTTCAGCCCCGCCGTTACAGAAGTATTTTCTGAAAGAATATTTTTAAGCTCAGTAATTTTTTTCCTGCATGAACTGCTTTTCAGACATTCAATGCCATTAAGCAATGCTGTTTCAGACGGAAAACCTGCTTTTAGTGCCGCTTCTTCGGCATCGCCGAGTATAACATAATAACAGCAGAATGTATTAACAACCTCCTTTGAAAATTTCTCTGACAAATAAAAAACTCCTTTCTGAAAGCTGATTTTCAATCGTCTTCCATAAAGGAGTTAAAAAACAGGTATTTTTAAACCTGAAAAAGTTGTTTTTAGAAAAATAATTTTTCAATTCTGCATTTTGTACAAATCAAATTGTATTAATCTGTAAATAATTAATAAAAATCTGCCTGACTTATATTACAGGCAGATTTTTTATTTATTTATCTTCTTCTGAATTATCATTGCTGAAAAGAGTACTGCTGTTAAATTCAGCAACTCTTGCCCTGTCACCATAGCAGTCAATTTCTATTTCCTCACGGTTTCTTAAAAAATGTATTCCGCCGAACATTACAGAAAATCCAAGTGCATTTGCCATTATACTGAAATAAATTCTTATTCCAAGAATATTTCCGAGCATTCCGGCAAGTATCAGAGCTATACAGACAATAATTGCAATCTCATATTTTGTATTTTCAGGGTCAAGCTGTAAAAATGCAAAACAGACCAATGCCGAAACTACAGCATGAACAATAGCAAGAGGCAGTGAATACGGCTGGTAAAATTCAAATCTGTAAGAATTAAGCTCAAGCATCATCATTACTGCTTCAATAACAATATATGCAGAAAAACTAATCTTCAGCAAGCGTCTCAGCCTTATGCTGACAATCAGCAGATAATCTGAATATATAAGCAATCCAAAGCCCAGAATTTCTGTACAGTACGCAACAGCCTCCAGAAGTCTTGAAAAGAAACTTTCTGAATTATAAGTATAATAATACAATAAGCATACCAGACCAAACACAACAAAAAAGATATTGCCGATAAGTCCGAAGAATATACCTTTGGTCAGTTTTTCCTGCATAATTTTCTCCTTTCAAAATGTTATCCCTATATTCACAATAGTATAACATACATTTTAGTGAATCAGTAATATTCTTATAACCGATATTGAAAAACTGGACAATCCCCCAATCAACGCAATACCAAAAACTAACTGTATAATTCCATCACCTAATAATGCATATAAAAAAACATATACAAATGAAAAAATGACAAAATCCATTGCAAATAAAATTGCAATTATAATTGGAATAATATAACAACAGTCAATTAATATAATAATATAGATAAAACTTCAGGTATACTTTTTGAACTTTGACAAAATTCAACACATTCACTCAATATATTACCTACAGTATCAGTAAATTTATAAATATCAATCAAGTGCTTTCAATGCACGCTGACCTATATCAGTTCTATAGTGTGCACCCTCAAAGGTAATATTTTTAACTCCATTATAAGCCGCATCAAGTGAAGACTGTAAATTTTCTCCCTTTGCAGTTACTCCTATAACACGCCCGCCATTAGTAAGAAATCTGCCGTTTTCATCAAGCTTCGTACCTGCATGATACACAAAACAATTTTCAATCTGTCCTTTGTCATCAAAGCCATTCATAACAATGCCCTTGGGATAGCTTTCAGGATAACCGCCGCTTGCCATTACTACACAAGCACAAGAACCGCTGTGCCATTTTATATCCAGCTTATCAAGCTCATGATTATAAATTGCTTCAAAAATTTCATACAAATCAGCATCAAGCATAGGCAGTACAACCTGTGTTTCCGGGTCTCCGAAACGGCAGTTATACTCAATAACCTTTGGTCCTTTCGGAGTAAGCATAAGCCCAAAATAAAGACAACCTTCAAAAGTACGTCCTTCGGCGTTCATAGCATTCATAGTGGGAATAAATATTTTTTCCATGCATTCCTCTGCAATTTCGTTTGTATAGTACGGATTTGGTGAAACTGTACCCATACCGCCGGTATTAAGTCCCCTATCGCCGTCCAATGCACGTTTATGGTCCATAGATGAAATCATGGGAACTATAGTCTTACCATCCGTAAACGAAAGGACAGAAACTTCCGGACCTGTCAGAAATTCTTCAATAACTATTCTGGCAGAACTTTTACCGAATTTCAGTTCATCAATCATATCATGAACAGCCTTGACAGCCTCTTCCTCATTCTGTGCAATAATAACGCCTTTACCCAGTGCAAGACCGTCAGCCTTGATAACAGCAGGGTAGCTGTTCTGTTCCTTAAGATAAGCAACAGCTTTTTCGCTCTCCGTGAAAACTTCATAGAAAGCTGTCGGAATATTGTATTTCTTCATAAGTTCTTTGGAGAATACCTTGGAACCCTCAATAACAGCGGCATCTGATTTAGGACCGAAAGTCATGAAGCCATCAGCCTGCAAAGCGTCAACCATGCCCAGTACAAGCGGGTCATCAGGAGCAACGACAACCATATCAGGCTTAAGCTCCCTTGCAAGAGAAACAACCCCGTCAATATCAGTTGCAGAAATATTAAAACACTCCGCATATTTTGATATACCGCCGTTTCCCGGAGTACAGTAAAGCTTGCCAACGTGCCTGCTTTCAGCAAGTTTCATGATAATGGCGTGTTCACGACCGCCGCTGCCTACTACAAGTATATTTTTCATGGGAATAACCTCCTTATTTTCTTTCATGTTTCATGCTGAAAAAACAATATACAGCACGGTCAGGCTTATTGGCAGAATAAGATTCCATAATGTAATATTTATAATCAAAGCTATATCATATACCAATCTCCTGACACCATTAATAACATTTACAGATATTATATTTAAGGCAAATCAGAGAATTAATCTATTTGTCAAAATTAAACAATCTTACAGCATCAATTACAGTAATTACTGCAATAATTTTTAAAATAATATATCTTCTGAATTTTTGAATTTATCATTTGTTATAATATAATGCCCCTTTAATCACCTTATTAATTTTCATTTTTCTTTGAAACATAAATTTCAATTGCCGACACACTCACCAAAAGCAATACAGAGAAAAAATTCAGCCAACTTATAAAGCCCAATAATGTATTTACTCCGCTTAATAATGCTACCATCTCTGTTCCCTCATATGCACATAATCTCAAAGAAATAGAATAAAACCAACTCTTCATAACAGCTAAAACAATCGAATATGCAACAGCCAGTACAGCAGTTATAATGCCCTTAATATATTTCATATTACCTGATACCGCACTGAATACAGCAATTCCTGACAGCATAAGAGGAAGTAAAGCAGTGATAAACATAAACGGCATGGCCGGACCAAGAGAATAGCTTTTCAAATCTTGTAAATCCATAAAAAAGAATGCACTGCATAACTTCGGAAAAATCACACATATACAGCCTAATAATACAGAAATCCCCGAAAGTATAGCAGAAATAACTGCCATGTTTTTCAATATTCTATCCTTTGACATAATAATAATTCTCTTATTAATGATGGAAAAGTCTGATACCTGTGAATGCCATAGCGATGTTATACTTATTGCAGGTCTCAATTACATTGTCATCACGTATAGAACCGCCCGGTTCAGCAATATACTCAACACCCGATTTTTTAGCACGTTCAATATTATCTCCGAACGGGAAAAATGCATCTGAGCCAAGACATACGCCTGTATTTTTTGCAAGCCAAGCCTTTTTTTCTTCTGAAGTGAAAACTTCAGGCTTAACCTTGAAGATTCTCTGCCATTCACCCTCACGGAGAACATCTTCATATTCATCACCGATATAAACATCAATAGCATTATCACGGTCAGCACGTCGTATTCCGTCAACAAACTGAAGTCCCATAACCTGCGGAGACTGTCTGAGCCACCAGTTATCAGCCTTCTGTCCAGCAAGACGTGTACAATGTATTCTTGACTGCTGACCTGCTCCGATACCGATTGCCTGTCCGTCCTTTACATAGCATACAGAATTTGACTGGGTATATTTCAATGTAATAAGTGAGATAAGCAGGTCATCAAGTTTGTCATCAGGAATATCCTTATTTTCAGTAACAACATTTGCAAGCAGTTCCCTGTTTATATCAAGTTCGTTTCTGCCCTGCTCAAAAGATACGCCGTAAACCTGTTTTGTTTCAATCGGAGCAGGCTTATAGTTCTCATTTATTTTAAGAATACAATAAGTACCCTTTCTCTTTGACTTAAGAATCTCAAGTGCTTCATCATCATAATCAGGAGCTATAACTCCGTCTGAAACCTCACGCTGAATCATTTTAGCAGTACATACATCAACCTTGTCTGAAAGTGCGATAAAATCACCGTATGATGACATTCTGTCCGCACCTCTTGCCCTTGCGTATGCACTTGCAAGCGGAGTAAGCTCACCCAAGTCATCTACCCAATAAATTTTTTTCAAATCATCAGAAAGCGGTCTGCCAATTGCTGCACCGGCAGGAGAAACGTGCTTAAAAGAAGTTGCGGCACATACGCCTGTAGCTGTCTTTAACTCCTTTACCAGCTGCCAGCCGTTGAGAGCATCAAGGAGATTAATATATCCCGGCTTTCCGCAAAGCACTTCTATTGGAAGTTCTGAACCGTCTGCCATATAAACCCTTGACGGCTTCTGATTCGGATTACAACCATATTTTAACTGCATTTCGTTTGACATAATAATGTCCTCCTTAAAAATTATTTATAAAATTCATATTCATGTAATTCATACCATAAAAGACTGCCTTCATCATATTGTCGGGTTTCAATAAGCTTGTCATTGGAATCATATGTATGATTTATTTTCATATCATTAGCGGAATACATACCAAATTTAGAGTTGGTCTCAAAAGCACCGGCAAATTCGGTTGTATTAAGCTCAATATAACAATTGAGAAGAGCTTCTTAGTTATAGCCGTTCATATAGGCATTTCCGTTTATTTTCTCAAGCTCTTCGCCGATAGTCATGATTTTTTCATTCTCAATACAGAATGTCAATGAAACGGAATCGTCAAAATTTATCAGGCTCATATAATCAGTCATATTTCTCAATCCTTATCAGAGAATAATATTATTTATTTTTATTGACTATTCTTGTTTCAACAGAACCATTCTCAAGATTTACATAGCGTACAAAGAGAGAAACTTTATTATCTTCATTGAGATTATTCCAAAGCATATCAGTAAATTCATCAATACTTCCTGAAATACCGACAAGCTTGGGTTCACCCTCAAAGCTCGGAAGTGGATTTCCGTCACCCATATAAGTATGAATAAAATGACCTTCACCGGCAACAGGATTACTGTAGCTGAAAGTATATCTCTGGCAGGATTCAGGATTTCCGTTTGCACTTTTCAGAATTGACATTGCATAATTGAAACCGTTTTCCTCAAATCTGAGAATACCTGAAATTCTGGGGGTATAATTCGGAGCATCATCCTCAAATTCACGTGTGCGGAGAGATTGTTCAAAAGTAAACTGCTTATCCATTAATTCATAAATAGTATCAGTCTGGTCTCCGTTTGTAACGATAAGTTTATTGCCCAGAACTCTTACAGGGGCATAGATAATAAGATGCGGGTCTGAGAGCTTTGAAGGGTCAAAAGCCTGCGTGCGGATTCCCGTACCGTCCTCAACAAAAACACGGTTACGGCTGTTCTCGCTTCTTCCCATGATAAAATAGCCTGTAACAGCGTACTTTCCGCATTCTGACTTTCCTATTACAATGCCTCTTCCGGGGTATGCATTTGAGCTCAATTCTTTTGCCAAATCAAGTTTAATCATAATAAAAATCTCCTTTATATTTTATTCATCTTCACAATATTTAGACAATTTACATTTCTTTGTAACTTTTATAATTTCTTTCAAACTGTTTCAACGAATCCGATGTTGAAACTGTTGAAATTTCAGATACGTTTCTGATTATAATTAATTTTAGGAATATCCGTAAAATTCAAGAATGCTGACAGGCAAACATATATATGCCATCAACTAAATTTTAAACATCACAGTTTTCAAATGCAACAGATATTTCGCCGCTGCGATAATCACAGGTGCACACATAAAAAGATAAATCAATTACGTAAGTAATTTCTTCATTCTGTAATATAAGCCTTTCCGTCAACAATTTCAATTCTGTCCTGACAGAAAAGAGATACAGCTTCAGGAAGTAGTTTCCATTCCACGTTTTTCATAATACGTTTCTGGAGTATTTCAGGAGTATCATCTTTTTTTACCTCTACAACACCCTGTAAAATTATTGCACCTGCATCTGCTTTTTCATTTACAAAATGAATAGTCGCACCGCTTAATTTTACTCCATAAGCAAGTGCAGCCTCATGAACTTTAAGTCCATAATAGCCCTCTCCACAGAAAGACGGAATAAGTGCAGGGTGAACATTTATTATTTTATATGCATATTTGCTTGTGATACACTCATCAAGAATAGTCATGAATCCGGCAAGTACCACCAAATCAGCCTTTTCCTCATCAAGTGCATCAAGTACTGCCATGCTGTAGGATTTGCTGTCGGCATATTCCCTTCGTGGTATAACCCTTGTATTTATGAAATTATTTTCAGCTCTTTCCAATGCATAAGCATTCGGATTTGATGATATGACACAGGTAATCTTTCCGCCCTTGATTTCTCCGTTTTTTTCAGCATCAATAAGAGCCTGCAAGTTTGTACCTCCGCCCGAAACAAGAACAACTATATTTTTCATGAATTTCACCTCCTTAATACGCAAGAATTGCTATGAGTATAAAAAGTGCAGGTATTCCCCCAAAAATCATATATCTGTAATAATTGGCAGTCAGTTCCGCTTCTCTGTTTGCAAAGTAGAAGAAAAGCGGGTCATCAGGGTCATAACAAATCATTTCCTCATCGCCTATATCATACTTCTGTTCAGAATCTGCAATAGTATAAACTGAATTTATTTCCCTGCCATCTTCTGTTTCATAGTTCACAACAGGATAATAATGTATCCCCGAACCTCTGGCAGTATGATAACCAGTAATTCTTCCATAAACAGCAACAGTATTTTTCAGTCGTTTTTTTATTTCAAATATATGATAAAGAAACAACAGAACCATAAGAAAATATATTCCTAAAATACCATAAAGCAAACAGCCGAAATGGTATGTAACACCGACTGTTATAAATGACAATACCGCCCATATATAATCAATTTTCTCAACATTCATACCTGCACCCTCTTATTCAGACAAGCGTACTGCCCCAAATCATGAACGAACCCAGAAATACAAGTACAGCCGCTGTAAAAAATTTATATACAACTTCCCTTATACGAAAATTCTTTTTTGAATGATAATAAATCTCATTCGGCTTTTCCGGATTATATCTTACAGTTATTGCCGTATGGGATTCATACATCTGAAAAAATTCTCTGCACTCATCAGACATTTTTATTGTATAGGGCATAGAAGTGCGGATTTCTTTACCCTCCTGTGTAAAAAAATGTATAATCGGACGGTATTCTTTTGCTATAATGGGAATCAGATTTATAATCACTATTGAAATTTTTGAATCCATGGTAATAATTTCAGCTTCGGAAGGAATAAAACCGTCTTCATATGATATACGCTTCCTGCATAGAAAAACACCTATAATAACGAGAGCAATTCCGAACAGTATAATAATTCCGCCTGATATATTAAGTATATTCAGCAAATGATTACGCCTTCTTCAGATTCAACAAGTTCACCGAGAATATAAGCCTCTTCACCTGCTGACCTGATAGCTTCAATTGCCTTGTCAGCGTCATTCTTATCAACTGAAACAATCATGCCGACACCCATATTGAATGTATTGAACATATCACGTTCCGGAATACTTCCGCATCTTGCAATCAAATCGAAAATCGGAAGCACCTGAACAGCATTTCTTTCAATTTTCGCAGAAAGATTATCCGGAAGTGAACGAGGGATATTTTCATAAAATCCGCCACCTGTAATATGTGAAATTGATTTTACCTCTACAGCATCAATAAGCTTCATAACTGCTTTTACATAGATTCTTGTCGGAGTAAGAAGAGTTTCGCCAAGTGTTGCACCCAAATCATCAAAGTACATATTGAGTTTCTGTTCATTTACATCAAATACACGTCTTACAAGTGAAAAGCCGTTTGAATGTACACCACTTGACTTTACAGCAATCAGAATATCTCCGGCTTTCTGTGTATCAGGCTGTAAAATCTTGTCTTTGTCAACAACACCGACAGAAAATCCGGCAAGGTCGTATTCATCTTCAGGCATAAGTCCGGGATGCTCAGCAGTTTCACCTCCGATTAATGCACATTCTGCCTGTACGCATCCTTCTGCAACGCCTGATACAATTTCAGCAATTTTTTCAGGAATATTCTTTCCGCAGGCAATATAATCAAGAAAAAACTGCGGTTTAGCTCCGCAACAGATAATATCATTTACGCACATTGCAACACAGTCAATGCCGACTGTATCATGCTTATCCATTATAAAAGCAATCTTGATTTTAGTGCCTACTCCGTCAGTACCTGAAACAAGAACAGGTTTGCTTATACCTGTCATATCAAGCTCAAAAAGTCCGCCAAAACCGCCGATACCTGATATACAGCCGGGAAGCATGGTTTTTGCAATATGCTTTTTCATAAGCTCAACTGACTTATAACCGGCAGTAACATCAACTCCCGCTTTTTTATAGCTTTCAGAAAAACTGTTATTCATAGCAATTTTACTCCTTTAATTTTAATAAATCGGGCAGGAAGCGATAAGCAACCTCCTCCTGCCGCTGTTTATATTTTTTAATTTATTCTTTACCGCTCCAGCAGTATTTACAAAGATTACATTCAGGAAGTCCAACAGCTTTAATCTTACCGGGAAGCGACTGAAACTCCAGAGAAGTAAGCTTAAGTCTGCGACATATCTCATCACGGAGCTTCTTTCCTCTTTCAGTATTTGTATCACTGTATTCGGCAAGATATTTTACGCCCTCTTCACCTTCAAACTCGTCAATAATCTGACGTGCAATAAGTTCAAGTTCAGAGTGACTTCTTGAGAAATTAAGATATTTGCAGCCATACATAATAGGCGGACACGCTGAACGCATATGTACTTCCTTTGCACCGTTTTCATACAGAAACTCTACAGTTTCACGCATCTGCGTACCACGCACTATACTGTCGTCTACAAATAGAAGTTTCTTTCCCTCAATAAGTTCATGAACAGGAATAAGTTTCATTTTTGCAACAACATTTCTCATGCTCTGATTAGCCGGCATGAAACTTCTCGGCCATGTCGGAGTATACTTTATAAACGGACGTGCAAATGGTATACCACTTCTGTTGGCATATCCTATAGCATGAGGAGTACCGGAATCCGGCACACCGCAGACATAATCTACATCAGGAAGCCTGCCTGCTGCTATATCATTTTCAGCCATAATCTCGCCGTTGCGTGTACGCATAACCTCAACATTCACACCCTCATAGCAGGCAGTCGGATAACCGTAATAAGTCCACAGAAATGTACAAACTTTCATTTTAGAAGAATCGCCCTCTGCAAGAATTTCACAGCCATCGGAAGTAATTTTCACAATTTCACCTGCCTGAAGTTCCTTAAAAGTTTCATAGCCAAGCTTCTGGAAAGCAAATGATTCAGTTGAAAGACAGTATCCGTCCCAGCGTTTTCCGACAATAATCGGAAGTCTGCCATAAGCATCACGGGCAGCAATAATACTGTTCTTGGTAAGTATAATCAGTGACATTGTACCCTCAATTTTGCTCTGGGCATAGCGTATGCCATCTACAAAATTATCTTTCTGGGCAATAAGTGCACCGATTAAATCACCTGAGTTTATGTTTCCGCTGCTCATGGTTTCAAAATTCGCACAGCCTTTCTGTAAAAGCTCATCAACAAGAACATCAGAATTGCGTATAATTCCAACAGAGCAGATGGCATAAAGCCCAAGCTTTGAACGCACCATAATAGGCTGCGGGTCTGTATCGCTTATACATCCGATGCAAAGCTTGCCTCTCATGTTTACAACATCATTTTCAAATTTGGTTCTGAAAGGCGAGTTTTCAATGCTGTGAATACTTCTCTGAAAACCGTTGTCTTCAGAATATGAAGTCATACCTCCACGACGGGTACCAAGGTGAGAATGGTAATCAGTTCCGAAAAAAACATCAGTAATGCAGTCATTTTTAGTTGCTGCACCAAAAAATCCGCCCATAAATTATTCTCCCATAAGTCTCTTCATAATTTCCTGATAAGCTTCTTCAACGCCTCCCATATCTCTGCGGAAACGGTCTTTATCAAGTTTTTCATGAGTTGTGCTGTCCCAGAAACGACAGGTATCAGGAGAAATTTCGTCAGCAAGAATTATAGTACCGTCAGAAGTTCTTCCGAATTCAATTTTGAAGTCAATAAGGTCAATATTGAGATTCTTAAAGAAATTAACCATAAACTCATTTACCTTGAATGCATACTTTGCAATGGTGTCAATTTCTTCTCTGGTTGCAAGACCAAGTGCAAGAGCATAGTAATCATTTATAAACGGGTCGCCCAAATCATCATTTTTATAGCTGAATTCAAGAATAGGAGTAAGGAGCTTTGTACCCTCTTCAACGCCCATTCTCTTTGAAAAACTTCCGGCAGCTACATTTCTGATAATGACTTCAAGCGGAACGATTGAAACTTTTTTTACAATGGTTTCCCTGTCGCTGATTTCCTCTACAAGATGAGTAGGCACACCCTCTTTTTCAAGCATTTTGAACATATAGTTTGTCATCCTGTTATTAATTGCACCCTTGCCTGAAATCGTACCTTTCTTCTCACCGTTAAAAGCAGTTGCATCATCCTTATAATCAACAATTACTAGATTCGGGTCATTTGTAGCATAAACCTTCTTTGCTTTTCCCTCATAGAGCTGTTCCATTTTTGTTAAATTTTCCATTTTATTTTCCTCCTTGAATATATGAGAGTTCACATCTTTGTGAACAGATAAACAATATTAATTAAAGATTTGCGATTTCTGCCTGAAGAGCAGCATCTTTTTCCTTTACACTTTCAGCCATTTTCTGCTTTTCGGAAATAAGCTTTTCAGCAAGCTCATCATCTGAAAGTGCGAGAATCTGCACAGCCAGCACAGCGGCGTTCTTTGCACCGTTAATACCTACTGTAGCAACAGGTACTCCAGGCGGCATCATTACTGTTGCAAGAAGTGCGTCCATACCCTCCAATGCAGCAGATTTCATAGGTATGCCTATAACAGGCAATGTTGTATGACCAGCAATGACACCTGCAAGATGAGCAGCCATACCGGCAGCACAGATTATCACTCCAAAGCCGTTATTCTTTGCATCTAAAGCAAATTCAGCAGCTTCAGCTGGCGTACGGTGTGCACTCATAACACGGCATTCAAATTCAACGCCATACTTTTTAAGTTCTGTAAGTGCAGATTTCACTACAGGAAAATCGCTGTCGCTTCCCATAATGACAGCAGCTTTTTTTGACATAACAAAACACTCCATTTCTAAAAAATTAAATATATAACTTTATTCATCCATAAATATTTCTTAATTTCCGCCATCAACTTCATCTTCATCTTTCGGCGGCACAGGATATTCAGGCGAATCAAGTTCAGATTTTCCTGAAACAATATATAAATTGGTTTCAGAATTTCCGCTGAATATTACTGATGATTTAAATTCATCACGAAACGAATTTATTTTTCCTGAATCATCAGTATAAGTTATTTCCGTATCAGAAGTAACCGATACCTCATAGCGTGTCATACCTTTTTCAGGACGTATAGCATATATATGCATATCAGAAATTCCAAGAAACTTTTTGGAAATTATTTTTTCATCGTTTTTAAAAAGCGGTATAAACTTGTCAATATTCTGATAATCAACACCTGACATTGCTTCCTGTTTCTCTGTATAGGAATATTCAATATATTTTCCTGCATCATATACCATTTTTTCAATCATCGGCACAGAAAGCTTTGAAAGCAATACACGGCTGTAAATATTCAGACTATATGGAAACCCCATAACATCCCCTGAAAGTGATGCCGTTTTAAAAAGCATTTCACCAGAGGACACTGAATATTTATAAATACCAGCTTTATCAGAAAGTTCTATTTCTTCATCATCAAATGAACAGGAATTCCATGACTGACGAAACAACGGCATAAAATTTTTATTGTACAGAACATATAAACCGTCAGAAGAACTTTCAGCACAATATACAGTAAGATTTCCTACATCATATTTTGTAATGCTGCTGTATATAAACGGAAGAATAATATTGCCTTCAAAATCAATACAGCCATAAAGAAGTTTTCCGCTGACTTTTTTTGATGCGATGCATATTCCGTCACCTGCAAAAGAAAGTTCATGCCATTCTGGAGAAACTATAATTTTTCCTGAATTAGTAATACCGAATCCGCCCTTTCCATCGCTGAAAATAATATTTCCACAATTGTCAGTCTCAATTGTTTTTACAATTTCGGCCTGATTTTCTGTACTTAGCGTATTATCCGGAACACTTACGTAGAATTTTATAATTGCAGCAGCCAAAATAATAATTACAACAAAAAGCAGAGAAACAATAAGTCTTGTACGTTTATTCATTATTCAGCCTTTTTGCGATTCCTATAATCCTCATCAGTTTCTCCGGCAATATACACAGGACGCTTCTTGACTTCAAGATACATTTTTGCAAGGTAAAGTCCCATAATTCCCAGACAGAGCATTATAAGTCCGCCGACTGTCAATACAGTTGATGCTATCACATACCAGCCGAATGCTTTAAACGGATTGACAGCAGTAACGATAATTCCGACAACAAAAACTATAAGGGCAATTATTATACACAATATTCCAAGAAAAACTGATAATGACAACGGAAATGTTGAAAATGCCATAATGCCTTCAAGAGAATATTTGAATAATCCCCAGAATGACCATGATGTTGTTCCCGCTTTACGCTCAACATTTTCATATGGCATATATTTTACTCTGAATCCTACCCAACTGAAAATACCCTTTGAGAATCTGTTGTATTCCGACATTTCAAGAATTGCATCAACCATTTGTCTTGTCATGAAACGGAAATCCTGTGCACCATCAACTATTTCAGTATCAGAAATTTTGTTCATTATTTTATAAAACAGTCTTGCAAACCATGAACGCACCTTTGATTCACCGTTACGACTCACACGTCTCGTGGTAGCACAATCATATTCGCCATCCTTAACATAATTATACATCTGAGGAATAAACTCCGGCGGATGCTGCAAATCAGCATCCATAATAACAACATAATCACCTTTTGCATTCTTCAAGCCTGCATACATACCAGATTCCTTACCGAAATTTCTTGAAAGTGAAATATATCTCACACGCTTGTCCCTGTCCGTAAGCTCTCTGAAAATTTCAAGTGTTCTGTCCTTTGAACCGTCATTGATAAAAAGGAACTCAAACTCAAGTTCAGAATGCTCAGCTTTCATTCCATTGGTAACTTTTATTATCTCCTCATAAAACATTGGGAGAACCTCTTCTTCATTGTAGCATGGTACAACTACAGAAACGAGTTTCATAAATAACCTCCAGTCCCGAAGCAATACATAAAGCCTTTATGCTTCGATAACAATAAATACACTTCTTATTATACTACAAATCAAAAAATACTGCAATAGTATTTTTATTTTTTATAAAAACTTTTTTTGGATAATTATAAACAACCTTATCTTTATCAAGTGAATTTTTGACAAAAAATCAGATAACGATTTGTTATTTTTGCTGAAAATTCTATTTTTAGTATAATTATATAATTTTATTTATTAGAAAGTGTTGATTTTTTTTTCTGTATGAGTTATAATATTTGTATAGTATGCTTTTGCGCAAATAATTTCAGGCGTGAAGGCTTTTTTGGAATAAATCGGCTCTTCGCTGCCGTCAAAGCGAAAATATGCGGACATTCCGCAGAAACGGAGAACGCCATGAAAATTACACTTGTTACAGCTTCTTTCAATGACATTGTACATGGAACATTTAATGACAAAAAAACCGGCTGTGGTATCAACCTGCTTAAGCCTGATACTGCTTCACGTTATCACCGAAGCGGACAAATGACTGACCTTGGTGAAATTACCTGTGAAAAATGCAAATCCAAAATTGCAAAAGAAATTATCAAAGCCGATTCAAAAGAAATGAAACTTCTTCTTAAAGAAGAAAGAATGCGTGCAAAAAAGGGTCTTGATGAAGATGGTCTTGTTGCACTTTCCGAACTTGAAGTAAAACCAACCGGACAATATACTGAACCAGAACCTGAAACAGCAGAATCTGTTACAGTAAACAATAACTCGGAAAACAATAAAAATCCTGTCTATACTGATGACCTTGCACAGTTTGCTATTCAAAAATCCCAATCTGAACCTGATAAACCCGCCGAATCCGAACAAGAAGATGATTTTCTCAATCAGTTTGCAATCAGAAAACCACAGGAAGAACCTGACTTTGAACCGGAGCCGGAAAATGATTTTTTAGCACAGTTTGCTATTCAAAAATCGGATGAAAATATATCTGCTGAAAACATTGTAGATGATGACGATGAAGAAGATTTTCTTGCACAATTTTCAATTTCTTCACCTGCAAAAACTGACGATTATGAAGAACCTGAAAAGTTACCTGTAATTGATGACATTTCATCTGTCGTTAAATCTATTCAAAAAAGTCCTGATGTAAATGTTCCGCCTGAATCTTACAAAAATGAAGACGATATTTTAAGTATGTTCTCTTTGGAATCAAAAAACATACAGACAGAAGATGATTTATTTTCAAGCCATTCAGATGAAAAACAATTATCAAACATATTACAGTCTGAACCCGAAATTGAAGATATTGCTGTTCCCATCTTTGACAATTTTGATACTCCCGAAATCGAAGATATTTCTGTTCACGTCCCTGACGATTTTGATACTCCCGAAATTGAAGATATTTCTGTTCACGTCCCTGACGATTTTGATACTCCTGAAACCGAAGATATTTCTGTTCCTGTCTCTGATGATTTTGATACTCCTGAAATCGAAGAT
>CAJTOG010000001.1:0-193554 GCA_910577575.1 uncultured Ruminococcus sp. | reverse complement strand
GATACTCCTGAAATCGAAGATATTTCTGTTCCTGTCTCTGATGATTTTGATACTCCCGAAATTGAAGATATTGCTGTTCCCGTCTCTGATGATTTTGATACTCCCGAAATTGAAGATATTTATACTACGGATATTAAAGAAAAACAAGCAATCAGAACATCAGTTCCCGAATATGCACAACCGGTTACAACTCCTGTAATTGATGATATTTCTGAAGCTGTCACTGCACTTAATACACAACCTATAAAACAAGCAACACCTTCTCCAGTTCAACAGATTACACCTCCGCCTGTTCAGCAGTTTGTACCACCTCCAATTCAGTATATTACCCCTCCGCCTATACAACAGACCACACCGCCTCCGGTTCAGCCTATAGCTTCTGCCGGAGCTATGGGACAAATTATGTCTGTTCCTCAGCTTACAGGATACGACCAGAATGGTCAGCCGATATATACATATGTTCAGATGCAGCTTCAGGGATACGACCAAAATGGTCAGCCAATTTTTATTCCGATTCTGGAGCAGAGTATGTCTATACCTGTTACTCCCACACCTTCTCCAGTTGCTCCTGCATCAACAATGTATAATAAAAATACAAGACTTCAGGAAGCTGTTGCTGCTGCACAGGAAATTCCTACTTCTTCAATGAACATGACCCCCGGACAAAGAATCGCTGCTGCTGAAGCTGCAAAAGGTTCACCTGTTTCTGCAAATGTTTCAAAAATTGCTACAAATCCACACGCCCGTTCAACTTCACAGGCATTTATAAGTGCCATCTCTGAATCAAAGGAATATGCCAATAAAAGTCTCACTGAAACACAAGGATTAAAACCAAAAACAAATGTTCTTGACTCTATTGAAGATGTTCTTTCACAGCTCGGAGATAATTCCCTCAAGGAGAAAAAAGAAGCTGAAGCAAAACTCAAACAGAACATACCTGTATTTAACGAATATAAAGCTCCGCAAAAAAACAGTGGCTCTTTCTCTTCACCTGTACCATCTGCAAGCAAATCACCATCTGCAAATATGATGGATGTACCGCTTTCAAAAGCTGACCAGAAGGCACTCAAAAAACAGCAGAAAATTGATGCCAAATTCCAGAAGGAAATGGCAAAAAGAAAAAAATAAATTACATTATGAGGTAAATTAATGGAATACAATGAAATAATTACAGAACTTAAAAAACTGCTTGGCAATTCACCTGAAGAAAACGACAGGATTCTCAGAAAAGAGGGCGAAAAATTCGCCAATGCCGGTAATATTGAAGGATTAAAGGCAGTCGGGGAGCTTCTGCTTGAAAATATGCCCGAAGAACGCCGTAAGGAAATTGCTCGTCTTACTCATATCGACGGTATGAGACTTGATGAAATGTATAATAAAATAATCGGCATGATTAACGAAAAACAGATTATTGAAGCTGTTCCGCTTGCCGAAAGACTTTATAAGAAAATTACTCTCGAATATACTGAAAATGATACCGCAAAATTTGTCTCTTTCCGCAATCCGTTTGAAGACAATCTCTACCAGTATCTTTTCAAGGAAGACAAAACTCTCAACCGCACTCCTTTCGATTTTGCATCATATCTTACAACATATGCATATCTGCTTATTGAAACAGGTGCAAATATTGATGCTATTCCGGTGCTTGAACGTGCTGTGGAATATAATCCTGTTGATGTCGGTCCAAGATTTGAACTTACTGAAATTTATAAAATTCTCCGCAACAGAAAAATGGTTTTTGAAACAACCCGTCAGACTCTCGCAATCGCTTCATCTCCTATAGCAATTGCAAGATGCTATGCAAATATAGGATATACCCTTACAGATTTTGGTGAATATGAAGATGCTATTATTTTCTATTCCGCAAGCAGTATGTTTGCTCCGAATCCTGCAATTCCGCTTGAAATACGTCATGCAGCCGACCTGAAAGGTACTCCTGCTGTAATGCCGACAAGGGACAAGATAATCAAGACAATGGAAAAATATGATATAAATTTTGGTCCTGACCAGAAAGTCATCGATACGGCTGCAAAACTTGCCTCTCACTATATGGGAGGAAAAGATATTCCAAATGCTTTGCAGGCTCTCAAGATACTTTTCAATCTTACTCTTGATGAAGAAATAAAAAACCTTATCCTTAAACTTGACCCACAGGCTGCTATGATGAAACCGAAAAATACCGGAACACCTGCTCCGGATATAAGAATGACAACAAACAATAATCCTAAAAACTGAAAAAAGCCGTCCTTTGAATAAGGACGGCTTTTAATTAAAAAAATATATACAAATCAAAAAATTTAATATTGACATTTCAGGTTATCTGCTGTATAATATATTTATATAATTATATATTGAAAGGAATGAAGAAAATGGCAAATGAAAAGAGCCTTAAGGTTTTAATTGTTGATGATGATAAAAATATATGCGATTTACTCAGACTTTACCTTGAAAAAGATGGTTACAGCGTTATTCTTTCTCATGACGGAGAAGAAGCTGTAGTTAAATTCAATGCCCTGAAGCCTGATATGGTTCTCCTTGATATAATGCTTCCCGGTATGGACGGCTGGCAGGTTTGCAGAGAAATCCGAAAGAAGTCAAATGTTCCTATAATTATGATTACTGCCAAAGGTGAAACTATTGACAAGGTTATAGGTCTTGAACTGGGTGCAGATGACTATATAGTCAAACCTTTTGATGCAAAAGAAGTTATTGCACGTATCAACGCTGTCACAAGAAGAGCAGGAAATATCAATCTTGAACCTGAAATAAAGGAAGTAAGATATGATAAGCTTTCTGTTAATATGACCCGATATGAACTGAGAGTAAACGGAAAAAATATTGATACTCCTCCGAAAGAGCTTGAACTTCTTTACTATCTTGCATCAAATCCAAACAGGGTTTATACACGTGACCAACTCCTTGACGAAGTCTGGGGCTTTGAATACTACGGAGATTCACGTACAATTGATGTTCATATCAAGCGTCTGCGTGAAAAACTTGAGGGCGTTTCAGAAAAATGGGCACTCAAAACCGTATGGGGCGTTGGCTATAAATTTGAAGCTGAAGAAGATGAATAATTTTTCAGGGGACTTTCAGCCGTCCCCTGTTTGATTTTGGCGGTGATTATATTTGAACATCAAAGACAGCTATTATTATAAACTTTTCCGGTTTATAATGATTATCATCATTTCTGCCGTAACAGTTCTCGGTGTTTTAATTGTGAATATCTGTTCCTTATTCTATAAAAATTCAAGGTTGGAAGACTTAAAATCAGTAGGAAACTTTTTCATAAACTGTATCAGCGATGAATATAAATCTGATAAAAACAGATATATTAAATATTCTGACAGTCTAAGACAGAAACTCATGGATAATCATAACGTAAAAATTTTCCTCTATGACAATAATGAAAAATGTCTTATCCCTGATTCTGAAGACTCCGGTTTCTTTGATGAAAGTCTTCGGATTCGTATTGCTTTTAATAATGAAATCCTTGAACTTTCTTCTTCTTCACTTTCAAATAATGAACCTTATCTTCTTTTCGGAAAAGAATTCTATATTGACCCTGATGAAAAAAATACAGCTTCATACCTGCTTGTATACTGTGGGACAGACAATATCGACAAATTCACGATAAAAATCACCCTTGCATATACAGTTCTGGCAATTGTTGCATTAATGATATTCTATATATCATTCAAAAGAAAAATCTGTAAATACGGAGCTTTTGAAAATGATATGTTAAGAATTATCGAAAAATATACCAAAGGAGATTTTTCTGAAAAACTTACTACTGATTTATCACCAAGTTTACAGCATATTTCTGAACGTGTCAACACTTTGGCTTCAAATATAGAGAAAAGCGAGGAGGTAAGCAATACATTTATTGCCAATGTATCTCATGAACTTCGTACTCCTATAACGACAATCGGCGGATTTGTTGACGGTATTCTTGATGGTACTATTAAAAAAAGCAAACAGCAGGAATATTTGATTCTTGTTTCACATGAAATACAACGTCTAAAAATTTTAATATCGTCAATGCTTAATATGAGCCGATTTGAATCAGGTACTATGTCTCCAAATTTCAAGGAAACAAATTTAACTGATTTGGTCATAAAAGTCGTTCTAATGTTTGAGAAAAAAATCGAAGACAAGAAGCTTCAGGTTGAAGAACTCGACAGTAACCGTCTTAGTGCCGTTGTCGACCCCGATTTGATGCAACAGGTTATTTATAATTTAGTGGAAAACGCCGTAAAATTTGTTAACAAGGGCGGAACACTTTCATTTTCTTTTGATAAAAATGATAATATATGCACGATTGGTATAAGAAATACAGGTGAAGGTCTTAAAAATTCAGAGATACAACAGGTTTTTGACCGCTTCTATAAAACTGATTCATCAAGGGGAAAGGACGCAACAGGTCTCGGACTCGGTTTGTCTATATCAAGAAAAATTGTACATCTTCATAATGGTCATATCATTGTTAAAAGCGTTTATGGCGAATATACAGAGTTTCAGATTCAGATACCCCAAGACCCACGCACTGTCAATAAGGACAAAAAGGAGAAATAATATGGACGAACACGACAAAATAAATACAGATGAATGTACTTCACCACTGTCTGAAAATCAGCTTGAATGTAATCCTCAACCGGAAATTCATCAGGATAATCAGCCAATCCAACAGCCCCATTATGATTCATTCATGTATGAGCCTATCGGATTTGAAGAACATTCAAATTTCAATATTGCACAAATAAAAGAAACAAAAGAAAAAAAACACCGTATACGTCACGATACTGCTATTGTTGTGCTTTTTTTCTTTCTTGTCCTGATTACTCTCATTATCGGAGTTTATGGCATATTCTCCGATATTTATCACAGCAGCGACAGACTTGAAGGTTTTTCTGAAAATCAGAACGTTGTAATTTTTCAAAATGCAAAACCTGACGGTGCAAACAATCTTGATAATTTTGTTGATGAAAACGGCAGATATACAACTGAAGGTGCTGCTGCTGCCGTTCAGGAATCAATTGTAGAGATATATACATATAAAGATTCATTCCGTCAGAATCTTATCGGTACAGGTTCGGGCGTTGTTCTTACAAAAGACGGCTACATAGTCACAAATGCCCATGTTTTACAAGCTGACGGCTATCACGATGTCTGCACAACTAACAATAAAGTTTTTCCGGCAAAAATTATCGGCAGAGACTCTAAAACTGATATTGCCGTTCTAAAAGTCAACAGTTCGGATTTGACTCCCGCAATTCTCGGAAATTCAGATGAAGTAATGGTCGGTGAACCTGTTATTGCTGTAGGAAATCCTGCCGGTCTTTCAAATACTGTTACAAACGGTATTGTTTCAGCTATAAACAGAAGAGTAAAAAGCGATTCAACAGGATTTGAAATGAACTGTATCCAGACAAATGCTGATATAAGTCCGGGAAATTCCGGAGGAGCACTTGTAAATATGTATGGTCAGGTCATTGGAATTACTTCTTCAAAATATGCAAGTACACTTTATGAAGGTCTCGGATTTGCCATAACAATCAATGAAGCAAAACCGATTATAGACGAACTTATAAGTAACGGATTCATCGGCGGACGTTTCAGAATAGGCATTACCCTTGTCCATATGGGAGATTCTGTAAATATAAGCGTAATTGAAGAAGAACTTGGGTATTCACTTCCTGAAAATTTTTATGGTATCTATATAAGCTCTGTTGACGAAAACTGTGATATTGCAAATACCGATTTGAAACCGGGTGATTTTATAACTGAAATAAACGGAATACCAATCAAAACATATGATGAACTGTATGATGCAATCAGCTCTTCATACGGTGCAGGTGATAAAGTGCCTGCAACCTGTGCTCATGTAGACAAAAACGGTAAAATCGAAGAATATGAAATTGAATTTATGCTTATGGAAGATACTTCGGGAAATTATTGAACTTTTTACATAAGATTCTTTGGACGTTTCGAATTAACTCCGGATACACCCCCGACTGCTCCTGCAATCAAAAGCAGAAGCAGTTTTCTTATATCAGTAAATTCACCCGCTGCAATACCTGCTGCAAAAATCATGAAGTATAATATACTTCCGCATATGATACCATCAATCAGTCCACGCTTCCGTCTGTATTTTCCGCAGATTTGTCCGCTGACTACTCCTCCGGCAATCAATGAAACCATTATAAATACATTCTGAAACTGTATGCTTTTCAGGACAAAAAAAGTTATGGCAGAAAAAAACGCAATGCATAAAACAATACAAACAGCTCCTGCTGAAACCGGCACGGCAAAACTGAAAAAGATGTTTGTCCATAGGCTCTGGCGATGACGACGCATGAAAAAACCTCCGCAAATAGAATTAATAAATTCTATGCGGAGGCTTGTATTATTATTCCTTTGAAGACTCCTCAG
This sequence comes from uncultured Ruminococcus sp., assembly GCA_910577575.1. Classification (GTDB taxonomy): domain Bacteria; phylum Bacillota; class Clostridia; order Oscillospirales; family Ruminococcaceae; genus Ruminococcus. The sequence goes on along the minus strand of CAJTOG010000001.1, from coordinate 187,122 downwards.
ACTTTGCGTCCTTCTTGGATTTCTTTTCCTTTTTGTTATCCTTCTCTTCTGTAACGCCAGCTACTGAAAGAGCTGTCTTGGTTTTAGACTGAGATTCCTTAATCCTTTCATTAGCTGAAGTATTTTCAGCTATAGCCCATTTCTTGATTCTCAACTTATTCCGTTCTCCGCCTGTTTCAATTACAACATTATCATCACCTATGCGTACAACCATTCCGACAATTCCGCCTGCTGTAACAATTTCATCACCAATCTGAATACCGTCCTGCATAGCCTTTGCTTCCTGCTCTTTCTTTCTCTGAGGTCTGATAGCCATGAAATAAAGCAGTACAAACATCAGAATCAAAGGCAGTACAAAAGTTACAAGACTTCCACCAGCTACCTGCTGTGCTGTCGCATCAGTTGCAGCTTCACCTTCTGCAAATGCATTCATGGCAAAAAAACACGCTGACAATGCTGTAGATACAGCCGATGCAATAATCAAAACAATTTTTCTTTTCATAAAAATATCTCCTTCTCTTTATAAAAAATCCGTTCCCAATTGCGAGAACGGATTTATATTTTACTGATTAGTCTGCAAGTTTAATGACAGCCATTTCAGCAGCATCACCACGGCGAGGTCCGATTTTGATAATCTGTGTATATCCGCCATTTCTATCTGCATACTTTGGAGCAATCTCATCGAAAAGCTTCTTGGCAACAGACTCTTTAGTTACATAAGCCATTACCTGACGCTTGGAGTGCAGATCATTATTCTTACCGATAGTAATCATCTTTTCTGCAACAGCACGAACTTCCTTAGCTCTTGTAACGGTTGTTTCGATTTTACCGTTTTCGAGAAGGAAAGTTACCATGCCTCTGAGCATTGCCTTTCTGTGGTCAGATGTTCTGCCCAGCTTTCTTGTACCCGGCATGTAATTCACTCCTTTTCTTATAAGTGATAATTAGTATTATTCTTCCTCGCGAAACAAATCAAAGCCCAGTGACTGGAGCTTTTCTTTAACTTCATCAAAGGATTTCTTTCCAAGGTTTCTAACCTTCATCATTTCTTCCTCAGACTTGTTGATGAGGTCATCTACTGTATTGATTCCGGCACGTTTCAGACAATTGAAAGAACGCACTGACAAATCAAGGTCTTCAATAGTCATTTCAAGGATTTTTTCCTTGCCCTTTTCGTCTTTTTCAACAAGGGTTTCAACCATTCCTGCCTCTTCAGAGAGGTCAATGAACAGCTTAAGGTGTTCGTTAAGAAGATTAGCTGCCTGCGAAAGAGCTTCCTTAGCAGAGATTGTACCATCTGTCCAAACCTCCATAGTAAGCTTATCATAGTCAGTAACCTGTCCGAGACGAGTATCTTCTACGACATAATTAACTTTGAGAACAGGTGTATAGATACTGTCAACAGCAATAACATCAACAGGAAGATTAATCTGCTTCTTATTTCTTTCGGCAGAAACGTATCCGCGTCCTCTGTCAATAGTAATTTCCATGTAAAGCTTTGCATCTTTGCTGAGAGTAGCAATATGCATACCCGGGTCAAGTATATCGACTTCGGAATCGCCTTTTATGTCGCTTGCTGTAACCTCACATTCACCCTCTGCTTCAAGATAAACAGTTTTCGGACCGTCACCGTGAAGTTTTGCTGTGAGACCTTTAATACTGAGAATTATCTCCGTAACGTCTTCCTTTACGCCCGGAATTGTTGACAACTCATGGTGAACTGCAGCACTTTTGCCTGAAAGCTTATCTTCTTTGCCGGAAAGCTTAACAGATGTTACAGCCACACCCGGAAGTGAGGAGAGCAGCACACGTCTGAGGCTGTTTCCAAGAGTTATACCATATCCACGCTCAAGCGGTGCTAAAACGAATTTGCCGTATTTGCCGTCACTTTTAAGCTCGACAATGTCGATATCCGGCTTGTTGATTTTTTCCAGCATAAAAACCCTCCTGTTTCACAATAAGTGTTTACTTCAAGCTTAATTAATTCAAGAAATCTTAAAGGATTACTTAGAATAGAGCTCGACAATGAGGTGTGTAGCAACCTCGTAATCAATATCCTCCGCATTTGGAAGACGAGTAACTGTAGCTGAGAAATCGTCCTTTTTAGCATCGAGCCATACAGGAACAACTCTGTCATTAGTCACTTCAACCGTAGCCTTGAATTTTTCTGATGTTCTGTCCTTTTCTCTGAGGGCAATAACATCTCCTACCTTGACTCTGTAAGAAGGGATATTAACCTTCTTGCCGTTTACAGTATAGTGGCTGTGAACAACAAGCTGTCTTGCTTCACGTCTTGTGAGAGCGAGACCCATTCTGTAAACAACGCTGTCAAGTCTTGTTTCAAGACAGGTAATAAGGTTATCACCTGTTTTGCCTTCCATTTTTGAAGCAATTTCAAAGTAATGATAGAACTGCTTTTCAAGTACGCCATAGATAAACTTCAGCTTCTGCTTTTCCTTAAGCTGGAGTCCGTATTCAGAAACCTTTTTTCTGTTGTTAGCGTTCTTGAAACGGATAGATTCCTTCTTGGAAACGCCCATAACAGCAGGGCTGATGCCCAGATATCTGCACTTTTTAAGAATAGGTTCTTTCTGTACTGCCATTTAAAACACCTCCGATTTGATTAGACACGTCTTCTTTTTGGAGGACGGCATCCATTGTGTGGAATAGGAGTAACGTCCTTAATCATTCTGACTTCAAGACCAACAGTCTGAAGTGCTCTGATAGCAGCCTCACGACCTGCACCAGGTCCTTTTACATAAACCTCAACGAACTTGAGACCATGCTCCATAGCTGCCTTTGCTGCTGTTTCAGCAGCAGTCTGTGCTGCGAAAGGAGTTGACTTCTTTGAGCCTCTGAAACCAAGCTCGCCTGCACTTGCCCATGAAATTGCATTTCCCTGAACATCTGTGATTGTGATAATTGTATTATTGAAAGTAGACTGAATATGAACTGCGCCACTTTCGATATTCTTACGCTCTCTACGTCTTCTGACTGTAGTAACTTTTTTACCCTTCTGCTGTGCCAAAGCTCATACCTCCTTACTTCTTCTTGTTAGCGATTGTCTTTACAGGACCTTTACGGGTTCTTGCGTTTGTCTTGGTTCTCTGTCCTCTTACAGGAAGACCCTTTCTGTGACGAACGCCTCTGTAGCAGCCAATTTCAACAAGTCTCTTGATGTTGAGTGCAACCTCACGGCGGAGGTCACCTTCAACTGTATAGTTTGCATCGATATAGTCACGAAGCTTAGCTACATCTTCCTCTGATAAATCCTTTACTCTTACATCAGGATTTACGCCTGTATTAGCGAGGATATCTGTTGCAGTCTGACGACCGATTCCATAGATATAAGTTAAACCAATTTCGATTCTCTTATTCTTTGGAAGATCAACACCGGCTATTCTTGCCATATAATAATTCCCTCCAATTGTTTTTGTTCAGGATTAACCCTGACGCTGCTTATGCTTAGGATTTTCGCAGATTACCATAATTCTGCCCTTACGTTTGATAACCTTGCATTTTTCGCAAATAGGTTTTACTGAAGGTCTGACTTTCATTAGGAAATACCTCCTTAATTTTACTTAACACGCCAGGTGATTCTGCCTTTTGAAAGGTCATATGGAGACATTTCAAGCTTTACCTTATCACCGGGCACAATTCTGATATAATTCATTCTGAGCTTGCCTGAAACGTGTGCGAGAACCTCATGACCGTTTTCAAGCTGAACTTTAAACATTGCATTCGGTAAAGCGTCTGTGACAACGCCCTCAACCTCAATTACATCTTCCTTGGACAATTAAATAACCTCCTTTTGCCCAGCCGTCTTAAAGTCTTTAAGAAGCGTCCTGAGCCTTTTATCAGTTATACCGTTAATATCAATCATACTGTTTGTAAAGCAAAGATGCTTGATATTCTTTCGCTTCGGAGCAGCAAGTTTTCTGCTTTTTCCGTCCGCAATCAAGCAATAGTCTTTATCGACTGAAACAACAACGAAATAACCGCCGTTATCTCTTCCTGCCTTGGCTTTTACAACAGAACCTGTATTCAGCTTCACAATAATTTCCCTCCGTCAGGGTTTGGTCAAAATAACGGGACCGTCAGGAGTTATTGCGATTGTGTGCTCAAAATGAGCTGACAGCGAACCATTTTTGGTAACCACGGTCCAACCGTCCTTGAGAGTTTTAACATCATCGCCCTTTTGGTTTATCATAGGCTCGATACATATTGTCATACCGGAAACAAGTCTTGGTCCGTGACCTGCACGTCCCCAATTTGGTATCTCCGGTGATTCGTGAACCTCTCTGCCGATACCGTGGCCGCAGTAATTTCTTACGATTCCGTAGCCTCGTGAAGCACAGTATTCTTCTACAGCATGAGAAATATCTCCGATTCTTGCCCCTGCCTTAGCCTGAGCTATACCTTCGTAAAGGCTTTTTTCAGTAACATCAAGCAATGCCTTAGCTTCATCAGAAATTTTACCAACAGGAAAAGTCCAGCAGCTATCACCGTTGAAGCCCTTGTACGCAGCTCCTGTGTCGATGCTTACAATATCGCCTTCCTTAAGCCTGTGGCTTGCCTTCGGGATTCCGTGAATTACCTCCTCATTAACTGAGATACAGGCATTTGCAGGAAATCCGTAAAGACCCTTAAAGCAGGATTTACAGCCATGTCGTGCATAATATTCACCGACAAGCTTATCAACATCAAGTGTTGACATACCTGGCTTTAATCTCTCGCCCGCATACCATATTGCGCCGCAGGTAATTCTACCTGCTTCACGCATTATGGACAATTCGGACTGTGACTTAATAGTTATGCTCATTAGTTTACTCCTACAGCAGCAAGAGTAAGCTTAGAAGTGTCAGCAACCTCTTCCTGACCTTCTACTGTAACAAGTTTTCCCTGTTTTTCGTAGTAATCTTTAAGAGGAGCTGTTTTTTCATGATAAGTAGCAAGACGGTCGAGAACAACCTCCGGCTTATCATCTTTACGGATTACAGTCGCATCACCGCACTTATCACAAACGCCCTCAACCTTTGAAGGCTTGTATTCAATATGATATGAAGCACCGCAGCCCTGACATACACGTCTTCCTGAAACTCTCTGCTTGATTGTTTCATCTGCCACGTTGATTTCAATCACCTTATCAATCTGAATTCCCATAGCATCAAGAGCCTCTGCCTGTGGAACTGTTCTCGGGAAGCCATCAAGAATGAAACCTTCCTTACAGTCATCCTCAGCGATTCTCTCTTTAAGAATGCCGATTACAATATCATCGGAAACGAGCGCTCCGGCATCCATGGCAGCCTTAGCCTTAAGACCATATTCAGTACCGTTCTTGGCAGCTTCACGAAGGATATTGCCAGTAGAAATCTGCGGGATTTTCAGAGCGTCTGAAACGACCTCTGCCTGTGTGCCTTTACCTGCACCGGGTGCACCTAAAAAGATAAGATTCATTTTATATCCTCCTTGTCAGAACTTATGAAAGGAATCCTTTATGATGCCTCATCATAAGCTGAGATTCAAGTGTACGTGTAGTTTCAAGTGCAACACTTACTGCAATCAAAATTGTTGTACCGCCCATTGAAAGAGACTGGAGCTTTTCATCTGCCATCGAGAAGAAAATCGGGATAACAGCAATAACTCCAAGGAACACAGCTCCTACGAGTGCAATTTTTGAAAGAACTTTCTGAATATAATCAGATGTTGGCTTACCCGGTCTGATGCCCGGAATACCACCGTTGCTCTGACGAAGATTATTTGCTATTTCAACAGGGTTGTACTGAATTGATACATAGAAGTAGTTGAACGCTATAATTAATATAAAATAAAGGATTGCATATGACCAGCTTCTTGTTGAGAAGAAGTGACAGAAGTGATAATAGAAGCCGGTTGTCTTTGTAGGAGGTCCTGCAAAGAGCTGAATTGTTGAAGGAAGCGACATAAATGACATCGCAAAGATGATAGGCATAACACCGCTCATCATAACCTTAACAGGGATATGTGTTTTTTGTCCGCCGTACTGTTTCCTTCCGACAACACGCTTTGCATACTGAATCGGAATACGTCTTTCTGCCTCATTCATGAAGACAATAAAAGCAAATTCAACGATTATAAACAGAACATAGCCTATTGTAACGAAAAGATATTTTGAAGGTTCTTCTCTTATAAGAGTAACCAGCGTTCCGGCATCAACAGGGAAACGTGCTGCAATACCTGCAAAAAGTACCATAGAAACACCGTTTCCGATACCTTTATCACTTATTCTGTTACCCATCCACACAACGAATGATGCACCTGCAACAAAGCATGCAATGATAACAGCAGCACTGAAATACATTTCCCATCCAGTAGTATATTTTACAGCGTGTGTAACAGCACCACCTTCACCAGTGGCAGTCATTCTCTTAAGAGTCAGATAATAAGCAAATCCCATAAATACAGACAATGCAAAAGCGACACCGGCTGTAATTTTATTTATTTTCTTTCTGCCCTCTTCACCTTCATCACGCAGTCTTTCAAGCGGCGGCAGAGCATATGTCAGCAGCTGCATAATAATTGATGCATTGATATATGGTGTAATCGAAAGTGAGAATAAGGTTGCCTGTGAAAGCGCACCACCTGTAATAGTATTCAGATATTCAAGGAAGTTACCATTTGTAGCATTCTGTGACATCCAGCTACTTACAACTGATGTATCAAGAAACGGCACTGCAACTGCACTTCCCAATCTGAAAACAATAATCATGAGTAATGTGTATAAAAGCTTTTTCCTGATTTCGGGAACGCTCCAAGCACGTTTCAGTGTCTGAAACACATTACATCACCTCAGTCTTTCCGCCTGCCTTTTCAATTTTCTCAACAGCACTCTGGGAGAATTTTGCGGCTTTAACTGTGAGCTTCTTTGTAAGTTCACCGTTACCGAGGATTTTAACGCCATCGTACTCCTTTTTGATAAGACCTGCTGCCTTGAGAATTTCTGTATCAACAACAGTATCATTTTCAAACTTATCAAGGTCTGAAACATTTACAATAGCATACTTTGTTGCGAAAATATTATTGAAACCTCTCTTAGGAATACGTCTTGCAAGAGGCATCTGACCGCCTTCAAAACCGATTCTTACGCCGCCGCCTGAACGTGCGTTCTGTCCTTTATGACCCTTACCGGCTGTTTTGCCGTTACCTGAGCCGTGACCTCTTCCTACACGCTTTACAGCCTTGTTGGAATCAGCTGCCGGAGTTAATTCGTGAATTTTCATAGTTTGCACCTCCTTGCTTACGCTTCTGTAACCTCAACAAGGTGTGAGATTTTATTGATTTTGCCCTGTGTCTGAGCATTATCCGGCTGAGTTGTTACATCGCCGATTTTTTTGAGACCAAGAGACTGAGCTGTAGCAATCTGGTCTTTCTTTCTGCCAATGAGGCTTTTAATGAGCTTGATATTCTTAGCCATTGCAGATGCCCCCTTAACCTAAAATTTCCTTAACGGACTTGCCTCTCTTAGCTGCAACCTCCTTAGCGGAAGTGCATGACTTAAGACCGTTAATAGTAGCTCTTACAACGTTGCATGGATTATTTGAACGAAGTGACTTTGTTCTTATATCCTTTATGCCTGCAACTTCAATAACTGCACGAACAGGACCGCCGGCAATAACACCTGTACCAGGTGCAGCAGGCTTCATAAGAACTCTTCCTGCACCGAATGCACCAACGATTTCATGCGGAATTGTAGTACCCTTGAGAGCGATTTTGCAGAGGTTCTTCTTAGCATCCTCAATACCCTTGCGGATAGCATCAGGAACTTCGCCTGATTTTCCAAGACCGAAGCCTACAGTGCCGTTGCCGTCACCAACAACAACGAGAGCTGAAAACTTCATGATTCTGCCGCCCTTAACAGTTTTGGAAACTCTGTTGATAGCAACAACTTTTTCCTGAAGTTCAGGAGTCTGTGTTTCAATATTAGCCATTGTTTTACCTCCCTCTTAGAACTTTAAGCCGTTTTCACGGGCACCCTCTGCGAGTTCCTTAACTCTTCCGTGGTAGAGATAGCCGCCTCTATCGAAAACAACTGTGCTGATACCCTTATCAGCAGCATTCTTAGCAATCATTTCGCCAACCTTGCGGGCACCTTCAACGTTTCCTCCGTTGCCCTCAAAGCCTTTGTCCATGCTTGATGCACTGGCAAGAGTAACACCGTTTACATCATCAATAAGCTGAGCATAAATGTGCTTAGAAGAACGGAAAACATTGAGACGTGGACATTCAGGAGTTCCTGAAATTTTATTGCGGACTCTCTGGTGTCTCTTGATTCTTGCCTTATTGCTGTCAAATTTCTTTACCATAGCAATCTGCTCCTTTTAATTACTTCTTGCCCTTACCGGCTTTACCTTCCTTGCGGATAATACGTTCACCGGCATATCTGATACCCTTGCCCTTATACGGCTCAGGCGGACGCTTTTCACGTATTTCAGCTGCAAACTGACCTACAGCCTGCTTATCAATACCGCTTACAATAATTCTGTTGGGCTGTGGAACATCAAGCTTGATAGCGTCTGTTTCCTCAAAAACAACAGGATGTGAGAAGCCGAGATTAAGATTAACCTTATTTCCGGACTTAGCAGCACGATAACCAACACCCTCGATTTCGAGAGTCTTTGAATAACCATTTGTTACACCCTCAACCATATTTGCGATGAGAGTTCTTGTAAGACCATGAATTGAACGATGCTTTTTGTCATCGCTTGGTCTTGTTACTGTTATAACACCGTCAGCAATTTCAATGCCGAGTTCTGTGCTGAACTGTTTTGTAAGTTCACCCTTGGGTCCCTTTACTGTGATGCAGTTGTTGTCATTTTTAACCTCTACACCTGCGGGAACTGTAATGGGCATTTTGCCGATTCTTGACATAATGAAGCTCCTCCTTACCAGATGTATGCGAGTACTTCGCCGCCGACATTAAGCTCTTTTGCCTTTTTGTCAGTTACGATACCCTTTGAAGTTGAAACAATTGCAATACCCAGTCCTTTTCTTACTTTAGGCATATCTGCACAGCTTGAATAGATACGCAGACCAGGTTTTGAAACTCTCTTGAGTCCTGTTATAACCGGTGACTTGTTGTCGCCGTATTTAAGCGTGATTCTGATAACACCCTGCTTTCCGTCCTCAATAACCTGAAAGCCCTTTACATAACCCTCGTCAACGAGAATCTGTGTAATAGCTTTCTTAACATTTGAAGCGGGAACGTCAACTGTGGCGTGTTTAGCAGTATTCGCATTGCGGATTCTTGTTAAAAGATCAGCGATTGTATCTGTGATTTGCATTCAGATGACCTCCTTTTCGTATTTTACCAGCTTGCCTTCTTAACGCCGGGAATCTGACCGTCGTGAGCAAGCTCTCTGAAGCAGATACGGCAGATGCCGAATTTTCTGAGATATGCGTGCGGTCTGCCGCAAATCTTGCATCTGTTGTATGCTCTTGTGGAATACTTGGGAGTTCTCTTCTGCTTGTTAATCATTGCCTTCTTAGCCATTTTTATTCCTCCCTGATTACTTGATGAACGGTGCACCGAGGAGTGAGAGAAGCTCTCTGCCCTCTTCATCGGTATTAGCTGTAGTGATGAAGTTGATATCCATACCTCTTACCTTGTCAATCTTATCGTATTCGATTTCTGGGAAGATGAGTTGTTCCTTGACTCCTGTGGAATAATTGCCTCTTCCGTCAAAGGAATTTGCACTTATGCCTCTGAAATCACGAACACGCGGGAAAGCAACATTGAAGAGCTTATCAACAAATTCATACATTTTTTCGCCTCTGAGTGTTACCTTAACACCGATTGGCATACCCTCACGGAGCTTAAAGTTAGCAACTGACTTCTTAGCTCTGCATACAACAGGCTTCTGACCTGTGATTGCAGCAATATCAGTCATAATAGCATCGATAACCTTAGCGTTGTCCTTAGCTTCACCAGCACCGACATTGATAACAACCTTGTCGAGCTTCGGAATCTGCATAACGCTTTTATATCCGAACTTTTTCATCAGTGCGGGAGCAACGTCGCTAACATAAAAATCTTTTAATCTTGCCATTGTCGTTTCTCCTTTACATTATTCAAAAGACTTGCCGCACTTTTTGCAGACACGGAATTTTTTCTGCTTACCGTCAACCTCTTCAAATGTATGACCAACTCTTGTAGGCTTGCCGCATTTTGGGCATACAAGCTGAACCTTTGAAGCATAAACAGGAGCTTCTGTCTTGACGATACCGCCCTGCTGACCCATTCTTGTGGGCTTTACGTGCTTTGTGATTACATTGATGTTCTCAACGATAACCTTGCCCTCTTTCGGGCTTACTTCTACAACCTTACCGGTTTTTCTTTCGCCGTTCTTCTCGTACTTATCCTCGTACTTACCTGTGAGAAGGATAACGGTGTCACCGGTTTTTACGTGAACTTTATTATTCATATCTTGTGACACCTCCGATTAAAGAACCTCTGGAGCAAGGCTAAGAATCTTTGTGTATTCCTTTTCACGAAGCTCCTTAGCAACTGGTCCGAAAATACGGGTACCCTTTGGGTTCTTGTCTTCCTTAATAATAACAGCAGCGTTCTCATCGAAACGGATATAAGTTCCGTCCTCTCTTCTGAGACCCTTTGCTGAACGAACGATAACTGCCTTAACAACATCGCCCTTCTTTACAACGCCTCCGGGTGTTGCTTTCTTAACGGAAGCAACTACAACGTCACCGATATTTGCATATCTGCGGCGAGTACCACCCAGAACTCTGATACACATAAGCTCTTTTGCACCTGTGTTATCAGCGACCTTCAAATAAGTCTGCATCTGTATCACAGCGAGTTCCTCCTTTCAAGCTTAAAGCTTCTATAAAAATTACTTAGCCTTTTCAATGATGTTTGTAACACGCCATCTCTTGTCCTTGGAAAGCGGACGTGTTTCCATAACCTCAACTCTGTCACCGATTCTGCACTCATTCTTTTCATCATGAGCCTTGAGCTTAACGGTGCGCTTGATAATCTTCTTATAAAGCGGGTGTTTAACGTTATCAACGATAGCAACTACGACGGTTTTATCCATCTTATCGCTTACAACCTTACCTACTCTTGTTTTTCTAAGGTTTCTCTCAGTAGACATTAGCTAAATCCTCCCTTTCTTACTGCTGCGCAATCTCTGCTGCACGCAGAGTTGTTTTAATGCGGGCAATATCCTTTTTAACAGCCTTAAGACGGGCTGTATTTTCAAGCTGATTTACAGCATGCTGAAAGCGGAGTGCAAAAAGCTCTTCTTTCAGGCTCATGAGCTTCTCGTTGAGCTCATCAACTGACATTTCTCTGATTTCTGATGCCTTCATTACTGCTCAACCTCCTGCTCTGCTTTAGTAACGAACTTACACTTTATTGGAAGCTTATGCATAGCGAGACGCATAGCCTCTCTTGCAATCTCTTCTGAAACACCTTTGATTTCAAAAAGAACTCTGCCTGGCTTAACAACTGCAACCCAGTATTCAGGTGAACCCTTACCGGAACCCATACGTGTTTCAGCCGGCTTTTCTGTAACAGGCTTATCAGGGAAAATTTTAATCCATACCTGACCGCCTCTCTTGATATAACGTGTCATAGCAATACGGGCAGCTTCAATCTGATTTGAAGTAATCCATGAAGGCTCTAAAGCCTGAAGACCAAAATCGCCGTATGTTACCTTATTTCCTCTGTATGCCTTACCCTTTAAGCGTCCTCTGTGGACCCTGCGGTATTTAACTCTTTTTGGAAGCAGCATTACTGATTACCTCCTTCTCTTCTGGAGTCACGATTGAAATTTCTTCCGCCTCTTCTGTTTCCATCACGTCTGTCATCACGACGACGGCGGTCATTCGGACGGTCATTCTTTCTTTCAACCTTTTCTCTGTGAGCAGCGGCTTTCGCAGCGTCACCCTTGAGAACTTCGCCCTTGTAAATCCAAACCTTTACACCGAGCTTTCCGTATGTTGTATCAGCTTCAGCAAAACCGTAATCAATATCAGCACGGATTGTCTGAAGCGGAATTGTACCTTCATGATAGCTTTCGCTTCTTGCGATTTCAGCTCCGGCAAGTCTGCCTGAAACCTTAACCTTGATACCTTTTGCACCGAGACGCATTGTTCTGCCGATAGACTGCTTCATGGCACGTCTGAAAGAAATTCTGTCCTCAAGGTCATGAGCGATTTTTTCAGCAACAAGCTGAGCGTCCATATCAGGCTGCTTTACTTCGATAATATTGATAAACACCTGTTTATTAACCATCTTTTCAAGCTGTGCTCTAAGCTTTTCAATTTCTGTACCGCCTCTGCCGATAACGATACCGGGCTTTGCACAGTGAATGTGGATTCTAACCTTATCAGCAAATCTTTCAATCTCTACCTTCGGAACGCCTGCATAAACGCATTTGTCAGCAGGATTCTTGGACCTTCTGTTAAGAATTTTCATTATATACTCACGTACATTATAGTCTTCTACGAGCGTATCGCCGAAAGTACTCTTATCTGCAAACCAGCGAGAATCCCAATCTTTAATAACGCCGACACGAAGACCGTGCGGATTAACCTTCTGTCCCATTAATCAGACCTCCTTGGGATTATTCTTTTTCTTTGAGAACAACAGTGATATGTGATGTTCTCTTTAAAATTCTATATGCTCTGCCCTGAGCTCTCGGCATGATTCTCTTCATAATTGGTCCAGGTGTTACAAAACACTCAGCAACATAAAGATTATCGCCGTCCATGCTGAAATTGTTTACAGCATTAGCCTGAGCTGATTTTACAAGCTTTGAAACGATAGGACTTGCAGCCTTAGGAGTAAGATCCAAAGCAGCCAAAGCGATGTCAAGCGGCTTGTTTCTGATAAGATCGAGGACGATCTGTACCTTTCTTGGTGATATACGAGCATTTCTCAAATAAGCTCTTGCTTCCATCTATAGCTCCTCCTTCCGCTTATTTCTTACCGTTATTCGATGTTTTTGAACCTGCATGACCCTTATAGGTTCTTGTAGGAGCAAACTCGCCGAGCTTGTGACCTACCATATCCTCTGTTACATATACCGGAACGTGTTTGCGTCCGTCATGAACAGCGAATGTATGGCCAACGAAATCAGGGAAAATTGTAGAAGAACGGCTCCATGTCTTAAGAACCTTCTTTTCACCTGCTTCATTCATAGCCATAACTCTCTTAAGAAGAACCTCCTGGACGTATGGTCCTTTTTTAATGCTTCTGCTCATTATTCAGTTCCTCCCTTCGATTATTTACCATTACGACGCTTTACGATAAATTTATCTGTTCTGTGGTGCTTTTTACGTGTCTTGTAACCAAGAGCAGGTTTACCCCAAGGTGTAACAGGTCCTGGTCTGCCGACTGGTGATTTACCTTCACCGCCTCCGTGTGGATGGTCGCACGGGTTCATAACTGAACCTCTTACAGTCGGTCTCCAACCCATATTGCGAACCCTTCCTGCCTTACCATAATTAACGTTTTCGTGGTCGATATTTGAAACCTGTCCGACAGCAGCTCTGCAATCAATCGGAACTTTTCTCATTTCGCCTGAAGGAAGTCTTACAAGAGCATACTTGTCTTCCTTACCCATGAGCTGTGCCTGATTTCCTGCACTTCTTACGAGCTGTGCACCCTTACCAGGATAAAGCTCAATAGCGTGGATAAATGTACCAACAGGAATATCAGCGAGCTTGAGAGCATTACCCGGCTTTATATCAGCCTCTGAACCGGATTCAATCTTGTCGCCAACCTTAAGGCCGTTTGGAGCAAGAATGTATCTCTTTTCACCGTCCTCATACTGAACAAGAGCGATGAATGCACTTCTGTTTGGGTCATATTCAAGAGTAAGAACAGTAGCAATCATGTTGTCCTTATCACGCTTGAAATCAATTACACGGTATTTTCTTCTGTTACCGCCGCCTCTGTGACGAACTGTGATTCTGCCGTAGCTGTTTCTTCCTGATTTCTTCTTAAGAGGTTCAAGAAGGCTCTTTTCCGGCTCTACCTTTGAAAGAACAGAATAGTCTGTTACAGTCATCTGTCGTCTTGAAGGGGTAGTTGGCTTATATGTTTTAATAGCCATTTATTTCAACTCCTTGTTATAATGCATTATTTGCGGGAGCATCACTCCCATACAAAGGTCTGTCTTAATTAATACATACCCTCAAAGAATTCAATAGTCTTTGAATCCGGTGTAAGAGTAACAACAGCCTTCTTCCATGAAGCAGTCATGCCTTCATATCTGCCGACACGCTTCATCTTGCCCTTAACGTTCATAGTTGTAACTTTTGCAACTTCAACATTGAAGAGCTTTTCCACAGCCTTCTTGATTTCAGGCTTTGTGGCATCTTTAGCAACTTTGAAGGTATACTTTCCTTCCTGAAGTCCGTCCATTGACTTTTCAGTAATAACGGGCTTGATGATAATATCCTGAGCAGTTTTCATTATGCGTAAACCTCCTCAATCTTTCCAACGGCATTCTTAACAACGATAAATTTATCATAGTTGAGAATATCGTAAACATTAAGAGTATTGACAGCAGCAGTTTTAACACCAGGGATATTAGCTGCACTCTTTACTACCTTTGTATCAGCTTCAGCAGTAACGATAAGAGCCTTGCCGTTTACTCCGAGAGCCTTGAGCATCTCAACAACTGTCTTTGTCTTGAAAGAATCAAGATTAAGTGAATCAAGAACAATCATATTGTTATCAAGAACTTTGGTTGAAAGAGCAGACTTCATAGCAAGTCTTCTTACTTTCTTATTGAGAGCATATCTGTAATCTCTTGGTTTAGGTCCGAGAGCAACACCGCCGTGATACCACTGCGGAGCACGTGTTGAACCCTGTCTTGCATGACCTGTGCCTTTCTGTCTCCAAGGTTTTCTTCCGCCTCCTCTTACTTCTGTTCTTGTAAGAGTTGACTGTGTACCCTGTCTCTGGTTAGCAAGATAATTTACTACCATAGCGTGCATTACGCCTTCATTAGGAGTGATTCCGAAAACTGCGTCATTAAGCTCTGTTTCGGAAACCTGATTGCCAGCCATATCAAATACTGAAATTGTAGACATTTACGTTTCCTCCTTCCTTAAGCCTTAACGCTGTCAACGATATAAACGATTCCGCCCTTAGGACCGGGAACTGCACCCTTGATAGCGATGAGATTATTTTCTGTATCTATTTTAACTATTTCGAGATTCTGAACAGTAACCTGTTCTGCGCCCATGTGACCTGCCATGCCCTTGCCCTTGAAAATTCTTGAAGGTGAAGAACATGCACCCATTGAACCAGCCTGTCTGTGAACAGGACCTGTACCATGAGTTTCTTTAAGTCTGTGCTGATTATGACGCTTGATTGCACCCTGGAAGCCCTTACCCTTGCTTGTGCCTACAACATCAATTGCGTCACCTACTGCAAAAGTATCAGCTTTTACGATATCGCCTACGTTAAGAGCATCGCAGTCGTCAAGTCTAAATTCTTTTAGAGTTTTCTTGCAAGCAACATCTGCCTTGTCAAAATGACCTTTCATAGGCTTGTTCACTCTCTGAACCTTTACGTCGCCAAAGCCAAGCTGAAGTGCAGCATATCCGTCGTTTTCAACGGTTTTTTTCTGAACGACAACACATGGACCAGCTTCAACAACTGTTACAGGAACAACTTTTCCTGTTTCATCGAAAATCTGTGTCATACCGATTTTCTTACCGATAATGCCTTTCTGCATTTTCATTTCCTCCTATAAGGTTATTGGTTAATACATTTCTGCATTAACATGACCGGCGGACTACCGCCATTCCGTTTCCCGAACGATAATTTTCAGACGTTTTATTTAAGTTAATTACTTAACTTCCATAACAACTTCAACGCCTGCTGGGATTTCAAGCTTATCAAGAGCAGCAGTTGTCTTTTCTGTCGGACGGATAACATCAATAAGTCTCTTATGAGTTCTCATCTCGAACTGCTCACGGCTATCCTTATATTTGTGTACAGCACGGAGAATAGTAACAACTTCCTTTTTTGTAGGGAGCGGAATAGGACCTGAAACTCTTGCTCCACTTCTTTTAGCTGCATCAACAATCTTAGCTGCTGCAATATCAACTGTAGCATGGTCATAGCCTTTAACCTTGAATCTGATTTTTTCGTTGACTGCCATTGTTTTTTCGCCTCCTTAAGAATTTTTCTGGGGACGTTGACTGGGATTGCACACGTTGCCGAGTGTTTCTTCCGTATCTGATTAAAAAAACTCGAAAAAATAATATTTTCGAGCAGATAAGGATATTTTTATATGCAGACAGAGCATTATTGACTATATACTAACATTAAAAAGTATATTTCAAAAATCCACAAACAGTGTCCACTATCCCATTCGCCCGGTTTAAAATCGGACATACTCCGCAAAAATTACCTGCCGCACCGGCAGCAACCTTTTGCTTCAACGCATATCTTCACAGCAAGCACATTTAAAAATATGCTAAACTCAACATGAATATTATATCACATCTGTTATAATATTGCAAGCATTATCTTAAAATTATGACATAAAAATATATAAAATTTTTTCATTGGTTTTTAGCAATTATTAACAAAAAATATCTCCCTGACAAAATTCAGGGAGATACTGATAAATTTCAATTATACTCTTCTTCTTTCGGACGCTGCATATCAACAGTATTCAGAAAAGTTGTCGGGTCTAAGCATATGCCCTGATAACGCACTTCAAAGTGGCAATGATTACCTGTAGAATCTCCGGTAGTTCCGACAAATCCGATAAGTTGTCCTCTTGAAACATATTGTCCTTCAACTGCATATACATAAAGCATATGTGCATATACTGTTGCATATCCATTGTCATGCTCAATCATAACAACATTTCCGTATCCGCCTGAATTCCAGCCAGCAGCAACTACTGTGCCTTCCTGAGCGGCATATATTTCAGCTCCTTCAGAAGCTGCTATGTCAAGTCCCTTATGGTTTCTGTCACTAATGAACGGGTCACTTATCCATCCGCCATCAACAGGCCAGCTCATTTCTCCCGTGCCTGTAAGCGGTGAACCAAGATAAACAGTCTCAGGACTGTCAGGCATAGCGGAATAAGTCCCCAAACCAATAGTTTCGGTGACAGGACTTTTTGTAGTAACACTGCTCAGAACCTTGCGTGAGGCTTCTTTGCCATCAACATAAGTTATCTCAAACTTAGTCTTTTTCTCTCCTCTTTCACCCTTTACAAGAACTGAACGTATACCAACATTCAAAGAACTTGTTTCAACTTCAACAGTTTCATAATCAATAAAAGAAAGATTTTCTGTTTCTTTTATATACTTAATCGGCAGATAGCTCTCCCTTTCAATAACATTAAGCATCTGACCGCTTTCTATTCCGTCTTCAATATCAGGATTAAGATTATTAAATTCATCTAAATCCATGCCGTATTTTTGAAGGACGCTTACAATAGTATCATCTTCCTGAACGACATAAGCGTGTCTTTTTTCTTTCTGTGAAGTGAGAAGTTCAATAACTTCCTGTTCACTTTTAATACTACTCAAAAGATAGATTCCCTGTGTATAATCAATTTTATTCACATAAGAAACATCCCTTACAACACCATCAACATCATAATTAAGAAGCCTTTCATCAAGAACCGACTGTATTTCATCCCTGTTGCGAACAGCACCTATAAAATTTCCATCAATATATATGCCATAGGCCTCTGTCAGTTCTTCATCAGATGCAGCAAGCATCTTATCAGCAAGTTGACTGGGACTTACAAATTTATCTTCATTGGATATTATTCTGAGTGAAAATTTAGCAGACAAGTCAATTGCCTGTTCATTTGCAGAATAGGAAATACGCTGCTGAACATCTCTTTCAGCCGTTTCAAATTCTGTTTCAGCTGAAATAATGCCAAGCTCCTTACCATTATATTCAACGGCTATGCCATATTCAAGACTTGAACCGTATTTTACAATACCAACAAGAAAAGCAACTGAAACAATTGGAAGAATATAATTAAAAGCTGTATAGCATACACCGTCCTCACCAAAAAGAAAAGAACCCATAAACCTGATTATCGCCTTGATATATGCAAGCTTTCCTTCTTTTTTAGCATATTTTATTTCTTTGGCAAGTTCATTGGAAAGTCTTACCCTGTTTTTGTATGGTTCAGTAAATTCCTTGAATATCCAGACAATTCCCCTGCCTATTGCTTTGAATACTTCCAAAAATTCTGAAAAAACAAATTTTATTATTTTTATAATTGCAAGAAGAATTTCAGCTATAAGTTTCAATGTACAAAGTCCTGCCCTGACGGACAGTGAAACAGCCAATCTTTCGATTTTTTGTAAAAAATTCAATTTTATGCACTCCTTATCAGATTCCGTCTGAAAATCAGTTATAACTTACATTATACCACTTTTCAGAAAAAATACAATAAGATAAGCAATCATTTTTGAATTTCAAGAATTTTTTTGTATTGATGCACAAATTTTCAATTATCTTTTTTTAATATGATAGCTATAATTCAGCATTTCAGATGTATAATTCTCAAGTTTTCCAAGAAGTGGAAGAACATCTTTTCTTGCTGATTCAACATCATGTTCAAGATAATTTCCGCATTCCTCAATGCTGCTTCCAGGTACAATGCCATCAAATTCAGAGATAAATCTGAAAGCGTCACGTACAAGACGGATTGCCTTTTCAGCAGGAAGACTGTCTCTTGTAAGCAGATAAAATCCGGTACGGCATCCCATCGGTCCAACATATACAACTCTGTCCCCAAAACAGCTGCTTCGTGCATATGTTGCAAAAAGATGTTCTATAGTATGAAGAGACGGACTTGAAATATACTTTCCGCCATTTGGTTTCACCATTCTTATATCATAAGTAATAATATCATCATCAATTCTTGATATATACATACCAACTCCGAATTTTGTATGGTCTACCTGAAAACTTGAAATTTTTTCCATAATGATTTCCTCCTGTTAAAATAATGAATTAATATCATACGGAAGCTCAGAGCTTACCGTTATATTCTCGTCTGTTTCGGGCAGGCAGAAACTTATTTTTCCACAGTGAAGTGCCTGCCGTGATATATCATCACGCTTTCCGCCGTATAAGTCATCTCCTGCCAGTGGATTTCCGATATACGCAAAATGTACACGTATCTGATGTGTACGTCCCGTTTCAAGATTTATTTCAAGAAGCGTATATTTTTCATTTGATTTTATATTTTTATAATATGTAACGGCATACTGTCCGTCATCACGTACACAGCGGACAATTATGCTTTCCTTTTCCCTTGCTATCGGGGCATTTATGACACCATTTCCCTTGATAATCCCATGAACTGCTGCAAAATAAACTTTTTTACAGTTTCCCTGTATAAGATTCGCTGCATATGGATTTTTGGCAACAATACATAAACCTGATGTATCCTTGTCCAGCCTGTTAACCGGACGAAATGTCAAATCAGGATACAAATAGGCAAATAAGTTGCCCAATGTATCATTTCTGTGCCTGACAGACGGATGCACGGGCATACCGCTCGGCTTATCAAAAATAACAATACTTTCGTTCTCAAAAGCAATCTCTGCCCTTAGATTTCCATTCGGTTCAATCTCATTTTCGTCATTTATGTTAAATTCAATTATATCACCTTGATGAACAGTATCAACAGTACGGACAAATCCACCGTTACAGGTAATTCCGCCGTCAGTGTTCTTAAGTTTCTGAATAAGCCTGCGGGAAACTTTACAGTTGTTTTTTAAATATTCCTGCAAAGCAACAGGGTTTTCTGATTCTACAGTAAATATAATTCTGCTCATAAATTTCTCCTGAGTCTGATTGATTTTTTCAAAGAAAACAAGTGTTTTTTCTGATAGCCCGAATATTCATCTTCCTTTAAAAAAATAGAAATTCCAAAAGCATAAGCGGATGAAAGTTCAGATATAAGGAACGGAACAGTGACAATAAGCAGCATAGGCAGTAAAAATATAAGCCATAAGCTGAATACCGTTTTTCTTCGTCCACGCATGAACTTAAATGACAAAAATACTGCACCTGCTCCGCTTTTTTCAGGAAATTCAGCAAGCAGAAACGGTACTGCTGCAAGATTCAGCTGAACAGCACACCAAAGTATCAATGAAATAATAAAAACAGCCGCCGCATTTGAAGCAATAATAATTTCCCTGCTGCCTGCACCTGACGAAAGCAAGTCAATCAGGTAATATCCTGAAATAATGGCAGGGACAAGCGATAATGCACTTATTAACTTGCTGAAGATAAATGATGATATACTGCGTCTTATAAATCTCCAGCTTAAAAGCATATCAGAAACAAATGTTTTATTCTCTGATTCTGAAATAAATTCCCTCAGTCTTAACGCTGAAGCACAATAAAGCGGTGCAGAAACAAGCCAGCGTGAAACAGTAAAAATAACTGCAATTACAAGCTGTTCTATACTTTTTCCGGTAAAAAGTTCTGAGGGATTAATAACTTCCAGATAAAGCATTATACTGTATAAAGCTGCCTCTGCAATGCGAAAAAATAAATCCGCACACAATGGCAGAATACATATAAAAAAAGCTTCCCTGCGTCTGCCCTTTATTTTTTGCCGTGAATAACCGATAAGCTCCCATGCCTTCATAATAAGCACCTCTTTGAAAGATTTGCCGTTATTATATGAAAATCAAGGTAAATTATTCAGGTCTCCAATCTTCATAATCATCTTCGGGAATCTTTTCATAAGGACAATATCCCAGAATTTCAAATGCCTGAGAATTAAGCCACATTTGAGTTGTAACAATAATATCAAATCCTTCTCCTGCTTTTGCATTCAGATACTTTGCATCATATTTTGGAAGTCCGAAACAGCTTAAAAGATTTGAAATAATACCCGAATGAGTAATTATGGCACAATGAGTCAAACCGTTATTCATCATATCAATAATTATATTATGAAGTGCTGAAAAGGTGCGTGCCGTCATCTCTTCAAGGCTTTCACCATTTGGCGGTTTTGTACTGCTTCCACCCCTGAGCCATGTTTTATAGTCATCACGGTTAATAAGTTCGTCAACACTCTTTCCCTCAAAATCACCAAGATTCAGTTCACTCAATCCGTCAACCGTCTCTGTCTCTGTTTCAGGGAATAAAATTTCAGCTGTCTCCCTGCACCTGCATAATGGAGACGTATATACTTTATGCACTGACGGATAATCAAATTCATCCATTTTAGATGCAAGCTCACTTGCACCCTTTGCAGAAAGAGGCATATCTGTTGAACCGATATAAATTCCTTTTTCATTCGCTTCCGTCATACCATGACGGATAATGCTGATTCTGTATCCTTTCATTTTCTTTCCTTTCAAAAAATAAATATTTATACATCAGATTTTCTGCCACATATAGCAAAATATAACAAATAAATAGTGAAAGTTCATTGAAAGTTTGAATAATATTAATATTTACATATTATACAATTTGTATTATAATAATAATGTATAATAAATATACTATATGTAACATATAAATTGGAGGAATGTATTCATGAACTCAGACTTTGCACGTATTATAACTCTCCAGAGAAAAGAACGTCATATCAGTCAGAAACAAGCTGCTGCCGACCTTGGAATTTCTCAGGCACTTCTTTCTCATTATGAAAAAGGCATACGTGAATGCGGTCTTAACTTTCTTGTGAAAATTGCCGATTACTACAATGTGTCATGTGACTATCTGCTCGGACGTACCCCCGAACCTGAAGGCAAGGTTATCACTATCGAAGATATTCCGGATGATGATGGCAATAATAATCTCAAAATGCCATCACCTGAAATCATAAATTTCAACAGACGTATCATAAACAACTCAATAAGCCTGCTTTTCAGCCTCGCACAGAAGGCAGGAAGTATAACACTTATCAAAGAGGTTTCCTCTTATCTCATGCTTTCAGTATACAAGCTGTTCAGGATTGTATACAATGCCAATCCTCATAATGACCAGAAACTTTTCAAAATACCCAAAGTTATTGCCAATGACAGTGCAAATGCCATTATTTCCATGAGCGAAGCTGATATAAAAGCAGCATCAAGTGGTATACCGGTTGACGGAAACGACTGTGTAAACAATCCTGATACGCTCTACATAACAACAGCTACACTCCAGAAAGATTATGCACAGTATTCATCTTCACTTTTGAATCTGATAAAAAGAAGTGAAGAAAGTATTGCAAGAACACGTGAAAAATATCATAACAATCATTAAACAATGATTTTATTTCCCTGATTTATTCAGGGACTTTTTGCTATGCTCCCAATGCTATGGCTGCCATATTCTTGGTTATCATCAACATTGAGAAATTGTGTTTTTCTATATCTTCAGAATCTCTGATTTCTTTTATAAGCAATATTCCCCTCATCTGAGGAGTATCACGTACAAGCTTCATAACATCTTCAATCGGTAATTCCAGATAACCAAGTCCTGACTGTACGGCAATATCCTTGTTCAAGAACATAAGAAAATAATGATTTCCCTCTATTCTTGAAATTTGAAGCTGATAACTCAGTTTATTGTCAAGTGTTGCCGCCTTACCGGTTACAGCAAAAAAACATTTCACTTCTTTTCTTATCATATCACCAAATTTTGTTCCAACAGCAAGTTCAACAGCTCTGCCGTCCAATTCGTCCTTATTAATATTCTCTGCTTTATCATAGACTTTTACAATCATTTCCAAATCGCTTAAATTATTTAACATAATACACTTCCTTTTTCGTCATTTTATATAATTATAACATACTTAAAACCCTTTGTCAATTTCAAAATAAATAAAAGGATAAAAAATTTATTTGTGTATAATTTTTTATTTATATCAAATAATATTAACTGTCAAATGAACTTAATGGAGGGATTGAATTTGGCAAGATATTTATCTCAGGGAGTCTTTTTGCTTGATACTCCTGTAAAGATTGAAAGCTATGCCGCTGTTGTCGGTGAAAAAGAGGGAAAAGGACCTCTTGCGGAATGTTTTGACGAAATAATTAATGATAGTCATTTCGGACAGAATACATGGGAACAAGCTGAAAGTAAATTTCAGCTCGAAGCAGTAAGTCTAGCAGTACGTAAAAAAAACTTAACTAAAGAAGATATCGACGTTATCTGTGCAGGAGATTTGATTAATCAATGTACAGGTTCATCTTACGGACTACGTGAACTTGAAATTCCATTCCTTGGAATGTATGGTGCTTGCTCAACAATGGCTGAAGGACTTCTTACTGCATCTATCCTTATGGATTCAGGAGCTGTAAAACGTTCCTGTGCTGTTACCTCTTCCCATTTCTCAACGGCTGAACGTCAGTTCCGTGCACCGCTTTCATACGGCGGACAGCGTACACCAACATCGCAATGGACCTGTACTGCATCAGGAGCAGTTATCCTGTCAGGCAACGGAGAATCTGCAATAATAGGTGGTTGTATCGGTAAAATAGCAGATATGGGCATAAATGATATAACAAACATGGGAAGTGCAATGGCTCCTGCAGCCGCTGCAACTATCCAACGTTATCTTGAAGCTACTGCAACTTCTCCGGAAAATTACGATTTTATTGTTACAGGCGATTTAGGAAAGGTAGGAAGTACCCTGCTTGTAGAACTTCTTCAAAAACAGGGCATTGATATTTCTGAAAAACACAAAGACTGCGGAATGCTTATTTTTGATAATGAAACTCAGGATACTCACTGCGGAGGTTCTGGCTGTGGATGCAGTGCAAGCGTACTGTGCGGACATTTTTTGCCAATGCTTGAAAAAAATGAAATAAAGAATATGCTGTTTATTGCAACAGGTGCACTTATGTCAACTATGTCAGTCCAACAAGGCGAAAGTATTCCGGCTGTTGCACATCTTGTTCATATAGGGAGATAATTATGGCTATTGATATTTTAAAAGCATTTCTTGTCGGCGGGCTTATCTGTGCTGTCGGACAACTGTTAATTGATTATACCAAACTTACTCCGGCAAGGATTCTGACGGGCTTTGTTGTCGCAGGAGTTTTTCTCTCTGCCATCGGATTATATAAACCTCTTTCTGATTTTGCCGGAGCCGGTGCAAGTGTTCCGCTTACCGGTTTCGGTCATCTGCTCGCAGAAGGCGTAAGAAAAGCCGTCGATAAAGATGGTTTTGTCGGAATTTTCACGGGCGGTATGACCGCATCAGCAGGCGGAATAACAGCTGCACTGCTCGCTGGACTTGCAGCTTCTCTTGTATTCAAACAAAAAGACAAGGCATAATAAAAAATGAAAGGCATCAAAACAAGATGCCTTTCTGATTTATATCATTTATTTTTTCTTTCCGTTGTCCTCATTATCTAATTCAGAATTATCTTTTTCTTCTGCCTCATAAATTTTATCATATCTGGCAAGTTCTGTTGCAAGCCTTGCAGATTTTCTGTTACGATTATCTGTAATAAACGCTTCAATAAATGCCACAGCAAGATAAAGCAAAACGGCCAGAGACTCAAGTACAATAAGTATACTCTTAGCATTTTCAACAATATGTGATACTCTGTCAGACGAAGAATATGTTGCAGGTGCAAGAACATTGTAAGCATTTTTGAATGTTACATTTTTATAATAATCCTCTGATGTTTCACTTACAAGATTAATAAAGTTATTGACTTTATCATTCAGCTTTGAAAGGTCGGCTTCAACTTTCTCGATTTTATCAACAGAACCGATTTTATTGCTCTTCAAAGCTTCCTGACGTTCCTTGTAGTAATTGATGTTTTGCTTTACCTGTGCAAGAGATGAAGCAGTTTCATTCATTTCTGCAAACATTGTATCATACTGTTCAGAGGAAATTGATGTCTGAGTATTTTCATCACCGACCGTACCCATTATAACTATCTGGTCTTTTTCATATTTTGAAATAGATTCGTTATAGAATTTAATTTCTTCCTCATACTGTAATTTTCTGCGGTTAAGTTCCTTTATTCTGTATTCACAGTAAGCAAGTGCTTCTTCCTTATCCTTTGTAATATTATTTACGGATATATAAGAAGACAATTTATCAAGGTCTATCGTTTTTACATTATCTATAGACTCATAAAGGTCCCCGAATGTATAACCTGTAACAGATGAACGGAAACGTGTTTTATCCTCGTTTGATAACTGCTTTACATAACTGCTGAGTGTTGCAAGACTGTTATTGAAAACATCAATTGTTTCAGCATAGTCATAGTCATTGTAATCTATAACAGTCAGGGCATTTCCGAGAGAACTGTTATATCCGTATGTTTCATAGAAAGAGTTCTTGTAATTTTCCAGAAGTGTATTGAAAACCTCTACAGCCTCAATGTCCGAAAGACCAGTACCACTATAATTAAAAGTCACTCTAAACTGCGTAGGAAAATAAGTTGTTTCAAGTACTTTTTCAGCTGCTGAAACACTTCCGTTATTTTTGAGAACATCAGAAAAAACTGTAAGTCTCTGAACAGTATCTTTAGGAAGTACACCGCTGAATATGATTCCCTCTCTTATGCTTTCCAGCTTGCTTACATCTATTCCAAGCTCTGTCAATGCTGCTTCTATATAAGCAGGGCTTTTGATTGTGTTTACATCGTAATCCCTGCCTTTTGGGTCAAGACCTTTTTCAATTCCTGTATAGGAAAATCCTATAAGAGCTGTAAGTGCTACCTTGTTTGTACTTGTTGTCACTGCCGCATAACCAAATGATAATGCACAGAAAACAACAGCTGTAATAATCCATAACAGCAAATATTTTCTTAATTTTTTAAGAAATGTAGAAAAAGAAACGATAAAATCTTTTTCTTCCGTCTGATTTTTTATCGTAATACTAAGATTACGGTCATCTTTTTTTGTCATTATTGCCTCCTGTTGTGTAAATTCGATATTTTAACAGATTTAATAATCTGCTACTTAACAATAATAACATTTTATTTTTGAAAAGTCAATAATTATAGCGATTTTCTTATATTTTCCAACAAATAAACAAATGAATACAATTACATGAGAAATATTTTGCAAAAAATAACAAATAATCAATAAAAA
The DNA here is from genome assembly GCA_910577575.1 of uncultured Ruminococcus sp. GTDB lineage: Bacteria > Bacillota > Clostridia > Oscillospirales > Ruminococcaceae > Ruminococcus. Next base: position 161,039 of record CAJTOG010000001.1, on the reverse strand, counting down.
ATTTTTCCCTTTATTCCAAAACAGGAAGGAGGTCCATAAACAACTGCCGGTTCTTCATCTTCCGGATTATATTTTCTGATTTCAGCAGTTGTTATTTCTTCCGTCGTTTGATTTACATCTTTATAATACTCATATACTCCATATTCAGGCTGAAGTGGTTCGTCATATGGGTCATATGACGAACTTTCCGACATTTCACTTTTAATGTCAGGAGGTGGTCAATATACATTCTGATAATCTGAATCACATGAAACCATATTGACAGCAGTTGTAAGAAGTGCTGCGGTAAGAAGTGTTTTTCCGGATTTTTTCATAGAATTACCTAATGGCTACGATTCTTTTGTATCTGTAATCTGTTCTGCCAGTTCATACCGATACGGATTCAAATGTATCTTAATCCGGCGGAGGACCATAAACACATCCAAAAGAAGTCAGAGCAACTGAAAAGATTACCGAACCCAGAAGTATTTTCTTTGATTTTTTCATACAGTATGACCCTTTGCTCTGAGTACATCAACAACACTTTCAACGTGCTTATGGCATATTTCCTCCGTGTGTGCTTCTGCCATAACACGTATAAGCGGTTCTGTACCGCTCTCACGGACAAGCATTCTGCCTGTTGTTCCAAGTTCTTCAGAAGCCTTTGCAACAGCTTCCTGTACATCAGGGTCAGTCTGTGCAGATGTCTTATCTTTTACTCTTACATTTACAAGAACCTGCGGATAAATTTTAAGCGGTGCAGCAAGTTCACTGAGTTTCTTTTTGCTTCCAATCATGGCCTGCATCATTTTCAGGCTTGTAAGTATTCCGTCGCCTGTTGAAGCATATTTTGAGAAGATAATATGTCCGGACTGTTCCCCACCGATATTACAGCCATTTTCCTTCATGTATTCATAAACATACTTATCTCCTACTGCTGTTTTTGCATAATTTATTCCTACATCGTCAAGAGCCTTGAAAAATCCGAAATTGGACATTACAGTCGCTACAATCGTATTATTTACAAGCTTATCTCTGTTTTTCATATAAACGCCATAAATATACAGAATATGGTCGCCGGTAATAACATTTCCGTTTTCGTCAACACAAAGACAGCGGTCAGCATCACCGTCATATGCAAAACCTACATCAAGCCCATTTTCAACAACATATTTCTGCAAATTCTCAATATGTGTCGAGCCTGCATCTTTATTGATATTCACTCCGTTAGGATTTGCATTTATAACATGAGTTTCTGCACCGAGGGCATCAAATACAGATTTTGCAATAGCCCATGAAGCACCGTTTGCACAATCCAGACCGACTTTTATACCTCTGAATGAATAAACACCAAGCGAAATAAGATATCCGATATATCTGTTTCTGCCTGAAACATAATCAACAGAACGACCTATTTTTTCGTTTTTTGCAAAAGGAAGCTCTACCCAGTCCTGCCCGAATACATTTAGTTTTCCGTCAAGATAATCTTCAACAAGATTTATAATTTCATCTTCCATTTTTTCGCCTTTTCCGTTGATAAGCTTAAGTCCGTTGTCATAATAAGGATTATGACTTGCGGAAATCATGACAGCACAGTCAAAAGAATCCACTCTTGCAATATAAGCAACAGAGGGAGTTGTAGTAACGTGAAGCAGATAAGCATCAGCTCCTGAAGCCGTAAGTCCGCCGACAAGTGAATATTCAAACATATAGCTTGAGCGTCTCGTATCCTTGCCGATTACAATACGTGCAGGAGTATCATCTCCGTTATGTCTTTTAAGTTCACCATAGTACCAGCCAAGAAATCTTCCGACTTTATAAGCATGGTCTGCTGTAAGATTTTCGTTTGCTGTACCTCTGAAACCGTCTGTACCAAAATATTTTCCCATGATTAATTATTCTCCTCGTATGAATTTATATTTTTAACAGCTTGATAAAAAAGCCATTTTCTATCCATGATAATTGTATCACATATTTTTATTATAGTCAAGGCAAAAATATGCCTAAACAAAAAAATTCTGTCAGAAAACCTGACAGAAAAAATTTTTTATATGATAAAAATTTCAGAAATCAAATCTGTTTTTAAGTTTTTCAAAGAAAGTCTGTCGTTTGGCATAATTTTTATCAGTAAGTGATACTTCAAATTCTCTGAGCAGGTCTTTCTGTTTTTTTGTAAGATTCTTTGGAACTTCAACATAAACTTTTACATACTGGTCTCCTCTGTCCGGACGATTAAGTTTCTTTACGCCTTTATTTTTAAGCCTGAACACAGTACCGGTCTGAGTTCCCTCGCTTATATTATATTTTACATCGCCGTCAATAGTCGGGACTGTAATTTCTGCACCAAGAACAGCTTCCATATAAGTAACAGGAATATCACAATGAATGTCATATCCCTTACGGGTGAAAACGGGATGATTCTTTACTGAAATATTAATCATCAAATCTCCAGAAGGACCACCGTTTATACCACAGTCGCCCTGCCCGCTGAGGCGAATTGTCTGTCCGTTGTCAATACCTGCCGGAATGTCAACTGAAATATTTTTCTGAACTTTTGTTCTTCCAATTCCACGGCATTTCGTACATGGATTATTTATAATCTTACCCTTGCCTCCGCAGCGTGAACATGTTTTTGCTGAAGATATAGCACCGAACGGTGTACGCTGTGCTACCTTTACACTTCCCCTGCCCTGACAATCCGGACATACCTCTGATGATGTACCTGCTTCAGCACCGCTTCCGTGACAGGCTTCACAAACTGTCATACAATAAATTTTTACTTCCTGAGTTTTACCGTTGCAGGCATCCATAAAACTTATATTGACAGATTCATGAATATCAGCTCCCTGTCTGGGTGCATTTACGTTTGAACGTGAACCTCCTGAAAATCCGCTGAATCCGCCAAATCCACCGAACACACTTTCAAGTATATCACCTATATCTCCCATGCCTCCCATACCGCCGAAACCTCCGGCTCCTCCGCCTGCTCCGTAGTTAGGGTCAACGCCTGCATGACCGAACTGGTCATATCTTTTACGTTTATCAGGGTCAGAAAGAACCTCGTTTGCTTCATTTATTTCCTGAAATTTTTCAACATAAGATGGGTCATCAGGATGCAAATCGGGGTGATTTTCTCTTGCCTTCTTTCTGAAAGCTTTTTTTATTTCGTCCTCTGAAGCACCTTTCTGAATGCCAAGTACTTCATAATAATCTCTTTTATCAGCCATATATACTCTCCAATCTGTGTGGGGGTGCGATTCACCCTGCATAAGCTAAAAATTATCAGATTATACATCAATAAGGGCGAAGTAAATCCGCCCTAATGATAAAATATTTAATTGATTCATCAAACTTCGGTGAAATCAGCATCAACAACACCGTCGTCATTGCCTGTATTAGTTTCACCGCCCATATTTCCTGTGAACTGTGACGGGTCAACACCCTGTGCACCATTCGGATTAGCCTGCTGATAAACCTTTGCGGAAAGGTCATAGAAAGCTTTCTGTAAATCTTCCTTCATTGTCTTTATCTCACTGACATTATTAGCCTCGATTGCAGACTTAAGAGCTGTACATTTCTGAGTTACAGCAGACTTTTCATCTTCTGAAACCTTATCACCAAAATCAGCAAGTGCTTTTTCACACTGGAATACAAGATTTTCAGCTTCGTTCTTTGTATCAACTTCTTCACGGCGTTTTTTATCGTCAGCTGCATACTGTTCAGCTTCCTTTACAGCACGTTCAATGTCATCCTTGGACATATTTGTTGAAGAAGTAATAGTAATATTCTGTTCCTTACCCGTACCCAAATCCTTAGCGGAAACGTGTACAATACCGTTCTGGTCAATATCAAATGTTACTTCAATCTGTGGGATTCCACGGGGAGCAGGTGCGATACCGTCAAGGCGGAATGTTCCGAGCTGTTTATTGTCTTTTGCAAACTCACGCTCACCCTGAAGGACATTTATGTCAACTGCTGGCTGATTATCTGCGTATGTTGAGAAAATCTGAGATTTCTTTGTAGGAATTGTTGTATTTCTTTCAATCATTTTTGTGCATACTCCGCCTGCTGTCTCAATACCAAGTGAAAGAGGAGTAACATCAAGGAGAAGAAGTCCGTTCTTAACCTCTCCGCCAAGCACACCGCCCTGATATGCTGCACCAAGTGCCACACATTCGTCAGGATTGATTCCCTTGAATGGTTCCTTACCGATATAATTCTTAACCGCTTCCTGAACAGCCGGTATTCTTGATGAGCCGCCAACCATGAGAACCTTGCTTAATTCTGATGCAGAAAGTCCGCTGTCGCTGAGAGCCTGACGTACAGGTCCCATTGTAGCTTCAACAAGGTCAGCAGTGATTTCATTGAACTTTGCACGTGTAAGAGTAAGGTCAAGATGCTTCGGAGTACCTGTAGCATCAACAGTGATGAAAGGAATATTGATATTTGAAGTTGTTGTTGATGAAAGCTCAATCTTTGATTTTTCAGCAGCATCTTTAAGTCTCTGGGCAGCCATTTTGTCCTGTGAAAGGTCAATGCCATCCGATTTCTTGAACTCATCAACCATCCAGTTGATAATACGCTGGTCAAAGTCATCACCGCCAAGACGGTTGTTTCCTGCTGTTGCAAGAACCTGCTGAACATCTTCACCCATTTCAATAATAGAAACGTCGAAAGTACCGCCTCCAAGGTCATAGACCATGACAGTCTGCTCTTCTTCCTTGTCTATACCATAGGAAATTGCTGCTGCTGTAGGCTCATTGATGATACGCTTTACATTGAGTCCTGCAATCTGACCGGCATCCTTAGTAGCCTGTCTCTGTGAGTCTGTGAAATAAGCCGGAACAGTAATAACTGCTTCTGTAACAGATTCGCCGAGATAAGCTTCTGCATCAGCCTTGAGCTTCTGGAGAACCATTGCTGAAATTTCCTGAGGAGTATAATTTTTATCATCAATGGCAACTTTATAGCTTGTTCCCATATGTCTCTTGATAGATGAAACTGTTCTGTCATGGTTTGTTATAGCCTGTCTTTTAGCCACCTGACCGACAAGACGTTCGCCATTGGTTGTAAATGCAACAACAGAAGGAGTAGTTCTTGCACCTTCATTGTTAGGGATAACTACTGCGTTACCGCCCTCCATAACTGCTACACATGAGTTTGTTGTACCTAAATCAATACCAATAACCTTTCCCATAATAAAAACCTCCTAAAAAAATAGATATATATGGTTATTTTTGTATGCCTGATAATCAGTCCGCAACTGCGACCATTGCCGGTCTGATAAGCTTATCGCCCATCATATAGCCTTTCTGATATACTGCACATATATGATTTTCTGCATAATCAGTATCGGACATCTTCTGAATTGCATTATGAAAATTCGGGTCAAATTCCTTGCCCATAGCTTCAATTTCAGCAACATTCATCTTATTCAGAAATTCTTTCATCTGTGTAAAAATCATACTCATACCGTTTTTGAAATTTTCGTCTGAACATTCACATTCAAGTGAACGTTCAAAACTGTCAATAACAGGAAGAAGATTCTCAATACACTTTGCAGACGCATTTGAATATGTTTCTGTTTTTTCCTTTGCCGTTCTTTTCCTGTAGTTGTCATATTCAGCATAAAGCCTGATGTAATCATTTTTTGCCCTTGAAAGTTCTTCTTCCATTTCAGCAAACTGACTTGCTGTATCGTTGTATTCGCTTACAGCATCGTCTTCGTCTGATGATTCATTTTCAGAAATTTCCTCTGACGCTCCATCTTCAAGAATTTCTGCATATTCTTCATTATAATTTTTTTCTTTCATTGCTGCTCCTTTCTACAAATCCGGTGACATATCATTATACGGATTTGTAACAATCTCCTCATCATCTGACATAAGGTCTGAAATCTTATGTGTAAGATATTCAATATAAGGAATAATTCTTTTATAGTCAACCCTCATAGGACCTATAATCCCGAGAGAACCAACCTCTTTGCCCTTTTTGCGATATTTTGAAACAATCATGCTTGAATTTCCGATTGCAAAGTTTCCTCCCGCACCAAACTTGACTTGAATACCGCTGAATGAATCTTCAAGCAAATCAGTAAGCTCATGCTTATGTTCAATAAAACGGACAACTTCCATCTTATCAAGTTCTTCACATGAAAGAAGCTTTTCACTTCCGCTGACTGTCAACTCCTGCTGTCTAAGATCAGCCGAAAGCTCGCATATACCTTTAACCAAAGGTGAAAGACTTACCATATATGCAGAAACTGCCGTAATCATCTGGTCAAGCATTTTCTCGGAAAGTTCATCAACGGAAATACCACTTAAATTTTCATCTATATAATGTGTGAAAAAATCAAGCTGCTCATGACTCAAATCAAATTCCAGCCTGCACGCCTTATTCTTGATGCTTCCGTTTGAAGTTATCAATAAAATAACATAAAGCCTTTTGCCTGTCGGAATAACCTCAACTTTTGAAATTACAGAAAATCTCGGAGCTGAATTGCTTACGACTGCGGCACACTGAGTAAGTTCGGTAAGTGCGGCAGCAGCATTCTGAATAAGCAACTCTTCAGGAGTATCATTTCCGCCGAGAAGTTCGTCAAGTCTCTGTTTTTCCTCGTCAGTAAGCTCCGGAAGGGTCATAAGCTCATCTATATATAATCTGTAGCCTGAATATGTCGGTATTCTGCCGGCAGACGTATGAGGCTGTTCAAGATAACCAAGCTGTTCAAGAACTGCCATATCATTTCTTATAGTAGCAGCTGAAACTTTGATATGACTGAGATTTGAAATTGCTTTAGAACCCACAGGCTCACCCGTCCTGATATATTCGTCAACTACAGCAGCAAGAACCTTAAGCTTTCTGTCGTTCACGACAACACAACCTTTCCAAAACTCTTGATTCTGTTAGCACTCTCACTATTGGAGTGCTAATATTAATTTACCACTATTATTTCATTTTGTCAAGTGTTTTATTCATTTTCAGCTTTTTTACCTGTTTTTAACAAAAACCGTTGTATAATTTATCCATAATACGCAATAAAAAATCAGCCTGAAAAAATCAGACCGGTTTTATCAGGAATTTTTTTTATTTATTGTCCGCTGAACAATTTTTTTAAGACGTTCACAGGTATCTTCCGGAAAGTCCGTTATAAAAATAAGTGCCTGTGCATGAGCCTCCTCCGGAGAAAGTTTAAGAAATTTATGAAAAAAAACATATGTTTCATTAAAATTACGCAGAATTTCTTCAACTGCTTCCTTACCTTTCGGCGTAAGTACAACACTGTTGCAGAAATCCTCATAAACAAGACCTGAATTTGCAAGACAGCGCATTGTCTTGCTTACACATGGACGTGATACACCCAGATGACGTGATATGCTGACACATCTGACATATTCGTCAGCTTCAGAAAGCTCCTTTATTGCAACAAGATATTTTATCTGTCCTGAACAATATTTCATAGTTATTCTCCTTTATTTATCTGTATCAATAATATGCCAGTAACCTTTTAGATAAACAAGTCCTGAAATAATTGTGAGAGCTGTAGAAATCCAGATTAATGCAGGTATAATCCAGTTATCAACAATTTTGTCAACAGATTGTTGATAACTTAATCCAAAATCATATCTGACACTTAACCAGATTAATGCCACTATAATTGAAACCATAGTAAATGCAGTTTTCAGCTTCCCCCATATTCCGGCAGCTACTACTATTCCACTGTCAGCTGCAATCAGACGCAGACCTGAAACCATAAATTCCCTTGCTCCTATTATTATAAGCGGTACTGCTCCGATATGGATTTCAGAAATTTCTACAAAGACAGCAAGTGCTGAAATTACAAGTACCTTATCAGCAAGGGGGTCTAAGAATTTGCCAAAATTCGTTACAAGATTCTGGCTTCTTGCGATTTTTCCGTCAAGTGCATCAGTTATTGAAGCTGCTGCAAATATAATTAATGCAATAAGATAGTGAAATGAAATATCAAGATACATAAAAAGAAGAAAAAACGGAATAAGAAAAACCCTTAACAATGTAAGCTTGTTTGGCAGATTCATTTCAAAATCACCTCTCCAATCAAATCGTAATCAAGTGTATCAGTAACCTTTATTTTTACATAATCACCAACGGTAAGCGGTTTTTCAGATATGAAAAATATTTTGCCGTCAATATCAGGTGCATCCATTGCCGTCCTTCCAAAAAAGCAATCCGCAAACCTGTCGAATCCCTCAACTACTGCCTCAAGCTCACAATCCATAAGCTTTTTATTATTATCATAGCTCACTTCAAGCTGCTGTTCCATTATGATTTCCGCACGGTGAGCAGCTATCTCAGGTTCAATCTGATTTTCAAATCCGGCAGCCTTTGTACCCTCCTCTGCTGAAAACGGAAAACATCCAAGTCTATCAAATCTTATACGCTGAACAAATTCAGCCAAATTATTGAACTGTTCTTCTGTTTCACCGGGAAACCCTGTTATAAGAGTTGTACGCAGAATAACATCCGGAATTTTTTCACGTATATGATTAAATAAGTTTTCCAGTTTTTCCTCATCGCCCCACCGATTCATACGGCTAAGAATTTCACCGTCACAATGCTGGATTGGTATTTCAAGATACTTGACAAGCTTTTCTTCACTTGCAATAGTATCAAGCAATTCATCTGTAATTCGCTCAGGATAACAATAAAGTGTACGAATCCATTTCAGACTATCTATTTTACAAAGTTTTCTTAGAAGCTCGGGAAGTTTTGATTCACCATACAAATCTTCTCCGTAACGTGACGTATCCTGTGCAATTACAACCAACTCCGTTACTCCGTTTTCCGCAAGCTTTTCTGCCTCTGCAAGTATATCTTCCATAGGAACACTTCTGTATTTTCCCCTGATTGACGGAATAGCACAGTAAGTACAGCAGTTTGAACAGCCTTCCGCAATCTTAAGATAACTGAAAAACGGCAATGTTGATATAATTCTGTCGCCTGTAAGCTCTGCATCAAGCTTGGGTGCAAAATCTATTATCCTTTCTCCATTAAGCACCTCATTAAGTATATCAACAATATCCTTATTGTTACCTATGCCGATTACTGCGTCTGCTTCCGGAAAAAGTTCTGCTGCTTCCTCTTTATATCGTTCAGTAAGACATCCTGTGATAATAATCTTTTTTATAGTACCCTCATTTTTAAGTGTTACAAGTTCAAGAATTGTTTCAATAGCTTCTTCTTTGGCTGACTGTATAAATCCGCAGGTATTTACTATGGTAACATCAGCCAGTCCTGCTTCCGTAACAAGTTCATAACCGTTTTTTCTGAGCTTGAACAGCATTCTTTCAGAATCCACAAGATTCTTTGAACAGCCCAGCGATACCATTCCTATTTTTATGGACATTATTTATCCCCCCTATTATTCTGTATTATTAAAATATTCTTTTACTGCACAGTTTATCTCATCAAATCCATAACCGTATCTTACAAGAGCATTTTTGGCTTTTTCTATTGAATTTCTGTCAGCACTATCAGTCAGATATCTGTAATACTTTTTTTTCAGCAATTCCATAAGATTTTGAGAATAAGATTCATTATACTTAATAAGCACATCTTCTGCGATATTTTCATCAATGCCCTTCTGTATAATCTCACGCTTTACACGCCTGTATCCATATTTTTTTGACTCAACAAGTTTTCCTGCAAGCCTTTCAGCATAACGCCTGTCGTCTATAAGACCTGCTCCTGCAAGTTTCCTTATTACAGAAAGACAAAGCTTTTCGCTTTTATATGTTTTAATAATCTTTTGATACATATCTTCTGCCGAATAATCACGGTAATCAAGACAATACAATGCATACTGATATGCACGATGAAAATTTGACGCATATACTATCTTTTTAAGCTCGTTTTTATCTATCCGCATACCGACTGAAAGACCAAAGTCAACTATTATATCAATATGCAGATAAAGTTTTTTCTGAGAATCAAGCTCAACTTCATAGGTTTTTCCTTTATACTGTTTTATTGAAGTTATTTCCATTGTTATTCAGCAGGTGTAAATTCATCAAAATCTTCATCTATATCACTGATAATATCATCGTCCGTACCCGCAGCAGCAACAGCAGCAGCTTTACTTTTTTTATCCTTTTTGTCATCAGGATTATTATTCATAAGCTCACTTTTGCGTGTAAGAATCTGCTCTTCAATTTCCTGCATAAGCTCAGGATTATTCTTAAGAAGCTCCTTTACATTGTCACGACCCTGTCCAAGTTTCTGGTCTTTATAGCTGAACCATGAGCCGCCTTTCCTGATTATATCCAAATCTACAGCAATATCAAGAACTTCTCCAGTACGTGAAATACCCTGACCGTACATCATATCAAATTCAGCTTCCTTGAACGGCGGGGCTACCTTGTTCTTTACTACCTTACAACGTGTGCTTGCACCGATTATCTGTCCGCCGTCTTTGATAACTTCTCCTCGGCGTACTTCAATTCTTACAGAGGAATAAAATTTCAATGCACGTCCGCCCGGAGTTGTTTCCGGATTTCCATACATGACTCCGATTTTCTCACGTACCTGATTTATGAAAATAGCTACACAACTTGACTTTGCAATAGCGGCTGTAAGCTTTCTCATAGCCTGAGACATAAGCCTTGCAAGCTGTCCAACGTGCAAGTCGCCCATTTCACCATCAATTTCAGCACGTGTAGTCATAGCTGCAATGGAATCAAGAACTATAACGTCAATTGCTCCTGAACGGATAAGAGCTTCGGCAATTTCAAGTGCCTGTTCTCCGCTGTCCGGCTGTGATACAAGAAGATTATCTATATTTACACCCAATGCCCTTGCATATGTCGGGTCAAGAGCATGTTCAACATCAATAAATGCAGCATCTCCGCCCATCTTCTGAGCCTGAGAAATAATAGAGAGTGCAACGGTAGTTTTTCCTGAACTTTCAGGACCATAAATCTCAACGATACGTCCACGTGGTACACCGCCGATGCCAAGAGCCATATCAAGCCTCATGGAACCTGTGGGAATAGCATCAACATTAAGAGCCTGAGCCTGCCCGAGACGCATTACAGCTCCTGCACCATATTTCTTTTCAATAAATTTAATAGCACTTTCAAGAGCAGATTTTTTATCCTCCTGAGTTGATGCTTTTACAACAACGGGCTTTTTTGCAAGTTCCTTCTTAGCCATTTTCATTTCCTCCGTTTAAATTTTTTCTGCTGTCACAGTACGGATAATGCCGCCTGTATCTTTTGTTAAATTTATATTTATAAAATCATTTGATTTTAAAATTCCGGAAACAGCTTCATGTTGTCCCATTCCGAATTCATAACAGATATATCCGCCGGTTTTCAGGCATTTACCCCATATCTTCGTTATTGCCCTGTAAAAATCAAGTCCGTCATCGCCCCCGAAAAGTGCAGATTCAGGTTCTGCCTGCACTTCTTTCTGCAAATCCTGCATTTCCTCAGCGGTAAGATATGGCGGATTACTTGCTATTATATCAAAATCTCTGAATTTTTCAGCTATTTCAAACATCAGTACATCTGCTTTAATTGCTTTTACATTAGCATTATTAAATCTGATATTTTCCTCAAGATATTCAAATGCAGTATCAGAGTTTTCAACGGCATAGAGCTGAGAATGTGGAATTTCTTTACTAAGCGTTATGGCAATGCATCCGCTCCCACTGCATAAATCCAGAATTTTCGGAGACTTTAAATCATTATTTCTGCATATGTCAAGAACATTTTCAATCAATATTTCCGTATCGGGACGGGGAATTAGTACCCCTTTGCCCACTTTAAACCTATATTTCCAGAAATCCCATTCCCCTAAAAGATACTGCAACGGATAACCTTTGCTTCTTTCTGATACAAGAGCATAAATTTTTTCAGCCGTTTCAGAATTTACAGATTTATTTGGCATGAAAAGCGGATTTCTGTCATTTAACAAATCCTGAAAAATGCAAAGAGTATCAAATTCACTGTCAGAAATTCCTGCATCATCCAAAATCTTTATGCATTCCTTATACAATTTTAATCGGCTTACCATTTATCTTCCTCTTTATCTTCTGGAATACATACTTTCAATGCCGTGATTGCAATTTCAATCATGCTGTCATCAGGCTCACGGGTAGTAATCCTCTGCATGAGAAGTCCGGGAGCTGAAAGTATCTTTGTAAAAATATTGTCATTGTTTCCTGCAAGTCTTATGCACTCATATGAAATACTTACAACAAGCGGAAGTGTAAGTATACTTATAATTGACCTCTGCCACCACAGCAAACCCTTTGGCACAAAACACATCACAAATATACCTATAATCAGAACTATAAATATAAAGCTTGTTCCGCATCTCTTATGAAATCTTGTCTGTTTACGGACGTTTTCAATAGTAAGGGGAAGTTCCGCTTCGTGACATGCTATTGTTTTATGCTCTGCTCCATGATACATATACTGCCGTTTTATATCCTTCATAAGACTTACAGCCCACATATACAATACAAACAGTGCTATTTTTACAATACCCTCCAGAACTGAACGCAGTATGCCCATATTCTCAGCATCAGGTATCAGCCCAACAAAAAATTTGGGAAGAACAAAAAACAGTCCGACAGCTACAACCATACCTATAACCGAACCTATAACCATAATTATATTTGTTGCTGTTTCACTGAGCTTTTCTTCCTCATTTTCCTCAGTCATCTGCTTTTCGGCCGATTTCATTGTATATTTATATCCTTTGATAAGCGAACAAACAAAATTGAAACAGCCTCTTATAAAAGGAGTCCTTTTATACCATGGTGCAGACTTTCCGTTATTTTCTTCCCACGTTTCAAGGTCAATTGTACCATCAGGAAGCCGGCACGCCATTGCTCCCTTGGTTGGTCCGAGCATCATTATACCCTCAATTAGTGCCTGCCCGCCTATTTTAGATTTAAATTTTTCTCCACTGTTATTACCTTTTCCCATTTCTCTATTATACCCCATTATCAATCACGATTTGTCGGCAGGGTTATCCTTACCTGTGTACCCTTGCCCTCACCTGCACTTGAAATATCCATAGTACCTCCATGCATGGCTATAATTTCATCAGCAACAGCAAGTCCGATTCCCGAACCCCGTCTTGTATGATTAGCTTTATAAAATTTTGTCTTAACTTTTGCCAAATCAGATTCCTTTATTCCGCATCCTGTATCTACTACAGAAACAATAATTTTTCCGTCTTTTTCCCTTGCCCTTATGGTTACAGTATCACCGTCTGAGGAGTACTTAACAGCGTTGTCAATTATATTGATAAAAACCTGTCTGATTCTGTTCTTGTCTCCGTATACGAACGGAAGCATTTCAGGTTCTTCATAAATTATCTTAATATTGTCACGTCTTGCCTTATCACTGTAAATCAATACAGCATCTCCCAGTTCAGCAAGAATATCCATATTTGCATTCTGCAAGGTAAAATGACCGTTTTGCATACGTGAAAAGTCAAGAAGCTCTTCTACCATCTGAGAAAGCCTCTCTGTCTCATTTACTATAACTCCTACACCCTTTTTCATTGTATCAGGATTCTCTCCGCCGTCAACCATAAGAGTTTCCGCCCAGCCTTTTATTGCCGTAAGCGGAGTTCTCAACTCATGAGAAACGGAAGATATAAATTCATTCTTCATGGCTTCCGCAGACGAAAGCTCATCAGCCATATGATTTATTGCAGTACAGAGTTCACCTATTTCATCATCACTGTTATTATGTATCCTTATTGAAAAATCGCCCATTGCAAATTTGCGTGTGATTCCGCTTATCTGACGTATAGGCTTGACAATCGAGCCTGCAAAATAAAGTCCCATAATTACAATGATTAAAATAACTGCTGTACTTATCGCTGTAACAAAAAGAATATAACCTTTTATCGTGTTATCTATTTCGGTAAGGGATGTAACCATACGCACAGAACTGTATTCACTGTTGAACGATGACAAAGGTACAGATACGGCAAGAATCTTTTCGCCGCCGGAAAGCCTGTATATACTACTTCCTTCACCATTCTGCATTGCCTGTTCATAATCTGGCATTATTGAATCTTCGTCCGGAGAAAATCCTGAAGAAGTCAGTACAACTCTTCCTTTTGAATTGACCGCCATAAGCTCAATTTTATCCTTTTCATTAAAAGTTTCAAGCATATTTCTCATTTCAGAAGAAAAATTAGCTGAACTGTCCTGTGAATGAATACTGAGTACGCTTGCAACAGCATTTATCTTTGATACAAGATACTGTTTCGCAGAGTTATAATAATAACTCTGCACAGCATAAATAACAATCATTTCAATAACAAGAAGAGCGAGTATGATTACCCCCAGATTATTGAAAATCCAGCGTTTTGTAATACTCTTTTTAGCCATTATTGCATATCATTCCATTTATATCCATATCCCCATATAGTTATTATATATTTAGGACTGGAAGGTTCTTCCTCTATCTTCATGCGTATACGCCTGATATTTACATCCACTATCTTGTCATCACCGTAATAACTTTCACCCCATATATGATTGAGTATGCTTGCCCTGTCAAGAGCTGTATTCTTATTATTCATAAAATATTCAAGAATCTGATACTCAACCTGTGTAAGTTCAATCGGATTATTGTTTTTTGTGACAGTACGGCTTTTCAGATTAAGCACAAAAGGTCCGCTCTCAATCAGGGACTGCTTTTCATTCTTTATAAAACTCATGCATACACGACGATATATAGCATCAACACGTGCAGTAAGCTCTGAAGGTGAAAACGGTTTTGTTATATAATCATCCGCACCAATCATAAGTCCGCTTACCTTATCCATTTCCTGTGTTCTTGCCGTAAGCATGATAATACCTATGGTTGAGCTTTTTTCCCTGATTTTCTTGCATACTGTAAAACCGTCAATTCCGGGCATCATTATGTCAAGAAGAACAATATCAAAGTTACCGTGTTCGCTCTCAAAAGTTTTAAGAGCCGCTTCACCACAGTTGACATCAACGACTTCATATCCGGCACGTTTCAGATTTATAACAACAAATTCTCTTATTGTATCTTCATCTTCGCAAATCAAAATACGTTTCAATTCAAGTCACTCCTCTGTTCAATCATTAATTTTTATAGACAAATCCTATGGCAGTATCAGCCTGACTTATGGACAGATTGTCATCATTATCAGCAGAAGGCGGTATATACGCAAGATATGATGACTTCCCCTTGGTTCTTAAAATCATATAACCTGTGGATATTCTGTCCTCACGTGAAGCCTCATCTTCCGCACAGTAAATCCGCAGAAGCTCTCTTCCGATTTTATCACCGTCATAAACACAGAATACCATTTCTTCATTTATAGCGTCTCTCTTTACCGTGACTTTATTCCGCCATTTTTCAGGAAATATAAAAATATAGCCTTCTCCAACGCTGTAATATGATGTATACTTACGTTCCAGTTTGTTATTGTCGCTAATGCACAACCAATCTGTAAGGCTTATCTGTTCACTTTCAGGCACATCCTCATATCCCGGAGAAATAACCTGAACGGGAATTTCAAGCTGTCCGTCATTGTCAACATCATACGATACACCTCCTGATGGTCTTAAGGTTGTATCTGATTCTGATGACTCTTCAAAAACTTTATTAAGTCCTGTTTCGTCCATATAAATAATATCAGTTTGTATAAAACCCGTACCGGAAACAGCATCTATATAAAGTCCCCGTTTCCCACTGCTTAAATTACCATAACCTATTCTGTCAAATTCTGTAAAGCTATTATTTAATTCGATTCTGTACTGATGATATTTCCCCTTATTATCAAGCTTATAAGCTTCTACCACCGCTGGTTCACCACCTGCTGCACCTTTAAGAAGTAGGAACTCATTTTCACCATCTCCGTCCAAATCCGTTACATCAATAAATGAGTATGACTCAGAAAATGTTCTTTCAAGCTCACCATCGATGTAACTGTAAATAACTGCTGTTTTTTCATTTCTGTTAATAAGACTGCTTCCGATTATCAGATTCATACGCTGATTTTCACCCAGTCTTGAAATCATAACAAGCTCAATTTCAGAACTGTCGGCAGGTGTGTCATATACAGAACGCCATGAACCGCTGTCACTGTCCAGAATATTTATTCTCAATGTGTTTTCCTCAACAGTGAGACCATTTTTTTCATAGAATACAACAGCCTCATTTGAACCGTCACCGTCAATATCTTCAACTATAAAGGCAGAAAGATATTTTCCCGATTTAGGGTATTTAAGCCTTATAGAAGCTCCTGTAGCGTCAGTGAGTGCATTGTAAATTTGTTGCTGTTCCAAACTTAGTTTAGGCGGAGTCATGAGGGTATCTATACTTGTACCGAATGTACAGCCTGTAAGTATAAGCATACTTATGAATGTCACTGTAAATTTAAATTTATGCATTCTCTATTATATCAGCCAATATTATTCCTGTTTTTCAAATTTATATAATCAAGCTCTTTTGCAATAGCCTTGTATGCAGGTCTGATAATTCTGTTTCCTGTAATAATTTCTTCCATACGATGAGCAGCCCATCCTGCTATTCTTGCAACAGCAAAAAGAGGAGTGAATAATTCATCAGGTATATCAAGCATACGGTAAACCAATCCTGAATACATATCAACGTTTGCACACATTGCTTTGCTATTTCCCTTTACTTCCTTGAAAATTTCAGGTGTAAGACGTTCAATGGTCTCAAGCAGTCTGAACTCTGCTTCAATTTCCTTCCCTTTTGCAAGTTCAAAGGCTTTTTTCTTCAATATTACTGCCCTTGGGTCTGATATTGTATAGACAGCGTGTCCCATCCCGTAAATAAGACCGGATTTATCATTTGTTTCCTTTCTTATTGTACGTCGCATATAGTCAGCAACTTCACCTTCATCTTCCCAATTCTTAATGTTGGCCTTGAAATTGTCAAGCATATTTATAACCTGAATATTAGCTCCGCCATGACGTGAACCTTTAAGAGAACATATAGCAGATGAATATGCAGAATACGGGTCGGTTCCGGAAGAAGTAAGCACACGGCACGTAAAGGTTGAATTATTTCCGCCTCCGTGTTCCGCCTGTAACATAAGAAGCCTGTCAAGCATCTGAGCTTCTTCTTTTGTATATTGTCTGTCCGGACGGAGCAGTGACAAAATGCACTGAGCAGTATTTTCTTCATAATTAATTGGATGCATAAACATAGTTCCGTTATCAAAAACACGTTTTTTCACCTGATAAGCATTCGCCATAATAACAGGAAGTTTTGCAATAAGACTTACAGCAGTCAGCATTTCATTTTCCAGTCCCTTGCTCTCGCATTCCTCATCATATGAATAAAGTGCAAGAACTGAACGTGCAAGTTTATTCATGATATTTTTTGAAGGAGCTTTAAGAATCATATCTTCAACAAATCCGGCAGGCAAATCTCTTTTAAGGGAAATATATGTAGAAAAACCATCCAGTTCCTTTTTTGAAGGAAGATGACCGAAAAGAAGCAGGAAAACAGTTTCTTCAAAACCGTATCTGTCCTCCTCCTCAACATTATTTACAATATCATTGATGTTATATCCCCTGTAAATAAGCTGACCTGGAATAGGTTCAACTTCTCCTTCATTTATGAGATATCCATGAACATTACATATATTTGTAATTCCTGCAACAACACCCGTACCGTCACTGTTGCGCAGACCTCTTTTAACGTGGTATTTTTCGTAAAGTTTTTGTTCAATAGCGGAATTTTCTGAAAGCTCTCTGCATAAATCTTTAATATTAGCACCTGAAATAATTGATGACATTATAATCACACTCCTGTTTTATAATAATATAATTATTATACACTATTTTTTATGCTATGTCAATCTTAATATTTTATACAAGGAGGAAAAATGAAAAAAATAATACTTTCTGTTGCAGCACTTTCAGCCTCAGTTATCGTCATACCTGCAATTTTTGTCTTTTTTTCGGGAAGTACATCAGGAAATTCATTTGCTGCAAAAGAAACAGATGTTTCTGATATTGTTCTGGAAGAATATATATTGGATGAAACTAACGTTTCGGAAACTTATAAAGTACTTGACATTACAAGCGGACAGGTTATTGAAGTTCCTATACGTGATTATATTATAGGTGCGGTGTGTGCCGAAATGCCTGCTGCATTTGAAGAAGAAGCACTTAAAGCTCAGGCAGTGGCAGCACATACCTATGCTGAACGTCAACACATTCTGGAAAATGATAATCCTTCTCCTGAACTCCTGGGAGCGGATTTTTCAAATGATACCTCAAAATATCAGGGATATTTCACTGAAAGTCAGATTAAACATTATTTTGGTGAAAATTATGAAGAATATTACAGTAAAATAAGCAGTGCAGTGGATGAAGTACTTCCATACATCATAACAAGTAATGAACAGCCTATTATTGCAGCATTTCATTCAATGTCATCAGGAATGACTGAAAGTGCAGAAAATGTATGGGGTGCAGAAGTTGATTATCTTGTTCCAGTCGACAGCAGTTATGATAAATCAGCTCCCCGATATACTGAAGAAGTAAGCATTGATAAAGCTTTTCTCAAAAACAGTCTTGAAAATTATTTCGGAGATATAAATCTTGGAGAAAATATAAGTGAATGGATTATCCCTGCTGAAATTTCAGATTCCGGAACAGTTCTTACTGCTCTTGTCGGCGGAAAAACCGTTACAGGAAATGATATACGTACCGCCCTTGAACTGCGTTCAGCTGATTTTGAAATAAAATACGCTGATGAAAAAGCAATTATAACAACAAAGGGATTCGGTCACGGTGTAGGTATGAGTCAATACGGTGCAAATGCTATGGCTGAAAAAGGAAGTTCATGGCAGGAAATTATTAATCACTATTATACGGGATGCGAAATTAAAAAAGTTTTTTAGATTATTGACATTTTTCAAGTTATATGATATATTATAAAAACAAAAAAATTTGGTCACGATGTGGATATAAGTAAATACAGTGTAAATGCTATGACTGAAAAAGGAAGCTCATGGAAGGAAACTATTAATCACTATTACACGGGATGCGAAATTAAAAAAGTTTTTTAGACTATTGACATTTTTCAAGTTATGTGATATACTATAAAAGCAAAATAAAAAATCGCTTTAAAGTGTTAAAGCATATGAAAGGACTATATAATAATGAAAGAAGTTTCAAAACTTATGGGCTTCAGAGCTGATATTAAGGTTCTTGATGCTACCTTGCGTGATGGCGGACTTGTTAATGACTTCCGTTTTTCTGATGAATTTGTAAAAGCTCTTTATCTCGCCAATATCCGTGCAGGCGTTGACTATATGGAATTTGGCTATAAAGGCGATAAAAGTATGTTTGACGTTGATAAATTCGGTCCGTGCAAATTCTGCGACGATGACTATTTACATTCAATAGTCGGTGAGAATAATACTGACCTGAAACTTGCTGTTATGGCTGACGTCGGAAGATGCGACTATAAAAATGACATTCGTGACAGAAGTGAAAGTCCCGTTGATTTAATACGTGTTGCAACATACCTTCATCAGATTCCTACTGCTGTAAGTATGATTGAAGATGCTAAAAACAAGGGATATGAAGTAAGCTGTAATATCATGGCCATATCAAATGCACGTGAATCAGATATTCAGGCGGCACTTGATATTCTCGGAAAATCTCCTGTTGACGTTTTCTATATCGTTGACAGCTTCGGTTCTCTTTACCCAGAACAGATTGCCCGTACTGTTGACATTTATAAAGAATATGCTGAAAAATACAATAAAAAACTCGGCATACACGCTCACAATAATCAACAGCTTGCATTTGCAAATACCATTGAAGCTGTCGGTGACGGTGTTGACTGGCTTGACGCTACATATGCAGCTATGGGCAGAGGAGCAGGAAACTGTGCTATGGAGCTTTTGCTCGGATTCCTGAAAAATCCAAAATACAATGTATATCCTGCAATTCAGTTTATTGAAAAGCATATCCCTACTATACGTGAAGCAGGTGCAGTATGGGGTTATGACTTCCAGTACATGATGACCGGTCTGCTCAATCAGCATCCGAGAACTGCTATTGAGTTTACTAAAAACGGAAGAACTGATTACTCTGAGTTTTATAAGGAAATTCTTGCTCAGGAATAAAAAATATGTCGGATTCTTAATAAGAGTCCGACGTTTTTATTTATTTTTTTCTATTGAAAATTCCGCTAACTAATGGTACTGCAACACTGAATCCAAGAGCCGTCAGAAGCTGATTCCGTGTGAGCATTACTGTTTCAAAAACTGTCTGCAATGGCGGTATAATTACAGCGGCAGCGAGTGCTGCGAATGATACTATAACAGCAAGAATCAATTTGGGATTACTGAACAGATTAATTCTGAAAATGGATTTTGTTTCCGATTTGCATTCAAAAACGTGTATAAGCTGTGACATTACAAGAGTTATAAGTGCAGCCGTACGGCTTGCCTCAATACTTCCGCCCATCTGCATAACTGTAGTAAATGATGCAAGGGTTGAAAGTCCTATAAATATACCTCTAAATAAAATTTTCCACATCAGACCATCTGAAAAAAATCCTTCATCTGATTTTCTCGGAGGTCGGCTCATAATATCATCATCAGGCTGTTCAAGCCCGAGAGCTATGGCAGGAAGTCCATCTGTAGCCAAATTTACAAGAAGTAACTGAACAGGCATAAGTATTATCGGCATACCCATTAAAATTCCAAGAAACATTGTAAGTACTTCTCCTATGTTACATGACAGCAGATACCGAACAAATTTTCTTATATTTGAATATACACATCTGCCTTGTTCAACTGCATTTACCAACGTTGCAAGATTATCATCAAGAAGTATAACATCTGCCGCCTGTTTTGTTACATCTGTGCCAGTAACTCCCATTGCAACACCTACATCTGCTTCTTTTATCGCCGGAGCATCATTCACTCCATCACCTGTCATTGTTACTATCTCACCTTTGCGTTTGAAACTGCGTACAATCCTCAATTTATGTATTGGCTCAACTCTTGCAAAAACCGTATAATTATTTATGCATCTGTCAAGTTCTTCATCGCTCAGTTTATCAAGTTCAGCTCCTGTCATTGCCTTACCGTTTTTCAAAAGTCCTGCTTTTTTTGCAATTGCCACAGCAGTATTTTTATGGTCGCCTGTAATCATAACAGTCTTTACAGATGCCGCTGCACATTTTCTTATAGCAGTTTTAGCTTCTTCCCTCGGTGGATCAAGCATACCGGCAAGTCCGAGGAATATGAGATTTCCCCTGTTATAATCAAAACTGTCCGAAACACAGTAGGCAAGTGCAAGAACTCTCAAAGCCTTATCTGACATATCAATAACCTGAGATGATATTTTCTTCTTCATTGATAAGGAAAGAGGTAAAATCTCACCCTTATGATTAATATACTGACTGCATCTTGGCAATATAACTTCCTCTGCACCTTTAAAATAAATTCTTTTTTCTGAATGCTCTGCACAATGTACTGCCATAAATCTGGTTTCACTGTCAAACGGAAATTCTTTTAGCTTATGACATTCATTTTCAAGCGATTCTCTTGTGATTCCTGCCTTTGCAGCAGCAACAAGAAGCGCAATTTCTGTGGGGTCACCTGTAACACTCCATTCTCCCTTACCTTTTAAAGAACCTCTTCTCCGGCTTGAATTTGTCTTATCCGAGAAAATTACAGCTGTTGAGCATATAACTCCGCATTTGAGTGTCTCTGTAAGGGATTTCTCATTTCTGGGATTTACTGCTATATTTTCACCCTGAGTAACTTCACCGCTTATTCTGTAACCCATTCCGCTGAAATAATAACTGCTGTCGACTAATGCAAGCTCAGTAACAGTCATTTTATTTTCAGTTATTGTACCTGTTTTATCTGAACATATGACAGACGCACAACCCAAAGTCTCAACACTGTGAAGCTTATTTACAAGTGCTTTTTGCTTCAGCATACGGCTTACAGCAAGGGCAAGGGCAATTGTTACCGTTGCAGGAAGTCCCTCAGGAATGGCTGCAATTGCTACTGTTATGCCAGTCATGAGCATAGTGAAAACATCTTCTCCACGCAATACACCTGCTCCGAAAACTGCCACACAAACCAACAGACAGATTACCGCTACTATTTTGCCAAGCTCTGCAAGACGCTTCTGCAATGGAGTAAGTTCCTTGTCAATATCAGCAAGCATTTCAGAAATACGTCCCATTTGAGTCCTTTTGCCTGTTGCTATAACTCTTGCCCTACAAGTTCCCTTTGTTGCAGAAGTTCCGCAGTAAACAATATTCGGCTTATTTATACTGTTATCCATATCATTTGCAAGACCTGCTTTTTTTGCCGCTGCTTCCGACTCACCTGTAAGAATTGATTCATCTGCAAAAAATCCCGCTGAATTAAGTATAACACAGTCCGCCGGTATTCTGTCGCCTGCTTCCAGTTCAATAATATCATCTGTTACAAGACGTTCTGCCTCAATCTCTTTAAGTCTGCCGTCACGATAACACTTTGCTGTCGGTGCAGACATTGATTTAAGTGCCTCAAGTGTATGCTCTGTACGGTATTCCTGAATAAATCCAAGAACCGCATTGAGCAATACAATTAAAATAATTGTTACTGCATCTGATACCTCGCCAAGAAGTACAGAAACAACAGTAGCTGCCAGAAGAATCATAACCATGACGTCTTTGAACTGATTTACAAAAATTTTAGCAGCACTCGTTTTCTTTTTGTCCTCAAGAACGTTCGCTCCCTCTGTTTTAAGCCTTGCAGAGGCTTCCTTTTCTGTAAGTCCCATAATAACACCCCTTCGAGGATAATTTGTCCTTAAAGGATATGCTGGATTAAAAAAATTTATGATTAAATTGTTCCATGTGAAATAATTCATGTCCAATAAAAAATGTTCCACGTGGAACATTCGCAGAACATTTTTATAATCTTTTAAATCATTCAGCAGATTTCATAATTTATATTAAACTATATATCAAAAAAATTATATACCTGCTGTATAAACTAATCTATTAGATAATAGTTTGTTCATATTTTAAAAAAACTTGAAATAACTTACTGCATCTGCTAAAGACTTCAATTACTCTTCTGGTTCGTGAATTTCTCCTACAATTGGAAGCGGGTCTATACCTTGTCTTGTATAATAGTCAGAAAGAGCTGAACGCACTGCCTGTTCTGCAAGTACAGAACAATGGATTTTTACGGCAGGAAGTCCGTCAAGTGCTTCAACAACCGCATCATTGGTAAGTTTCAGTGCATCATCAATTGACTTTCCTTTGATAAGCTCAGTTGCCATTGATGAAGTTGCAACAGCCGCCCCACATCCGAATGTCTTGAATTTTGCATCAGTAATTATACCATTATTTATTTTAAGGTACATTTTCATAATGTCTCCGCACTTAGCATTTCCAATTTCTCCAATACCGTCAGCATCTTCAATTTCACCTACATTTCTCGGATTTGAAAAATGGTCCATAACCTTTTCACTGTACATCATAATATTATATCCTCCTTATATTGTTCCACGTGGAACATTTTTAATTATATCGTTTTTCCTTATTTGATTCTTTTGTACATCTTTAAGAAGAAAACCTGCATTTTCCCCCTCAGATATTTCTAAAATCATTTTTCTCCAAATCTCAATAGCAAGAATTTCTGATTTTATTTCATCTCTTGATGTACTTACAATTACTATTTTATCGCCTTTTCTGAATTTACCTGCTGTAACAGTTCCAACAACAACCGTACCTCTGCCATTTATATAAACTCAGAATGATTTATATCGAAAATTTTTGAATCCTTATTGCAGGATTTTTCATATTAATGGATTTCCCTTTCATCATCAGTTTCATTTACACGGTAAAAAAACCTGTTGAAAATTCTCATTATTCGTATTTTTCACCCTTCATCATCTTTTCCCATACAGGTGACATCGAACGAAGACGCTCTACAACCTTCGGAACAACCTCAAGAATATAATCAACATCTTCATCGGTAACATCTTCCTCAATCGAAAGACGGAGAGAACCATGTGCAATTTCATGCTTCAATCCGATTGCAAGAAGCACATGTGATGGGTCTAGTGAACCAGAAGTACAGGCAGAACCAGATGACGCACATATTCCATACATATCAAGCATAAGCAATAAGGATTCGCCCTCTATTCCCTCAATGGAAATATTCAGATTGCCTGGTAAACGCTTTTCCCTGTCGCCGTTCAGACGTGTATAAGGAAGCTTTAAAATACCGTCAATAAGCCTGTTTCTTCTGGGAGTTATAATTTCTGCCTTTTCAGCAATATTTTTGCAGGCAGACTCCACTGCAACACCAAGTCCGACTATTGCGGGAACATTTTCCGTACCTGCACGCTTGTTTCTTTCCTGTCCACCTCCATGAATGAGATTGGGAATTACAATACCTTTTCTTATATAAAGTGCACCGATACCCTTCTGTGCATGAAGTTTATGACCAGAAAGTGAAAGCATATCTATTCCCTGCTTATGAACATCTATCTCAACATGACCAACCGCCTGAACCGCATCAGTATGGAAAAGCACTTTTTTTTCTTTACAGATTTCTGCAATTTCATCAATCGGCTGAATTGTGCCTATTTCATTGTTTGCATACATTATAGTAACAAGTGCCGTATCTTCACGAATTGCATTTCTTATGTCCTCCGGATTTATAAGTCCTTTTTCATCAACAGGAATATAAGTAACGTCAAAACCCTGTTTTTCAAGATATTCAACGGTATGAAGTACTGCATGATGTTCAAACACTGATGTTATAATATGCTTTTTACCTTTTTTTGCAAGACGTTCGGCAGTTCCTTTTATTGCCCAGTTATCAGATTCCGAACCGCAGCTTGTAAAGAAAATTTCATTGGTGTCCGCACCTATAGCTGCTGCAACTTTGGCACGTGCATTTTCAATATCACGCTGTGCATTACGTCCAAGCTCATATATACTTGATGCATTTCCATAGGAATTACGGAAATGAGGCATCATAGCATTCAAAACTTCCTCTGAAACCGCAGTGGTTGCCGCATTATCGGCATATATAAATCTCTTTTCCATTTCAATTTCCTTTCCTGATTAAAATTGTTCCACGTGGAACATTATTGACTGAATTTATCTCTTTGTTCCACAGCAAGTCTGTCACATCTTTCATTTTCAGGATGACCTGCATGCCCTTTTACCCATTTAAAAGTTACATTATGCTTGTCCAGAAGTGGCAGAAGCTGTTCCCATAAATCGATATTCAAAGCCATTTTACCATCAGATTTTTTCCAGCCCTTTTTCCGCCAGTTATATACCCAGCCTTTTGTTACGCTGTCAACCACATATTTGCTGTCAGTAGTAATAATAACATTGCAAACTTCTTTCAATGCAGAAAGACCGGCAATAACACCCATAAGCTCCATACGGTTATTTGTGGTATGTGATTCACCGCCAGAAAGCTCTTTTTCGATATTTCCAAATCTTAGAATTGTACCGTACCCGCCTGCTCCGGGATTTCCGCTGCACGCACCATCTGAAAAAATTTCGATAGTTTTAATAAAAATCCCCTCCTATTAATCATAGTCACTTAATATATTATAACCCTATAATTCAAAAAAAGTTTAATTGTTAACTTTTGTAAACCCGAAAAAAGTTAGTTTAAACTTACAAAAAATCTCCTCTGCAAAAATACAGAGGAGATAAATTATTTATTCAATTATTGGGAGTTTTACTTCAGCTGTAAAGACATCTCCGTCTATCGTTATTCCGAATGTACCTCCGCAGGCCTCCGTAAAACTTTTAGCAATTGAAAGTCCGAGACCGTTACCTTCTGTACTTCTTGATTCATCTCCCCTTGTAAAACGTTCAATAATTTCATCAGGAGCAAAATTCATCTCATAAGAAGCAATATTCTTTACGCTGATTATACAATATCCAAGTTCATTTTTCAAATTCAAATAAATTCTTGTACCATTAAGAGAATATTTCAGGGCATTGTCAATAAGATTCTGAAATACCCTGTACATTTTTTTGCCCTCTGCCATTACAGGTGCAGTCTCTGTCTGAATATCCGTCCTGATTATTTTTCCTGATACTTCTATCTTATCATTTAAATCTGCAAGCACCTGATTTGCCAGAATCACAATATCTATTTTTTCCACATCTATATCAGTATGACTTGTTGCTTTTG
The DNA here is from genome assembly GCA_910577575.1 of uncultured Ruminococcus sp. Lineage (GTDB taxonomy): Bacteria > Bacillota > Clostridia > Oscillospirales > Ruminococcaceae > Ruminococcus. Next base: position 134,825 of record CAJTOG010000001.1, on the reverse strand, counting down.
CAAGGTCAAATAAATCCGCTACCATAGATTTAAGTCTCTGCGATTTATTTTCTATTATATTTACGTAATCTTTTGCCTCAGGTGAAAGCTCCTCTGTAGAAAGCAAATCTATATAGCTGATTATTGATGTAAGCGGAGTTTTCAGGTCATGTGAAACATTCGTAACCAAGTCAATCTTCATACTCTCGGAACGTACCTGTCTGTCAACTGCCGTCTGTATACCCGATGAAATATTATTGAGTTTTTCGGTAAGACAATAAGCAGAGGAATCCTTCGGTTCAATGCGAGGAGTATAGTCCCCGCTGTTTATTGCCGTAATATGCTGACTTATTCTGTTCATCGCCCTTAAATCAAGCATACTCAGTACAATATATCCCGACAGCAAAACAAGTGAAATAAAAAACATAAAGAAATATGTTCTGAAACTCAACGAAGCAAGTGTAAAGAAAATTTCTGCACCGACAAAAGCCGTTGTACGTATAAGAAATCTTTTTGTAAATTTGTCATTTTGCATCATATCACGGTTAATCGTTTTTTCAGCAACAACATTTTTCAACTTCTTAATCCAGCCGTAAATTGTAATCATTATTGCCCATATAAATGTTGTTTTCCAGAAGCTATGGCACTTTATACGAATTATAAGAGTATTCAGCATGAGAATTATTATTCCGAAAAGTGCAAAATAAGCAAAACCGTAAGCTGTAATAAACATTTCTTCATTATAAAGCTCTGTAAAGCCCTGATATATTTCTTCATAATCAAGCATACAATCGCCAAATAAAACCGAAAGAAAAATAACAACTATTGGAATTTCAGCAAAAATCTTTTCAATGAATCCCATTGAATATTTTTTATCATTTGCATTGTAACCGCCCATAATAAGTACAAACAGCATAAGTATAAACGCAATTATCAGAAGCGGAATGTTTTCTATAACTGACTTGATTGCTGTTTTCTGCAATTGCTCTTGTTTTTCATAATCATCCTTAACGACCTTAATAAATTCATCACTCGGCTTTATTGCTATTGTCAACGGCATTTCAATAAGCTGAGTTTTTGTGAATTTATCCTGTTCAAACCTGATAAATCCACCCCTTGAGTCATCATAAATATATAAACCGTTTTCATATACCATATTTGTTCCATGTGGAACACTTTCAATTGCTATTTCATTGCCATATTCGTCATATCTTGTTTCATCATAATCATTTATATATGATTCATGGATATAACCAAGATAATCATCGGGAAGAGGTGTAGAACCATCTGTTTTATAATAAATTGTTGCTCCCAGCTCATCTACATAACTATTAAGCCCTTCTGTATCATAATCAAAGAGTGCAACACCCGTTCCGTTAAGATAATAATAATGCATACCATAATTTGTATTATATGCATTGAAATCTCCTATTGTATAATTCCATGATGAATAATATGTATAATGTGATATACCGTCATTCTTTCTTGTTAAAGAATATTCACATGCAAGTTCATCATAACTTTTCTTTGTATTTGAAAAACTGTTTTCGCCATAACTTACAAGATATTCATAGTCATATTCATCATTTATTGATAAGTTGCCTTTTTCGTCCATGCATCCTAATTTCCGGAGTGCAAGAACAGTCTGTTCCTTAAGTGCCTCTGTGCCCTTGAAATTACCTTTGTCATCAAGATTTCTCAGATACATATTACCGATTGCCCAAAGTTTATAATATATATCATTCATTTCATCTTCAACTTCCCATATCGAAATTTCCGGATTATCCATTTTATTTCTGTTATCAATAACAATCCTGATAAATCCGGACATGAAAATTCCGACAAACAGACAGCTCAAAATGCCTGCAATTATTCTTGTAATTCTCTTTTTCAGCATAAAAGACTGCTCCTTTCTGTGTTTTACAAAATGTTCCACGTGGAACATTTTCAATTTTTAACTATTTTATAGCCTATCCCCCATACAACTTTCAGATATCTTGGCTCGGCAGGATTAATTTCAATTTTCTCCCTGATATGACGTATATGAACCATTACAGTATTTTCAACCGAATATGAATCCTCGTTCCATACATGAGAATAAATCTGTTCTGCTGAAAATACCCGTCCTGCATTTATCATAAGAAATTCCAGAATTTTATACTCCGTTGCAGTCAGCTTTACAGGTTCGCCGTCAACATACAGCTGTTTTTCATCATTATCAAGAGAAAGTCCACCTATCTCAATAACATTGCTTTTCTTCTTCACACTGTCCGCTGCTCCTAAACTAAGATACCTCCTGAGATTTGATTGTACTCTTGCCACAAGCTCCATAGGATTATAAGGTTTCGTTATGTAATCATCTGCTCCCATTGAAAGTCCTAAAATTTTGTCACTGTCCTCTGATTTTGCTGAAAGAACTATAATAGGTATATTTTTCATAGTACGAATTTTCATCATGGCAGAAAGCCCGTCCATTTTAGGCATCATCACATCAAGCAATATAAGCTGTATACTGTTCTGCATAAGAGTATCAAGTGCTTCAAGACCATTATAAGCTTTGTAAATTTTATATCCCTCACGTTCAAGAAGCATTGATATTGCATTGACTATATCGTGGTCATCATCAACCACAAGTATTGATGCATTTTCTGTATTCATAATTATCATATCCTTTCAATTGTTCCATGTGGAACATTTCGTATAACTTACATTTTACTCTTTCCTCCTCTCTATGTCAATATTTTAATATATATTTCTTATTTTTAAGCTGTCAAAATTCTTATGATTTTCTTAATTAAAAATTCACTTGTATATAATATATAATAAAATCAATTTTATTATATATTATATTGTTTATTTATACAAAATGCAAAAATATTTCAAAAAACTATTGACTTTTCCGAAATAGTGTAGTATAATAATAAAGTCGCAAGTGGTTAGTGCGATTTAAATATGGCGGCATAGCTCAGTTGGCTAGAGTACTCGGTTCATACCCGATTGGTCGTTGGTTCAAATCCTACTGCCGCTACCATTTCAAGGCCCGTTGGTCAAGCGGTTAAGACATCGCCCTTTCACGGCGGAATCATGGGTTCGATTCCCGTACGGGTCACCAAATACTTAACAAAAAAAGCTCTTTAAAAGAGCTTTTTTTGTTACCAATTTCCATTAAAACGGAGGCTTATTAATGAACAGAAATTCAGGACGCAATTTATATAATAATCATAAACACTTATTTTTATTTTTCATAAGTGCTATTCTTGGTACTGTTATTTTTTTATTGATATACGGATTCAAAATCATCAATCCGACTTATGATGATTGGATTCTTAATAAAGGCGGTGATGTCGCCCAGCATTATCTCGGCTGGAAATTTTATAGAAACTCCCCCTGGCATTTCCCTATTGGTCTTATTGATGGACTAAACGCACATAAACCCATCTCATGTATGTTCACTGACTCAATACCTCTGTTCGCAATACCTTTCAAAATACTTTCTCCAATTCTTCCGGAAACATTTCAATATACCGGAATTTGGGGAATGTTCTGTTTTTTCATGATGGGCGGAATCTCATCCTTACTTCTTTACCGCTTCAACAAAAGCACTCCTTTCTGCATTTTGGGAAGTATATTTTTTATAATATCCCCTTCTGTTCTGCAAAGAATGTTTGGACATGAAGCTCTTTCCGGACAATGGATAATTGTTACAGCACTCCTTTTCTGGATATATCAAAATCATAAATGGAAGCATAAAGCAACTCCGATTATTCTATGGTCAATTTTAGGAGCTGTTGCCGTACTTGTGCATATTTACTTCATTCCAATGATATATGCTGTAATGCTTGGATATGTTCTTACAGATATACTCTGTAATAAAAAAATAATCCGTCCGATAATCTGTTTTATATCAACAACCTGTTCATTTCTTTTTATAATGTTCATAATCGGTGGATTTTATGGTGAAGGAAATATGCAGGCCGGCGGACTCGGAGTATACAGTGCAAACTATAATTCATTATTCAATGCATTTAATTATTCCAAATTTCTGAAACCACTTAACTCCAATAAAGGTCAGGCTGAAGGATTCGGCTATCTCGGACTTGGAATAATCATCGCAGGAATTATTGCACTTGTAATCACTTTTCTCATTATTGAGGAACGTACTAAATCTCTCAAAAACTTAAAAAAATTAATAACCAATAAATATAAAATAATTATTGCAATATCAGCAGTTATCATTGTATCAATGTTTGTAGCAGCAAGTCCTGTAGGTACACTCAATGCAAGAACTGTCTACACTATCGACTATCCTGATAAAATTACCGATATCCTTTCCATCTTCCGTGCTTCCGGACGGTTTGTATGGATAGTACTTTATATAGTTTATACTGCTGTTTTTGCACTTATATCCAAGCTTGACAAGAAAAAAACAGTAATTTTCATAACTGCACTCTGCCTTTCCATACAGATTATGGATTTAAAGGACTTTCTTATTGATAAACACAAATATTTTACAGAAACAAAAAATTACAGCTTTAAACTTGATGACGAATCATATAATGAAATAACAACCGGAGCAGATGAAATTGTATTTCTTCCGCTTCCTGAAAACTTTCTCGGTTATGTTAAATTATATATCCATTTTGGTGAATATGCTTCACGTCATAATATGAAACTAAGTAGTTTTTATGCTGCCCGTGCAGATTATGATTCACTCTCCGGATATGCTGCTGAAAAATATAAAGAACTTGAAAATAACAGCGGTGACCAAAATATTCTTTACGTTTTCTTCAATAAAAATGATATTCCTGAATTAAATAAAAATCTTCACATATATGAAATCGCAGGATATACTGTCGGACGATATATTGAATGACAAAAAAAGCTGATGCACATTATGCATCAGCTTTTTTATTAATATAATTTTCTATTTCATCAATGCAGGATTTAATTTCAGTATTATTACAAAATCTTTTTACTATTCCGGCAAATAACAGATTTTCTTCTGCAAAATCATCTGAATCAGCAATAAAACGGCGGCAAAGTTCTTTATATTTAGGAAAAGCCTCAAGCCTTTCACGTTCAACAGCACGTATAAGTCTTATACCATCATCAACTTCAATATAAATAGGAATAACAGTATCACCGCCAAAATAATCTCTTATCCTGACGTATGATTCCAGAGTACCTATGCCTATATAGTTTCCATTTTCAAGATTTATACAGTTGCCTGATGTAAAGTAAATCCATTCACCGTAAACTGTATTATAAATGCGTTTTTCAATTACTTCGCCGTTTCTGCACATTTCATCAAAACACTTTTTGTCAACAAAATGATACTCTCTGCCATTGCATTCATTTTCACGCATAGGACGGGTTGTATACGTCACAACAGGAATAAGATTCAAATCTGAAAGAAGCCGTTTATATACCGAATCCTTGCCTGATGAGCTTTTGCCCATAATATAAAATATATGATTCATATTTTTATTCAAAACAGCTCTTTATGATTTCAATAATTATGTCCTGCTGTTCATGAGTCATTTTATTATCACTTGGGAGACAAAGTCCCCTGTTGAAAATGTCTTCGCTTATACTTATAGACTTACCGCTTTCAATATATGCATTACTGTTTGCTCTTCCATTTCCATAAGCAGTAACAAAACCATTCATACGATAAATTGGCTGCATATGCATAGGTTTCCAGATTGGTCTTCCTTCTGCATTGTACTTTGAAAGTGTTTCAAGTATCTGTGCAGGACAGCTTTTTCCTGATTCAGAAATATAAAGCTCGTTCTTCTCTCCCCTTACCTGTCTACACATTGCATCTTCATTAATAAGCATACAGCTCAACCAAAAATTAGGAACGCTGTTTTTTTCATCAAACGGATTCATAGTAACAGGAAGATTTTTAAAACCTTCCCTGTATCTTTCATATATTGCCCTTTTCTGTGCAATATGTTCATCAAGATGCGACATCTGTCCACGTACAACTCCAGCAATCACATTTGACATTCTATAATTATATCCAATTTCTTCATGCTGATACCATGACGCACTTTCCCTGCTCTGAGTAGACCATTTGCGAACTTTTTCAGCATCTTCCCTGCTGTCTGTCAGAAACATTCCACCGGACGAACCTGTAATAATTTTATTGCCGTTGAAACTGATAGTACCATAATTACCAAAATTTCCCGTCTGTCTGCCCTTATATAAAGCACCGAACGATTCAGCAGCGTCTTCAACAATCAACGCACCATGCCTGTCGCATATTTCCCTTATCTCATCAATCCTTGCAGGTGTACCATAAAGATGTACCAATACAACAAGCTTAACATCAGGATATATTTCAAATGCCCTTTCAAGTGCATCAGGGTCAGTGTTCCACGTGGAACATTCTGTATCAATAAAAACTGCCTCTCCATTTTCATATGCAACAGGATTAACAGTTGCAGAAAAAGTCATATCTGAACAGAATACTTTATGCCCCTGCAAAACACCACAGCTTGCCTTTGGCTGACCATAAAGCTTTTCACCGGCAAGCTTAACTGACAAGTGAAGGGATGAAGTACCTGATGCCAAAGCAACTGCATATTTACAGCCAATATAATCAGCTGCCATTTTTTCAACTTCGTTTATATTCTCTCCAATTGTTGACATCCAGTTGGTATTATAAGCCTCAGTAACATATTTGATTTCCTCACCATGCATTGTAGGCGATGAAAGCCAGACCTTACTCTTGAACGGCTCAAAATTCTTCATGATTTCTTCCTCCGAAAAAATTTAATTTCAATTTATCATTATATATTATTTTATCACAAACATATATCCTTGTCAATAGTTTACACTGAAACTGCAATAAAACAGCATATTCGCATATATATATAAAAAATTTACAGAATTGTTGCAAATACTACTATTATTTTTTCCTTAAATATGCTATAATAATCATGGCATTGTAAAAGTATATTTTTATCTTTAAGTGTCAGAATAAAAAGAAATGAGGATTGTTAAAAATGAAGACTGTAACAAATGACATTTTTTACATTGGTGTAAATGACCATACGATTGATTTATTCGAGGGTCAGTTTGATGTTCCCAACGGTATGGCTTATAACTCCTATGTAATCATGGACGAAAAAATCGCTGTTCTTGATACTGTTGATATAAATTTCGGTGATGAATGGCTTTCAAACCTTAAAGAAGTTCTCGGAAATAAAAAGCCCGACTATCTTATAGTTCAGCACATGGAACCCGACCACTCTGCAAATATTGAAAAATTCATCAAGGAATTTCCTGAAACTGTAGTGGTCGGAAATGTTAAAACTTTCAATATGATTAACGCTTTCTTCCCCGAACTTGAAATCACAAACAAGCTTACAGTAAAAGACGGAGAAAACCTCAGTCTCGGAAAACATGAACTTAACTTCGTTTTTGCACCAATGGTTCATTGGCCTGAAGTCATGGTTACTTACGACAGCACCGACAAGGTATTATTCTCCGCTGACGGATTCGGCAAATTCGGTGCATTGGATGTTGATGAGGACTGGGCTTGTGAAGCTCGCCGTTACTATTTTGGCATTGTCGGAAAATACGGTGCATCTGTACAGACTCTTCTGAAAAAAGCCTTATCACTTGATATACAGATAATCTGTCCCCTTCATGGCCCTGTTCTTACTGAAAACCTCAGTTATCATCTTGATTTGTATAACATATGGTCAGGTTATGGAGTTGAATCCGAGGGAGTATTCATTGCATATACTTCCGTATATGGAAATACTAAAAAAGCTGCCGAACTTCTCAGAGACAAACTTATTGAAAAAGGATGTCCGAAAGTTGCAATAGCCGACCTTGCCCGTGAAGATATGGCTGAATGTGTTGAGGACGGTTTCAGATATGGAAAACTTGTACTCGCTACAACAACCTACAATGGTGAAATTTTCCCGTTCATGAATCGTTTCATCAATGAACTTACTGAAAGAAACTATCAGAACCGCACAATCGGTATCATCGAAAACGGCACATGGGCTGTAACTGCCGGAAAATACATCAGAAGCAAATTTGAAAAATCAAAAAACATAAAATGGCTTGACAATACTGTAACTGTAAAGTCAGCAGTAAAAAAAGAAAATCTTGCTCAGATTGAAGCCATGGCTGATGAATTAATGAAATAAGGATGTGATTAAAATAAAAGTAACTCTTAATCCGGACAGTGAAGTTGTTGCAAGACTTAAAGAGGGACTAAAACGCAAAGATGGCTATTGCCCCTGTAAGATTGCAAAAATTCCGGAAAATAAATGTATGTGCAAGGAATTCCGTGACCAGATTGCCGACCCTGATTTTGAAGGCTTCTGTCACTGTATGCTGTACTACAAATCAAAATAAAAATGTTCCACGTGGAACAAATAAAATTCAGGAGTGATGAAAACATGGCAGAAATAACAATAACTAAAGAAAATTTTGATGATGAAGTAAGAAATTATAAAGGCACTGTTCTGTTGGACCTATGGGCTGACTGGTGTGGTCCTTGTACGCTTATTGCACCTATCGTCAAAGAAATCGCAGATGAATATGAAGGCAAAATAAAAGTAGGCAAAATCAACGTAGATGAACAGCCTGAACTTTCCGCAGCATTCAGATGCGAAAGTATTCCTATGCTTGTTGTGGTAAAAGATGGAGTTATTCATAATATGATGGTGGGATACCACCAGAAACCCGATATAATCAAAATGCTTAACATTTAAAAACTTCTGTTTATACCTCCCTTTTATGTGCATAATATATAAGGGAGGTGTTTTTTATGATTAACTTTATTCTTGGAAGTATGTTCGGCGGTACTATGGGAGTTTTTGTTATGTGCCTTTGTACTGCTGGTAAATGGGGAGACTTTCCCGAATAACAAAGCTGTCGGAAAAAATCCGACAGCTCTGTTTTTTATCTCTTTTCAGGCACTGCTATAATATTTTTTCTCATATAAGGGCGAAGTGCTTCCGGTATTCTGATACTGCCGTCTTCATTGAGATTATTTTCAAGAAATGCTATAAGCATTCTCGGTGGTGCAACAACTGTATTATTGAGAGTGTGTGCAAAATATTTGTTTCCGTCTTCATCTTTAACACGGATTTTAAGCCTTCTTGCCTGAGCATCGCCCAAATTTGAACAGCTTCCGACTTCAAAATATTTCTTCTGTCTCGGCGACCATGCCTCAACGTCAATACTCTTTACTTTCAAATCAGCCAAATCACCTGAACAGCATTCGATAGTACGGACAGGTATGTCAAGGGTACGGAAAAATTCAACAGTATAGCTGTAAAGCTTATTAAACCATTCCATGCTCTCTTCAGGTTTGCATACAACAATCATTTCCTGTTTTTCAAACTGGTGTATTCTGTAAACGCCACGTTCTTCAATACCATGAGCTCCTACTTCTTTACGAAAACACGGTGAATAGCTTGTAAGTGTTTTCGGAAGTTCAGATTCAGGAATAATGGTATCAATGAATTTACCAATCATGGAATGTTCACTTGTACCGATAAGATAAAGGTCTTCACCCTCAATCTTATACATCATGCCTTCCATTTCTGCAAAACTCATTACACCTGTAACAACATCGCTTCTAATCATGAACGGCGGAATATAATAAGTAAATCCCTTATCAATCATAAAATCCCTTGCATATGAAAGAATGCAGCTTTGGAGCTGAGCAATGTCTCCGCACAGATAATAAAATCCATTACCGCTTGTTTTTCTTGCACTATCAATATCTATACCTTTTACTTTTTCCATTATATCAACATGATAAGGTACGTCAAAATCAGGTACAAACGGTTCACCGAACTTCTCTACTTCAACATTTTCGCTGTCATTTTTTCCAATGGGTACACTTTCATCAATCATATTAGGAATCACAAGCATAATTTCATGTATATCAGCTTCAAGCTTAACTTCAAGTTCCTCCATCTCTGTAAGCTTCATACCGATTTCCGAAACCTCTGCCTTTAATTTTTCAGCTTCGTCTTTCTGTCCCTTAGCCATAAACCCGCCAATCTGCTTGCTCTTTACCTTACGCTGATTTCTCAGATTGTCGCATTCAACCTTTGTTTCCCTGTACTGCCTGTCCAGTTCAATAACTTTATCTACAAGTTCAAGTTTTTCTTCCTGAAACTTTTTCTTAATATTTTCCTTTACAATTTCCGGATTTGCTCTGAGAAATTTAATATCAATCATTTTACTAAAAACTCCTTTTTATAAATTTTTATTCATCAGCTAATTTTTCAGCAATAGCTGCCAAATCTTCTTTGTCATAAAATTCAAGAACCAGAACGCCCTTACTTTTACCATAGTCCACTTTTACCTTGCGTCCAAGGCGTTCTTTCAGTGAGATTTCCATTTCCATGAAATAATTATCAGCATTTTTATTGGATTTTGTTCCACGTGGAACATTTTCCTTCTGCATAAGTTTTTCAATCTGCCTTACAGTCATTCCACCGTCAGCAGCCCTTTCCGCAACAGACAAGAGCATTTTTTCATCTTCAGACGCAAGAAGGGCCTTTGCCTGTCCCACTGACAAGCTTCCGTCTGCAAGCATCTCAAGTACTTGTTTCGGAAGTGAAAGCAGTCTTATTGAGTTTGCAATTGCCGAACGTGATTTGCCCGTCATCTTAGCGACTTTTTCCTGAGTCATTCCATACTTTTCAATCAGGTCATTATAGCTCAATGCCTCTTCTACAGGATTCAGATTTTCACGCTGCAAATTTTCTATAACAGCAATCTGCATTGTTTCAATATCTGAAAACTCCTTTATAATCACAGGCACTTCATTCAGACCCAGACGGCATGCAGCTCTCCAACGTCTTTCACCGGCAACAATCTGATAACTGCCTGCACTATCTAAAAGAGGGCGTACAAGAATCGGTTGCAATATACCATGCTCACGGATAGAATCGGCAAGTGCTGTTATACTCTCTTCACTGAAATATTTACGTGGCTGGTCACGATTCGGTTCAATTTCAGATATACGCAGAGTGCTTTTTACCTGAACACTGTTTGAATTGTCACTGAAAAGCAGGTCAAGACCTGCACCTAAACCACCTTTAGCCATAAATTTTTCTGCCTTTCAATTATTACTCGTTGTTTCTTTTAAATGCAGAGAAAATGCCACGACGTTTTTTCTGCGGAAGTACAAGGGGTTCGCCAAGTATTTCCAATCCCAGAAGTGTATATGAATCAGTACCTTTTGATGACTTATCATAATACATAACCGGCTTTCCGTGACTTGGTGCTTCAGAAATACGTACATTTCTCGGAATTTTTGTTTTGAATACCTTATCCGGAAAATATTTTTCAACTTCTGAAACAACATCGTTTGCAATATTAAGTCTGCTGTCAAACATAGTAAAAAGAATACCTTCAATGCTGATTGAAGGATTATAATTGCTTTTTACAATCTTGATAGTATTGACAAGCTGTGATAATCCTTCAAGTGCATAAAACTCTGCAAGCATAGGTACAATAATACTGTCGGCTGCAACAAGTGCATTAATAGTAAGTGAACCAAGGGCCGGCGGACAATCTATAAAAATGTAGTCATAATTATTCCTAACTGAAAGAAGCTGCATCTTCAGTCTGTTCACACGATTTTCAAGATTAATCATTTCAATTTCAGCTCCGGCAAGTGATTCAGAAGCAGGAACTATAGAAACATTTTCAAATTCTGTAACTATAATGGCTTCCTGAATACGTGCTTTGCCTGTCAATATATCATATGCAGTAAACTCAGCAGACTTTTTTTTAATTCCAAAGCCTGTTGTAGCGTTACCCTGAGGGTCTGTATCTATACATAGAACTTTTTTGTTGCGTGAACCAAGATACGCTGCAAGATTTACAACAGTAGTTGATTTTCCAACACCGCCCTTCTGGTTAGCAACAGCAATAATTTTCCCCATAGGATTCTTCCTTTCCTTTTAATATCATAATCATTATATCACTTTTTTTATTGTTTGTAAATACATAATTTGGATTTTTTCATATTTATAAAAAATGTTTTACCACAAAAATTTGATTACCGTAAAAAAATGTTCCACGTGGAACACTTTCACATGGAACATCAAAATTTTATAAACTATCTATCGGAATTCTTACAGAGTATTCTATGTATTCATCGTACTGAATTTTATTTGAAGTAACTTGAATACCTGCTGTTTGCATAGCCTCAACAGCCTTATTTATTGAATTTATAAAGTTTTTAACGTTTCTTAAAACAGGCGAACGTTTTTTATATACCTGTTTTTCATGTTCTCTGCCGATAAATTCATCAATAAGCTGTTCTGTCTTGTCAACATTAAGACTTTCATCAATTATTTTTTCAATAATAATCATTCTGTCTTCTGGACTTGCAAGTTTCAACAAAGCTCTTGAATGTCTTTCTGTAAGGTTATATTCCATTATAATATCACGTTCTTCCGAGGTAAGACGGAGCAGGCGTAGTTTGTTTGCAATTGTACTTTGTGCCTTTCCCAGTTTATCTGCGGCTTCTTCCTGAGTCATTCCATAATATCTGATGAGCTTTTCAATTGCAGATGCTTCATCAAAAAATGAAAGCTTCTGTTTTCTGATATGCTCAACGAGTGCAGAAATTGCCGAATCCCTTTCACTGATTCTTGAAAATCCATTTCTGTCTGTTTCAGTTTCTACTGCTTTGTCTTTTTCCTTTTCTTTTGTTAAAGTTAGCATTTTAATCTCCTTGTGATTTTTACTTGAGCTTTGCTCTGTATGCTAATTTTAACACGTACCGGAAATAAAATCCATTAAAAAAATCCGCTATGATTTCTTATTTCTGCGGATTTTTCGAGTCCATAGACTATATTCACAATGATTTTTTCTTTATCTGACCGCTATTGCGTGGATATTTTGTCGGAGTCTGCGATATTTTTTTTACGACAATTATTTTTCTTGAATCAGATTCAAGTTTATAATCAATAATTCTGTCAACTTTTCCACCCAAAATCTTTATAGCATTATCAGATGATGAAATATTCTCATTCGGTCCTTTCATTGAAAGAAAATATCCGCCGTTTTTTACAAACGGAATACAATATTCAGATAATACGGACAAATTCGCCACTGCTCTTGCACATGAAAAATCAAATTTCTCTCTATATTCAGGTTTTCTTGCAATATCTTCCGCACGTCCATGAATAAACTCCGCATCAATTTCAAGCAGAACGCAAAGCTTTTCAAGAAATGTTATTCTTTTTGCAAGACTATCCAGAAGAGTAACTTTAATGTCATTTCTTATTATTTTAAGAGGAAGAGACGGAAATCCTGCACCTGTTCCAACATCAATCAATGACATATTATGGGGAATATCTGTATATTTTTCAAGAAGAATGCTGTCGATAAAATGTTTTGTAAGAATTTCCTGCGGTTCTGTAATAGATGTAAGATTTACATTTTTATTATACTCCACAAGAAATTCTGCATATTTATTAAATTTTTCATATTGTGTTTCTGTAAGGTCAAGACCATATTTTTTAAATTCATCAAAGCATTTCTGTAAATCAGGCAACATAAAAATCACTCCTTTTCCCTTTTCAGCCACACAATAAGCATTGAAACATCGGCCGGTGATACTCCTGAAATCCTTGATGCCTGAGCTATTGAAACCGGCTGTACTTTATTAAGTTTTTCGGCTGCTTCAAGCCTCAAACCATGTATTTTACTATAATCAGTATTCTGCGGTAGAATTTTCTCCTCCAGCTTATGAGCCTGTTCAATCTGTACAAGCTGTTTTTCTATATAACCCTTATATTTTATCTGCAATTCTACTTGTTCGCATACATCATCAGGCAAATCAGGTCTTTCATTATCAAATGGTGCAATATCACTGTAGCTAATCTGCGGTCTCTTTATTAATTCCGCAATTTTACATCCGGTTTTCAGCGGAGAAGTACCTTTGCTTTCCAGCATATTATTAAGTTCATCCGTAGGAGAAATTGTTCCACGTGAAACACGTCTGATTTCTTTTTCCGTAAGACTAATTTTCTGATTAAGTTTATCAAGTCTTTCCTTTGAAACAAGTCCAATCTTATAACCGATTGGTATAAGTCTCTGGTCTGCATTATCCTGACGCAGAATAAGTCTGTATTCACTCCGTGAAGTCATCATGCGGTAAGGGTCAGAACAGCCCTTTGTTACAAGGTCATCTATAAGCGTACCTATATATGAACTTGCTCTCTGAAGAATCAATGACTCTCTTCCCTGAATTTTCAGTGCAGAATTGATTCCCGCAACTATTCCCTGTGCAGCAGCTTCTTCATATCCTGAACTTCCGTTGAACTGTCCTGCACCATAAAGTCCCTTCACTTTTTTAAATTCAAGTGTAGGAAGTAACTGAACAGGGTCACAACAGTCATATTCAATCGCATAAGCAGGACGCATAATTTCAACGTTTTCAAGCCCCTTTATTGTACGCAGAAATGCAAGCTGAACATCTTCCGGAAGTGATGATGACATTCCCTGTAAATAATATTCCTCTGTAGACAAACCCATAGGCTCAACAAAAAGCTGATGACGCGGCTTATCCGAAAAACGTACTACTTTGTCCTCAATTGACGGACAGTAACGTGGACCTACTCCTTCTATTCTTCCCGAATAAAGCGGTGACCTGTCAAGGTTTGAGAGTATAACCTCATGAGTATTACTATTTGTATAAGTAACATAACAGCTCACTTTATTTTCAAGATTTTCAGCAATTGTTTCAAATGAAAACGGAACAATTGTTTCATCACCGTCCTGACATTCCATAGATTCAAAATCAATACTTCTTTTATGCACACGGCATGGAGTACCTGTTTTAAATCTTCTAAGTTCTATTCCGTTATCAATAAGACTTTTTGAAAGTCCTCTGCTTGGAAGTGCAGAATCAGGACCACTCTCAAAGGATGTTTCACCTATATGAATTTTTCCTTTAAGATATGTTCCTGTAGCAATTATCACTGCTTTTACAGAATATTCAGCTCCCAGTGATGTAATAATTCCGCTGATTTTTCCATCTTTTACAATAATTTCAGAAACTTCAGCTTGTTTCAAAGATAAATTTTCCTGATTTTCACAAACCTGTTTCATATAATTATGATACATAACCCTGTCCGCCTGAACACGAAGACTATGTACTGCCGGACCTTTTCCTCTGTTCAGCATACGGCTTTGTATGAAACATTTATCCGCAGCTTTTCCCATTTCTCCGCCAAGTGCATCGATTTCACGCACAAGATGTCCCTTTGCCGTTCCGCCGATTGACGGATTGCACGGCATATTGGCTATCTGGTCAAGAGATATTGTAAACATTACAGTCTTACAACCCAGTCTTGCTGAAGCAAGTGCTGCCTCAACTCCTGCATGACCTGCACCGACTACTGCAACATCAAATTCACCCATTTTATATGACATAATAACTTCCTCATCATAAATTGTTCCACGTGGAACAATATTTTTTGTTTCACATATTTCTAAAATGTTCCACGTGGAACATTTTTATTTTCCAACGCAGAATCTTGAAAATACTTCATCAACAACCGCATCTGTAATCTTTTCGCCTGTAAGTTCAAGTAAATGCTGTTCCGCCTCATCAACAACAACATTTATTGCATCAAGCATTTCTCCTGAATCCACTGCTGCTATTGCTTCATTTATACAGTTAAGAGCCTTTTCAATACAACATTTCTGACGCTCATTTGCTACAAGTACAGAAGAAAAATTCTCAGGATAAATTTCAAAAATTTCTTTAATTGCCGATTCCAGCTTATTAATTCCTGTATTTTCTTTTGCAGAAATATATACTTTATGTATAAAATTATTTTCAATCTTTTTAAATTCAGGTACTGTACCTGCATCTAATTTATTTATTACAGCTATGCATTTCTTATTTTTAAGTTTTTTAATCAATTTAAAGTCATCTTCTGTCGGAGGACAACTTCCGTCAAATACTGCAATAATCAGTTCAGCAGATTCAATAGTTTTTTCTGCAATCTCCACACCTATATTTTCAATCAAATCATCAGTATCATGAATACCGGCAGTATCAGAAAGACGCAGAACTATATCACCCAACCTTACAGTTTCCTCAACAATATCACGGGTAGTTCCTGCAATATCAGTAACAATACTTCTTTCACATCCACTCAGACAATTAAAAAGGGTAGATTTCCCGACATTTGGACGGCCTACAATAACTGTCTGAACTCCATCACGAATAATTCTTCCATCATCATAATATTCAATAAGTGAAAATAATTCTCTTGCTGAAACTTCAAGCTCACTCCGGATATAATCCGGCTCAACTTCTGGAATGTCTTCATCGGGATAATCAGCCCATGCTGCAAGTCCGCCAAGTAATTTCAAAAGTCTTTCAGAACATTTTTCTGTTTTCCTGAAAATTGCTCCTCCACGAAGATTTTCTGCCATTTTAAGCTCCAAATCACTTTTAGCGGATATTATATCCATAACGGCTTCTGCCTGAGTCAAATCAATTTTACCATTAAGAAACGCACGTTTTGTAAATTCTCCGGCTTCCGCATTTGTTGCCCCATTTTTTAAAGCGGCACGAAGAATCTTTCTTGATACGAACAAACCTCCATGACATGAAATTTCAACCGTATCTTCACCGGTATAACTATGCGGAGCCTTGAAAACTGTAAGAATACAGTCGTCAATGCGTTCTCCATCATTATTTGCAATGCCATAAGCACAAGTATAGCCTTCCATTTCAATAACTTTTTTTCCGTGAAACGGATTAAAAATTTTATCTGCGACTTCAATGGCATTTTCACCCGAAATTCTGATAACCGCAATTCCCCCTACAGCATTCGGAGTCGAAATTGCTGCAATAGTTGACATAAAAATCACTTCCTAAAAAAACAACGGCATAACGCCGCTGTTTATAATATTAAAACTCAATCTTTCCATAAAGACCACCTTCGATTGAATCCTCCGGCTTTGGCTTTTTGTAGTCTTTTTCAAAACTTGTTGAAAGGTCAATAGCCTTTGGTTCAAAAGATTCACGGCTCTTTCTTTCATTTTTTCTTCCGCCTTTTCTATCATCACTGCGGTTTTTCTTTTTATTGTTTTTCGGATTAAGCGAAGAAATAATGATTTTTCTATATGGTTCTTCACCAACAGAACGGGAAGAAACTCCCTCTATTTCGGAAATTGCAGAATGAATAACACGTCTTTCATAAGGATTCATAGGTTCAAGCTGCTGTGGTCTGCCTGACCTAATAACAGATTTTGCAACTTTTGTAGCAAGCTGTTCAAGTGTTTCTTTTCTTTTGTTACGATAATTAAGACAGTCAATGGTTATACGGAAATAATCCTTATCTCCCTTATTTACGATAATTGAACAAAGATATTGAATAGAATCAAGAGTTTCTCCACGTCTGCCAATAACTGTACCATTATTATCGCTTTTGATATCAATAATTGCACCTGTTTCATTTTGATATACAGAAAACTCTGCATTAATATCCATAGCTTTAAGAATACTTGTTATGTAATCAATTGCAATTTTAACTTTTGTATGAAGAAAATTTTCATCTTCAACCAATTTAAAATCTTCAATTAAAGCATCCTTATTTACATCAGAAATTTTTTCTGTTTCTTCCTTTGTTTTCGTTTTTATAGGCATTTCTGTATCTGTTGTTTCATTTTTTACTTCAGATTTGATAGTTTCTTCTGTCTTCGACAATTCCCTCTTTATCTCTGATTCTACAGATTTTTCTGCATTTGATATTTCTTTCTTTATCTCTGGTTTTACAGATGCAGTATTTTTGACTAACGGCTTAACAGCAGATGATTCGGATTTAGAAGCGGAAGAAATACAAGTTGCTTTAATCTTTGCATCAACCTGACCTATTCCCAGAAATCCTTTTTTTCCCTCTTCAATAATTTCAAATTTTATTTCATTAAATCTCTTGCCAAACTTTTTGGAAGCTAATTCTTTAGCTTCTGCCACAGTTTTTGCTGTAAAAATTTCAGTCATATAAATATCTCCCTATTAAATCATTTATCATTCTCATCATATTCATCGCCATATTTTTCCGCCATACGTTTTCGTCTTTCCTTAAGTATATCACGGTTAGCCTTATTCTGTTCAGAACGTGACATTTTATCACCGTTTACGTCCAAAGAAGTTCCTCTGTTGTTGTTTGTTCCCTGTTCAGCTAATGCAGAAGCCTCCAGCATTTTCTGCATGAAAGTTTTCTTTTCAGGATGTTTTTCTGCATAAATACGTGCTTTTTCTTTTTCCTTCTCATTAATTGAAATCATTCTTTCAGGTGTAAAATACATATTCAATCCGAAAGTTATGAGAAATGAAAAAACAGATGACCAAATCCAATAGAAACCAACGGCAGCAGGAAAAGTAAATCCCCACCAGATTGAAAGCAACGGCATACCAAGCATCATAATCCACATACATCCACCGCCTGCCTGAGGAGTCGGATTTGTTTTCTTCTGATGAATCATTGAATAAATAGAAGAAATAAGCTGTGCAATACCAGCAAGAAATGGTATACATACCAATATTACTGCTTCGCTGTTCCATGTTTCAGGATGAAGCGTTGGAGTCTGACCGAGATTTGCTCCAAAAATAGTGAATCTCTGAGAAAATTCAGAAACAGCATTTGCAAAATTTTCTGAAAGGTTACTGAATTTTTCGGGAAATTGGTTAAGGGCTTCAATAACATGGAGTTCATTTCTCAGGTCACCTGATGAAATTGCTTTACCGCCATTAATTACACCAAATTCCGTTGCAATCTGCGATGCAGTTTCAATAGCTGCAGTTCTTACAGATTTTGTAATATGAAGAATATGAGTAATTGGTTTATATACAACGTCAATAACTCCGAAAAGCAGGAACATCTGTATAAACATAGGCATACAGGATCCCATAGGATTTATTCCTTCTTCTGCATACAATTTCTGTGTTTCTTCCTGCTGACGCTGTGGATTGTTTGCAAAGCTTTTCTGAATTTTCTGTAATTTTGGCTGAAGAAGCTGCATTCTTGCAGAACTCTTCTGTGTTTTATAGTTCACAGGAAAAAGCAGTAATTTGGTAACAAGTGTAAAAACAATTATGGCAATAGCATAATTGGGGACAAGCTGATAAATCCAGCTCATAAGATATCCGAAAGGGATACCTACAATGTCATATAGCGTATTCAATATTTATACCTCTCAATTTGTTTTTGTCGTCTCACTGTCAGAGTTAAACTTTGAATAATCATATTTTTTAACCTTGAAAGTAAATTTTTCAGGGACATAGTCTATACCGCCGAGTGACCATGGATTACAACGTAAAATTCTCCATACAGCTAGAGTTGAACCTCGGATAGCACCGAATCTCTTTACTGCTGTAAGAGCATAACAGCTACATGTCGGATAATATTTACATTTAGGCGGAGTTAAAGGAGAAATAAATCTCTGATAAAATTTTATTAAAAAAACTACAATTAATTTCATTTTCTTTCTTGTTTCTCGACAGATTTTTCAATTGCCTTATTAATTTCCTTAATACCGTATTTTTTGATATAATAGCAGTATTCATCCGATTTTATATTTAAAATCCCGCTTCTTGCAACAATCACAATATCGATGCCGATTGGCATATCAATTTCAGACTGTCTGTACGCAAGCCGAATGAGTCTTTTTGCTCTGTTTCTGCAAACAGCATTTCCGATTTTTTTACCTGCCGTTATACCGAAACGATTAAAAGACCTGCCGTTTGGCTTAACATAGATAACCGAATATTTTGAAACTATATATTTGCCTTTTTTATACAGAGTGAGGAAATCCTTGTTATCTTTAAGTATTTTTGTATAAAGCATAATTTCAATACCAAAAAGAAAGATTAACAAAAAAGACCACAAAAACGTGTTTTTGTGGTCAGCATCGTCAGTGAGTTAATCTTGCTCTGCCCTTAGATCTTCTACGAGCTAAAACCTTTCTGCCGTTCTTAGTAGCCATTCTCTTCATGAAGCCATGCTCCTTTTTTCTGTGGAGTTTTTTAGGCTGATATGTTCTTTTCATTTGAGTGCCTCCTCTCTATCAAATACTATACAAGAGCTGAAAACCAGCCCGATTTACTGTTGAAAATACGTACCTTAACAAACTCGAACGCATTACACTATGTAATTATACTTCAAAATGACAAATATGTCAAGCGATTTGAAAAAAATTTTTTCAAAAAAATAATTTTTGATAATTTTAACCAATAGTCAAGGATTTTATATGTTAAATTTTTATATTTTCTTCAGACTTAGCCTAACTCATAAATAATAAAAAAATTAATTCTTAAATTTCATAACAACATTAATTATAAATCAATATTAATTATAAAATTAAACTTATTTTTTGTATTTAAAATACTCTGGAATCCATAAAATATCATAAGCTGAATTTCTGTTGAAAATGTGTTGAAACTATATTTAGATATATTTTTTAAAAAATATGAAAATCATGGTTTAAGGCTCAAAGAAATAACTTTTTATTTAATATATTTTTAAATCCGCTTTCAACAATTGAACAATTTTTCTATCAAAAAGCTCTGAATTTTTTACCGTTTATCACTTGCATTTTTTTTTGATTTGTGTTATAATATAATTGTATCAATAAATACTGAAATCTTAAAAATAAGCTTTATTTTTTCAACAATTATAGAAAATTTATAGAATATTTGTGATTTCAAGAATAAGTCTGCCTGAAAAATTTATATAGCAGCAGATAAATAATATATTTAATTCCTTATCAGATGATTAAATATAATAGCTTACACTGCAACCTGTTTTTCAACAGATTAATGAAATAATTAACTTAGGAGGAAAATAATGAATTCTTTTGACGAAGTTTTTGAGAAAGTTAAAAAATACTGTCTCGAAAACAACAAAATTCCGGCAATAGGAATAAAAACATGGATTGATCCACTCAAACCCATGAGCTTTAATGGTTCAGATGCTGTTTTCAGTGTAAGTACTGATTTTCAGAAAAATATAGTTCTGACAACTTATGCTTCTGTTCTGAGTGAAGCATTTTTGAATGTTCTCGGACTTAAAGTAAATATTATAATTAATGTTGATTCTGATGAAAGAAAAAATGCTTTCCTTGCTTCTATCGACAATACTGGAAAACATAGAAACAATGATATTCAGCCAACTTACACTTTTTCAAATTATGATTATACTTTTGAAACATTTATCGAAGGCCCTTCAAACAGTTTTGCTCTTGCATGCAGTAAATCAGTTGCAAAAAACTGCGGTGAACGTGAACTGACTGGATACAATCCACTTTTCATATATGGACCATCAGGAATGGGAAAAACTCATCTTATTACAGCTATTGCAAATGAAGTAAGAAAAACTCATCCCGAATTTAATATTGTCTACATAACAAGTGAAACATTTGCAAATGATCTCGTAGCAGCAATTAAAACAAACCTTATATCAGATTTTCAAGAAAAATACAGAAATGCAGATATTTTGCTTATTGATGATGTACAATTCTTTGCGGGCAAGGAACGTATGCAGGAAGAATTTTTCCATACTTTCTATAAGCTTTATCAAGAAGGTAAACAAGTTGTTATAACCTCCGACAAACCCCCAAAGGAACTTGTCACACTTGAAGCACGCCTCAGAACAAGATTTGAAGGTGGTCTTATTGCTGATATTTCCGCTCCCGATTATGAAACACGTCTTGCTATCATAAATAGAAAAAGTGAACTTCTTGACTTAAAAATGCCATCTGAAGTATCTGAATTTATGGCAAATCGCCTGAAATCAAATATCCGTCAACTTGAAGGTGCTGCTTTACGTCTAAAAGCACTTAATCATTTTGCAGGAAGTCCCATTACAATTTCTATGGCTCAGAGTGTTATACGTGATGTTCTTACAGAAGAACAACCAATGCCGATTACCGTTGAAAAGATAATTTCAGAAGTTTCTTCTGTTTATGGTGTATCTCCTGAAGATTTACGTTCAAATAAACGTTCACAACAGATTTCGATTGCCCGAAAAGTCGCAATTTACGTTGTCAGGGAGATTACTCAAATGCCGCTTGCTTCAATCGGAGCTGAATTTGGCGGTCGTGACCACTCAACTATTGTTTATTCAGTAAATAGTGTAACAGAAGCCATAAAAAAAGATTCAAGTGTTGCAAATCTTGTTAATGACATCATAAAAAACATCGGTGATAATGTTAAAATATAGTAAACATTTTTCATTTTTTATCATATTAATCAAAAAATTTATTCAATTAATAAACTATCTATCGAGTTTTCCACAATTTCAACAGGTTTTCAACATTTTGTTAATTGATATAAAAAATATAGTTTTTTCTCTTTCAACAGGTTTTCAACGTTGAAATTGTTAGTTTAGTTGAAAACTTTCCAATGATTTCACTATATTATCATAATGCCATCATAATATCATCACAAAATTCAATTTTCAACACTTTTTCCACGTTGAAACTGTTAGTTTAAATGAAAAACACTACAATTTTTTGTTAATATTTCGGAAATAATTTTCGCACAATTTTCATAATCTTTTTTTATACCACTGAACTTATTTAAAAGTCTAGTATTTCCATTAAAATATTTTTATTATTTCAGGTTTTCAACAGGTTTTCAACAAAAAAACTATTCAAAAACTTTCTGTTGTTTCTATAAAATTACTCTATTTATCTAGATAATTTAATTGTAAAATCTTTGAACATATTATTTATTCAACAAGTTCAACATTCAGATTTCAACATATTGTTGAAATTAATATTAAATATCTTATTATATTCATAAATTTTTACAGATTATCAACAATTTCTCCACAATACATCAACAGTTTCAACATGAAATTAAGTTCTCAACACATTTCAACAACTTCAGACATATGTTTATAAAAGTTTCAACATGGTTTTCAACAGGTTTTCAACAGGTTTTCAACAGGTTTTCAACAATTTTAAACCTCGATTTTTCCCTAAAAATAGCCTGATACATTATTATTTCAACTTTTCCACAGCCCCTATAACAACAACAATATATCTATTAATTATTTATTTTTTTATTAATTCAAATAAACGAATTCAAAAAATCAAAGACTTGAAAAAATTTTTTTTTTATGGTATAATTAATATCAAAAGAATAAAGAAAATTAAAATAAATTTTCTCTAAAAACAAATAATGTTCTCGTATGGAGGTTTTCATAAAATGAAATTTTTATGTAATAAAACAGAACTTAGTGAAGCCATAAACAAAGTTTCAAAAGCAGTTCCTCAAAAATCAACCATTCAAGCACTAGAAGGAATAAAAATTAAAGTTTTTCCAGGACAAATTGAACTTACAGCTTATAATCTTGAAATGGGAATAAAAACTAAAATCCCTGCAATAACACAGGATAATTGTGAATTTGTAGCAAATGCAAGACTTTTCAGTGAATTCACAAAAAAAATGAATGGAGACGAAATAGAAATAGAAATAGACGAAAGTAACATCATAAAACTTTCATCAGATTCAACAGAATGTAGTTTCTCAGCAATTTCAGCCGATGAATATCCTGACTTACCTGTTATTGATTTTCAAAAAAGCTTTTCCGTAAAACAGACTATACTAAAATCAATGATAAACATGACAAGTTATGCAGTTTCACAAAATGAAAGCAAACCTATATTTACAGGTGAACTTTTTGATATCGAAAATGGCAAATTCACTCTCGTTGCAATCGATGGATTCCGCCTTGCTATAAGAAATGAAAATATAGAAACAAAAGATAAATATCATTTTGTTGTCCCCAAAAAAACTTTACAAGAAGTTGCCTCCCTTATCCATGAAGATGAAAACAAAATCTGCAATATCAATGTAAACGAACGTCATATTATATTTGAAATCAATGGATATCATGTAATATCCAGACTTTTAGAGGGAACATTTCATAATTACAAGCTAAGCATACCAAACAACAGTAAAACAGAAATTTCTGTTAATAAAAAAGATTTTATAAGCTGTCTTGAACGATGTTCACTCATAATTGATGAAAAAAACAAATCACCAATAAAATTCGAAATAAGTAATGGAAATTTAAAAATAAATTGCAAGACAAGCATAGGTAGGGTTAACGACTCAATTAAGGCACATCAAATCAATGGTGAAGATATTACCATTGGCTTCAACAACAAGCTTGTTTTGGACGCTCTAAAAGCTGCTGAAGGCGATATCGTGAAAATATGCTTTAATGGTGCAACGAAAGTTATAGAATTTCTTCCTCCTGAAAGTGAAAGTTATATTTTTCTCGTTATGCCTATCCAATTAAAAAATTAAACAGTATTAAGGTGAACAATATGACAGAAATTAAAATAAAAACAGAATTCATAAAGCTTGATGCACTACTGAAATTCGCATCACTTGTCAATTCAGGAGGAGAAGCAAAAATGCTTATTCAAGATGGACAAGTTTTTGTAAACGGGAAAATATGCACAATGAGAGGGAAAAAAATTAGACCGGAAGATATTGTATCAATCAATGGCGAAAATGAGGTAAAAATTGTTTGCTGATCACTCATGTTCAAATTGATGGATTCAAAAACCTTTCAGATATATTTTTTACTCCTGATAAAAAATATAACATAATTACTGGAGCCAATGCACAGGGAAAAACAAATCTTATTGAAGCAATATGGATTCTTTCAGGCTGTCGTAGTTTCCGGGGTTCAAAAGAAAAAGATTACATCTGCCTTAATGGAAACAAGATGTCTACAAAAATAAAAATTCTTGACAATACACGCGAACAAAAAATAGAGTTTGAAATGATTAGAAATTCCAACAGAAAAATTATTCTCAACGGAGTAAAACAAAAAAATACACGTTCACTTTTTGATATTTTCAAGTGTATTGCATTTATACCTGATGATACTGACATAATCAAGGGAACCCCCGAAAAAAGACGTAATTTTATTGATATGGCCATATCTCAAATAAATCCTAATTTTATTACTCATATAAATAAAATTAATGCCATAATAAATCAAAGAAATGCACTCCTGAAATCTGTCACACAAGAAAAAAATCAAGTAAATTCCCTGGAAATATGGGACAGACAGGCAGCTAATGAAGGTGCAATAATATCATACATGCGAAATGGATATGTTGAAAAAATCAGCAAAATATGCAATAGGCTCTATAAAACCATTTCAGGAGGAAATGAAGAACTTAAGCTTGAATACAAGTCAAATGTATACAAACCATCAGATTTTAATATTCCCTGCGACACTGAAGCCATTGAAAAATATTTCAAAAAATTACGTGAATCCCAAGATTATGACATCCGCACAGGTTTAACCCACACAGGTGTAAACCGTGATGAAATTTTAATTAAAATCAATGGAATAAGTGCAAAAGATTATGGTTCACAAGGTCAAATAAAATCTGCTGCTTTGGTTATGAAACTCGCACAAGCGGAAATTTTCACTAAGAAATCCAAAGAATCACCAATAATATTTCTTGATGATGTCATGGGTGAACTTGATGAAAGCCGTCAGAGATTTATATTCGATATAATCAAAGATATGCAAGTTTTTCTGACAACTCCCAATGAAAATGCATTGTTACCTGAAATAAAAGGCAAAATTCTTCACATGGACGGAGGAAAAATCAATGAAAACGATTTATCTCCACATAGGTAATAATTATTCTGTTGACATTCGTGATATTATCGGTATTTTTGATATGGATAACACTACAGTTACAAATACAACGAAAAAATTGCTTGACAAAGCAGAACGTGAAAAAAGATTATTTTTAGCTACCTATGAACTTCCCAAAACGTTCATCATAACATCAAACAAAATATATATATCTCAACTTTCAGCAAACACGCTAAAGAAACGTATTGAAAACGGTGGCGGACTGTGATTTTTGCTTATATAATTCTTATACTTGTAATTTGTTATCTTGTCAGCAGAAAAAAGCATAAAAATATTTCATCGAAATCAGAAAATCCCCAAAAAGGCTGTATAACTGCATTATATAAATTCATCATTGGAATATTTGTAGTCTATACAGGATTTGTAATTTTCACGGCAGACTTATTTATTCAGGATTACTGGCTTTTTTTCGGGAAAAAACGTACAATTGAAATTGAAAATATGTATGGAATATCAGTTGACAATGGTATAAAGCTTAAAGATACAAGGCAATTGCCCATATGGAAGGAACAATAAGAACACTTGAATTTGAATCAGATACTAACGGTTTGAATTTTATAGATAAGAATTTCAACGGAAAGTTGTTAAAATATGCAGAAAATGATATGCTTTATGAATTAATATCTTCTAAAACTGAACTATATAAATTTAATCCGGAAGATGAAATATCAGGCGTTTACTGGTATAAATATCAGGGCAAAAAATATCAAATGACTTTTTATAGCGAAGGTGACAGCTATCGTGTTAAAATATATTAAAATTTATTTTGGAGGTAATCATGAGTCAACAGAATAACAATTATGACGAAAATGACATACAGATTCTGGAGGGACTGGAAGCTGTTCGAAAAAGACCGGGTATGTATATCGGTTCTACAGGTCCGAGTGGTCTGCATCACCTTGTCTATGAAATCGTTGACAACTCCATAGACGAAGCGTTGGCTGGCTACTGTACTGACATAAAGATTGAAATTCTCGAAGGTGATATAATTCGGGTATCAGACAATGGCAGAGGTATACCTGTAGGTATTCACCCCAAAGAAAGAATTTCAGCGGCTACTGTAGTTTATACTATACTTCATGCAGGCGGCAAATTTGGCGGAGGCGGATATAAAGTTTCAGGAGGTCTTCATGGTGTAGGTGCATCAGTAGTAAATGCGCTTTCCGAATGGCTTGAACTTACCATAAAAGATGGAGAAAATGTTTACTTTCAAAGATTTGAGCGTGGACAGTATAATGAAGAACTTAAAATTATAGGAAAAACAACTGAAACAGGTACAAGTGTTACCTTTAAGGCTGACAGTGAAATTTTTGAAGATACAGTTTATGACTATGAAGTTCTCCTGAAAAGACTAAGGGAACAGGCATTCCTTAATGCAGGCATAAAAATTAATTTCCTTGATTTGCGAGACAGTGATAATATTCAGGGGGAAATTCTTTACTATGAAGGTGGTATCCGTCAATTTGTCGAACATATTCATACAACAAGAGGATTTGAATCCCTGAGTGGTGATGTAATATATGTTTCAGGAACACAGGGTGATTCGTTCGCAGAAATTGCTTTGCAGTATAATGACAGCTATAACGAGATTATTCTCTCATTTGCAAATAATATTCATACAAAAGACGGTGGTTCACATGAAATAGGATTCAAAAATGCACTCACCAAAGTCATCAATGAATATGGAAGAAAAATGGGTCTTCTCAAAGATAAGGAAAAATTGACAGGTGATGACGTTCGCGAGGGGCTTACTGCCATTATTTCTGTAAAACTTACTGAATGCGAATTTGAAGGACAGACTAAAGGACGACTGGGAAATCCGGAGGTAAAACCGTTTATTGAAAAGCTTGTCATGGAAAAACTGATGAATTTTCTTGAAGAAAATCCGGATACGGCAAAAACTATTTTCGATAAAAGCATATCAGCTTTAAAAGCACGTGAAGCTGCTAAAAAAGCACGTGAAGCTGAAAGGAGTAAAAATGCGTTCGGCAAATCGGCTCTTCCTGAAAAGCTTGCCGACTGTTCAGAACATGACAGCCGGTATACTGAAATTTATATTGTTGAGGGTGATTCTGCCGGCGGTTCTGCCAAGCAGGGACGCAACAGGAAATATCAAGCTATTCTGTCACTGTGGGGAAAAATGTTGAACGTTGAAAAAGCACGTATTGACAGAATATACGGCAATGATAAATTAGAACCTGTTGTTACTGCTCTCGGTACGGGTATAGGAGAAGACTTTGATATAGAAAAACTCCGCTATGGAAAAGTTATTATCATGGCTGATGCTGACGTTGACGGTATGCATATCAGAACGCTTCTTCTGACTTTTTTCTTCCGTTATATGCGTCCGCTGATTACCAACGGCAATGTGTATATTGCACAGCCTCCGCTTTTCAAAATCTGGAGAGGCAAACAGGAAAGATACGCTTTTTCCGATGAAGAAAGAGACAGATATATTGCTGAACTTTCTGAAAACGGAAAATACAGGGTAGAAACACAGCGTTACAAAGGTCTCGGCGAAATGGACCCTTTACAGTTGTGGGAGACTACTATGGACCCTGAACGCCGTACAATAGTCAAAATCGGTATGGAAGATGCACTGAAAGCAGATGAAATTTTCTCCATACTTATGGGTGATAAAGTTGAACCCAGACGAAAATTCATTGAAAAAAATGCTAAATTCGTGCAGAATCTTGATATATGACAGGTGAATGAATGGAAAATTACAGGCTTGAAAAAACATACAGAATATCCGCTGATATTTTCAGAGAAGGCTTCAAAGCTTATCAGAAAAAATATGTTTATCCGAAAAATTATGTATTTGCAGGGATTTTTCTTGCACTTACCGCAAATTTTATCTATGGTGCAGTTAAAGCACCTGATAATTATTTTGCATATCTGCTTATAGTTACATGCATTGCACTTGCCGTCCGTGAATGGTTCAACCCAAGAAAAATGAGAAGAGTTTTTCTTGATACAATACAGGAAATGGGAGATATGGAGTACAGACTCCGAATAGGCGAGAATTTTGCGGAGTTTTCAACAATTGAACATGAAAAAGTTGAAAACTTTGTTGATGAAGAATATGACAATACTGATAAAGCTGAAAATATTCTTCCGACACGCATAAACTGCGGAGAAAATATGAAGATTGCAGAACATGATAAATTTTTTCTTCTTATTGACGGAAAAAGTATGTTTTATATAATCCCGAAAGAAAATTTTTCATCTGCTGAAACAGAGATAATCAGAAGTTTGAATTCAGAAAAATAACAGGAGGTTAATATTTTGCTTTATAATGACAATTCCAAGATAGTACATTCTGAAATTGTTGATGAAATGGAAAATTCCATGCTTCAATATGCAATGTCAGTAATTGTATCAAGAGCACTGCCCGATGTCAGAGATGGCTTGAAACCGGTTCACAGGCGTATATTATACACACTTCACGAAAACGGACTTACTCCCGAAAAGGCATACAGAAAATGTGCTGATACCGTTGGTGCAGTTCTCGGACGTTATCACCCTCACGGAGATGCTTCCGTGTATGATGCACTTGTTCGTCTTGCTCAGGATTTTTCACTCCGCTATCCTCTTGTTGATGGTCATGGAAACTTCGGTTCAATTGATGGTGACAAAGCTGCGGCTTATCGTTATACAGAAGCCAAAATGGCGAAAATTTCTCTTGATATGCTTTTGGATATAAACAAGGAAACTGTTGATTATATGCCGAACTATGATGACAGGCTGAAAGAGCCCGCAGTACTTCCTTCACGTTTTCCTAATTTGCTCTGTAACGGTTCAACAGGTATTGCAGTAGGTATGGCAACTAATATTCCTCCGCATAATTTAGGCGAAGTTATAGATGCTTTACAGCTTCTTATAGACGACCCAGACTGTACGCTTGATCAACTCATGGAACATATCAAAGGACCTGATTTTCCGACGGGCGGTATCGTTATGGGGAAATCAGGAATCCGTGCGGCTTATGGTACAGGACGTGGAAAAATCACACTCAGAAGCCGTACTCATTTTGAGGAAATAGGCGGAAGAAACTGTATTATCGTTGATGAGATTCCGTATATGGTCAACAAAACACTTATTCTCAAGAATATCAATCAGCTCTGTAAAGACAAGAGACTTGACGGCATTTATTTTCTTCGTGACGAATCTGATAAGGATGGCATGAGAATAGTTATTGAACTAAAAAAAGATGCAATTCCTCAAATTGTACTCAATAAGCTGTTTGCTTTAACCAAATTACAGGATACCGTAGGCATTATTATGCTTGCACTTGTAAATGGTGAACCAAAAGTCCTCACTCTGAAAGAAATGCTTTCCCATTACCTTGAATTTCAGGTTGATGTTATTCAGAGACGTACCCGTTTTGATTTGAATAAGGCACTTGAAAGGGCTCATATACTTCAGGGATTTATTCTTGCTGCTGATTATACTGATGAATGCATTTCAATCATCAGAAACAGTAAGAACATTCCGGAAGCCAAAGAACATCTGATAGAACGCTTTAGAGATGTTGATATGTCAGCACTTCTTGACCGAACATTATACGACTTCACAGGTTTGCATATCAAGAAACAAACAGGTCTTTCCGAAGAACAGGCTGAAGCTATTGTTCAGATGCGTCTTGGTGCGTTAACTGGTCTTGAAAGACAGAAAATCACTGATGAACTTTACGGTCTGCTTACCAAAATTTCAGATTTTGAAGATATTCTTTCAGATATAGGCAGAGTTTATGAAATTATCATGAATGACTTGAATAATATTCGCAAGAAATTCAGCGACAAACGGCGTACTGATATCGAATCAATAAGCGGTGAAGTTGATATAGAGGACTTAATTCCTATTGAAGACTGTGTTGTGACGCTCACAAATAACGGCTATATCAAACGCATGCCAGTATCCGAATATAAGACTCAGAAACGTGGCGGACGTGGTATAACGGGTATGAAACAGCGTGAAGAAGATTTTGTGGAGGAAATGTTCATATGCAGTACTCATGACAATATACTTTTTATCTCCAATAAAGGAATTATGTATAAGCTCAAGTGCTATGAAATACCTGACGGTTCAAGGGCTTCACGTGGATTTAATTTAATAAATTTGCTTCCGCTGACTGAAAATGAAAAAATAACCGCCATGATTAAAACGACTGATTTCAGTGATGAAAGATTTATTACTATTGTCACTAAAAACGGCAAAATCAAGCGTACAAATCTTTCGCTGTACAGAAATGTCCGTAAAAACGGTCTTATTGCAATAGGTCTCGACGAAGGAGATGAAATTGCAGGAGTACGTATGACCAATGGAAAAGAACAGATTTTTATTGCTACCAGAAACGGTATGGCAATCCGAATTTCAGAAGAAAGCGGAAGAGCCCTGTCACGTTCAGCCCATGGAGTAAAGGCTATAAGTCTGCATGACGACGATTATGTTGTCGGAATTGCAAGAGTACGTGAAGGTGCGTCTCTTCTTACAGTTACTGAAAACGGCTATGGAAAACGTACTGAAATTGATAGTTACAGAATACAGAACAGAGGCGGTTACGGTCTTATAAACTATAAGGTGGATGATATAAAGGGTTATGTATGCGGAATCAAGATAGTTGATGAAGATGATGATATTATTCTTGTTTCCAGTGATGGCATTATCATAAGGATTCTGGCAAGCGATATACGTATCATGGGACGTATTGCAAAGGGTGTGCGTGTTATGAGGGTAGGCGAAAACGCTAAAGTTGTAGCTTTTACACGTGCTGAACATGACGATTCCGTACAGACTGAAAAAGTTGAGCAACTTACTGATGAACAGATAAAACTTGCTGAAGCTGAATCTGCTGAGGAAGAAAAAAAAGAAATCATAGTTGATTCTGAACCTGACGAAGAGGAACAGTCTGAAAATTGAAAATATTTTTAATTTTATTGATACTGCTGACTATTGAATTTATTATCGAAAACAAATTAATTTTAATCCTCCGCCGTAAAAATTTCGGCGGAGAACTTAAAATTATGCACATATCTGATATTCATAAAAGCAAGAAGGGCAGGAATAACTGCCGGATTTCTGATATAGCTGAACGTGAAAAGCCTGATTTGATTTTTATTACCGGTGATTTGGTTTCAAGAACTGAAACTGATTTTACTTCTGCTGAAATTCTTCTTGAAAAATTGACTGAAACTGCACCTGTTTACATGGTTTACGGTAATCATGAACAGAGTCTCTGTGATGACGGAATAATGGAATTTACAGAAATGCTTGAAAGAACTGATGTTCATTTGTTATTGAATGAACAAAAATTCATTGATATACATAACAGAAGATTCTGTATATGCGGAATTCAGCAAAAATATTCAACATACAAAAAAAACGGCGGATATAAAAATCTTGATAAATTTACGCTTGCTGAAATGGACGAATCTTTAGGAAAGAGTCCCGAATGTGAAACGCTTTTGCTTGCCCACAATCCTTTGTGGGGGAAAGTATATGCAGATTGGGGTGCGGATTATACTTTCAGCGGTCATATTCACGGCGGAGCGGTTCGTTTTTTAGGTATTGGTATTCTTTCGCCCGAACGCAGATTCTTTCCTAAATATTCAAAGGGTATTTATGAAATCGACAGTATGAAATTATGTGTTTCGGCAGGTATAGGGAAAAAAAGATTATTTAATCCGCCCGAAATTGTAATTTATAAAATATAGACCTATTTAATAAATTCAAATACGGCGAATCCTATAAGAAATATTCCTCCCAGCCATGAAAAGTCACATTTCATTGATGATATTTTCTTTCCGAAAAATGAACCTAAAATAATGGCTATAAATCCGGAAACAAAAGCTGAAACTGCTGAAAATGCCGGATTTATTTCATTGAATCCGCAGCTTAATCCTGTTGAAGCGGAGTCAAGGGAACTGGCAAGTGCAAGTGCGGCTGCTTCTGCTGCTGAAAGAACCTTTGAACAGTCAAAATCGGCGGCGGTGTCATCAAGATAAAGCTTTATGACTATTCCCGTACTTCCTGATTTCATTGAAAGCTCGCCTCTTTCAGAAAGCTTCCGCACCAGACTTCTTATAAGGCTTTTCAATACTGTTGTAATGCCGATGACAGTAAGTATTATAAATCCGGTTACACGGCATATATCGGATGGTATGAATTTTCCTATGAAATCTGAAAGAAGTATTGAAAGACCTAAGACAAGTGCACTCATAAAGCTTATTATGAATGCTGAAACAACAGGAATTTTTATGTCACTGCTCCTGTATGCGGCTGCGGCAAGAAATGTGTCTATGCTGACTATTACCGCAAGCAATATTTCCTGATACAAAAAAATCACCTCCGATGTATAATATGAAATCATACCGCAGACGGTGAAATTATTTTAGATTATTTTATTGACTTTTTCTGAAAAAATGTTATAATATTATTATATAATAATATATTATAAATTATTTTGAGGCAGGTGAATAAATTTGCAGGCAGGAGTATCAACCGCTTGTCTTTACCCCAGACCGCTTGAGGAAGCTATATATGATTTTGCTGTCAATGGCGTTTCGTGTACGGAAATTTTTATAAATACCAATTCAGAACTAAAAAAAAGCTATGCAAACAATATAGCGAATATGTTTAAAAGATTTGATATGTGCTGTGCATCTGTTCATCCTTTTACCAGTGAAATTGAATCTATTATGTTTTTTTCCGATTATGAACGCCGTACAGATGATATGCTTGAATACTATAAACTTTACTTCAATTTCATGAATACGGTCGGTGCAGGTGTTTTTGTTTTCCACGGTGATAAAGCGGACAGGGGCAGAGAAAATTACTGTGAACGCTATTCAAGGCTTTATAGACTCGGAAAAGAATTTGGTATAACTGTTGCTGTTGAAAATGTTTCACGCTGTCAAAGTTCATCATCAGCCTTTATACGTGATATTGCAAGAATGCTCGGAGATGAGTTTGCGTTTGTACTTGATACAAAGCAGGCTGTACGAGCCGGAGAAACTCCGTTTGCATTTCTTGATGCTGCAGGGAAACGCACTGTTCATGTACATATCAGCGATTCAGGCGAACTTGGTGACTGTCTGCTTATCGGCAAAGGAAATTTTCGGTTCAATCAGTTTTTTGAAAGATTGAACAGATATAATCCTGATGCAAATGTAATTCTTGAGCTTTACAGAAACGGATTTAATGGGATAAGCGATTTGATTTCAAGTTACAATATCCTTGTAAAAATGTTGGGGATATACAGTAAGGAGGGATTATATTGAAATGTCCTTATTGTGACCGTCCTGATTCAAAAGTTATAGATTCACGTCCGAAAGACGATAAAATCAAGCGCAGACGTGAATGTATAAAATGCGGTGCAAGGTTTACTACTTTTGAAATTGTTGAAAAACCTATACTTATGGTCGAAAAACGAAGCGGAAGCTATGAGGAATTCAACCGCAGCAAGTTGATTACAGGTATTTTCAATGCTATAAAAAAACGTCCTGTAAGTATGAAGCAGGTTGAAGCTATAGCAGACAGCATTGAAAATCATTTTGCAAATGAACTCAGAAACGTTGCAAAATCAAAAGAAATAGGTGAACTTGTTCTTGAACAGCTCAAGGAAATAGATTCGATAGCCTATATAAGATTTGCATCGGTCTATGAGGATTTCACTGATATAAAAAGTTTTGTTGCTCTTATAAGCGATATTGAAAAACATCACTGAACTTCATTTTACTGCCAGAAGCAGAGAATCATCTTTTTCATTGTAGATGACAGATGCTATTGCAGTATTGTCACATACAAGCAGTTCAGCATGAAGTTTCTTATTATCGGGACTGTAGTTTTTTACCTCATAAATATATATTTCGGCATCTCTTCCTGCATATTCACGCAGAGGCATACCTTGTTTGTCCTGAATTTCAACATATTGTTCATAAGATGTTGAAAACTTCTCTGGTATTTTGATATTTTTGCAGGAAATTTCCTCAGCCTCCCAGCCATGAGAAGCAAAATAACTGATTCTGCTGTCTGTGCATGATGCATCTACGGGTGAACTTTCAGGAATTGTCGTCTGCTGATTTTTATTGTCAGGAAAGATTATGACTATCGCCCCGAGGATTACAGCAATAACAATAGCGGCAGTAACAAATTTTTTTGACATATCATCATCTCCGGAAATTATTTTCTATTAATATTATTCATCACTCAGTGAAAATTATGCCGGAGGGAAAGGATAAATTATGTCTGAAATTAGACTTGACAGATTTATTTCTGAAAGAACTGAGTATACACGCAGTCAGATTAAGATACTTGCTTCAAAGGGTAAAATTACAGTAAACGGCATTATCTCAAGAAAATCGGACTTTAAAATAAATCCTGAAACCGATTGTATAAATGTTCTCGGAAATGAAATAAAGGCGGGGCGTTTTAGGTATATTCTTATGAATAAACCGTCCGGTTATATCTGTTCTACAGAAGAAAATGATGGTATAAGCGTCATGAATCTTATTCCTTCCGAAATGAGAACCAAAAATATGTTTCCTGCCGGAAGACTCGATAAGGATTCTCTTGGTGCTTTGCTTATTACTGACGACGGCAGACTTGCACACCGTATTCTTTCACCCGAAAAGCATATTCCAAAAATTTATATTGTGAAACTTGCCAGACCATTTCAAAGTAAATATGTTAATTTATTTGATGGTGGTATTATACTGTCCGATGGTACGCACTGCCTTCCGGCAAGAGTCAAATGTGCTGAAAATAACGATAATTTGGCTTTTATTCAACTCAATGAAGGTAAATATCATCAGGTTAAACGTATGTTTGCAGCTGTTGGAAACCATGTTGAAAAATTAATGCGGGTTTCTGTCGGAGGATTGATTCTTCCCGAAAAACTGGGATTTGGCAAGTGTATGGAATTATTGCACAAAGATGTTGAAAACTTATTTTCACCCCTCGATTTTGACACTTTCTGCAATGATTTTTTTGGTATTTTTTCGGCATTTCTAATAAACAAATAATTGTAACTTTGGCAATTTAGCATCTTGAAATATTTATTGAAAAATGTTATTATATTATTATAGCTGATACTTTGTAATTTTATCAGCAAGAAATTTTGAACTGGAGGACAAGAATAAATGGCAGGCTTACAACTTAAAAATATTCAGAAAAAATATCCTGGCGGCTTTCATGCTGTTCATGATGTTAACTTAGAAATCAGAGATAAGGAATTTATAGTTTTGGTAGGACCATCAGGATGCGGTAAATCAACAACTCTCCGTATGATTGCGGGTCTCGAGGAAATTTCAGAGGGTGAGCTTTATATCGGCGATAGACTTGTAAATGATATTGCTCCGAAAGACAGAGATATTGCAATGGTTTTCCAGAACTATGCTCTTTATCCGCATATGACTGTTTTTGAAAATATGGCTTTCGGTCTTAAGCTCCGTAAGGTTCCAAAGGACGAAATTGAAAGAAAGGTTAATGAAGCTGCTAAGATTCTTGACCTTGCTCATCTTCTCGACAGAAAACCACGTGCTATGTCAGGTGGTCAGTGTCAGCGTGTTGCTTTGGGTCGTTGTATAGTTCGTTCACCTAAAGTATTCCTTCTTGACGAGCCTCTTTCAAACCTTGATGCAAAACTTCGTGCTCAGATGAGAACCGAAATTTCCAAAATCCATAAGAAACTTGGTACTACTTTCATCTATGTTACTCATGACCAGACTGAAGCTATGACAATGGGTGACAGAATCGTTTGTATGAAAGACGGTTGGATTCAGCAGGTTGATACTCCACAGAAACTTTATGAAGAACCAGTTAATAAATTTGTTGCAGGATTCCTTGGTTCACCTCAGATGAACTTTATTGACGCTGTCCTCAGAGAAGAATATGGTCAGTATATCGTTGAATTCGGCGGTGAAGGAAGAGGAAACGCTCCATATCAGATTATTGTTCCTGAATCAAAGTCTACAAATGAACTTTCACACTATGTAAATAAGGAAATCGTTCTTGGCATCCGTCCTGAAAATATTCATGATGAAGAAATGTATCTTTCAAATGCTACAACAGGTATTATTGAAGCAGATGTTGAACTTACTGAAATGATGGGTGCAGAAATATATCTTTACCTTACTTGTCAGGGCAACAATCTTACTGCAAGAGTAAGTAACCGTTCAACTGCAAGAATTGGTGATAGGATTAAAATTGCTATTGACCCTAACAGAATTCATCTTTTTGATAAGGAAACAGAAAAAACCATCGTTAACTGATTAGGTTTTGAATAAAATTTAATATGACAAGGGCAGACGTGTTCTTTACTGATTAATGATAACATCCTTTTGTAAATTATTAGGGATTCCGTATCCTCTTTAGAGGGCGGAAATTAATATTTCAGTATAGAATTGTTAGTTATCAGATAGTCTGCCTTTGTCTTTTATTATACAGGGGTATTTTTGATTATGAGTAAGATAAGAGAGTATCTTGAATCCCAGAAAGAAGAAATGATTAATTTTCTTGCGGAGCTTGTTGCAGTAAGAAGTGTTCAGAATGAACTGAATGGGGAATATCCTTTTGGGAAAAAAACTGCAAAAGCTCTCGAAAAAATGTTGAATAAATGTTCTGAGTATGGTTTTGTTACTGAAAATGTTGACTGGTATGCAGGTTCTGCTGATTTCAATAATCTTGAACCAGAGCTTGCAATTTTAACTCACCTCGATATAGTTCCGGAGGGCACAGGCTGGAGCAGCAATCCATATATTTTGAAGCGTTCAGACGGGCGTTTAATCGGCCGTGGAACGTGTGATGACAAAGGACCTGCTGTAGCATCTCTATTTGCATTGAAAGCCATCAGAGAGCTTGCTATCCCTCTTAAAAAAGGTGTACGTTTGATTTTTGGCACAAATGAGGAAAATGGTTCTGCTGATATGGTTTATTACAGAACTAAAAGAAGTCTTCCGCCTATGGTTTTTACTCCTGATGGTGAGTATCCTGTAATCAATGGCGAAAAAGGAATGCTCAGGGTTTATTTTTCAGCTGAATTTGATGAGGATATTGAAATAAAAGCAGGTGGAGTTATAAATGCCGTTCCTGAATTATGTGTTGAGGGAATCGACTTTGAAGCTTTTTTTTATCATGGAAAATCTGCACATGCTTCAACTCCTGAAAAGGGTGAGAATGCCATAACAAAATTTCTTGCAGATTACAGCAGACAATTCAACAATAAACTTCTGTGTGGTCTTGCAAAATTTTTTCCTCATAATGAATTTAACGGAAAATCAATTTTTGGTGATATTTCAGGAATTACCTGTGTTATTTCGTTACTGAATACTTCTGAAAACCGTCTTAATGGTGGCATTGATATAAGATTCCCTCTTGACAGGACTAAAGCTGAAATCAGTAAAATTATTTGTGATAGACTTGAATCAATTGGATTTGAAATTGATTCGTGTGAGGGTACTGAACCTCATTATACTGATGAAAAAAGTGAATTTGTGCAGTCGCTTCTGCGTGTTTACGAGCGTGTTACCGGCGATAAAGGAAGATGTATCACGATAGGCGGGGGAACTTACGTTCATGACATTGAGGGCGGTGTTGCTTTCGGTGCAGAATTTCCGGATGAAGACAGTAATATGCATGGTCCGGATGAATTTATAACAGAGGAAAGTTTATTGAAAAATGCTGAAATAATGGCAGAGGCTGTTATAGAAATCTGCGGATGAATTAAGCCCTGTCTCCGAATCAGGAAAAACAGGGCTTATTGATTTATCGGTTTGTTTTTGTGGTTTTGGATGAAGTTGTTTCTGTATGATTTTCATCACCGTCGAAGCCATCAACAATATCATTTGCAGCATCTCCGACACCGTCTATAATATCTTCTCCGGCACCGCCTACACCACTTACTATATCTTTTCCGGCATTTTCAACACCGTCTATTGCATCGTGTACATCATCCTTAACGGTATCACTGGAATTTCTGTCGCTCCCGTTGTTATTATCATTATACCGGTCGTCATCACGTCTGTCTGAGTTTCCATATCCGTAGTCATGGTCTTCATAATAAGAACCTGCATCAGAATCGTTATTCTTATCTGCTCCGCATCCAGTCATTGCAGCAGAAGTAAGCAGAAGTGCAAAGCTTATTGTTAAAAATTTTTTCATAAAATCAAATCCTTTGCTTGATGTTATTGAAGATATTTTTATCTTACAATACTTTCTTAGTGTTTGCAGTTTTCAGATTTTTATCCATAAGCGTTTTCAGATGGATTTAGTAAATCCATTTGAAAAGATTTGGAAATTTGGTTAAAAAAATTAATTTTTAGAAAATGTTGACAACATTGATATTTTATGGTATAATACTAATGATGATGCTAATGTGGCTCAGCAGGTAGAGCAGCTCACTCGTAATGAGCAGGTCGCCCGTTCGAATCGGGTCATTAGCTCCATAAACTGTTTATTGAAATCGGGTATATACGTTTTCAGTAGGTTCTTTATTTAAGTAAAAAACCTGTCCATTTTGGACAGGTTTTTATTTTGTTAATCTGATTTTTTACTGAAGTCAGCACCTACTGCTCCTGCGTCAGGTTCTGATTTGGTTTCGGATTCCAGTTCATATTCAAATTCCAGTTCCGGTTCTTGTTTCGGTTCGTTGAGTTTTGTCTGTGAAACCGCACCTTTTGATTTGATGATATTCTTGACAGGTGTTTTCTCTGCCTTTGGAGGATTGTCGTCAATGACAAGTCCCTGCTTTCTGAGAATAAGGACCTGATTGTTTTTTCTGTCCCATATAAAGAACATAACAACCGCACCGATACCAAGAATAAGAAGAATTATGCCAAGATTGAATCCTGGAGGAGTGTATTTCATTTCAATAGTGTGATGACCTTCAGACAGACGTATACCCATAAGTGCATTGAGGATTACAATTTGTCCGTCTCCACCATCTGTATAGTTGCGCATTATGCTTGTTCCATCTTCAGTGAAAGTTTCCTCAAACTGTTCACTTACCTTTTTACCGTCAACCTTAACAGTCCAGCCGGGTTCATAAGGAATAGAGGTATAGAAAATCTGACCAGCCTGTGCGTCAACTTCACCAATGAGATAATTGTCTTTTGTTTTGCTTAAA
The DNA here is from genome assembly GCA_910577575.1 of uncultured Ruminococcus sp. Classification (GTDB taxonomy): domain Bacteria; phylum Bacillota; class Clostridia; order Oscillospirales; family Ruminococcaceae; genus Ruminococcus. The sequence goes on along the minus strand of CAJTOG010000001.1, from coordinate 94,988 downwards.
TCAAGATTCCATGGATTAGCTTTGAGCTTTTCAATATCTTCATGAAAAGCGTCATAGTCAAAGTGATAGAACTGGAAGTCCTTTATCATGATATATTCATTGTTTCCTGTTTTATCCTGCTGAATAATAGTGAGACGTACTTCCAATTCAGTGCCAGCCGGATATGAACCGATATTGACTATTGAATAGTCGTATCCATCGTAATAGCTTCCGTAGCCGTCGAAAGAGTCAATCGGAAATTCACCTGTTTCGGGGTCTTTTGTAGAAGATACCCACAGGTTGCACTTTTTAGGATTGTCTGATTTGAGATACATATAAATCGGTTCATCAGTTTCGGCGGTTATATGGATTCCCACAGTTGGGTCTCCTGCACCTGCATTTGCATTATAACAGTGCTGACCATTGTAATTTGATTCCCAGCATTCATTCAATGCGACTTCCGGATTTTCTGAACCTGAAATTCTCTTGAAATAATTCTTTGGAACGAGATTGGTATAGTCGGGAGTGCTTCCTGTAAGAGAGCTGAGGAAGTTGTTCATGCTGTTGAATGGATTGTCATTGCCGAGATAGCTGAGGCGGAGTATATCATCATCAGCCATAAAACCAATCGGGAGTGCATCGGGGTTTTCATAGACATCGATAGTTTTCTCTTCATTTTCGGTAGGATATGTTGTAGAGAAAACTTTGTTGTAGTATGGGCTGAGTAATGATTCGCATCCGTTTCTGATAGAAGGGTCATCAAGGACATACTTTATACCAAGAAGTGAATCAGCGATGGGGGTATTGCCGTCATAGCGTGTTTCATAAGTTTTGGTAGTATATCCAAGAGTTTCAATAAAACGAATAATTCTTGCATTCATGACTGAACTTGAATGTGAAATACCCTTTAAATCATAAGCCTGATTGTCGTTTACATTTCTGAAGAATGTTTTTTCTGCACGGTAGAATCCATTATCATATTCCTCAAGCTGTGCAGTGATATTCGGTGCATTTTGTATTGTATTGTATGAGGCTCTGGATGAATAATAAACTTCCTTGTCTATTTTGAAAATAGTGTCAAAAGCATTGTATCCTGCCTCAAACAGTACAAATGCCGCCATAACAACAGAAAGTACAGTTTTACCCTTTTTGTTTTTGGAGTTGCTTATCAGCCAGAGGAATACAAGATATATTGCCGAAAGTGCTGTACCGAACACAATAGTACCTAAAAACAGATGCTCTGTTGATTCACCGTTTATGGTTACGTTTTCAGAATATGGCATTATTGCTGCATATTTATATCTGTCCTCATTATAGTTGAAATTGGGCTGAATTGCATCATATACAAAACAAAGTACTGCAATTATCGCAAAGACGACAGCAGGTTGTTTTATCGTCAGTTTTGATTTTTCAATATGAGAAAATGCCTCCGCAGCCATTGAAACAAGTACAAATGATACAAGGAAAGAATATCTGTAAGGAAGCCAGTTAGGGTCTTGTCCACCGTGCCACATCATATTTACAGGTTTTATCCACATACTTATGAACATTACCAGTAAAATAAATGAATAGCCGATTTTTCGATTAGTTTTTATATCCTTGATTGAATAGTAAAGTGGAACAAGGACAAGAGTAAGAACACCACAATAAATTTCAGGTCTTCCATACATTCTCGTACCTTCATCAACGTTTACTGAATAATACTGGTTCGGCATGAGAGTAGGAAGAAGTTCAATCGGATTGAACATAGTTTTCATAGTGTAATCAGGTACAGAGAAATCGAACTTACCCAAAGCGAGTGCATTATATACCGGCATTATCATGATATAACTGCACATCAGTACAACTCCTGTTGAAAGAACCATTCTTCCGATGGTTTTGGCATAATCAGATATGCCGTTGAATTTTCTTTTTGCACCGAAGAACAGATAGTAAACAAAATATAAAGCAACGAATATTGCAATCATGAATCCGATATAGAAGTTTGCGATGAACATGATTGCAAGCGGAATGATATAATTGATTTTTCTGCCATCCTCAATGAGATATTCAAGTCCGAGGATTACAAGTGGCAGGAAGATAGGACCGTCAATCCACATAGGGTCAATAAGTTGGATTGCAACATATGACATCTGGGCATACATTACTGCAAAGATAACTGACTGTAAGGGCTTGACGTTTTTAGCGTGATATGCATAGGCAAAGAAAGTTGCTCCGCACGCACCGATTTTACATAACTGCATAATCATGAGACTTTCAATAATCATGCTTCTGGGGAGCAGGATTACTATAAAAGTGAAGGGGCTTGCGAGGTAATAACCGATTACACCTTGATAACCACCGGAAAGATTTCTTGACCAGCTGTAAAGCGGACTTTCTCCGCTCCAGAATGTTTCACGGATATTCTCAAAATAATAGACATACTGACCATTCAAGTCGAGAGTCAGTACCGAACGCTCTCCGAAAGGATATACCCCGAAGATTGCATAGGCGATTAATGTCAGCAGTGCGGGAATAAGAAATGCAGCCACATAATACATCGGCATGAGCTTGACTTTTTCCAGCGGTTTTGTCGGGAGTGCCAGTTCCGGCTTACTGCTGACGGCTTTTGCTTTTGACAAATGATGTTCCTCCTTTTTGTTCACGGGGGACAAATCTTATAAAACAGACATATTCCCCGATTATATTATCTTTTATATTATACTACATTTTTTATATTTTTGCAAGTATTTTCAAACAAATTTTAAATTCCATTCTGACTTTTTATTTAAGATGTTTTTTAATGTATTTTGCCTTTTTATAAAGACAATTTGTTTTCAGAATTCGGGATATAATTCTTGAATTTGCTATAGACAAATTAAAAAAAAGGTGATATAATTATTTTGAATAATAACAAAAATTGAATCATGCCGAAGGGCAGAAAGGAGCGTTTATGCTTCATGAAAAATCATGCGGAGCTATAGTTTATCGCAAATATCACGGCAATACAGAAATTCTTTTGATTAAACATATCAACAGCGGTCATTGGTCATTTCCTAAAGGACATGTTGAAAAAGGTGAAACGGAAATTGAAACCGCCAGACGTGAAATTAAGGAGGAAACAGATATAGATGTAATTATCGACCCGTCTTTCAGGGAAACTGTAACGTATTCTCCTAAGAAAGATACTTTGAAAGTTGTTGTATATTTTCTTGCCAAAGCAAGAAATGTATTTTTTCATGCTCAAGAAGATGAAATTGCAGAAATACGCTGGGTTGATATAGCTCATGCTTCAAACATATTGTCATATGAAAACGATAAAACTATTGTAACAAAAGCAAAATCAGCCATAAAGGAAGCAATCTGAACAAATAAATACATTTTGATTTTATATAAAATATGCAAAGTTTATGTTTTATTTATATATAGTGATAAAAAATATATATTTGAATATTTTGTTTTTGTATGTTATAATGAGATTGTGGAAGGGGTTGCAGAAATAGCATTATGCTGTTATCAGCACTTTCTAAAATGTTTTTTTCAAAATTCATCCTTTATCAAATTTGCGGCTGCGTCCCCGTCGGGCTGGCGGGGGTGAAATGCTGCAACCAATTTTTAGTGTATATGTTTTATTTTTGTTCTGCTTTTTATAGCAGAAATTATAAAAGCGGGAAGCTGTCCTCCAAAGGTTTTCTGCTTTTGTTTTTTATAATAATAAAAAAGCGAATCTGTTCACCAGGTTCGCTTTTTTATTATTCAATAGTAACAGTAACCTTAAGGTCTCTTTTAGCTGCACCTGCTCTCATTATTGTTCTGAGGGCTTTGGCAATTCTGCCCTGCTTACCGATAACACGTCCCATATCATCAGGAGCAACAGAAAGATGAAAATTTATAACACCTTCCTCATCCGGAGCATCTTCAGTAATTTTTATAGCAGATTTGTCCTCAACAAGACCTGCTGTAACTGCATAAAGTAAATTTTTCATATTTCCTCCATAGAGTAAGTAAGCTTACGGAACAGAGGCAGAGACATTAAGTCTCTCCTCTTTCTCCTTAGCTTCGAGTAATTAAAGAATACCTTCAATTTTAAGAAGACTCTTCACTGTATCTGTAGGCTGTGCACCCTTAGCAATCCAAGCCTTAGCCTTATCAGCATCAATCTTGATTACAGATGGTTCTTTTGTTGGGTCATAGTAGCCGATTTCTTCAACGAATCTTCCATCTCTGGGGTATCTTGAATCAGCAACAACAACACGGTAAAAAGGAGCTTTTTTAGCACCCATTCTTCTCAATCTGATTTTTACTGCCATTTTAATTTCACCTCCGGAAATAGTATTTTTGTATATTCAAACAGAATAATCTGTATGAAATTTAATTTGAATGTGTATCAAAAACAAATGAGCTGATAATAAATGAAATACCAATAAGGGTAATAATGATTTTCAATATAGTTCGGATAAGCTCATTTGAAATAATTTTTTCAATGAGAGTTGTTTTTAAAGTGATATAAATCAATATTGCACCTGCAAGAAATATAAGAAGTCCGGAAAGGGACATATTTCTGCCTGAACTATGATGATAATGCCTACTTCTGTGTCTTATATATAAAAGAAACTGAACGGGTTCACTTATCATAATATTCATAATGATAATTTCTTATATTGGAGGAAGATTTCCTCCGCCTTTACCTGCAATCTTGTCAAAATTCATGCCTGCGAGCTGTTTACGTGCTTTACGTAAGTTCATCTTACTGTTTTTACCTGTAAATTGCTTCATCATTTTCTGCATTTGGTCGAACTGTTTCAGAAGTCTGTTTACTTCCTCAACTTTAGTACCTGAACCTGCTGCAATACGTCTTTTTCTTGACGGATTTATAATTGAAGGTTTAGCACGTTCAGATTTTGTCATTGAAGTAATTATAGCTTCAATTCTGTTGAGTTGACTGTCATCAATATCAACATCTTTAATTTTATCACTCAGACCGGGAAGCATTCCTATAATGGACTTCATACTTCCCATTTTACGAATCTGTTTCATTTGATTAAGCAGGTCATCCATACTGAAGGTATTTTCTTTGAATTTTTTAGTAAGTTTTTCAGCTTCCTGCTGGGTCATTACATTTTCAGCTTTTTCGATAAGCGTAAGAACATCGCCCATGCCTAAAATACGGGATGCCATTCTTTCGGGGTGGAACTGTTCGAAATCGTCGAGCTTTTCTCCCATGCCTACATATTTTATAGGCTTTCCTGTAACTGACAATACAGATAGTGCCGCACCGCCTCTTGTATCTGAATCAAGTTTTGACATGAGTACACTTGTAATACCTACAGCTTTATCAAAGGCTTCTGCAACGTTTACGGCGTCCTGACCGGTCATTGCATCAACAACAAGCATTATTTCATGAGGATTTGTGAGTTCCTTAATATTTTTCAGCTCGTCCATGAGTGTCTCATCAATATGGAGACGACCGGCGGTATCAATAATAAGAATATCATGACCATAGTCTTTAGCATAAGCAAGAGCTTGCTTGGCAATTATTACAGGGTCAATCTGTCCCATTTCAAATACTTTTACATCCGCTTTTTTACCAACAACCTGAAGCTGATTTATTGCAGCAGGACGGTATATATCGCAGGCGGCAAGCAATGGTCTGTGACCTTCTTTTTTAAGCATTTTAGCAAGTTTTGCGGCATGAGTTGTTTTTCCTGAACCCTGTAGTCCGCACATCATTATTACAGTCGGCGGATTTTTTGCGAAGTTTATTCTTGAATTACTGTTACCCATAAGAGCACAAAGTTCTTCATTGACTATTTTAACAACCTGTTGTGCGGGAGTAAGGCTTGCAAGAACATCTTCACCGACAGCACGTTCAGAAACTTTTTTAACAAAGTCTTTAACGACTTTATAGCTTACATCAGCCTCGAGGAGTGCGAGTTTAACTTCACGCATAGCCTCTTTTACATCTTTTTCAGTAAGTTTTCCACGTGATTTCAACTTTTTAAAGACGTTATTCAATTTTTCAGAAAGACCTTCAAATGCCATGCTTTTTCCTCCGTTTAAAGTAAGTCGAGACCTTTGTTTATTTCATCAGAAATAATTTTCCTGAGTTCTTTATCTTCGATTTTTTCAGCAGTTTTATTTATCCTGTCAAAGCAGTTCCGCATTTTTTCAAGGCGTTCGGCAAACCTGAGTTTTTCTTCATATTTGAGCAGAATATCTTCAGTTCGTTTTATAAGACTTCTGACAGCCTGTCTTGTTATACCCATCGGACAGCCGATTTCTGCGAGCGACAAATCTTCACAGTAATAAAGCTCCATGATGTTACGCTGATGGTCGGTAAGCAAATCGCCATAGCAGTCAAGAAGCAGTACAAATTTAAGCTCCTTAGCCATAACTGAACTCCTGTAATGCAAAATCACTTTACACATTATACACTATATTTTTTGATTTGTCAATAGCAGAATAATATTTACTTTATTTAACAAAATAGTCCCCTGCTGCTCTTGCAGGGGACTATTTGTCTATTTTCTGACTATTTTATAGTAAACTTTGGCGGTAAGCATATAGATTATGCCATAAACTACTGCAAAAACCAGAAAACTTGTAACAGTACAGAGGATATAAAGTCTTGTATCAGTAAGCATCATCATTGCAAGAATCTTTTTGATTAACGGGAAAGCAAAAGCTGTATGGATTCCGGCTGTAATCAGCGGGAGGAAAAACACTGTTAAAACCTGCGAATGAATTGATTTTTTTACTTCCTGTTCCGTCATTCCGACCTTCTGCATTATTTCAAAACGCTTTTTGTCGTCATATCCTTCTGAAATCTGTTTATAGTAGATGATAAGCACGGCTGCAATCGTAAATAGTACGCTAAGGAACATTCCGAGGAAAAACAATCCGCCGTATAGTCCATAAGCAAAATCACGTTCAGCTTCACGGCATTCTATATGATATGCAATATCATTGTCTTGAACATAGGGACTCATCTTTTCCCATATTTTATCATGCAGTCTGATTTGTTCATCTGTATTTCCATTGGTATTAATCTGATAGTGTGAAACTATATTGCTTGGATATCCGTGTTCTTCATAGATTTTTTTCTGTTCCTCTTGAAGATATTCTATTGTTGCCATATCTTTTACCACAATGCCAAAAGTGGGGCAGATGTCTGCTGACATAAGACCAACGTTTAAATATTTGTCAGTGTGTTTGATTATATTATATGTTTTGTCAAAAAGCTTAAAGCTATCATTATCATATTTTACACTGTCTGAATAGAATATTACCTCATTATCATTCAAAGTTATTTTTTCATCAATATAGTTGGAATAATCCTCAGCAGTGATGAAATTAAGATTATAAATATTATCAAGCATACTTATATCATTGGTATCGCCGAAAAAGAATTCATCACCGCCAGTATACAAGGCACTGAACTGTAAACTTGAATAAACAACCCGTTCTTTTATTTTTATATTTTCTTCATCTGCCGTTTTATTTACAATATCAACTATACCATCAAATTTTTTCTTATCTGTGCTGTAGGCATTAAATTCAAGCTGATACGGATAACGCTGTAAAATAATGTCCTCAACACCTGTTACCATTGATACAGTAGGTGAAACGGTAGTCAGTACCATGGTTGCAAGTATGCATATGTTTGCAAGTCCGACAGCATTCTGTTTCATTCTGTACATCATGCCGGAAACATTTATAAAGTGATTTGTTTTATAATAATATCTTTTGTTCTTTTTTAATATTTTAAGCAGAGCTATACTTCCTGCCGTAAAAATCATATATGTGCCGAATATTACAAGGAGAACAGCAACAAAAAACAGAGTCAGTGCCTTTACGGGATTTTTTACCGTTAAAGCAATATAATAACCTGTTCCGAGACAGATAACTCCCAGCAAAGCGAGAAACCATTTTGCTTTTGGTTCTTTTTCTCCAGTATTTCCGCCTTTTAGTAATTCAATAGGCTTTGAAAGATGAATCATTCTGAGGGAGTTCAGAAATATCAGGAAGAACAGAATGCTGAAAAGTATAAGAGTACTTATAATTGCTTCTTTGGATATATAGAATCCGAGCGGGATTTCAGCTTTCAGGATTTTAAGTATAATCATATACATCAGCTTGTCGAGCAGTATTCCCACAAGAAAACCGCCGGCAAGGCTTATAATTGTTACATATATGCTTTCATAGCCGATTACTTTGGAAATATGTCTTTTTTCCATGCCCAGAATATTGAAAAGACCAAATTCCTTTTTTCTGTTTTTGGTAAGGAAACTGTTTGTATAAAACAGAAAAATGCATGAAAATATTGCTATAACGCCACTGCCAAGGGACAATATTGATTTAACTGATTCACCGCCCTTTACTTTTTCAAGACCTTCATTGAGCGAAAGTGATTTCATTATATAATACATGGCGACTGTAATAATACAGGTGATTATATACGGAATATATGTTCTTGCATTTTTTCTGATGTTGCTTGCTGCAAGCTTAGGATAAAATCTGCTGTTCATTTCACATCACCGCCTGAAGCAATCAGAGTGAGAGTATCTGAAATTTTCTGATACATTTTTTCATTGGTACAGTTTCCCCTGTAAATCTGATGGAATACTTCTCCGTCTTTTATGAACATTACACGTCCTGCACGGCTTGCTGCCCTTGATGAGTGAGTTACCATTAAAATAGTCTGTCCTGATTTGTTTATGTCTTCAAATATATTAAGCAGGCTGTCCGTTGATTTTGAATCGAGTGCACCTGTAGGTTCGTCTGCAAGTATTAACTTTGGCTTGGTTATAATTGCTCTTGCAACGGCACATCTTTGTTTCTGTCCGCCTGATACTTCATACGGAAATTTATTCAGTAAATTCTGAATACCCAGCATCTGTGCAATGGGTTTCAGCCGGTAATCCATTTCAGCATATTTTTTGCCCGAAAGCACCAGCGGAAGAAAAATATTGTCCCTGAGACTAAAAGTATCAAGAAGATTGAAATCCTGAAAAACAAACCCGAGATTGTCACGTCTGAACGCTGACAATTCTCTGTCCCTGATTTTCGACATACTTTTTCCTTCAAGGAATACGTCTCCGCCTGTCGGTTTATCAAGAGCTGCGAGTATATTAAGAAGTGTTGTTTTTCCCGAACCAGATTCACCCATAATTGCAACGTATTCACCCTCCTCAACAGAAAAATTTACGTTTGATAAAGCTTTTACCTGATTTCCGCCGAAGCGTGTTGTATAGATTTTTTCAAGGCTTCTGACCTCTAAAACTGACATTTTTATGACCTCCTGTTTCAGTATGGATTTATTATATCAGAAAAGCCGGAAGTGTAACATCGAATTATGTGACATTCCGGCTTATTTATGTGACATTTTTGTCACATTATTCAATATCAAATTTTTTATAGGATAAATCTATACGGAATGCTGAACCTTTGCCGACTTCAGAACTGACTGAAAGGTGATGGCCCAAATTATCAGCAGTTCTTTTGCAGAGATAAAGTCCCAGACCTGTGGATTTTCTGTCAAGCCGTCCCCCGAAACCTGTATATCCTTTTTCAAAAATCCTTGGCAGGTCTTCCAGAGGTATGCCCGTTCCGGTATCGGCTACAGTTAAGATACTGTTTGCATATTTTATAGTAACAGAGCCTTTGATTGTATATTTTATTGCATTTGAAAGCAATTGCTCTATTATGAATAAAAGCCATTTTTCATCAGTCAATACTTCTGCATTGACAGGAGAATAAATAAGTTTTATTTTTTTGGCGATGAACTGCGGAGCATATCTTCTTATTGCCTGTTTTACTATCTTATCAAGAGAAAATTTTCCTATAACAAAATCAGTTGAATCACTTCCCAGTCGCAGATAATATAATGCCATTTCTGCGTATTGTTCAATTCTGAAAAGCTCTGAAAGAAGTATACGGTTATTTTCAGTATCTTCCGACTGTAAAATCATCTGCATTGCTGAAATTGGAGTTTTTATCTGATGAACCCATACGGTAAAATAGTTTATGCTGTCCTGCTGATTGCTTTTAAGATTTGTAATGTTGTCGATGCTTATTTTACTTAATTTATCAATAATTTCATTGAGAACTTCATCAATCGGATTATCGGGAGCAGGTATCATATCAGTTTTCAACGGCAGATTTTCATAAATATTTTTTAATAAAAGATAACGTTTTCTGAATCTTATAAAATTTATTGATATTATTGCAGAACCGATTGTAGTACATAAAAGGAATGCATACAGTATAATTTCTGTGCCTATATCATAGAGAGTGAATATTCCTGCAAATATTCCTAAAAAAATCAGGAGTATAAGAGCAATATTCCTATATTGATAAATGTATTTGAAAAATAGTCTCATTCTATTATATATCCCTCTCCGATTTTTGTTTTTATAAAATCGTTCAGTCCGATTGATTCAAGCTTTTTTCTGAGTCTTGTTACATTTACAGTCAAAGTATTTTCCTCAACATAGCAGTCAATTTGCCATAATTTAGTCATAAGGGTATCACGGCTGACAATTTTACCCCTGTTTTCCATTAATGTCTGCATAATTCTGAAATCATTTTTGGTAAGTTCAAGTATTTTGTTCTGATACATAAGTGTTGTATCATTTAGATTAAGTACTGCACCTTTATGTTCCAGAATTGGTATTTTACTTCCCATATTATAAGTCCGGCGGAGCATTGCCTGAATTTTTGCAGTCATTACATTCAAATCAAGAGGTTTAGATATGAAGTCATCTCCGCCCATATTTATTGCCATTACTATATTCATGTTATCTGACGCAGATGATATGAATATTATAGGAATTTCTGATATTCTGCGTATCTCGCTGCACCAGTGATAGCCATTATAGAATGGAAGCATTATATCCATAAGAACTATATGTGGGTCAAATGCTGTAAATTCATTAAGCACATTATTAAAATTTTCAGTGCATTTTACGGAGTATCCCCAGTTTTCAAGATGTTTTTTCATAAAAGATGCAATAGTCGGGTCATCTTCTGTAATTAATATTCTGTACATAATAATTCACTTTCCTGAAAAGATTTATTACTTATATATTATATCACATACGAAAATAAATTACAATAAAAAATAAGACTGTATTTTTAAAATACAGTCTGAAAATAAAAAATCATTATAGAAGGGGAATTGGGGGATTTCATTAATCCACCTGTATTATATCTCTGTAACCTTGAAATAATCTTAAATTACTCAACAAATTTTGCCTTTATAATTGCATATCCGTAAGGAGTTATTGTAATACAGTCATTTTCAAAATCTCCGTTGAATTTTTCAAAATCTTTAAAACGGTCAAGTATTCCGGAGATATTATCAATTTTTACAGTATCGTCTGTTCTGTTTACAAATATAATATAGTCGGTATCGCCCTGCCTTGTAAAAGCAATAACACGTTCATCAACAGTCTGTTCATCGTTTATGACAAAGTAAGTGCGTCCGTTTTTCATATTGGGAATTGATTTTCTTACACGGCTGAGTTCTGAAACATAGTTGATAAGTTCATGGTCTTCACTTCCCCAAGGATAGCAACGGCGGTTGAATGGGTCTTTATATCCTTCAAGCCCTGCTTCATCACCATAATAGATACTTGGAACACCAGGCAAGAAAAACATGAGAGCCATGGCTGATTTGAGTAAATTTTTACCTTTCTGGTACTGTTCAGTAGTGAGACGTCGTTCAGCCATCCAGTCTTTGTCCTTGTCGTCGCAGTATTCACCGCCGAGACGGTTTATAGCACGTTCGATGTCATGAGTTGAAACAAAGTTCATCAATACATCAATTGAAGGCTGTGGATAATTTTCCAGAATTGTCATTATTGAATAAATAAAGTCACGTGGGGTTCCGCCTTTTACAAAGTCTATAATTGCTTCTCTAAAAGGATAATTCATTACGGAATCGAGCTGTTCACCAAGAAGATAACGACGCTTTATACCATAGCTTTCTTTGTTTGATGCATCTTCCCAGACTTCACCAATAACAATTTTATCTTCGCTGAATTTTTTTACTGATTTTCTTAAATTATTCAGGAACAAATCAGGAAGTTCATCCGCAACATCAAGCCGGAATCCTGCTGCACCCTTACTGAGCCAGTAATGGAGAACGCCCTCATCCCCGCATATAAATTCGGTATAAGCTTCATTGTTTTCCCATACATTCGGAAGGGTATCTATTCCCCACCATGCTTCATAGGTGTCAGGATAATTGATAAAACTGTACCATTCATAATATTTGCTTTCCTGTGACTGATAAGCACCGGCTTCATCCTTATAACGTCCGAATTTATTGAAATAACGGCTGTCTGCACCCGTGTGTGAGAAAACGCCGTCAAGAATTACAGAAATACCATACTTTGCAGCTTCTTTACAGAGTTCTTCAAATTCGTCGTTAGTACCAAGAAGAGGGTCAGCATTCATATAATCGGCAGTGTTATAACGGTGGTTTTCATGCGATTCAAAAATCGGATTCAGGTAGATACAGGTTACTCCCAAATCACTTAAATATTTTAGTTTTGACTGTATGCCAGCAAAGTCTCCGCCGAAATAATCGTTATTCCATACATGACCGTTATGGTCAGGCTTATACCATGGTGTTCCGTCCCAGTCATCACGCATGACACGTCCATCAGGAATGTTTTCATGAGTTTCACCGCTTTTACAGAATCTGTCAGGGAAAATCTGATACATAACTCCGCCCTTTAAGAAATCTGGTGTATTATAGTCCTGAGCATAGACCGTAAGCTGAAATAATCCGCCTTCCTGTACCGCACCTTCGTGACAGTTTATTTTTTTGATGTAGTTTCTTATACCTCCGCTTGTATATGAAAAATAGTAGTAGTGTACATCACTATAGCGTGCTGTAAAATCGCATGAATAAACAAAGCAGTCTTTTTCCTCTGCTGTTACGTTCATAGGCAGGAAACGTTCTTTGAAACCTGTACGGAAAAGAACCATAACAGGCGGAAAATCAGGACGTATATCCTTTGGAAGCCTGATAGAGAAACGGCATGTCTCAGACTGTCTTATTGCACCGAATATGGATTTATATCCCAGATTCCATGTATCATAAATAGGTTTCATAATTTTTCTCCATAATTAAATATATTTTTGTAAGTTTTTCAAACATCACAAAAAGGGAACGGACTAAAACATTCGTTCCCAATTCGGATTATTATTGAATGATTATCTTAAATGCCAGATGTTGTTGGCATATTCAGTAACAGCACGATCGGCTGAGAAGATTCCTGCACCTGCAATGTTATTGAGTGACATTTTAGCCCACTTCATTCTGTCGTTGTAACATTCTGTTATATAGGCCTGTGCCTTGCGGTAGCTGTCGAAATCAGCAAGAACCATATAAGGGTCACGGTCCTTGAGTGAGTTTGCAACGTCATTGAAAGTACAGCCGTTGATACCATGATACATACGCTCAATAGCCTCATGGATTCTTCCGTCGGAATTGAAGTAGTCAACAGGGTTGTAGCCTCTTGCCTTGAGTGCATTTACTTCAGGAGTTGTCATACCGAATATAACAATATTTTCATCACCAGCAGCTTCCTTGATTTCGATATTTGCACCGTCAAGAGTACCAAGAGTAACAGCACCGTTAAGCATGAACTTCATGTTGCCTGTACCAGATGCTTCTGTACCGGCAAGAGAAATCTGTTCTGAAATATCAGAAGCAGGCATGAGATGTTCCGAAAGGGTTACACAGTAGTTTTCAAGGAATACAACCTGAAGTTTCTGGCTGATTTTCGGATTTTTTCTTATTTCTTCAGAAATAGCCCAAATCATTTTGATAATCTGTTTAGCAAGATAGTAACCGGAAGCAGCCTTTGCAGCAAAGATATAAGTTTTAGGAGTGAAAGGAGCATCGGGGTTAGCAAGCAGATAAGCATAATCAGCAAGGATATTCATAACATTGAGATGCTGTCTCTTGTATTCGTGGAGACGCTTTACCTGAACATCGAATATTCTTTCAGTGTCAAGAATGATGCCGGAATGTGATTTTACATACTTTGCAAACTTTTTCTTATTTTCATTCTTTACTTCCATAAGCTTTTCAAGAACCTTTGAATCATTTTCAAATGCTCTGAATTTTTCAAGTTCTGATGCGTCCTTGATGAACTTAGTGCCGATTGTTTCAGAGAGAAGATTTGTAAGTCCTTCATTTGACTGATAGAGCCAGCGTCTGTAAGCGATACCATTGGTAACATTCTTGAATTTTTCAGGAGTGTTGTTATATTCATCATTGAATACAGATTCTTTGATAATTTCAGAATGGAGCTTTGATACACCGTTTACACTGTGTGAACCAACAACGCAGAGTGTAGCCATATGAATCATATTATCTTTGATTATGGACATACGTGTTGTCTTTGCACTGTCATGACCGTTGCTTTCCATAAGTGACTGACAGTATCTGTTGTTTATTTCGACAATGATGGAGAAGATTCTCGGGATAACTGTTCTTACAAGGTTAACATCCCATTTTTCAAGGGCTTCAGCCATAACAGTATGATTAGTGTAAGCAAAGGTTCTTGTAACGATATTCCATGCCTGTTCCCAGCCATATCCGCAGTCATCAAGAAGAACACGCATAAGCTCCGGAATTGCAAGAGTCGGATGGGTATCATTAATATGGATAGCAACCTTGTCAGCAAGATTTTCAAGAGTACCATAAACCATCATGTGACTGTTTACAATATCACCGATTGAAGCTGCACAAAGGAAGTACTGCTGTCTCAGACGGAGACTTTTTCCCTCTGCATGATTGTCATTAGGATAAAGAATCTTAGAGATAGCATTTGCAGTTGCATTCTGTGCAAGTGCATTTGCATAATCGCCTTCATTGAATTTGCTCATATTGAAATTGGGAGCTTTTGCAGACCACAGACGCAGTACAGAAACGCCTTCGCCGCCATAACCTGCAACATACATATCATAAGGAGTTGCAATAACAGTGTTGTAGTTTACATGAGAAATATAGTGATATTGGTTGTCCCAGTATTCCTGAAGGTCGCCTTCAAAGTGAATATCGATTGAAAGTTCAGGCTTAGGAACAAGCCATACACTTCCGCCGGGAAGCCAATTGTCAGGAATTTCAGTCTGCCAACCGTCTTCCAGCTTTTGCTGGAAAATACCATATTCATAACAGAGGGAATAGCCCATTGCAGGGAAACCTGTTGTAGCGAGTCCGTCAAGATAACAAGCGGCAAGTCTTCCAAGACCACCATTTCCGAGACCTGCGTCGGGTTCATGTTCAAAAACTTTTTCAAGATTGATAGTATGCTTCTTGAGCATATCACGTACTTCATTAGCAATTTCAAGGTTATAGAGACTTGTCTTGAGGGAGCGTCCCATAAGAAATTCCATTGAAAGGTAGTAAATTTGTTTTCCGCCTACTGAATGGGTGTGGTTGACGAAGCTTTGTCTTTTTGCACCCAGAATTTCAACAATAATTGAAGAAAGCACCTGATAAACCTGTTTGTCAGAAGCTTCTTCCGGAGTTACGCTGTAAAGAGCCTGAAGCTTTTTGGGAAAATCAGCTTTGATTTTATCCATAATGGGGTTCGTTTTTGTATTAGCCATATAAAATCTCCTATCTTCCGCAGATAATGCGGTTATTTTTACTGTCTGCATATTTATTTTATGTTTGTATCTACTGATGGAGCAGTTATTAAACTGCTATATATTCCTACAAACAGCATATATTATATTTTATCATATTTTTACTTTTTTTTCAACTGTACATTTGTACAAATATTTATCAACGTAATTTACATATTACTGAAAAAACTTTAAGAAAATTGTCTTTCTTATTTAAAAAGGCAATAAATTATTGTAAATGATAACTAATCAGAAGTTTATATAAATTTTATTTTGTATATTGATACAATAAATCAGGACGGAAAATGTGCTGTGATATAATTAAAAAATAAAACTTGTAAAAAATTCAAAAAACATTTGAAATCCTGATAATTATGTGGTATAATAATCTTACAGACTATCTGAACCATTTTTTTACTTATTTCCCATTGAGGAAATTTATTCAGATTGTCTTTATAGTGTAGAAACAACAAATTAAATTTCATGAGTGAAAGGAAACAAAAACAATGGAAAGAAAGAAAAGATTTTCAATACTTAAGCTTCTGGTAATAATTTTATGCATCGTTTCAATTATATTATCTGCTGGTATCAATATTCTATTCTCGGGGAAAAATGTTCCCAGTTTATTTGGCAGAGTTATTTATGTCGTTGACGAAAATAACCCTATGGAAGGCGATATAACAACAGGTTCTGCTCTTATTGCAATGGAAGCAGAAGGAATCAGTATTGCAACAGGAGATATTATACTCTGTTATCCTGCTGATAATCCTGAAACAATATGTTTGAGAAGCGTTAATTATATCATTCAGGCAGAGGACGGTACAGAAAGATATTTTACAAGAGATTCTTTCCATAAAGATGATACCGATGCAATTCCTAAAGATAAGATTATTGCTGTCTGTACAGGTTATCCTGAAAGTCCCGAACTCGGACAGTTCATTACTTTTGCCAAGGATATAAAGGGTATATTGCTTCTTCTTGTTGCAACAAGTGTAATTCTCGTTATATTCATTATCTCAGCCATTGTAAATGCACATTCTGGTTCTGATGAAGAAGATGAAGTGAATTTCTATGAATATGAGGAGAACAAAAAAGGCAAAGGGAAAAAATCTTCCAAGTCCAAAAAGAATGACCCTCTTTTTGAACCGGATTCCGAAGCACTTCAGAATCCTGAACTTGAACTTAAGAAGATGTCAATTGCTGAAAATTTTAGTCAGAAGCATGTAAATCCTAATTCACCGTACCAGAAAGAAAAGGAACGTACAATGCAATTTAAGGCACAGCGGGGGAATATTCCAAATAATACAGCAACATTTTCAAATCCGAAATATTCTGATTCCCAGCAGTTGTCTGTTGCTGCGGATTATTCAAGGCGTGAGGAAATGCTCCGTAAAACAGCCGAAGCGGAACGTACAGGAATATATAATATTACAGGTAATGCACATAAAGCTTCTGAAACTGTTACGGACAATACAGGTATTCTTTCAAAATCGCAGGTTGCACAGCTTTCAAGAGGGGATGTGACTGTAAACCGTAATGTTTCTGCATCTGTTTCCAATCCTGCAAAACCTGTTATTCAGAAATCTGTATCTCCGCAGAAAAGCAATACTCCGGATATTTCTGATATTATTAGCAAGACAAGCAGTCCGCACAGAAAGAAAAACCCTTCTGATATGTCTGTTGATGATTTGCTCCAAATGATTGAAGACGAAAGAAAAAAGCTTTGATAAAAAATATTTTCTGTCTGTACGTTTTTGTTTGAAAGAAAAATATAACATACTGTGTAAGCAGACGTTTATTCGGAACGTCTGTTTGCTTGATTTGAGGTGAACAGATGAAAAGTAAAGGACTTTTGAAACTGGTTCTTATACTGACTGTTGTTATGGGTGGACTTACTGCTCTTCTGCTTTTCATATCGGCAAAGCAGGAGGCAAATAACACCTATATCAATATAAATCCCGAAACAATGAATCTTATCCAGCTTGAATCCCCGAAAGACGGCGATACTATTGCAATTGTAAATACAACTTTAGGCGAGCTGCGTTTTGTTCTTTATCCTGAATATTCACCCAATGCTGTAAAGAATTTTATTGAACTGGCTGAAAGCGGGTATTATAATAATACTTATGTTTTCAATTCAGAAAGCGGTGCATATTCAGCAGCGGGAAGTAAACTCAAAAGCGGAGAAATGCCGGAGGAATATGATAAATCCCGTGAGCTTGTCGAGCGTGAACTTCATCAGGATTTGTGGACTTTCAGGGGTGCAGTGTGCAGTATGAATACAACTGTTGACCGTTCGTTTAAGGAAAAAATTTTAGGCGGCGGAACTTACTTTAACGGCAGCCGTTTTATGATTATAAATTCATATGGTATGGAAAATGATGAGGAAAAACAGACTCTTCTTGATAACTCGGAAAACAAAGAGCTGGGACAGGCATTTATAGATAAAGGTGGTATACCTAATTTTTCTCAGCAGATGACTGTCATTGGTCAGGTCTATGAGGGACTTGACGTTGTTGATGCACTTGCCAATCTTGAAACCGAAAACAGCGGACATTATAAAATCCCGAAAGATGATATAATGATTGAATCAATTGAGATTTCTGAATATTCAGACTGATAATCTGTCAATTGATATAATTATTTCATGATTTTTAATGAAGCTTTTCCCGATAATAACCAAAAATATCGCAAAACTATTTACAAATGCAATATTATGTAGTATAATTGATAATATTGAAATGTGAATTTTTTGAAAACAGAGGTTTGATTTATGTTTAAAATGAAATTACTTTCAGTTATTCTTTGTGGAATTACTGCCGCCGCTCTTATGACGGGCTGCGGAAAGGAACTTAAATTTTCAGAAAGCAGTGATGCTGATACACAGATGTCTTCTTCCGAATCCGGTTCATCATCGGAGAAGGAAAATGTTACAGCTCCTGAAAATGTTGAAATTATGAACTATACCGCACCTGAAAAGGGTGATACCATTATTGAAATGGAAATAAAGGATTATGGTACCGTAAAATTCAGGCTTTTCCCTGAATATGCAGACAAAGGAGCAGAAAATTTTATAGGTCTTGCTAATGACGGGTATTATGATGGTCTTACTTTTCACAGAGTTATAAGTGACTTCATGATTCAAGGCGGTGACCCTCTCGGAACAGGTCAAGGAGGCAAATCATTGTGGGGAAGCTCGTTTGACGGCGGTACGGACCCGCATCTTATTCATGTTGCTGGTGCTGTTGCATATGCAAACAGCGGTTCAACTGCATCGAACGGAAGTCAGTTCTATATAGTAACAGGTGAACAGGGGCTTACTGATGATGCTTTTTCTTACTATGAGAATTATGGATATTATTTCTCTGAAAATGCAAAGGAAGCGTATAAACAGAATGGTGGTACTCCGCTTCTTGACGGAGGCTATACAGTTTTCGGTCAGGTTTTTGAAGGTCTTGATATAATTTATCAGATTCAGTATACTGCAACAAATGCAAGTGATAAACCGTTCGATGATGTTATAATTGATTCCGTAAGGGCTGTTGAATATAATGGTGAAGAGCTTAAATGGCATCTGAGCGATTATGATTATGATGACCCTACAACTCATGAAGTTGCCAACTTTACTTCTCCTGAAGTTGGTGATGAGATTATAAACATGAATATAAAAGATTATGGAGAGGTTAAAATCAGGGTTTTCCCCGAATATCTTTCAGATGCTTCTGAAAACTTTATTGAACTTGCAAAGCAGGGCTATTATGACGGTCTTACTTTCCACAGAGTTATAAATGATTTCATGATTCAGGGAGGCGACCCTAACGGCAACGGTACAGGCGGTGCGTCGGTATGGGGAGACAAATTTGACGGTGGTAAGTATTTTAATCTCATCCATGCTGCCGGAGCTGTAGCATATGCAAATTCAGGCTCAACTGCTACAAATGGAAGCCAGTTTTTTATAGTTACTGGTGAAGTTTGCAATGATGAAACCCTTGAACAATTTGAAGCAAGCGGTCAGACTCTTACCGACAGTGCGAAGGAAGTATATAAAACCGTTGGCGGTTATCCTTATCTTGACGGAAATTATACGGTTTTCGGTCAGGTTATCGACGGACTTGATATAATTTTTGAAATTCAGAATGTTGAGACTGATGACAGTGATAAGCCGGTTGAAGATGTTATTATTGAATCAATGACTGTTGAAGAATATGACGGCAGTGAAATCAATTGGTATGTATCCGGTAATAATAATACGGGTTCAGATACAGGAACGGAAACTTCGTCAGATGATGAGAGCAGCGATGCTAAAACAGAAACTGATGCTGAATAAATATCCGGCAAGAGAAATGAATCCGGAAATAAAAATATAAAGTATTCCGGAATTTAAGGAGAGAATATATTTGGATAAGTTTGTTATTAAGGGTGGAAGAAAGCTTACTGGAGAGGTTACAATAAGTGGAGCAAAAAATGCTGCCGTTGCTATTCTTCCTGCTGTGATTCTATCAGATGAGCCGTGCATTATTGAAAATGTACCATTGATAAGCGATGTTAATATCTGCATTTGTATTCTTACAGAAATGGGTGCAGAGGTTACAATGATGGACAAAAACACTTACAGGATTGACCCCACTAAAATCTGCAATTTTTGTGTTCCCTATGAAATGGCAAGGAAAATGCGTGCTTCATATTATTTTCTTGGTGCACTCCTTGGAAAATTCAACAAAGCGAGGGTTTCCATGCCTGGCGGGTGTCCTCTTGGCGACAGGCCTATTGACCAGCACCTTAAAGCATTTGCCGCTATGGGGGCGGAGTATACACTCAGTCAGGGCATGATTGACCTTAAAGCAAATAAGCTTCATGGCTGTCAGATTTTCTTTGACGTTGTAACAGTCGGAGCAACTATGAATGCAATGCTTGCAGCGGTAAGGGCTGAAGGTCTTACCATTATTGAAAATGCTGCCAAAGAACCGCACATAGTTGATTTAGCCAACTTTCTGAACTCAATGGGTGCAAATATTATGGGAGCAGGTACGGATGTTATAAAAATAAGAGGTGTTGAACATCTTCACGGTGCAACATATGCAGTTATTCCTGACCAGATTGAAGCAGGTACTTTTATGGCTGCCGTTGCTGCAACAAAAGGTGATGTTATCATCAAAAACGTCATTCCCAAGCATCTTGAATCTATAACAAAAAAGATGGAAAAAATCGGAGTTAATATTGAACAGTATGATGACAGTATAAGAGTATGGGTTGACGGACCTCTTGTAAAGGCGAATATAAAAACTGCACCTCATCCCGGATTCCCTACTGATATGCAGTCACAGATTGCCACTTTGCTTACACTTGCAGAAGGTACCAGTATTATCACTGAAAATATATGGGAACAGCGTTTCAGATATGTTGATGAACTTCGCCGTATGGGTGCGGATATAACAGTAAATGGAAAAGTTGCACTTATTGAGGGTACGGGGAATCTTATGGGTGCACCTGTCAAAGCATGTGACCTGCGTGCAGGAGCTGCCCTTATTATTGCAGGTCTTGCAGCAAGCGGAATCACTGAAATTGAAGATATTTATCATATTGAACGTGGATATGACTGTATGGAGGGAAAACTTCGTGCATTGGGTGCAGATATTGAAAAAGTGAGTGTTCCTGATAAGGCTGATGCAAAAAATTCTGAAATAAAGAAAGCTATATGAAAATCAAAAGCTGTGAGATTCAACTCACAGCCTTTTTTTACCTATTGTTTCTCCATATTTTACAGCGGTTTCAATTCCCTGTACAGAATTTTTCAGTATATCTCTGTCAATATCAATCATGCCGTTTTCAAAAAGAAGTACTATAGTTGAACCGCCGAATTCAAATAGTCCTTTTTCTTTACCCTTTGAAAAACAGTATATATGTTTGTGGTAATTTTTTATTCTGCCGACAAGCATTGCACCGACTTCTGTTTGTATAACATCGCCAAAATTTTCAGTGTGCAACATTGTGAATTCACGACAGTTCCGTTTATATATATTATATTTATCAAGTGCTATGGGGTTGACTGTATGAAGTTCACCATTTATGAATACATTTTCAGTTTTGATGCCGTTGTCTATATAGCAATATCTGTGATAATCATCAACACAAAGCCGAAATATCAGACAATAACCATTTCTGTAACGTTCTGCAATAAGTTTGTTTTGTATCAAATCCGAAGTTTTATAATAGGAATCCTTTATTCTGAAAATACTGTTTTTATTTATTTTATAAACAGTAAGCTTTGAATCGCACGGACTTATAAGACTTGATTTTCTATAGTCAACAGGACGCTTTTCAGGCTTGATTTTTCTTGTGAAAAAATCATTGTAAGAAGTAAACTTTTTTGGCTTGTATTCAGAAAGATTAATGTTGTTATTTTTTACAAACGGCTTTATAATGGGGATTGAAAATGCTGAATCCATAAATATACCAATTATTTTTGATACAGCCGGAGAAGTAAGCGGTTTCAGTAAAATTCTGCCGAAAGCATTATTGTATAAAAAGCAGAGTATATTATTCTGTTTATGGTTTGATTCAATTATGTTTCCGTTTCTGTCCTTTATCATGAAATCACCTTTTAGCATTTGCGAGCATAAGTTTGATTCTGTTTTCCTGATTGACTCTTGTTGCTCCGGGGTCATAGTCGATAGAAACTATATTGGCATCGGGATTGTCTTGTTTTATTGCACGTGACATACCTTTTGCAACTATATGATTGGGCAGGCATCCGAATGGCTGGGCACATATTATATTTTCGACTCCTGATTTTGCAAGTGCCGCCATTTCGGCGGGTATGAGCCAGCCCTCACCCATAACAACACCCTGATTAATATATTTGTCAGCCAGTGAACGAAGATGCTCAAAATCGTGGGGGGCTTCAAATTTTCCATTTTCTTTCATGATTCTGATAAGTTCTTTCTGTTTGGAGTAAATAAGCTTATATCCCAATTTGTAAATATATGACTGTGAATTTTTTGTATTATATATTTCTGCATCATTAAAAGTGCCAGCAGCACAGTACATGATAAACTCCAGAAGCGATGGCACAATCGGTTCACAGCCTTCGGAAATAAGGAAATCTTCAAGATGATTGTTTGCAAGGGGAGAATATTTGACATAGATTTCGCCGACGATTCCGACTTTTATTTTTTTATCATCAGAAATTTTTATTGCTGAGAAATCGTTTAGAATTTCCTTATAGAATTTTTTAGTATGAGTATATCTGCTGCTGCCGGTACGGAAAATTTCACCGAGCTGTTTTTGCCATTTATTAAGTGTTTTCTTTGCATCACCTTTATTTGTTTCATATGAACGGCATTTGTTATAGCATATCATAAGCAAATCGCCATAAAGAACAGCATAAAGCATTCTGATGAACATATTGAAACTAATTCTGAATGCACTGTCTTTTTCAAGTCCGCTGAAATTAAGTGATACTACAGGAACCTGCGGAAAATTTCTTTCAACTGCTTTACGGAGCAGATAAATATAATTTGATGCACGGCATCCGCCGCCCGTCTGAGTAATAAGCAGGGCTGTTTTATCAGGGTCATATTTTCCGCTTTTAAGAGCATCCATAAATTGACCTATAACAAGCAGAGCGGGATAACAGGCATCATTATGAACGTTTTTAAGTCCCTCATCAACAACATTCCTTGAATCTGTTTCAAGAAGTTCCATTTTATATCCCTTGTTTTCAAAAACAGCCATTATAAGCCTGAAATGTACAGGAAGCATATTCGGCACAAGGATGGTATGGGTTTTAATCATATCTTCAGTAAATTTGGTATATTCGCTCATTCTGCACCTCCGTTTTTAATCTGTATTTATTTTTTCTCCATTGCGGCAACAAGACTTCTCAGCCTTATTCTGGCAGCCCCTAAATTATTTATTTCATCAATTTTAAGCTGAGTATATAATTTCCCGCTGCTTTCAAGTATATTACGGACTTCGTCGCCTGTTACCGCATCAATTCCGCATCCGAATGATACCAGTTGAATCAGTTGCATATCTGATTGGGTTGTAACATACTGTGCAGCACGATAAAGTCTTGAATGATAAGTCCATTGATTCAGTACACTGAGTTTCGGAGTATGTGCAAGATGAGCTATGCTGTCTTCTGTGACAACAGCCATGCCCAGACCTGTTATAAGCTTGTGTATTCCATGATTGATTTCACGGTCTATATGATAAGGACGACCGGCGAGTACAATAATATTACGTTTTTCAGCTCTTGCCTGATTTATTATTTCCTGAGCTTTGCTGGAAATATCAGACTGATGTTTATAGTATGCGTTATAAGCCTTTTCTACAGCATCAGAAATTTTTCCGCTGATATTATAATTCTTCAAAGACTGTTTCATTACTTTTATAATATTTTTCCTGTTGTTCAAATCCATATAGGGATGAATAAAGTTCTTTTCGTTAAGACGCGGATTATTTGCTGTAAGAAGTTCAGGATAATAAGCTACTACAGGACAGTTGAAATGATTATCGGAATTTCCTTCATCAAGGTTATAGCTCATACAGGGATAGAATATAAAATCGGTATTTTTATCAAGAATATTTTCTATATGACCATGAGTGAGTTTTGCAGGATAACATACTGTGTCAGACGGAATAGTGTGCTGTCCGAGATAGTATATATCCCTTGAACTTTCATCACTGAAAACTGTTTCAAATCCGAGTGAGGTAAAAAACGTATGCCAGAAGGGTATCTGTTCATAGAAACTCAGAGCAAGCGGAAGCCCGACTTTTCCGATTGGATTTTCCGGCTGATTAAGCTTATTCATTGAGAGAATACTGTTATATTTGTATTCATAAAGATTCGGAATATTATTTTTATTTGCCTTTCCGTTTCCTTTTTCACAGCGATTGCCAGAAATAAAATTCCTGCCTTTTCCGAAGTTTATTATATTAAGCTGACATTTGGCTGTACAGCCTCCGCACTGTGCTGATTTTGATGTATATGAGAAATTTTCAATTTCTTGTTTTGATATAAGTGAAGATATATTTTCGGTTCCGTTCATACGTTCCTTTGCGTACAATGCACAGCCAAATGCTCCCATAAGTCCGGAAATTGCGGGTCGTATTACATTTCTTCCGAGTTCTTTTTCAAAGGAACGCAGAACCGCATCATTAAGAAATGTACCACCCTGAACTACTATATTTTTTCCCAGTTCATCAGGCGAATTTGCTCGGATTACCTTGTAAATAGCATTCTTGATTATTGATGATGAAAGACCTGCGGAAATATCTTCAACGGTTGCACCGTCTTTCTGAGCCTGTTTTACTGAACTGTTCATGAAAACAGTACAGCGTGAACCCAGGTCAACGGGATGTTCAGCAAAAAGTCCGAGCTGGGAAAATTCAGCAATATCATATCCCATAGCCATAGCAAAAGTCTGAATAAAGCTTCCGCATCCTGACGAACAAGCTTCATTGAGCATTATACTGTCAATACTCTGATTTTTTATCTTGAAACATTTTATATCCTGTCCGCCTATGTCAATTATAAAATCAACTTCAGGACAGAAATAGGATGCTGCCTTGAAATGTGCGACTGTTTCAACGATTCCGAAATCTACGGACAGTCCTGATTTAATCAAATCTTCGCCGTAACCGGTAACAGCAGAACCTTTTATAATAATATCTGAATTTATTGACTCATAGATTTTTTTGGTCTGGTCGGCAATTTTATCAAGAGGCTGTCCCTGATTTGAAGAATAATGGTTATATAAAATTTTTCCGTCATCGGTGATAAGCACAAGTTTCGTGGTTGTTGAACCCGCATCAATTCCAAGGTATGCATTGCCTTTGTACGTACGTATATCGGCGTATCCCAAATCATATTTTTTATGACGATTTATAAATTCATCATATTCAGCTTTTGAACAGAATAATGGTTCACTTGTTATAATATTGTCGCATGCTTCTGCATTTTTTATTTTATTTATCAGTTCATTGATTTTATACAAATCAGAAGATTCTGATGCATAGAGTGAACAGCCATAAGCCACGAATACAGGACCATTGTTCGGAAATACAGCATGTTCATCATCGAGACCAAGGGTTCTGACAAATGCTTTTTTTAATCCTTTGAGGAAGTAAAGAGGACCACCCAAAAACAATACTTTTCCCTCAATAGTTCGACCCTGAGCGAGACCTGAAACGGTTTGGTCGACTACAGCCTGAAATATACTTGCGGCAACATCTTCACGTAATGCACCCTGATTAAGCAGTGGTTGAACATCAGATTTTGCAAAAACTCCGCAGCGTGAAGCAATAGGATAAATTTTCTTTGATTTAAGGGAAAGTTCATCAAGCTGGTCGGCGGAAATACCCAAAAGAGTAGCCATCTGGTCTATGAATGCACCTGTGCCTCCTGCACATGAACCATTCATACGCTGTTCAACTCCGCCTGTAAGGAATATTATTTTAGCATCTTCACCTCCGAGCTCAATAACAGCGTCAGCATCAGGATATTTTTCCCTGACGGACAAAAAGGCACAGTGTACTTCCTGAACAAATGATATTTCAGCAGAGTTTGCAAGTCCGAGACCTGCCGAACCTGTAATTGAAACGGTAAATTTTTCTTCAGGATATTGAGCTTTTATAAGCATAAGTTGTTCTGTAACAGTTTCTTTTACTTTTGAAAAATGACGCTGATATTTTGAATATATAATATTTTTTTCAGCATCGGTTATTACAGTTTTTACTGTAGTTGAACCGACATCAATTCCAAGAGAGTATTTATTTGCCATGATATAACCTCTTTTTTAAAAATATATAATAATTATACTATATTTTCATGAAAAAATAAAGTGGTAAATGTGTACAAAAAAGTACCGCATAATAAAAATCATGTGGTACAATTATTTTTTTAGTGACTTTCCATAAATTTTTGCCAGATTACATCTACCATTTCAGTACTTATTGATTGGTTTGAAGGCTGTTTAAGTGAGTTT
Organism: uncultured Ruminococcus sp.; assembly: GCA_910577575.1. GTDB lineage: Bacteria > Bacillota > Clostridia > Oscillospirales > Ruminococcaceae > Ruminococcus. The sequence goes on along the minus strand of CAJTOG010000001.1, from coordinate 68,385 downwards.
TTTTCTGCATTTTCAAGACGTTTTTTCAGTAAGTCATCAAAGGTTCCTATACGTCTTGCTGGAACTCCTGCCCATATTTCACCTTCAGGTATGTTTTTATTTACAACGCTTCCGGCTCCGACAATCGCATTTGGACCTATTCTCACATTTGGCATTATTGTGGTATTAGCACCGATAAAACAGTTGTCCATGATTTCTATATATCCGATATTTTCATTAAGCTTTTTTTCCTTGATATATCTGTTCATTACATTATGAATAGCATCATGAGTTATAAAGAGAACATTTGAAGCAACAACAATGTTATTATGAAAAGCAATACATTCAGGATATAAGGGAATTTTTCTAATTTGCAAAGAAACATCATTGCCGATTGATTTAAAAACATTATGTTTTTTCAGCCAGTTTACTCTTTTGCGTGGTGAGCGTATTAGATTTATGATAAGCGTATGCCAGACCCTTTTGAACATTTCAGATTTCTCCCCAAATTTTAATAAATTATGATTTATATTATAAATTATAACACAGAGTATATCAATATGTCAATAGCAGAAAAATTTTTTTATGCTATTGATTATATTTACATAATATGCTATAATATTAACTGTAATATTTTATAAAGGAGTTTTTATTATGGATATTAAATCGAAAATCGATGAACTTGTTTCAAAGGTGAAGAATGATAAGGATTTCGGAAAGAAATTTAAAGAAAATCCTGTAAAGGCTGTCGAAGGAGTAATTGGTATGGATTTGCCTGATGAACAGATTAATAAAATTGTTGATGGTATTAAAGCAAAAGTCAGTCTTGATGATATAAGCGGTAAACTGGGCGGACTTTTTGATAAATTCAAGAATAAATGATTAAATTTTTCAATTCTCTCCGGCAGACAATAAAATCCATACCGCTTATAAATATTTTTATGCTTACTGTTGCCGGAATAATCAATGCTTTTGGAATAACTATTTTTCTTTCTCCAGTAAAGCTCTACGACAGTGGAATATCGGGTACTGCTATGCTTCTTTCACAGATTACACCCGACTGGCTTTCATTATCAGTATTTCTCATAGTACTTAATATACCGATGTTTCTTTATGGTCTTAAAAAGCAGGGCAGAGGATTTACAGTATGTGCAATCTATACTGTTATAATTTATTCAGTAACTGCATGGTTGATTACTGATATTCTGCCTGTTGATGTCAGTATAGCGTCGCCTCTTGCTGGAACGGACTTGCTTTTGTGTGCACTTTTCGGCGGAGTTATATCGGGAAGCGGAAGCGGTCTTGCAATACGTTTTGGCGGTGCTATGGACGGCATAGAAGTTATGGCAGTTATTTTTGCAAAGAAGTTAGGTCTTTCCGTAGGCTCATTCGTTATGATATATAACATAGTTCTTTATATTGTATGCGGATTTGTCATAAACAGCTGGATTCTGCCTCTTTATTCGATAGTTACATATTATGCCGCACTTAAAACAGTGGATTTTATTGTTGACGGTCTTGAACGTTCAAAAGCTGCTTTTATTGTTACTGCTCAGTCTGATAAGATATGTCATGCTCTACAGGAAGAATTCAGGTGTGGTATGACTGTAATTGATGCAAAAGGCGGATATTCAGGTGCTGACAGAAAAGTTGTATATTTTGTTGTCAACCGGTTTCAGGTTATGAAAATGAAAGATATTGTACAGAAAATTGACCCTTTGGCTTACATAACTCTCAATGAAGTTGCGGATATTTTTTCTGTTAACCAGAATAAGAATTAATATTTGTTTTCAAAGGATATGATTTAATGTTTGTAGAAAATCTGCAATTCAGCCTTAATGCTACAGTTCCTGTATTCCTTATGATGATGTTCGGGTGGTTCTGTCAGAAAACAGGTCTGCTTGATGACCACACAACAGCTAAATTAAATAAATTCACTTTTAAAACAACTCTCCCTGCACTTTTATTCATGGATTTGTCAAATGCTGATTTTGGTTCTGTATGGGATTGGAAATTTATATTTTTCTGCATTACAGCTACTTTTCTCAGCGTTGGGATTGCAATTGTTTTTTCGTTTCTGCACAAAGACAGGCATGAGCGTGGGGAGATTATTCAAGCCTGTTACAGAAGCAGTGCGGCTGTTTTGGGGATAGCGTTTGTCAAGAATATTTACGGTGAAACGTCTATGGCAGCTCTTATGATTGCCGGCACTGTTCCGATTTATAATATAATTGCCGTGGTTGCCTTGTTGGTTACTTCACCTGAGAAAAAAAGCAGTGGGAAAAAATTACTTCTTAATACATTAAAAAGTATTGTCACGAATCCAATTATAATAGGAATAGCAGTAGGCATGGCATGGTCGTTTCTGAAAATTCCCCAGCCTGTAATACTTTCCAAATCAGTTGGTTATCTTGCCAATATGGCTACTCCTCTTTCTCTCATAGCACTTGGTGCTTCATTCAAAACAAGTGATGCAAAGGGAAAACTTCCACTTGCTTTGGGGATAACTTTCATGAAACTTATATTTTTCTGTGCGGTATTTTTGCCATTTGCAATTCATTTTGGGTTCAAGGAAGAAAAACTTATTGCTATACTTATTATGCTCGGAAGTGCAACTACGGGAAGCTGTTTTGTTATGGCCAAGAATTTCAGTCATAAGGGTACTGTTACAGCCTTTGCTGTTATGCTTACTACTTTGGGCAGTGCATTTACCCTTACAGCATGGCTTTTTATACTCAGAACTTTTAACTATATCTGATTTTATGTGAATCTGAATTCTTTTCAGATTCTTTTTTTATCATAAATCAATTTTTTATTTTTCTTGACAATCATGTTAAAAAGTTATATAATAAATGTATAAATTGATTGGCACGACAAAAATCGCCTCAGTGCAGATTGGAGAATGTTTTTATGGAATATCTTGAAAATAGAGAGCTTTCATGGCTTAAATTCAATAAACGTGTTATTGAAGAAGCTTTTGATAATAATACGCCTCTTCTTGAAAGACTTTCTTTTTCAGCTATATATCAAAGTAATCTTGATGAGTTTTTTATGGTTCGTGTCGGTTCTCTTACCGATGGCGAAAAAGAAAACAATAAGAAGAAAGACAGCAAGACAGGAATGACTCCTTCAAGACAGCTTGACGCTGTTTTTACGGAGGTCCGCAGACTTCAGCCCGTTGCTGAAGAAGCTTACAGAAGAAACATGGAAGAATTGTCTTCTTACGGTTTTCATCATGTGACCTTTGATGATGCTTCTCCTGAGGAACAGAAATTTCTTGAACTTTATTTCAAGCGTGAGATTAAACCTTTTATTTCCGGCTTGATTGTAAATGATAATCTACCGTTTCCTTTTCTCAAAAACAAAGAACTTTATGCAGCTGTCAATATAAGCACCAAAAAAGGTATAACAGTAGGAATTGTTCCGATTGGCCATGAACACAGTGAGCGTGTAATTCCTTTAAGCAGTGACGGCAAACGTTTTATACTTGAAGAAGAAGTTGTTCTGAATTTTGTTCATCTTATGTTCAAGGGCTGTAAAATCCTTGACAGAGCTGTTATGCGTGTTACAAGAAATGCTGATATTATGGTGAACAATAAAGGTGCAGATTTTCGTGAGCGTATGGAGGAACTTGTTGTTAAGCGTAATAAGCTTGCGGCTGTTAGACTTGAAATAACGAACGAATTCAGTCGTGAGGCACTTGACTATATATGCAAGAAGCTTAAAATAAAAAATGTACGTGTATTCAATTCACATATTCCTCTTGATTTGTCCTATCTCTTTCATTTGCAGGAACTTGATGAATCACCGGAACTGCATTATATAGCACTTACTCCACGCAAGTCTGTTTCACTTTCTGATAAACGTTCAGTTTTTTCACAGGTCAGGGCAAAGGATATTCTTTTAAGTTATCCGTTTGAATCCATGACATCTTCATTTATAAGACTTCTTGAGGAATCGGCTGCTGACCCGAAAGTTACATCAATTAAAATAACCCTTTACCGTCTTGCAAGGAACAGCAAGGTTATAAGTGCATTATGTACTGCTGCTGAAAATGGAAAAGACGTTCTTGTTATGATTGAACTACGTGCAAGATTTGATGAAGCAAATAATATAGAATGGTCAAAGATTTTACAAAAATCAGGAGTAACTGTAATTTATGGTCCTAAGGAATTTAAGGCACATTCAAAACTTCTTCTCATCACCAGAAAGGGTACAGGCAATAATTTTGATTATTTAACCCAAATTGGTACAGGAAATTACAATGAAAAAACTTCTGCACTGTATACGGATTTGATGCTTCTTACTGCTGACAAAGAAATTGCTTCCGATGCAGAAGCAGTATTTACCGCACTCAGAAACGGTACATTTGTTGAGAAAACAAATAAGCTTCTTGTATCTCCTCATGCTCTCAGACCACAGATTCTTGCTATGATGGATGAACAGATTGGAATATCCAGAAGCGGCGGAACGGGTTATATTGCCGCAAAGATTAACTCCCTGAATGACAATGCAATTATCAGCAAACTTGTTGAGGCTTCACAGGCAGGAGTAAAAATTGAGCTTGTAGTAAGGGGAATATGCTGTATTGTTGCCGGTGTTGCTGGTTATACGGAAAATATTGTAGTCCGCAGCATTGTAGGAAGATTTCTGGAACACAGCCGTATTTTTATATTCGGTTCTGAAAATAAAAATCAGAAGATATATATCGGTTCTGCTGATTATATGAGCAGAAATACAATTCGCCGTGTTGAAGTTGCCACACCTGTTGAAGATGAACGTCTTAAAAAACGTATACGTGATATGTTTAATGTTCTTATGAGTGATAATACAAAAGCAAGAATTATGATGAATGACGGTACATATGCTCATGCTGAACCAAAAGACGGAGAAATGGAAATCAATTCTCAGGAATATTTCTATCAGGAAGCTTATCGTCTTATTGAGGAAAAAGCTGTAAGACAGGAAAGAATGAAGGAAGTCCGTGCCATAAAGGGAACTAAAAGGAAATCTTCAAATAAAAGAAGCAGAAAAAATACTTGATATTATATAGGGGATTATAATGATTGGTTTCTATAATTATACTGTTGTTCTTACATATATGAGTCTTGTTTCATCAGTTGCCGGAATCTTTTTTGCCTGTGGTATGTGCGGTGGAAAAGCAAATCCAACATATGCTGTTGTATGTCTTATGGTTTCGGGGCTCTGTGATATGTTTGACGGCAAAGTTGCAAGAACAAAAAAGAACCGTACTGATGATGAGAAAAAATTCGGAATACAGATTGATTCTCTTTGTGATGCCATATGTTTTGGTGTGCTTCCTTCTGTTATAGGCTATTCCGTGGGACTTGACAGTTTCATAGATTTGCCGGTACTTATATTATTTCCGCTTTGTGCGGTAATCAGGCTTGCATATTTCAATGTCGCAGAGGAATCAAGACAGAAAAAGACTGATGATGTACGAAAAGTATATGAAGGACTTCCTGTAACAAGTGTTGCACTTATATTTCCGCTTCTTTACAGTTTCCATAAGGATATAGGCGGTTATTTTCCGCAGGTATACGGTTTGACAATGATTGTTATAGCCATTGCATTCATAACAAGATTTAAAGTGAAAAAGCCGAATATGAAAACTATGTTTATTTTTATTGGTATCGGATTCATTGAGTTTCTGTGGCTTATTTATAAAACAAAAAATCAATAAAAAATAAGACTGCTGTATTATATTAAAACAATACGGCAGTCTTGCTTTATTTTTTATTCTTTTACATATACAGCAGTAATTTCAGCAATATATGCTCTGTGGTAAGGGTCATTTCCGAAAAACTGAGCGGGTATGCCGTCATCAGTAAGGAAGTTGTTTTCCTGCATATCATAGCTGTAAAGCTTACGGCATACAAGTATCATATCAGCCTGTTCAAAGCCTACACAGCTATCAAGTTCAACAGGAGTCAAACCTGTTTCGGTTATTTTGTTACAGTCTCTTCCTGAATGTGAACCGCAGAAAGCAAGTGCTTTTCTGTATTCTTCACCTAAAAAGGAAACTGTAAAAAATTCGCCGTTTTCTACAAATTCATATGTATATCGATTGGGACGGATATAGCAGGTAAGCACATTTTTATTCCAGAGTACTCCAAGCTGTCCCCATGAAGCTGTCATGGTATTGAAACTCTCCATGTTTCCGCCGGTAAGAAGCATCCACTCTTTGCCTATTTTAGTAAATGGATTGAATCTGAGTTCTGAAATATCAATTTTTTTGAACATAATAATTTCTCCTTTTAACTGACTGATGTCAGTTATTTTAATCTTAATGCCGATTTATAACGAAGTCGGAGTTTATCAGTAATCAGAGCAATAAACTCCGAATTTGTCGGCTTGCCCTTGCTTGTATCGACTGTATAGCCGAAAAATGAATTGAGAGTATCAACGTTGCCTCTGTCCCAAGCTATTTCAATAGCATGACGGATAGCGCGTTCAACTCTTGATGATGTTGTATCGTAGATATTTGCGACGGTTGGATAAAGAAGTTTTGTTACGCTGTCGAGCAGATTTTTATCTTCAATGGAATAAAGAATTGCTGTTCTTAGATAATGATAGCCTTTGATGTGTGCAGGTACACCAAGCTGATGAATAATATCAGTAACAACGATTTCCATATCATCGCTCAGACTGTTTACTCTGTCTCCGAGAGCCGAACTTATTGCATTGAATAAATCGTCTGCGTCATATGGTTTAAGAAGGAATTTTGCTGCTCCGTTTTCCATAACCTGACGTTCAATAAATTCATTGTCGTAAGCAGAAGTTATTATAAAGGCAGGGAATTTGACTCCCAGTTCCCTTACTTTTTTCATTATAGTAACAGCATCACCATTTTGTGCTGTAATATCAAGTACAGCTGCATCCGGCGGATCGTTTTTTATAGATTCAACTATAATATTCGAATCCTTTTTTCTTGTATAGGCATACATACCTCTCTCACGCAGCTTGTTTGCTGCACTTACACCTATTCCTGCTGAATCGTCACCAATAAGTACTTTTATTTTGTTGTTCATTTTTTTAACCTCCGGATTTATTATTTTTTCCATGATTTTATCTTATCACAAAAAACTATATATCCGCAACGGTATATTTTGTTTTTTATAAAAATTTTTTATCGGGAAATTGTATTTTATACGGAGCAGGAAAACTGCTGTCATTCATTATGATTTTTTGTCATAATCGGGCTTTTTCTTTTAATTTAACAAGAATGCCGTCAGCTATATTTCTTACTCTTGTTCCTGGAGGAAACATTTTATCAGCAAGTTTTGAAACAGCATTCTGTTTCGTTTTTTCGCTGTAAACAGGTGCAGTTTCCGGTTCTTCTGAGATATTTTCCCATTTATCAAAGGTTTCTGAGTCAAGCTGTTTTTTAAAAAGTAATTTATCAAGAGAAGCACTGTGTTTTTCTAAGAACTCAATTGGTATGGTAAAGCCTGTGTATCCGAAATTCTGGGGAATTTTACCGAAATGTCTTGAAAAAAGTATTATAAAATCATTTGCTCCCCGACTTATTTCAGCATTTTTTTCAGCAGCGGAAATAAGGTTTTTCTGAATTTCTGTCGGTTTATAGTTTTTTGCAAGTTTTAATGTACCAAATACTATAAAACCAAGCATATATGGATTACCACAGAAATCACTTTGATATATTTTATTTTGAGGAATATCAAACAGATATGCGGAATAAAGACCAAAAGCACAATGGAGTGCAAAAAGGTCAATAGAATCATAGTTATAAAGATATTTTGCCTGAATGAATCCCCTGAGCTTTCCGGATTTAACCATAAGCGGAACCGTATCAGCAAGAAGAAGGGACTTTGAACCGTTCATAATCGGAATTTCCACATCATTCTCGATATTTCCGCCTATATGAAGCAGTTGGTCATTGGATACGGAAGCCTTTTCAATTATGGTATCATATATATTGCAGTTATCAGATTCGTTTGTAATAATCAGTTCATTGTATTTGTATCCGCATCTGTTAAGAACATTTATGATAACATTTCTGGGGTATACAGTATCAGCGACTATAATGATTTTTTTCTTTTCCGATTTTGCTGTATTAAATAGATTCTTGCCGAAATTGCGTGGGAAAACGAAATCAATAAATAAACGGCATTCAAGATTCATAAGCAGGTCACGGCTTTTGGCTGAAATTTTTGTCTGTTTCATGATTAGGTCATAAATCTTGTTCAGACTGTCATATTTCTGTTCGGCATTTATTCTCAGTTCGGAAAAATTTTTTTTGCCGGAATAAAATTTTTTAAAATCCTGTTCCATAAGAAGAAATAAATCTTCCTGTTCCGAAAAGGGCAGATTTATAAGAGTACCTGATAATTTAAAGCTTACTGCCTTGATTTCAGTTTTTCTTATCTCTGTAAGCATTTTTTGCATAAGCTGTTTCTGTTCTTTTGAAACAGGAATCTGTATTTCAAAATTACCTTTCAACTTTTCACCTTCTGTCTGTGGAAAACTTTAATAATCGAAAGTCGTTTCTGTAGATGTTGAAATTTCTGTTGAAACTGTATCTGTAGTTGTTTCAGCATCATACTGCGGAGTAAGTTCCTGACCACCATAAAGTGTAATATATTCATCAAGCGATAATGCACCATCAGAGTTATATACTCTTATAAATGCATCTCTGCTCATATATTCTTCAGAAAACTCACCTTTTTCATCATTCAGGTATTTGCCATACCATAAGCCGAAAAATGACCATACAGAATTATCACGGAAAGAATCATCCATATCGGGAATAGCACTGCATTCACTCAATGCAATAAGCTTTTCTTCTCCTACAATTTTCTGAAGTGCAAGAAACTGTTCATAACGGCTTCCATACTTTTTATCAGAACCCATATATATATCAAGTGAAGCTATATCAAAAGTGTTTTTATCAACAAGAGTACTTTCGCTTTGTCCGTTCCATATCCATATCAGGTTGTCAAGTTCAAAGTAGTCCGTAAATCGTTTGTACATAAGATTCCAGAGCCATTTATAAGAATCAACTCCGCTTGCTCCCCACCAGAACCAGTTTCCCGATGCTTCATGAAGCGGTCTCCATAGTACTGGTATACCTTTGTTTTTAAGGGATATAAGTTGTCCTGCCATATTGTCTATGTCAAGAATAAGACCATAACATTGCTCAGATATTTTTCCTTCTCCGTAAAGACCTCTTATTTCTTCCTGTGTAAGTGAAGTTATATCAATATCAGTTACAGCATCTGAAAGTCTGAAATCAGTTTCTTCTGCATAGACTGACGGTTTTGAAGATGGTGCTTCCCAGTACCACATAAGACTTACTATTCCGCCTTTTTTATACCAGTCTGTGCAAGCATCAAGTTCCCTAAACATACTGTCAAATGAATTTCCAGAGGTATGAAGTGCGGAAAATCTTATTGCAGGATATTTTCCCGTAGTCTGATAAATAAGCTCCAGCTCTTTATTTTCAGGGCTTGATGCATATTGTCCCGTTATTGTATATTTTCCGTAATTTTCAGTAAGAAAGTTCATAAGTCTTTTGGCTGATTCACCTGCATTTGTGTTTACAGGCTGACTTTGTGCATTATACTTTATTTCACTCAGAGAAGTATTGTTTGAAAGTTTCAGATAATCGAGTTTTATATTACCGTCAGTTGGACAGATTTCTATTTCTGAATTTCCCTTTACAAGAAATACTCCATATAGTGTTATAAGAGTAAATTTACCGTCATTCATGGTTTTAAAAGTGCTTATTTCGTTGCCGTTAAGTGATATGCGGCAATTGACAATATGTTCCGATGCTATACTAAATGACAGGTCGTAATGTTGGTTGCTTGGTGCGTCAACGTTGAATATAACACTTGTACTTCCATCCGGTTTAAATCCTGTAACATATCCTTCGCCACTGAATGGTGCGTTATTTTCATTGTTTTCATATGATGGTTCAGATATTCCGTCTTTATTTTCAACTCCCTCGATAACAAGCCCCTCATTGAGCATTGCCGATTCAGCTTCATATAAATCGCCAGTATCCTTTTTCTCAATTTCGGGATAGGAAATGGGAAAGTCTGGGAATGTTTCCGGAATTGAAGTTATTGATGTAACAGTTTCAGCAGAAAAAGAAGGTTCTGTTTGTGAAAATTCAGTTTTATTTTCAGATATATGGCTTTCACTTTCAGGTAATTTCTTTATGTCTTTATTACGGCATGAAGTCATAGAAATTGAAACTATAGTACATGATAATACAAGGGAAATAATTCTGTTGAATTTCATAATGTCAAGTCCTTACTGTATATTTTTTGCCGGAAATGGTATTGAATATAATTGCACCGTTTTCAGTACGTGAGCCGACTGTTTCCTCGTCACATACTATACTTGCAATACAATTGAGTCTTAAACGGCATTCACTGTCTGAATCAGGTGTTATGGATGCTGATTTTAGTTTGCAGTTTGACCATTCAATATCTATGTCGAATCCGCCCTTTGCACGAAGTCCTTTTATATATCCGTCCTTCCACTCATCAGGCAATGCAGGAAGGATTATTATTTCCCCTGCCGTACATTGTAAAAGTGATTCGACTATTGCAGAAACACCGCCGAAATTTCCGGCAATCTGGAAAGGCGGATGATTGCAGGTCATGTTTGGATTTGTTGAATAAGTAAGAAGTTTCTTGAGGTTTTCATAAACCATTCTTCCATCGTAAAGTCTTGCCCACATATTTGCAATCCATGCACAGCTCCAACCTGTATGACCTCCGCCGTGAATTAACCTGCGGACAAGTGTTGCACGTGCAGCATCAGCGAGTTTAGGAGTTTTTGACGGAGTTATAAGGTCGGCAGGATGAAGTGCAAAAAGCTGTGAGACGTGCCTGTGACCTGCTTCGGCTTCATCATAATCAACAGCCCATTCTTTTATCTGACCGTATTTGCCAATTTCGGGTTTAGGAAGCTTTTTAAGAGCGTCTTCAATTTTTTTGACAAAAGTTTTGTCTTTTTTAAGAATTTGGGCAGCTTTGATTACATCGTTGAATAATACTGTTATAATCTGTGAATCCATTGAAGGACCCATGCAAAGACAGCCTTTTACTCCTTTATCAGTCAGATAAGTATTTTCAGGAGACACTGACGGACAGGTAACAAGTCTGCCTTCGTTGTCTTCTATTAAATAGTTGAGAAAAAATTCAGCAGATTCTTTTAGAAGATGATATTTTTCAGCAAGAAAATTTTTGTCAAGAGTGTATTCATAATGTTCAAATACGTGAAGTGCAAGCCATGCACTGCCCGTGACCCATATGGTAGCAGGCATATATAAATCCTGCGGTGCAGTATCTCCCCATATATCAGTATTATGATGACATACATATCCCTTGTTTATACCATACATTTCTCTGGCAGTGATTTTTCCATTTTCGCATACTCTTTCAAGGAGTTCAAATAAAGGCAGATGACATTCAGAAAGATTACAGCTTTCAGCACACCAGTAATTCATTTCTGTATTTATATTTATAGTGTACTTACTTCCCCATGGTGCTATCATATCTTCGTTCCAGATACCCTGTAAATTCATTGGCTGAGTTCCCGGACGACTTGCTGAAATCATGAGATAACGACCGAAATTGAAATAAAGTTCCATGAGTTTATTATCAAGGATAAGACGTTCACAGTCTTTGCTGTCCATTTCATCGCCTTTAAGGCGTGCTATTCTTTCATCTGTATTCATTTCAGCAGGATTTTCGCCGTTGCTGTTTCCGTTGTCATTAAGTGAAAATTCAACTCTTTCAAAAAGTGATTTATAGTCGCTTACATGGCGGAAATAAAGTTCATCATAACTGCACTGCAAAGCCATTTCGGCATCAATTTCTGCTGATTCGATATAATTTTTAGTATAGAAGCTTGTTCTTGCCGAAAGTATGAGTATAACAGAATCAGCATTTTTAATTGAAATTTTTCCGCCTATGGTACGTATTTCTCCGCCTTCTGCCTTTGCACCGAGACAGACAGCAAAAAATATACCATTCTTGCTTCCGCTTCCGCCTGTGTACATCAGCATATTTTCTCCGCATGGGCGATTATCGTCATAATAACCGTCTCTGCCATCAAGAAAGCATTCCATGGTTATGCTTGCCGGCGTATCTCCGTGAATATCAATGACCATTACTTCATCAGGAGCAGAACAGAAAATATTTCTTGTGAACTGTTTTCCGTTAGCGGTAAATCTTACACTTGATATGGCTGTTGAAATATCAAGTGTTCTTGAATATTCCTTTGCTTTGCCGTTGAATTTATTGTTAATGTATAAATTTCCCAGAGGCATATAACGACGCATATCAGGAGTTACACCTTGCAGTTTTTCAAATGCTGTTTTTTCAGCAGCAGGAATATCTCCAGCCTTAAGCAGTTCACGGACTTCTGAAAGCCCTTCCTGTGCATCAGGATTTATTCTGTGACGAGGACCTCCTGACCATACGGAGTCTTCATTAAGCTTTATGATTTCCTCAGCAGGTTTGCCGAAAACCATACCGCCCATGCGTCCGTTTCCTATTGGAAGAGCTTCATTGAAATTTTCAGCAGGCTTATTGTATTTAAGCAATATCTCTGACATAAAAATCCCCCTTAATTTATTATGAAATATATTATATCACAAATTAAATCAATTTGCAAACTATTTATAAAATTAAAAAAATTACTTAAATTCATCAAGGAAACAGTGATATTCATCACCGTTATGATATGATATAAGTTTTTTTAAATTTACATTTTCTGCACTTCTGAAAATATTCATGTCAACAGCAGGATTTGTCTTTCTTAGCTGATTAATCAACTCTTTTATTTCGGCACGTTTTGAATTTCCATCATGTTTTGTAACATGACAGGCACAGTTTATAAATTTGAGATTATTGAAATCTGCCCAGTTTATTATATCACTTTCATGTACAAGATAAAGCGGTCTTATAACTTCGACATTATAGTTTTCAGCTTTGATTCTCGGAAGAATAGTCTGCATCTGTGAACCATAAAGAATACCCATTAAAATAGTTTCTGTAACGTCATCAAAGTGATGACCGAGTGCTATTTTATTACAGTCCAGTTCTTCAGCTTTTTTGTACAGCCAGCCACGCCTGAGCCTTGCACAAAGAAAACACGGATTCTTTTTCTCCTTTTCAACTGATTCAAATATCCTTGTTTCATAAAACTTTGCATCAATGTCCAGCAGTTTTAGATTTTCCTTTATTTTATTCAGGCTTTCAGTATTATATCCGGGGTTCATTACTATATATTCAGCATCAAATAATATTTCCTTGTTTCGATGAAACCTGCTGATACACTGTGCAAGAAGCATTGAATCTTTTCCTCCAGATATGCAGACAAGTATTTTATCTCCTGACTGGATAAGCTTATAGTCACGTATTCCACGGCGGAATTTAGTCCAGATTTGTTTTTTGAAATTTTTTGTTACAGTATTTTCAATATGATTGATATGCATAAAAATAACTCCTTTCTGCTCCTTGACTAAAAGAAATAAATATGCTATAATATTTTAATAAAACTTGATTCTAAAGGAGCATAAATATGACAGAAGACAAAATTTTATATATGGTTGTTCCGTGTTACAATGAAGAAGAAGTTCTGCATGAAACAGCAAAGAGACTGAAAGAAAAATATATCTCCCTTATAAGCAGGGGCTTGATTGACCAGCAAAGTCGTATTGTTTTTGTCAACGATGGTTCAAAAGATAAAACATGGCAGATTATACGTGAGCTTCATGAAAAAGAACCCAATTTTTTTTCCGGAATAAATCTTGCTCGCAACAGCGGTCATCAGAATGCAGTTCTTGCAGGTCTTATGACTGTAAAGGATATATGTGATATGGCTATTACTATGGACGCTGATTTACAGGACGATATCAATGCTATTGATGCCATGGTGGAAAAATATCATGAAGGCAATCAAGTTGTATATGGTGTAAGAAGTGCAAGAAGAACTGATACTTTCTTTAAAAGATTTACTGCCGAGGGATTTTATAAATTCATGAAGATAATGGGTGCAGATGTTGTATATAATCATGCAGACTTTCGTCTTATGAGCCGGCGTGTTTTGCAGGAGCTTTCAGAGTATAGAGAAGTAAATCTATTTCTGCGTGGACTTGTTCCTCTGATTGGTTTTCAGAGCTGTGAAATTTACTATGAACGTGCTGAACGTTTTGCAGGTGAAAGCAAGTATCCGCTTAAAAAGATGCTGTCATTTGCGATAAATGGAATAACTTCATTCAGTACAAAGCCTCTGAAACTTATAACCGCAATGGGCTTTATAATGTCAGTAATCAGCATCATTGCAATGATATGGACTGTTACTGTGAAATTTGCCGGAATGTCTGAACTCGGTTGGTCAAGTACTGTATGTTCAATATGGTTTATCGGTGGATTACAGCTTCTTGCACTCGGAATAATAGGAGAGTATGTCGGAAAGATTTATGCAGAAGTCAAACAGCGTCCGAGGTATACCATTGCCGAATTTATAAATAAGGGAGAAAATGAAAGAAAAATAAATAAATTATTTTAAGTGGGATTTTATTATTAAAGATTGTGTGCCTGAAAAGTATACAGATAAAAAATGGGTGTTATTGTTGTGGAAATAGGTGATAATGCTTTTTCTTTTCCAATTTAACATATTTGACAATTTCAGATAATATAGAACATATGGATAATTATTCTTGTCAAAATTTAATTTATATAGATTTTAAGTACTTAAATGAATTTGTTTATAATTGTTTTCCAACAGGATATGAGCGTGAATATAAGTGTGGGAAAGTAAAAGGGTTGTGTTTGCATTACGGTGGGGCATTTTCTATATTTGGAATATGTAAACATTGTGGAGATAAGAAAGATTATTGATAAAATTCAGCCTGCCCATAATCGGAGCAGGCCTTTTTGTCAAATTTTAAAGCATTTCTGTATTGATGAATTTGTACCAAGTACAAACAGACGGCTATCACTCCATAGGAGTGTATCCGGAGTAATATTGGGATTAAGAATACCGTTCATTTTTATGGCAAGTATGTTTATACCATATTTCTTGCGTATGTCAAGTGTTCCGACTGTTTTGTTTATCCATTTTTCAGGAATTTCAACTTCAAATATAGAGTATTCACCCTCAAGTTCAATATAGTCAAATATGTGGTTTGCACTGTAGCGTATTGCTGTCCATTCAGCAAGTTGTTTTTCAGGATAAATTACTTCATCTGCACCATTACGGAGCAGGAATTTTTCATGTACATCAGATGAGGCTCTTGAAACTACTTTTACTGCACCGAGTTCGCTTAAAAGTGATGTTGTTTCAAGAGAGTTTTGAAAATCATCGCCAATTGCAACGATACATACATCAAAATTATTTACTCCCAGGGTGCTTAAAAAATTGTAGTTTGTTGCGTCTCCAATCTGTGCATCGGTAACATAACCAAGAATATCCTGTACACGTTCCTCTGATTTGTCCACTGCGAGAACCTCATGGCCAAGTTCGTTCAGTTTTTCGGCAACACGTTTTCCGAATCGTCCGAGTCCGATTAATAATATAGATTTCATTTTTATTTCTCCTGAATCAGTTTTTTATAATATTAATATTTTCCCTGGAATGACAGGGAAAACTTATTTTTCAGCCTACGGTTATCTTTTCAAGCGGAAGTTTTGAAACATTTGAATTGTTGCCGGAAACTGTCGCATATATTATAGTCAGACCGCCTACACGTCCGAGAAACATCATTATAATTAAAATTATATGTGAAACTGTCCCAAGTGATGGAGTCAGACCAAGAGAAAGTCCGACAGTACCTATTGCAGATGCTGTTTCAAACAAACATTCTCTTATAGGTTGATTTTCTATATTGCTTATTACTATTGCTCCGCCTAAAAAAATAAAAATATACATCAGGAAAACAGCAGCAGCATTTT
This sequence comes from uncultured Ruminococcus sp., assembly GCA_910577575.1. Classification (GTDB taxonomy): domain Bacteria; phylum Bacillota; class Clostridia; order Oscillospirales; family Ruminococcaceae; genus Ruminococcus. The sequence goes on along the minus strand of CAJTOG010000001.1, from coordinate 52,444 downwards.
TTACTGTATCATCTGAAATACGTCTTCCGAAAAAGCTTGTTTCCTTTTTTCTGCGGAATACTGATATAGCTGATGCGGATAAAACGGCTATTGTAGTGGTTTTCATACCGCCGGCTGTAGAACCGGGAGAACCGCCTGTAAGCATAAGAAATATCATTATTATCATTCCTCCGCCTTTAAGCAGGCTTAAATCTACTGTATTGAATCCGGCAGTTCGTGGAGTTACAGTTTGAAAAAGTGAAGCTATAATGCGTTCTTTAAGATTCATATCCCAGTCTGCAAATTCAATGAAGTAGTATAGGGCAGGAAATAAAATAAGAAGTCCCGATGTAACAAGTACAACTTTACTTTGCATGCGGTATTTTTTTAATCTGAATTTATGGGTTTTTATATCATCCCAGGTAAGAAATCCGATTCCTCCTACAATAATGAGGAGCATTATTACGATATTTACAGATATATTGTCAGAAAAAGAAGTAAGTGATGAAAATTTTTCTTTTGTTCCCATTAAGTCAAATCCGGCATTGCAGAATGCTGAAACGGAATGAAATATTGAATACCATATACCTTTTATACCAAATTCATTACAAAATGAAGGCATTAAAAACAATGCACCAATAAGTTCAATTGTAAGCGTTATTTTTACTGCAAAAAGGGTGAGGCGGACTATTCCTCCGACCTGAGGAGCGGATATTGAACCCTGCATTGTACTTCGGTGAAGAAGTCCTATTTTTGCTCCGGAAAGCATTGTAAATGCGGTTGCTATTGTAACAACCCCCAGACCTCCGATTTGAATCAACAGTAATATTACTATCTGTCCGAAAAGCGTCCAGTATGTTGCTGTATCCTGAGTAATCAGACCAGTTACGCACGTTGCAGATGTTGATGTGAAAAGTGCATCAATAAAACTTGCCGAACCGTTTTCCTTTGATGCAAAGGGAAGCATAAGAAGTAATGCACCTGTCAGAATAACGAGAGCGAATCCGATTATAATTGTTTGGAATGAAGATAATTTTTTTATTTTTTTCATAATGCTTTGCAGGTTTATTTTTCTGAATTTATAAACATATCATAGATACGTCTTATAGCTTCTGACAAGTCATTTTCGCTTACGCCGATTATTACATTAAGTTCACTTGAGCCCTGGTCAATTAATTTGACATTTATTCTTGCGTGTGCCATAGCTGCGAAAACTCTTGCAACAGTACCTCTTGTATTTTTCATGCGTCTGCCGACAATAGCAAGTATTGCAATGCCGTCTTCTATTTCAATATGGTCGGGATTAACTTCACGTCTTATCTCGGCAAGAACTTTTTCACGGACAGGTTCAAGTTTTGAACTGTCAACAGTGATGCTCATTGTATCAATGCCAGACGGCATATGTTCAAATGAAATTCCATTGTTGTAAAGTACATTCAGAACTTTCATTCCGAAGCCGATTTCATTGTTCATCATTGCCTTTTCTATGTTGATAGTACTGAATCCTTTTTTTCCTGCAATGCCTGTGATAGTATGACCCAGGCTTTCCCTGCTGAAGTCATAGTCATTTGAAACAATCATAGTGCCTGCATCTTCCGGCTTGTTTGTATTTCGTATATTTATTGGTATACCTGCGGAACGCACCGGAAAAATAGCGTCCTCGTGAAGAACGGATGCTCCCATATATGCAAGCTCACGCAGTTCACGGTAGGTAATGGTTTCAATGGCATCAGGACTGTCAACAATTCTTGGGTCTGCAATAAGGAAACCTGAAACATCTGTCCAGTTTTCGTAAATTTCAGCATTTACAGCGTTTGCAATTATAGAACCTGTAACATCTGAACCGCCTCTTGAGAATGTTTTGATTATACCTTCTGTGGTTTTGCCATAAAATCCGGGAATAACAGCATTTTCAAGTCCCCTGAGTTTCTGGCGTGTCAGTTTTACAGTTTCATCAAGCAAAAATCTGCCCTTTGTATCAAAAACAATAACATCAGCTGCGTCAATGAAGTTGTAGCCGAGGTATTCTGCAAGAATTTTTCCGTTAAGAAATTCTCCGCGGCTTGCTGCATAGTCTCTTGCCGGACGTGCTTTGAGTTCTTTTACTATTATATCAAATTCAGAATCGAGATTCATATTCAATTCCAAATCCGATATAATTCCGTTGTATCTGTCTTTTATAAGCTGAAAATCATCACTGAAATCAACTCCGCTTCCGGCAAGTTCACAGCATTTATACAGCATATCAGTGATTTTTATATCATCAGAAAAACGTTTGCCCGGCGCAGAAGGAACAACATATTTACGTTTTTCATCTGATTTGATTATGTCGGAAACTTTTCTGAACTGATTAGCATCAGCAAGTGAGCTTCCGCCGAATTTTACAACTTTATTTCCCATAGTATTTATTACCTGCCTTATAATTGTTATTTTTGTATCAATATTTATTATATTCCTGTTTCAGTTAAAAATCAATTGACAGATATAGAGAAATAATTGGGAATTTTTGTGTGTTTTTGTTGAATACGCTTGTACGTCATTCATGGACAATAATGTAGGTTATTAATTAAAAAGTTGCATTTTGAAGATTTATGTGTTATAATAAAACAAATTACATATTAAGAAAGGAATTACATAATTATGATGGGAAAAACTCATATTTTCATAGGAACTGCTTCCGCACTTGCACTGACGCTTCCAGACAGTCCCATGAAATGTCTTACTGCTATTATGGGAGGTGCTTTGGGAGGCATGATAAGTGATACCGACCTTGATTCACTCAAGAATATAAAGGAAACTATGTATACAAAATCAATTGCGGGTTTTATTTCAGCAATTTGCCTTCTTATTGACTTCATATTCAAATGCGGAATTATTGAATATATGAAAAATTCAAATCATATGGTTATGCTTGGGGGACTTATTGCGTTTATTGCATTGTATTTTATAGGAGCGGCAGCTGACCACAGGGGATTTACTCACTCAATTTTTGCTCTTCTTCTTTATAGCACTGCAATCGGAGCAATGTGTTATCCGGTTGCCCTGCCATTTGCTATCGGATTTGCTTCACATATTTTGCTCGACTGCCTTAACAAGAAGCCTGTAAGAGTTTTTTTTCCTGTAAAAAAAGGTATATGTTTTAAATTGTGTTATGCGGCAAAAACTGCAAATCAGATGTTTATGGTTATTGGAATTATAAGCACTATACTGCTTTTAGGATTTTCTATTGTAAAAATTTCAATATAATGTTTTGTGCAGTATAAACATAATGTTGAAGAAATAATGTTAAAATTTTGTTGTGTGATTCTGTGAATCAAATACGAGAATGCAAGAGAAAACGAGAAAAACAAAGAGAATCAAAAAGAAATTAAGTTATAGATTGAAAAAAATCCAGAAAAACTATTGACTTTTTTCGGAAATCATTGTATAATTACTTTTGTTGTAAAAATTAATTTAATATGGAGGAATTTTCTATGTCAACTACTATGGCAAAACCGGCTGAAGTAAGCCGTACATGGTATATCCTCGATGCAGAGGGTCAGTCCCTTGGTCGTGTTGCTGCTAAGGCTGCTCATATTCTTAGAGGTAAGCATAAGCCGACTTATACTCCCAATGTAGACTGCGGAGACCACGTTATCATCATAAACTGTGATAAGGCTGTTCTTACAGGAAAGAAACTTGAACAGAAAAAATATTACTGGCATACAGGCTGGATTGGCGGTCTTAAATCAAAGTCATATAAGGACATGATGGCTAATGAATCAGACAAGGCTATGTATATCGCTGTAAATGGTATGCTTCCAAGCAATACTCTCGGCAGAGCTCAGCTCAAGAGACTCAGAACTTATAAGGGTGCAGAGCATAAGAATGCTGCTCAGAAGCCCGTTGCATACGAACTTTAATTAAGGAGGAGCTTTGAAATGTACGAATCAAAAGTTAAATATTACTACGGAACAGGCAGAAAAAAGCACTCCGTTGCAAGAGTAAGAATATATCCGGGTTCCGGAAACGTTACTATCAATGACAGAGGTATTGATGATTATTTCGGTCTTGAAACCCTTAAGCTTATAGCTCGTCAGCCACTTGCTCTCACCGACAATCTTGATAAATTCGATGTTGTATGTACTGTTACAGGCGGTGGTGTTACAGGTCAGGCTGGTGCTATCAGACATGGTATTTCACGTGCACTTCTTGAATTTGATGCTGAACTTCGTCCTGTACTCAAAAAGGCTGGATTCCTTACTCGTGACCCAAGAATGAAGGAAAGAAAGAAGTATGGTCTCAAGGCTGCACGTCGTGCTCCGCAGTTCTCAAAGAGATAATTTATACTCCGAAAATCAACGAGTTTTCGGTTCTTTCAAGACTTGCGTTGTCTGTTTAGTCAACTGCTGGTTAACTGATAAAAACCATATGTATCTCCCTGTTTATGCAGGGAGAATTTTATTAATATACAGAAAATTATTTATAGGGGGATATTAATGAAACATGTCAGCTTTATAGATACCGAGGTCAGCGAATCTGATAAAAAAGCATATGATTTTGGTGCAGTAAACGAAAATAATGAAAAAATACATACTGGTTCGTCACATGAATTTTATACTTTTATTAACAGTTCTGAGTATCTTTGCGGTCACAATATTATAAATCATGATTCAAAGTATATTGAAGTTCCTGAAAAAATAAAGTATATTGACACCTTGTATTTGTCTCCTCTTCTGTTTCCGAATAAGCCTTATCATTCATTGTTAAAGGACGATAAACTACAAACAGATGAACTGAATAATCCTTTGAACGATGCACAAAAAGCAATGAATCTGTTTTATGATGAAGTGAACACTTTCAGGGAACTTGATGATGAACTCCAACTGATATATTATATGCTTTTGAAAAATAGTCCATATTTTTCAGGATTTTTTGATTATCTTGATTTTTCGGCACAAGGTAATCTTGAGACAGCTATTTTTATCAGATTTTCGGGATTGTTTTGTAGCAATGCATCAATTGCAAGTATAATCTCAGAATCGCCTGTTGAACTTGCATATTGCCTTGCTTTTATTTCCGCAGAGGAAAAGTACTCACTGATTCCAAGGTGGGTACTGATAAATTATCCCAAAGTAAATTTTATATTGAGGATTTTGAGGAATACTCCTTGCAACAAATGTAGATACTGTAAATCAAGGTTGAACCCGAAAAAATATCTCAATAAGTATTTTGGATATTCAGAATTCCGTACATATAATGATGAACCGTTACAGGAGAATGCTGTCAATACTGCTGTTGAACATAAATCACTGCTTGCTGTCTTTCCTACGGGTGGTGGAAAATCGCTTACATTTCAGATACCTGCACTCATTTCGGGAGAGACTGAAAGAGCATTGACAATTGTAATCTCTCCTTTACAGTCACTGATGAAAGACCAGGTGGACAATCTTGAAAAGAGAGGTATTGCAGAAGCTGTTACTATAAATGGATTATTAAGTCCTGTTGAAAGAGCAGAAGCAATTGAAAGAGTGGAGTCTGGTATTGCTTCAATACTTTATATCTCTCCTGAATCATTACGTTCTGTAACAATAGAAAAGCTATTTTTGTCACGTAATATTGACCGTTTTGTAATAGACGAAGCTCATTGTTTTTCTGCATGGGGACAGGATTTCCGTGTGGATTATCTGTATATCGGTGATTTTATCAGAGAACTTCAGGAAAAGAAAGGATATGACTGTAAAATTCCCGTATCCTGCTTTACGGCAACGGCAAAGCAAAAGGTTATCAGTGATATTCAAGAATATTTCAGGAGTAAGCTGGGTATTGAACTTGAATTGTTTGCTACAAATGCTACCCGAACCAATCTGCGATATGAAGTTTTGTACAAAGAGACTGATGAAGAAAAGTACGAAATGCTCCGTATACTGATAGAACAGAAAAATTGCCCTACTATTGTTTACGTATCAAGAACAAAACGTACAAAACAGATTGCCGAAAAGCTGACAAATGACGGATTTAATGCAAGAGCATTCAACGGGAAAATGGACAGCAGTGAGAAGCAGGAAAATCAAGAAGCATTCATAAATGACGAGATTCAGGTCATTGTTGCAACATCTGCATTTGGTATGGGTGTAGATAAATCCAATGTAAAACTTGTTATTCATTATGATATATCTGATTCACTTGAAAATTACGTTCAGGAGGCAGGACGTGCAGGCAGAGAGCAGTCTTTACAGGCGGAGTGCTATGTTCTGTTCAATGACGACGATTTGGACAAGCATTTCATACTGCTTAATCAGACAAAACTCAGTATCAGCGAAATACAGCAGGTATGGAAAGCAGTCAAATATCTTACTAAAATTCGACCCGAGGTATGTTGTTCGCCATTGGAAATTGCACGGCAGGCAGGCTGGGACGACAGTGTTTCTGATATTGAAACAAGGGTAAAAACAGCAATACAAGCTCTTGAAAACGCAGGATATATTAAACGTGGCAAAAACGTTCCGAGAGTATATGCCACCAGTATTCTTGTAAAGAATATGAAGGAAGCTTCAAGAAAAATCGACAATTCATTCAGATTTCAGAATGATGAGGAAAGAATGACTGCAAAAAGAATTATCAAGTCCCTTATTTCCAGTAAAAGTATTTTCGATGCAGATAATGCTGATGCAGAATCAAGGGTCGATTATCTTGCTGACCGACTTGGCATCCAAAAATCAGATATTATTCACTCTGTTCAGCAAATGCGTGAAGATGGGATTCTTGCTGATACAAAAGACCTTACAGCCTATATCCTAAAAAACGATACAGTTAATAAGTCAATGCTGGTACTGCGTAAGTTCAAGGCACTTGAGACATTTCTTCTGAATCACATCAATGAGGACAAGCTCTGCATGAACTATAAAGAGCTGAATGAAACAGCTCTTGCAAATGATATAAAGTCAAGTTCGGTCAATGCGATAAAGACTTTGTTTTATTATTGGACGATACGGAGTTATATTCAGAAAGAACAGAACCAAGCTACAAACAGAGTTACAATAGTGCCTGAACTAAGCATTGAAATGATAAAGGAAAATCGTCTGAACAGCTATCAGATTGCGGAATTTATAATAAATTACCTGTTCCGAAACAGCTGTGTAAGTACAGGAGCAAAAGATGAGGTATTAGTAGAATTTTCTGTATTGGAGTTAATGAAAGAATATCAAAATCAGTACAGTATTGAAGTTACAGAAAAAGATATAGAAGAAGCACTGCTATTTCTCTCCAAGATAGGTTCGCTCAGACTTGAGGGCGGTTTTCTTTTGCTTTACAGCGGAATGTGTATAAAGAAACTGATTCTTGATAATAAAATCAGATACAAGATTGAAGATTATAATCAATTCAATGAATTTTATCAGCAGAAAATACAACAGATACATATTGTTGGTGAATATGCAAATATGATGGTGCGGAATTATAATGACGCTCTGAAATTCGTCAATGATTATTTCCAGATGGATTATAAGAAATTTATTTCACATTATTTTTCTGGTGAACGTGCTTTGCAGATTCAACGTAACATTACACCTGCAAAATACCGTCAGTTATTCGATACACTGTCACCGAAACAGCTTGAAATTATTCGTGATGATGAGTCCAAGTATATCGTTGTTTCCGCAGGACCCGGAAGCGGTAAGACAAGGGTTCTTGTGCATAAGCTTGCTTCACTGCTTCTTCTTGAAGATGTAAAACATGAACAGCTTCTGGTGCTTACATTTTCACGGGCTGCTGCTATAGAATTCAAGCAGAGGCTTCGTAATCTAATCGGAAATGCAGTAAATTTCATTGAAATCAAGACATTTCATTCTTATTGCTTTGACCTTCTGGGGAAGATAGGCAACGTTGAAGATTCCGACAATATTGTAAAAGATGCAGGTGAACTTATCCGTAACGGTGATGTGGATTTGGGCAAAATAACAAAGACTGTACTTGTTATAGATGAAGCTCAGGATATGGACTGTTATGAGTATGGTCTGGTCGTGTCTCTTATGAAACATAATGAAGAGATGAGAGTAATCGCAGTAGGTGATGATGACCAGAATATTTATAAATTTCGAGGTTCTGATTCAAAATATCTGAAAAATCTGATAACTTATTACAGAGCAAAGCAGTATTCACTGACAGAAAATTACAGGAGCTGTAAAAGTATTGTTTCATTTACAAACCATTTTGTTAAAGAATTACCTTTTAGAATGAAATCGGAAGATATTATAGCGTTTACAGATATTAAAGGAGAAGTAAAGCTTATAAAGCACATTTCAGTCAATATGGAAAACGCATTGATTGACGATATGCTTTCCGCAGATGTAAGTGGAGATAACTGTATACTGACCAGTACAAATGAGGAAGCATTGCGGATTTTGAGTATTCTGAAAAAAAGAAATATTCCTGCAAAAATGATACAGTCTATTGACGGATTTGATTTATATAATATTGCAGAAATCCGTTATTTCTTGAAAAAATTGCAACCAAATAACAGCAAGGTATCTCCTGTCATCAGTGACTTTCGGTGGAATAATGCACTTGAGCAGTTACAGCAAAAGTATCACAACAGTTCTTGTCTGCCTGTAATCATTAATATATTGAATACATTTGCATTATTAAATGAAAAGAAATATCACACTGACCTTGATATGTTTCTGCACGAATCAAAATTGGAGGACTTTTACTTGAATGAACAGGGTGTAATAATAGTCTCTACAATGCACAAATCAAAGGGGAGGGAATTTGATAACGTTTATATACTCCTTAATAATTCAGTTATGGAGAATGACGAAGAAATCAGAAAACTATATGTAGGAATGACGAGAGCCAGAAATCTGTTGCATATTCATTATTCAGGGGATTCATTTGACAAGTTTATAAAGTATGCCTCCGATAGCGAAACAGACCATAATTTTTATTCGAAGCCGACTGAAATAATATTACAGTTATCACACAGAGATGTGTTTCTTGATTTCTTTAAGGATAAAAAACAGGATATACTTCGTCTTCAGAGCGGAGACCATCTAATTGTAAAAGGCAACAGACTTTATGCGAAAGTTAATGGCGGATTATCCCCTGTACTGCAATTTTCGACAAGTAAAAATAAAGAGGTAAAAAAATATATTTCAACAGGATATATACCATATGATGCTGTAATAAGATTTATATGTGCATGGAAAGGAAAAGATGATATTGAGGAATCAGCAGTTATCTTAGCTGACCTTTACTTTCGTGAACATTCAGAATAATTCATAAAAAATTATATAACTGCTGTTTTTATACATATCAGCTTTGTGAAATTAATCATCTTTGTTTTTATCAATAATGTTCATTTCAACAGCATCAGTAATAATGCATTTCATTCTGTTGAGGATATTAGCATATATATTAGCAGTTTATGATGTTATTCATAGGGATATTAGAGAAGGAAACATTCTTAAAAATGAAGGATAGTATAAATAATACGGATATACACAGTAATGTAATGCGGAAGTCATTTTCTGAACATCTGTTAACCAATTGGAAGAACATTCAGATTCTGCTGTATGATTCAAAAAAATCAATTAATTTCATTGCACACTGATTTTTTAAAATATTATAGGCATCATTCAGATGTATTGTACTGTTGTTTCTGCTGTATAAGTTCAAACCAGAGAATATATGTTTGAGCTGTCTGTTGTGACATTTCGCAGTTTATTAACTCCATATGTATATTGATAATAAGTTATAATTCAATCTGCACAAGAGTCAATTCTGCTCTTATTTCATATCGGAGGAAAATATTCTGCATCAAAATTATTAACTTTACTGGGTAAAGCACTCTGAATAGAAAAGATTTCATATTGATTGGAATCATAAAAACAGGGTATATCTGTATCTTCAGAGGTATAGTTTGTTAAATTATTATTCTGAGCATAAGATTTTATTGGATTATGAAAAGATATTTATGGAGATAACCGAATCTCCAATATTAACATTTATGTTATATGTAAATTTACTGTTTATTTTTACATAAAGAAATTTGAATCAATGAGACTTATTTCATTGTCTTTTGAAGCTTTTTCCATGATAATAACTGTGTCTGCCTGTTCACGATTGTCAACCAAAGTAATATTCTTTGATTTTATAAGAATATCAAGATAGTTTTTAAGGGAAAACATGGGTTTATCATGTTTTGCTTTTTTATAATTCCATTGATAAGGTAAAATTTCTTTTCCTTCAAATATGAGGCATCTGTTCTGTACATCAATATATCCATAATTCAGAGTACGGCATTTACTTGTCAAATAGTGGGAAAAGAAGCAGTTTGCACTGGAATAAAGTTCAACTTTTTCTCCGATACTGTCAACTGCCATGATACCTACATAGACTTCTTCAATTTCCCTGAAAGTATTTTTACCTGAATATATATTGATGTTTGCAGAAATTTCCTTGATATCGCTGTTGACATCAAAGTCGATATATTCAGCAGCATCGCTGTGGGTAATATCTCCGCTGAATATAATTGAAAAGTTATTAGTTTTAAAATTGCTGTTCCAGCCGATATTTATATTTTCATTATTGATATCCGTTGCAGATGCGTGAAGGTCGACGTCAACACGTTTTTTATCATTCCAGTAAACAAAAAATCTTAATCTGTCTATGTTTTCCGGAAGTCTGTATGCAAGACCGCTTCTGATATATCCGCCCTCCTTAGATTTTTCATTACAGTTAATTACTGAAAAATCAAGGTTATATCTATTCAAGTCAAGATATATTTTTTTATTTTCAAGTTCCGGTGCAACACTTTTCAGTCTTTGTGCAAGTGCGACAGTACAGCAGTTATATACATTTTCGGCATTTGAGATTTTTTTGAATGATTCTGCTTTTTTCTTAAGATTTTCCGAATGTCCTTCCGGATTATTGATTTTTGATATTTCATTGTCAATGCAAGCGATTTCTTCATGGTATTCAGTAATTTTATAACTAAAATTATTGATAATGGTTACAAGCGTCTGGATACTCAGATTATCACTTACACTTACAATAGTTTCAGTTAACTTTTCTTTTGGACATCCTCTTTTAAGAAGATAATTTATGCGTCGGAGAAGTTCTCCGGGTTTTTTTGAGAGATAATTAAGGGCTTTTTCTGTATCAGTTTCAATCAGCTTAATTGCACCGCTTGTCCATGAATGCATTTCGTTGTTGCATAAAGCTGAAACAGCCTTTTTATGTTCCGGACTTCGTGAAAGATTGTTGAAACTGATAAACGGAAGAAGAACTTTTATTCTTTCAGCCTTTTTGTCAGAAAGTATAAGGTTCGCCCTGAAATCATTTACAGGATATGATTCAAGAAGCTTTACAAGTAATTTTTTTTGTGATGTACGGAGATGATAATGATATCTTGTAATTACATAGTCAAGGCATTTCCAGACATCTCCGGAATGCTGGCATATGGATTTTAAAGCTGAAAGTTTGTTCATATTATCAAGATTTTCATTATTGAAAATAGTATAAAAAAGAACGAAAAGATTCTGCTTGAAAGGAATATGAAGAGATGCAAGCTGTTCAGTGGTACAGTTTTCTGATGCGGATTTTACTAAAAGAAGCTCTTTATCTGTAAGTCTTTCAGCTTTTCTGAGAACTTTTGAAAGCGAATATATGTATTTTTCGTCTTCTGGGACAAGTCCTATAACTTTTGATTCCAGCATACGAAGGTTTTTCTTTGGTTTTTCTTTTTTATCGGGATTCGGAAGCCAGCCTTTTTCAACCGGCGTACACATCATTTCTTCCATGCCGTAAGTTGACATATAATGAAGCATCTGATGAAAACGAAACTGAGCTGTTGACAGTTTCATAACCTGCTTTGGAAAATCCGGATACATGGGTGGAGCTTTAACATCGCCTATGAGGTTTTTTATATGTTTGAAAAAGTTGTAAAGACTTTTGCTTTTGCTTAGTTTTATTATATCTTTCGGAGATAGTGTGTAGCCTATATTAATCAGTTCATCATTTACAGTCATAGCTATAACAAGTGATTTTTCATTCAGTTCTGAAGTTTCTTCACTGAAACTTATCATTCTTAATTCCGTGAACATGAGTTCGTCAAAGCTTATGCCTTTTTTGATTGAATCATACATAAGTAAAAAACCTCCGAATAAAATTAAAATAAAAAAACAAGGGCAAGCTATCTGATAACTGACAACTTTATACAACAATTTTTCATTGCATCTTCATGAATTAAAAGGATGTTATCTTTGAGTTGTATAAAGTACGCTTGCCCTTGTTGAAATTATATTATTCAATAAAATTACTTAATCATTATATTATATTTTTTTAAATTTGTCAAGTATTTCTTAAAAAATTCATGAAATTTCATATTTTTAACATGAAAAATTCAGCTAAAATGATATTGAATATTAAAACAGAATACTTGATTTTACTGTTACAATTTTTTAAACCAATTATAATTTGTATTGATTGGGTTAAATTCAATTTTTTTGTCAGAATCATAACTTTCCCCTTGCATTTTTGTGAAATTTGTGGTATGATATAAGTTAGAGTATCAGGAGCTTGAAATGTATGCTTCTGAAATTTATCGTGCCAATGCACGGGTCAGGAGAAAAAAATGCCAAAAAAACAGGATATTAATAAGATTATGATTATCGGCTCAGGTCCGATTATTATCGGTCAGGCCTGCGAGTTTGACTATTCGGGAACACAGGCTTGTAAGGCTTTGAAAAATTTAGGATATGAAATAGTACTTGTAAACTCAAATCCGGCTACTATTATGACCGATCCGGATGTCGCTGATATTACCTACATCGAACCTCTTAACCTTGAAAGACTCACTCAGATTATTGAAAAAGAACGTCCGGATGCACTTCTTCCGAATCTCGGCGGACAATCCGGACTTAATCTCTGCTCTGAACTTGATAAGGCAGGGGTTCTTGAAAAATATAATGTAAAAGTAATAGGTGTTCAGGTTGATGCCATCGAACGTGGTGAAGACAGAATCGAATTTAAAAACGCTATGAACGAACTTGGAATCGGAATGCCAAAAAGTCAGGTTGCTTACTCTGTTGACGAAGCAGTAAAAATTGCCGAACAGCTCAAGTACCCTGTTGTTCTGCGTCCTGCCTATACAATGGGCGGAGCAGGCGGAGGAATGGTCTATAATGTTGATGAACTCAAAATAGTATGTGCAAGAGGTCTTCAGGCTTCACTCGTTGGACAGGTTCTTGTTGAGGAATGTATATTCGGCTGGGAAGAACTTGAACTTGAGGTTGTCCGTGACTCTGCAAACAATAAGATAACAGTCTGCTTTATTGAAAATATTGACCCTATCGGAGTTCATACGGGTGATTCATTCTGTTCTGCTCCTATGCTTACTATTTCCGAAGATGTTCAGGCTGAATTGCAGGATATGTCTTATAAAATCATTGAGAGTATTGAGGTAATCGGTGGATGCAACTGTCAGTTTGCACGTGACCCTGAAACAGGTCGGATTGTTGTTATTGAAATCAATCCCAGAACTTCACGTTCTTCTGCACTTGCTTCAAAAGCTACTGGTTTTCCTATTGCATTGGTTTCGGCTATGCTTGCCTGCGGTCTTACTCTTGATGAAATTCCGTGCGGAAAGTATGGTACACTTGATAAATATGTTCCTGACGGCGACTATGTTGTAATCAAGTTTGCACGCTGGGCATTTGAAAAATTCAAAGGTGCAGAGGATAAGCTCGGTACTCAGATGAGAGCAGTCGGCGAGGTTATGAGTATAGGAAAAACTTATAAAGAAGCATTCCAGAAAGCTATAAGAAGTCTCGAAACCGGTCGTTATGGTCTTGGTTTTGCCAAGAATTTCAATAATATGACTAAAGATGAACTTCTTGATAAACTCCGTTATCCAACAAGTGAACGTCAGTTTATTATTTATGAAGCACTCCGTAAGGGTGCAACAATTGAAGAAATATTTGAGCTTACCAAAATCAAGCATTATTTCCTTGAACAGATGCTTGAACTGGTTCAGGAAGAAGAAAATCTTCTTTCCATGAAGGGCAGTGTACCTGAAAAAGATGTTCTTAAGCAGGCTAAGCTTGATGGTTTCTCAGACCGCTATTTAAGCTCTCTTCTTGAAGTTACAGAAGAGGAAATCAGAAATGCACGTATCGGATTCGGCATTAAGGAAGCGTGGGAAGGAGTACACGTAAGTGCAACGGAAAATGCAGCTTACTATTATTCCACATATCATCTTGATGAAGATAAAAGTCCAGTAAATACTGACAGACCGAAGATTATGATTCTCGGCGGTGGTCCTAACAGAATTGGTCAGGGTATTGAATTTGACTACTGCTGTGTTCATGCTGCACTTGCACTTAAAAAACTTGGTTTTGAATCAATTATTGTCAACTGCAACCCTGAAACTGTTTCAACTGACTATGATACTTCTGATAAGCTTTATTTTGAACCTCTTACTCTTGAGGATGTTCTTGCAATTCATGATAAGGAAAAACCTGTTGGAGTTATTGCACAGTTCGGCGGACAGACTCCTCTTAACCTTGCAAATGACCTGAAAAAATATGGTGTAAATATTCTCGGAACTACTCCGGAAACTATTGACCTTGCAGAAGACCGTGACCATTTCCGTGCAATGATGGATAAACTGGAAATTCCTATGCCGGAAGCAGGAATGGCAGTAAATGCAAATGAAGCCATTGAAATTGCAAATAAAATAGGTTATCCTGTAATGGTTCGTCCGTCATATGTGCTTGGCGGTCGTGGTATGGAAATTGTTCATGATGATGAAATGATGCGTGTATATATGAATGCAGCTGTCGGTGTAACCCCTGACAGACCCATTCTTATTGACAGATTCCTGAATCATGCTACAGAGTGTGAAGCCGACGCTATTTCAGATGGTACACATTGCTTTGTACCTGCTGTTATGGAGCATATTGAACTTGCAGGCGTACATTCGGGCGACTCCGCTTGTATACTTCCATCAAAGAACCTTACTGAAAAGCAGGTTGAAACAATCAAGGAATATACAAGAAAGATTGCTGTTGAAATGAATGTTTGCGGACTTATGAATATGCAGTATGCTATTGAGGGCGATATTGTTTATGTACTCGAAGCAAATCCGAGAGCCTCAAGAACAGTACCTCTTGTATCAAAAGTATGCGATATAAATATGGTGAAGATTGCAACAGAGATTATAACATCTTCACTTACAGGAAAGTCTTCGCCTGTTCCGGAACTCAGAGACAGACAGATTAATCACTATGGCGTAAAAGAAGCAGTATTCCCGTTCAATATGTTTCAGGAAGTTGACCCTGTTCTCGGACCTGAAATGCGTTCGACCGGTGAAGTACTCGGAATTTCAAAATCATTCGGTGAGGCTTATTATAAAGCTCAGGAAGCTACAAAAACTCCTCTTCCTGATTCTGGTACTGTACTTCTCAGCATCTGTGACAGAGACAAGCCGGAGCTTCTTGAAATTGCAAAGGGATTCCATGAGGTTGGCTTTAAAATCCTTGCAACTCATAAATGTTATAAACTTCTTGTTCAGGAAGGTATTCCCTGTGAAAGAATTTTCAAGATTTATGAAGGAAGACCAAATATTGCCGATGAAATTGCAAACGGTGAAATTCAGCTTATTATCAATACACCTGCCGGAAAATCAAGCATTCATGATGACAGCTATATCCGTAAGGCTGCAATTAAGCACCGTGTGCCTTATATAACTACAATGGCTGCTGCAAAGGCAAGCGTTGAGGGTATCCGTGCTATCAAGCAGAATCATCACATTGAAGTAAAGTCACTTCAGGCTCATCACGGAGATATAAAGTAATACAGATTAATAAAACTGCACCAAAAATTTTTTGGTGCAGTTTTAAATAGATAGGCAAAAATATATAAATGAGTAAAATATTGTATTTTTACAGTCTTGAAATTTTACTGACAGTAATAAAGCTTAACTTAATTTGACAGTAAATTAACTTTGCGATATAATATGAACATAAAAACAGAAATCCCATTATCTTTAGATAATGGACAAGTTTATGCAAATCTAATGATAAGGAAATGAAAAAAAGAATTCTATATATTACTGTTCTTGCAATGACGGCAGTTTTATCCGGATGCAGCGGAAATACAGAAACTTCAACCAATTCGGAGCAATTTTCCGGAATATCATCTAAAACGGAAGAAAGTAATATGAACAGTGAAATGACAGCTTAAACGTCCTCAGAAAAAGCTGATGAATCTGTTTCATCCGAAAATGAAAGCAGAACAGAGACCAACATTTCATCAGAAACGGTTAAAAGTACTGTGAACAGTAAAACAACAACTAAAACTTTGCCAGAAGGAGCTGATGAAAATGTTTCCTCTGAAAAAAGCAATGAAACACATATAAGTAAAGATACTGAAACAACAAGTATTTACAAGGAAACAACTGATGCTGTTTCTGAGACAACAGAATACTCGGGTTATCGTTACAGCGTCAGTGAAGTTGCAGGGATATGGTATCTTAACGGAGATTTGACTTCTGACAGAATGACCGTAGATTATGAAGGAAATTTTGCAAATGTCGGCAAGAATGGAACTGTCATCAGTGGTCAGGTCAGAATCGAGTCCAATCAGGAGCAGGACGGTTCAACTTCTCATGGATACGCATTTTATAAAAATGACGGTTCTCTTTGGTGTACGTTTTCGGCTACGGGCAATATTCCAGTATATCATCTATATTAAAGAATAACGGACAATCCACATTATCAGAGTGAAACGGATATTGTGAATACGGACGGGAATTTATTAAGATACTGTGATTCATTTGACGGTACATATTATTCTGACGGTAGTTATTCTGGTGAACATTATTCCGTGGATTATATGGGCGGATTTGAACTACTGTCCGATAATGAAGAAATTCTTGAATCAGGTCATATTGCCTTTACAAGTGTTGTTAATCCTGATGGCACGACATCTTTGTGCAGAAATTTTGTATCCATAGAAGGAGAGACAATGCTGACATTTTCTGTAAAAGATATTGCCAATATAAGTAAGGGATTGGAAGAAAGCGGCTATTATCGGATGAACTGAATAAAGTTTGCTTTGAAAGAATCAGCTTCTGGCTTATAGGTACTGTATAAGTATAGTTTATGCAGATGATTCAGAACAGAATGTTTACTGTTATGGCGGAGCAGTTCTGAATTATAAGCAGATAAGCAATGCTTTTAAAAATAATTTTGGATATTATATAATTTAACGTGGTGATAGTATGATTAAAAAAATACTCAGTGGAAAAACTTGTGCAGAGTGCAGAATGTGCTGTATTTTCGACAGATATGATATATGGGAAACGCCTGTTTTTGATGAAGAAACTAAGGACAGGATTATTGAATTTAATCCTGAAGCTAAGTTTGCAAAATACGGCAGAAACTACGTGCTTGATGCCGGAAGAATTACAGATGGGCAGATTTATTCATGTCCCGCACTTACTGAAAACGGCTGTGTACTCGGAGACAGTAAGCCTTTTGATTGCAAAATATGGCCTTTCCGTATCATGAACCTTAATGGACAGCGTGTTATTGCAGTTTCATCGCTGTGTGGTGAAGTGTATGGGCAGTCACATGAAAAATTGAAGGATTTTCTTGAAGATGAACTTGCTGAAAAGATATTTTCTTATGCCGATGAAAATCCTGAATCTGTAAAGCCTTATTATAATAATTATACGGTAATTCTCAAAGAAAGCAAATAAAAAAACAGTATCATTTTAAAGATACTGTTTTTTATAAGAATTATTTGTTTTCAATCCACTTTTTAAGGTTTGTTTCAGTACCGTCAGTTGAAAGGTATGAATAGAATTCAAGTATTGTTGAAGCATCAGAGGAATTAATAAATCCATCGGAATTGACATCTGCCACCTTTTTTAATTCATTGTTGAAAGTGGATTTTCCCTTAGTTGATAAAATTGAATATTCCTCAAGAATACATGACGCATCAGAAGAATTGATAATTTTGTCTCCGTTAACATCACCAAAAATCAACTCGGGAGTTTCTTGTGGTTTTATTTTATTGAAATAATCATAGATTACTTCTGCTTCTTCTTTTGCAAGATTTTTGAGGTTATCATCATTATACAACCAGACTGAAGAACGGTAATTTGTATGGAATGAATGTTCCATAAGTATTCCAGGAGTGCCTACAAATCTTGATGCAAACAGAACGCTGTACCATTCATCATCATTTATGCCGTTTCTATCCCAGTCACCTGTACCTTTTCTTTGAGCTGTTGAACCCTTTTGTTTGGTTTCCATTACTTCGGAAACTTTATTTACAATAAGTCCACCCAGTTCCTTACTTATATCATCAATATCAGTCCACGGCAAATCCTGATAGACAAAGGCAAGAGGCTGGTCCATGGATTCATAGGCACCTGCGTTACTGTGCATTGAGATAAAAAAGTCGTATCTCTTTGAGCTGAAGCCTCTGTCATTAAGCGAGGGGTCTTCATCAAGTGAGCTTTTAGTGAGGTCAGCGTGTACTCCCAAAGCCTGAAGTTCTTCCTGAAGATAGTTTGAAAGTTTCCATGTCATTACACTTTCCCAATATGGTGAATATACAGTAGAACGGTTATAGTATGAATAATGACCGGGGTCAATCATGATTTTGATTACATATTCATCCAAGTCTTTGATACTGTCGTTTATCGGAATTTCATCAGGAGAAAGTATATCAGTTGCCTGATATGATTCATTTGCGTCAATAATATAATCAACAAGTATTTTAAAGTCAGATGCATTTACATTCAGAGGAGTAAAAATACTGAGACACAGTATTGAAAATCCTGTTACAGATGAAATAATTTTTTTAAGCATATAATTTTCCTCCGTTTCTTGCTGTATATTATTATATTATGAAATCCATAAATTATCAAGTAATATGTATATAAAACCATATTGTAAAGAAAATAATTGACAATTTGGAATTAACGTGCTATAATATATATCAAACAAAAAAGGAAAGGAAGTTTATAATGGCAAAAGATAAAAAAATGGTTACTGCAATAACTTCAA
This sequence comes from uncultured Ruminococcus sp., assembly GCA_910577575.1. Classification (GTDB taxonomy): domain Bacteria; phylum Bacillota; class Clostridia; order Oscillospirales; family Ruminococcaceae; genus Ruminococcus. The sequence goes on along the minus strand of CAJTOG010000001.1, from coordinate 33,404 downwards.
TGAACGAGGATTTTGCACAGTGGTATACTGATATATGCAAGAAAGCGGAACTTGTTGAATATACAAGTGTAAAAGGCTGTATGGTAATACGTCCTTACGGATATGCAATATGGGAGAATATTCAGCATATTCTTGACAGTATGTTCAAGGAAACAGGTCACGAAAATGTGTGTATGCCTCTTTTTATACCTGAAAGTCTGCTGCAGAAGGAAAAGGACCATGTAGAAGGATTTGCACCGGAAGTTGCATGGGTAACTCATGGCGGAAGCGAAAAGCTTGAAGACAGGCTCTGTGTTCGTCCTACTTCTGAAACTCTTTTCTGCGAACATTATGCAAATATAATCCATTCATACCGTGACTTGCCAAAACTTTATAATCAGTGGGTAAATGTTGTAAGATGGGAAAAAACCACACGTCCGTTCCTGCGTTCAAGGGAATTTCTCTGGCAGGAGGGTCATACTATCCACGCTACAGCTCAGGAAGCTATAGAAGAAACAGAACGTATGCTTAATGTATATGCCAAGTTTTGTGAAGAAGCACTTGCTATGCCTGTAGTAAAGGGAAAAAAGACTGAAAGCGATAAATTTGCAGGTGCTGTATCCACATATGCAATTGAAGCACTTATGCACGACGGAAAGGCATTGCAGGCTGGTACTTCACATTATTTCGGTGACGGTTTTGCTCAGGCTTTTGGAATTGAATATACAGACAAGGAGAACAAGCATGTATTTCCACATCAGACAAGCTGGGGGGTTACTACACGTCTTATCGGTGCAGTTATCATGACTCACGGTGACGATAATGGTCTTGTTCTGCCTCCTGCTGTTGCACCTGTTCAGGCAGTGATTATTCCGATTGCACAGCATAAAGAAGGCGTACTTGACAAAGCAGACGAACTTTTCAAGCGTCTTAAATCGAGCGGTTTAAGGGTCAAGATTGATGACAGTGAAAATTCACCAGGCTGGAAATTTGCTGAATATGAAATGAAGGGCGTTCCGGTGCGTGTTGAAATCGGTCCTAAGGATATTGAAGCAAATCAGTGTGTGATTGCATCACGCTGGAACGGCGAGAAGATAATTGTTTCACTTGATGAGCTTGAATCCGCTGTTGCTCAGAAGCTTAAAGAAGCTCATGACGGTATGTATCAGAAGGCTCTTGAAAATATGAACAGCAGAACATATTCATGTACAACAATTGAGGAAATAAATAAGTCACTTAAAGAAAATGGTGATGGATTTATCAAAGCCATGTGGTGTGGCGAAGAGTCATGCGAAGATGAGGTAAAGGAAAAAACAGGGGTAGGTTCACGCTGTATTCCTTTCATGCAGGAGAGAATTTCAGATGTTTGCGTATGCTGTGGAAAACCAGCAAAAACTATGGTTTATTGGGGTAAGGCATATTGAGTATGAAGATGATTAAAAGATTTTCTGCAATTCTTATCTCTCTTATTTTAACAATTTTTACTCCTTTAAGTTTTAGTGCTGATGCTTCTTATTCGGCATTATGGCCCCTTGACAGTCAGTATCAGAATATAACAACATATTTTAATCCGGAAAGAAATTATAACGATTATTCAGGTGCACATAATGCTATAGATATTTCTGCCGATTACAGTGCAAATATATATGCTGTACATGATGGTGTATGTATTTCGGCTGATTGGAAGGGTGATTATGGTTATCTTATTATACTTTGGCATGAAGATTTGAATTTATATACATTTTATGCACATTGTTCATCCATGGCTGTTTATGATGGTCAGACAGTTCAACAGGGAGATGTCATCGGATATGTAGGAAGTACTGGTGTTTCAAGCGGAAATCACTTGCATTTCGGTATATGCGACAGCCTTCTTGGCGGTTTTCCTTCTGTAACTTATTACGACCCATTAACTTGTTTTACATATGACGGCAGTAATAATAATACAGGAAATGATAATAGTAATAATTCTGAATGTTCCTGTTCATTTGATTATTCCGGACTTTATACAACAAAAAATGTTGAAACATATCTTAATATACGGAGTGGCCACGGTTCAAATTATGAATCATTAGGAAAAATTTCTCCTAATTCAGAAGTAAGGGTTATAAAATCTGACGGAGAATGGGCTCATATTGAATACAATGGTATAAATGGATTCTGTTCTATGGAGTTTCTTGAAAAGACTGAAGATATTATTTCGGATATGAATATTTCAGAAGTTTCTCTTCCATTAGGGAAGATGGAAGTCGGTTCAAAATTCAGTATCAGCGGATTTATAACTTCAAATCTTCCGATAAAACACATATGGGGTGGAGTCTATGAAAGCGATGGAGTAACTGAATCAGAAACCTTTGAAGCTTTTCCTGATAATAATTGTCTTGAATATGATTTATCAGAAAGTTTTGACAAACAAATTTGTTTCAACAGGCTTGACTCGGGTTCATATATTTATAGAATTGAAGCAGAAGATGAAACAGGTGAGAAATTTACTCTTATAAATTCAATTTTCTATGTGGGAGAAGATGAGAATAAAATTTCAGGAGATATAAACAACGATGGTGCAATTACTATTTCAGACCTTGTATTGCTCCAGTCATATCTTCTTGGAATCAGTGATTTTAATACAGAACAGTATATTTATGCTGATATCAACAAGGATTCACTTGTTGACTTCTGTGATATGATAATGATGCGTAAGAAGATAGTTGAAAGTTTATCAAAAATATGAAATAAATCTCTTGACTGTTTATTAATCCAATAAAAACCGATGGGTTTATGCCATCGGTTTTTTAAAATACAGTTCTGTCTTATTGACAAAATTAAAATAACAATGTATAATGATTAATATAGAATATTACGTAAGGAGTGAATTTATGAGCAATATAGTTTATAATGAACAACAGGAAGCTTTTGAACTTCCGTACAAGCTATGGGATAAAATGATGACTGTACGTTTTTATACTGAAAATGAACAGAACATTATTGATAATCTCAGCAGTATTGCAATGCAGCTTGAATCGGTTAATGGCGGAAAAACCAAGATTTCCGGAATTATTGTTGATGAGGGACTTTATAACGGAGCGGAAGAGATTCTTTCAAAGTATATATGCCTTGAAAGTATTTATGTTGATATTGATGACGATGAAATTGTTGTGTGTTTTACTGTTTCAAGTAGTGACGGATATATGGAAGCTGTTGATATAGAGCTTTACAATGATGAATTTGAAATAATAAGCAGAAATTAAGGGAGTGTCTGAAATGATAAAATTAACTTTAAAAGATGGCAGTATCAGGGAAATTGAGTCTGCTGTACCTGCATATGAAATAATCAAAGGCATAGGAATGGGGCTTTATAAGGCTTCATGCTGTGTAAAAATCAATGGTGAAGTAAAAGACCTTCGTACTGTTATTGACAGTGACTGTGAATTTGAAGTATGCACTTTTGATTCAGTAGATGGCAAGAGAACTTTCTGGCATACGGCTTCACATATTCTTGCTCAGGCTGTTAAAAGACTTTATCCAGAAGCCAAGCTTGCTATAGGTCCTGCTATAGATAACGGTTTTTACTATGATTTTGACCTTGAAAAGCCTTTTACTCAGGAAGAGCTTGACAAAATTGAGTGTGAAATGAAGAAAATTGTCAAAGAAGGTCTTGCTCTGGAACAGTTTGAACTTTCTCCGGAGGAAGCTGTTAAGAAATTGAATGAAATGAACGAACCTTATAAAGTAGAGCTTTGTGAAGAACACGTTGGCAAGGGTGAGCCGATTTCATTTTATAAACAGGGTGAATTTGTTGATTTGTGTGCAGGACCTCATCTTATGACAACTGCACCTGTAAAGGCATTTAAACTTCTTTCATGTACCGGTGCATACTGGAGAGGCTCGGAGAAAAACAAGATGCTTTCCCGTGTTTATGCGGTTGCTTATCCGAAGAGTGCAGACCTTGAAGCTGATATAAAACAGCGTGAAGAGGCAAAACTCCGTGACCATAACAAGCTTGGACGTGAACTTGAATACTTCACAACAGTTGATTATATCGGACAAGGTCTTCCAATACTTTTGCCAAAGGGTGCAAAGGTTATTCAGATACTTCAGAGATGGGTTGAAGATGAAGAAGCAAAGCGTGGCTGTATGCTTACAAAAACACCTTATTTGGCTAAAAGAGAACTTTATAAAATTTCAGGACACTGGGACCATTATCTTGATGGAATGTTTGTTCTTGGCAACCCTGACGATGAAACTAAAGAATGTTTTGCACTCCGTCCTATGACTTGTCCGTTTCAGTATCAGGTATTCCTGAACAGACAGCGTTCATATCGTGACTTGCCTATGAGACTGACTGAAACTTCAACACTATTCAGAAAAGAGGATAGTGGTGAAATGCATGGACTTATCCGTGTCCGTCAATTTACTATTTCTGAGGGGCATTATATTCTCCGTCCGGAACAGCTTGAGGAGGAGTTCAAGGAATGTCTTGAGCTTGCAAAGTATATTCTTGGAACAGTCGGTCTTCTTGAAGACTGTACATTCCGTTTTTCACAGTGGGACCCTGCAAATCCCAAAAACAAGTATGAGGGTACTGCTGAACAGTGGGAGGAAGCACAGTCAGCTATGGCTAAGATTCTTGACCATCTTGGTGTTGAATACGAAATAGGAATTGATGAAGCAGCTTTTTATGGTCCTAAGCTTGATATTCAGTACAAAAACGTATATGGCAAGGAAGATACTCTTGTTACAATTCAGATTGATATGCTTCTTGCTGAACGTTTCGGAATGGAATATATTGATGCAGACGGTACTAAAAAGCGTCCATATATTATACACAGAACATCTCTCGGTTGTTATGAGCGTACACTTGCATATATGATTGAGAAATATGCAGGTGCCATGCCATTATGGATTGCTCCGGAGCAGGTGAGGATAGTTCCCGTTGCTGACAGGCATCTTGACTACTGTCATGAACTTATGAGTAAACTTGAATCAGCAGGTATCAGATGTTCAATTGATGACAGGGCTGAAAAAGTTGGTAAGAAAGTACGTGATGCAAGACTTGAAAAGCTTCCGATGTGGATTACAGTCGGCGACAAGGAACTTGAAAACTCCACTGTTTCTGTTACATCAAGACGTGAAGGCGATTTGGGTTCAATGACACAGCAGGAGCTTTTGAATAAACTTATTGATGACATTGCTAAAAAAGTAAGATGATTAAGAAAATTGATGCAGATATTGAAATAGAAAGTTGTGATCTAAAGGGTATAATAAGTTTTATAAAAAATAACTTTTACGGAAAGGGTGCAAAGTTCTTTCTGTCAGTATTGAAAAAACTGCTTGAAAAGTTTATTGTTAGGTTTTTCCGCGAAATTGATAGGGTTATTTAAAAAAAGCTAATAAATTTCTTTCTGAGAAAGAAGTTCCTGTTATGATTGATAATATTCAACTGGAAAATACAGATAAAAGGAGTCTCAATATAAAACTGAATGTCAGTTTTGAAGAATACAAAAAACTTGTTCCACTAATCAAAGATAATGTAAAACTTTGTGATGATTACAGAATACAGACTATTGTCGATACTGCAATTGATATCGTATTTTCAGAAATTCCCGATAACATTAAGGACAATATTATTACAAAAATTATAAATAATACTTCCCCTGTAATATGCAGTCTTATTACTGATATTCTGAAAAATAAAGATATTTCTGTTGAAATCGATGGCATTCAAATTGAAGTAAAAGCATAATGACATATAAATAAGGCAGTAACTGTCCGAATTTATGTCTGTGGAGTTAGTAGATTACGAGAACATTGAAGCAGAAATCCCATTGGCTTTAGACAATGGATAGTTCACACTATAAATTTAATCATATTAAAATATTAATGCTGTATCTGAGTGTGATACAGCATTTTTTATTTATGTGCCAAATATTGATTTGAATATCATTAAAATTTTATTACTTATACTTTTTGAATATATAATTTCTGCTGTTTTATTTGGACGGTTTGTTATAATATTATCAACTCCCATTGCAATCATATTCTGCATATCGCTTGTATTGTCAACAGTCCACACAAAAACACGCTTTCCATTCTGGTGTGCATTGTTTACTACAGATGAATTTACAAAAATATGGTTTAAGCTTAAAGCGTCAATATATCTGAGTTGTGAAAAAGCAGTTACAGCAGTATTTGATATGAGTCCGGTTTTTATATTGGGATTTATTTTTTTGACTTCTTTAAGAATATTATATGAAAATGAAGTTATATAACAGGAATCTTCGAGACCATATTCTTCAATGAGTGATACAGTTTTTTCAGCAGTAAGATAATTATTACCATAATTCTTTATTTCAATATTAAATAAGATTTTATCTCTTATGAGTTCAAAAACATCTGAAAGAAGCGGTATTCTTGCATCATTGAATTCATTGTTTTTTCCGAACTTACAGCCTGCGGAAAAATTCTGAAGTTCAGAATAGGTAAAGTCACTGAGTTTTCCACTGCCGTTTGTTACACGGTCTAATTTTTCATCGTGAAAAACAACAACCTGTTCATCAGCAGAAAGCTGGACATCAAGTTCAATATAGTCTGCTCCGCTTTCAAGGGCAGCTTCAAAAGCATAAATTGTATTTTCGGGTGCAATTCTGGAAAAACCCCTGTGTGCAGTAATCTGGGTTCTTGTAAGAATTCCTATGCTGAGACTGATATTTCCTTTATAAATGGCCTGCATATATTTATAATTAAACAGAATATTTGTCAGTATGAGGGATAATATTATAATTACTCTGGATAGTGTATGCAGTCTTTTGTATCTTGCCTCAGGAAGTACTATGTTTTCAGATGTAGGTATATCTGAAAAAAACTTGCCTGTAAGACGACATATTATAGCGGGAGTAATAAGAAATGAAGAGACTGCTGCAAAAATTTTTCCTGCATATTGAAGAACTTTGACAGCTGATAAAAGTGCTTTTCTTGGATTTGAAAATCCTTTAATGAATAACAGAATTGTAAAACTGATAATAAAAGTTATGAGTGCGGCGGCTGCAATCATAAATATATTCCATAGAATAATGGATAGAACCTGTTCTTTTTTTTTGCTGTTAATTATAAGTTTGCTTTGTTTGGTGCATTCTTTAAAATTTTTGTCTGTAAGCATAAGAAAGTGCAGACTGTAGCAATAATTAATTACCAGAAAAATTAACAGTATCTGTATAATTGCATACGAAATAATAGCAAATGCAGTGCCGAATGGTTTGAACGCTGTTTTCAGAATTGGCATAAGAGGTATCATGAAAACACTTGATGAAAGTGTTGCCTGAACCAGAGGCATAAAAGCCATGAATTTTAAAAAGCTTGTAAATCCACCTTTTTTAAAAATTTTTTTGAGTGCAAGGAATCCCATGCGAAACATTCCGCCAACAGTTGTTTTTTCATTCTTTGCATAACATGAAAAACAACCTGTAAGTGCTGAAATTTCTATAAATGTGAAAGCAGCCGTAAAGAGCAGAATAAGAACTATAAAAATAAGTGATACAGGGTTTTTCAAGTATATCCATATTTTTTCATCGGAAATATAATTTATTCCGGATATTTTCATGGTAAGTTTAAGCAGAAATGAAAGTGTTGGCATACATAATGTCATGAGCATGAGCTTGAAAAGCAGTTCAAATATTATAAAATGAGGAAAAGCTTTTAGAAATATATCAACAGATTTAAAAAAATTTTTTTTCATATTTTAATTATATATCTTATTAACAGGGTTGTCAAGAAAAAGAAAAATCTTTATTAAAAAATAAATATTGAAAATTGTCGGAGATTATGATATAATAATTGCAGAAAATTTTCAATATTGTTATTGATAAAGAAGAATCTGAAAAAATATGTATGATAATAAAGAAAAGCAGGAAGTAAAAATCCTGCTTTTTTATTCAGAAGAGATATTTTTTCATGAGGGGTATAAGCATTCCTCCTACAGCATTTCCGAGTGCGACTGTTAAAATATATAATATTCCCTCAATATCAGGGTATGCTGCAAAGAAATAGAAACAGTCGGCAACTGAATGATTGAATCCGCTTATAATGAAAATCATTACAGGGATAACTGTTCCGAAAACAAGTGAAGTATCTGAATTTTTTTCACGGCATACACGTGCATTGTCAACTGCCAGATACATAAGCATGCCACAGAAAATTCCGAGTATGAAACGGCTTGGCATACCGTCACCAAGTTTAGCAATCATGGCATTCTGTGCATTTTCATGAACTTTTCCGCCTATTCTGGTAAGTAGAACAAGACCTGCCATAAGACCTGTTCCAACAATATTTCCCACAAGCGTAGTAATTACTTCAATTATGTATTTTGGATTGTTTTCGGGTATATAACCAACTTTTCCTGTATACAGTGCAAAACCGGAGCGGATAATAGTAAAAAGCCCAAAGCTGAAAAGCATTGCTCCTATTATTTTGTTTTCAGCCATAAGATATACAATCCCGCCTGTTCCTATCATGATTCCTGCGGCAATTGCTTTGGCAAATGTACTTTTTAATGATTCTGTTTTCATGTAAATTCTCCTTATAATATTGTATATTGGCAAAGCCCGACGTTTATATTATATATTATTTGGCAGAGTATGTCAACAGGAATTTGAAAAGTTTATATAAAACAGTCTTGAATTTTAAATGCTTATATGGTATAATTTGAGTATAGTAAAAAATATATAAAAAAGAGCGTAAATTTATGAATGTAAAAGAAATTCTTATAAACAGACTTTCATTGTCTGATGGTGAATATATTTCAGGTGCAGAACTTGCCCGACAAATTGGGGTAAGCAGAAATGCAGTGTGGAAAGCAGTCAAGTCACTTGAAAACGATGGTTATATAATAGAATCCGTAACATCAAAGGGATATAGAATTGCTTCACAGAGCAACAAACTTTCGGTAGAAATTATCACCTCAAAGCTTAATGCAAAAAAATTGGGAAAAAGAATTATAATTCTTGATAAAACTGATTCTACTAATAATTATGCAAAAAATATCGCAGCAAAAGGTGCTGTTCATGGAACGGTTGTAGTTGCAGACACACAGACAGCCGGAAAGGGCAGACTTGGCAGGAATTTTGTTTCGCCGTTCGGAATGGGCTTGTATATGAGTGTAATAATACGTCCTACATTCAGCATTGATGTTGCTGCATTAATTACATCTGCCGCTGCTGTTGCTTCTGCTGAAGCTGTTGAAAAGCTCTGCGGAAATGATGTGCATATTAAATGGGTAAATGATTTATACATGAATGGGCGAAAAATATGCGGAATACTTACAGAAGCATCAATGGGACTTGAAATCAGTTCTCCTGATTATGTTGTAATTGGAATTGGAATAAATGTACGAAAATTTGAATTTGATGATGAGCTTGGCAAACGTGTTTCATCAATAGAAACAGAAACAGGAAAAATAATTAACCGGAATGAATTATGTGCATTGGTTCTGGACAGACTTGAATACTATATATATAATCTTGAAAAAAGAAGTCATATTGATGAATATAAAAGACGTGAACTTCTTACAGGGAATATTATTACTGCCAGTATCGGAACTGAAAAAATTATGGGACGTGCTGTCGGAATTGATGATAATGCCAATCTTATTATAGAAACTGAAAATGGCGGAAGAAGAAATCTATCATCCGGAGAAGCTAATCTGGTAAGAATAAAAAATTGAAATGAGGAAGATAATATGTATTATGATTTAATCAATGTACTGAAGGATAAAAATCAGGAGTTGAAACAATGAATAAATATAAAAAGCTTGCATTCAATACAATGATTTTTGCTGTCGGTAGTTTCGGCTCAAAAATTCTTGTATTATTGCTTACGAGACTTTATACAAAGCATATAAATCCTGCTGATATGAATACAAAGGATTTGCTTGAAACTACTGCTTTATTTTTGCAGCCTATTTTTACTTTTGCTTTGCAGGAATATTTAATCCGTTTCGGACTTGATAAAAAATATGATAAAAAAGCTGTATTTACAACATCTGCCTGTATAACGGGAATAGGAATGGCAGCACTTGTTCTGATAGTCCCAGGGCTTAGATTTATACCATTTCTTAATTTTATCAGCGGTTATGCAATGCTTTTGGTGGTATATACCTGTATGTCGTCAATACGTATGCTTTTTGCTCAGTTTGTTCGGTCAAGGGATATGGTAAAACTTTTTTCTCTTGACGGCATTCTTGCAACTTTGACACTTTTTGTATTCAATATGATTTTTATTGCAGGTCTTAATATGGGAGTAAAGGGCTTTATGCTGGCAGTTATTCTTTCGGATTTCTGTTCGTCTGTATTTTTGTTCAGTGTGGCAAGGCTCGGTAAATTTTTTAAGCTTAGATATTTCAGCGGTTCGCTTGCAAGAGCTATGATGAAATTTTCTCTTCCGCTGATACCGACAATTGTCATGTGGACAGTAACAAGTCTTTCAGACAGGCTTTTTATAACATATATGCACAGTACACATGTTAAACTTGGAAAAGAAGCTGCCGGACTTTATGCAGTTGCAAACAGAATACCGAATCTTATTTCTATGGTTTCAACAATATTCTTTCAGGCATGGAATATGTCTGCTATAACTGAAAATAATTCCAGAGACAGAAGTAGATTTTATGAAAGGGTTTACAATGCATATGAATCTATTTTATTTATTGCTTCAGCCGGTCTTCTTATGCTTATTGTCCCTGTTTCCTCGTTTCTTACAAATAAATCAAACTATGCGGAATATGGTACAATTTATATCTATACCCCTATTCTGATTATTGCTGTGCTTTTTATGTCGCTTAATCAGTTCTTGGGCGGAATATACAATGCTACAAAGCATTCCAAAAACAGCTTCTGGACAAGTTTTGTTGCCTGTTCGGTAAACATTGTCATGAACTTTTTTTTAATACCAGAATGGGGATTGCAGGGTGCGGCACTTGCAACTTTTCTTAGCTATTATATATGCTTCTGGTCAAGAGTTATTGACGCAAGATATTATGTACCGTTTAAATTCAATGCAGTAAAGTCAATGATAAATACGGTTCTGTTGTTCGTAATGAGCTGGATGATAATAAAAGACAAAACAGGCTGGCAGTTATGGCTTATTTTGCTGTTTATTACAGTTACTGTATTCAACTATAAGTCACTTCTTTCAACGGTAAGGAAAGTGCTTAGAAAATAATTCTGAATGGAGAGTGATTTTATGCCAACACCACATAACACTGCAAAAAAAGGTGATATTGCTGAAACCGTTTTATTGCCGGGTGACCCTTTGAGAGCTAAGTTTATCGCAGAAAATTATCTTGAAAATCCTATATGTTATAATAATATACGTGGTATGTTTGGATTTACCGGAATTTATAAGGGTGTTCGTATATCTGTTCAAGGAAGCGGAATGGGTATGCCATCTATGGGAATTTATTCTTATGAACTTTATCATGAATATGATGTTAAAAACATTATACGTATTGGAACAGCCGGTGCGATTGCTGATAATGTAAACTTAAGGGATATTGTAATCGGCATAAGTGCAAGTACAAATTCAAACTATGCAAGCCAGTACAGGCTTCCCGGAGTTTATGCTCCGACTGCTTCATGGGAACTTGTTTCGGCAACTGTGGAAACTGCTGAAAAAAAAGGCTGTGCTTTTCATGTCGGAAATATATTTTCAAGCGATACTTTCTATGACCATGCGGACAGTCTTTCGGAATGGCAGAAAATGGGAGTACTTGCTGTTGAAATGGAAGCAGCGTCACTTTATATGAATGCAGCTGAAGCAGGGAAAAATGCTTTGTGCATCCTTACGGTTTCAGATTGTCCGTTAAGAAATCTGTCAACGACTTCTGAGGAACGACAGACATCTTTCAGGGATATGATGGAAATTGCTCTTGAAACAGCAATATTAATAAGTTAACAGCAAATAAAAAAACAGCATTGAGTTAATTCAATGCTGTTGATTTTTATAATTTTTTATTTTCTTGAATATTTTTATGTCTGTGATAAGAAGTATTATTCCTATTATTAATGACAAAACTGCAACACTTACTAATATTGAACAAAATTTTTTATCGAAATTAACTGATGCACTATAGAGATAATTGGGAAGCTGATATTCATCAGTGTAACTGTTAATTTCCTTCTTTATTTCTTTTTCAGTAGTTTTCGGAATAATAATACCATTGTTTCGGGTTATCATTAATCTGAGCTGATATTCTCTGATTTCAGGGTCATCTGACTGCTGATTAAAATCTGCCGGAAAAGGAATACATATAAAATCATCAATATTGATAATCTGACTGAAACGAATCACTGTCTGTCCGCTTTCTAAAAAATCAATAACTTTACATTTTATAGGATATAAATCCATTCGTATAAGTTCAATTGTATCTCCGACAGAATACTTATTTTTCAGGTTGTTTCCCAGTATTACAGGTATTTCTCCGTCAAATTTAAAATCATCTTTACTGAAATATATATTGCTTTCTGTTTTGAGTTCAAATAATTCAAATAAACCTTCACCGCAATATATAGCATTCAGTTTTTCACGTTCATTTTTATTTGCATCAGTGTATATATCAGAAATACATATTTCTACAAAATCGAATTTTGAATTATTATGGAATTTATTATTTATATCTATAAGCTGATTGACTATTTCGTCTCTTGTTCTGATTTCTGAAAATGCTTCTTCAAAATTGTCTGCTGTCTGATATATGGATTCATATTTTTCGGGAATTTTATTGAAGTCAAAATCATTTAATATAATTATAATAAAAGTAAGTGCTGATAAAATTATAAATAAAACAGAAAATATTGTTAAAGCAATGGCTGATATTACATATTTTGATTTTTTTTCTTTCATATATTAGCTGCCAAAGTATGTGCGAGCCACATAGAATGTTGGTTCTGACATCCATGAACTTTCTGCATAACTCATTCCAAAGTCCCATACTCTGCCGGAATCTCCGACAATCTTTCCGGTTAAAGAGTGTTCCCATCTTGCACGGGTATATCCTTCGACCAAAGTAGTGCTTCCGTCATTGTTTGGAATATAGTGGGTTGTTCTTCCCCATACCTGTTCATCAAATGAAGATGAACCAGCTTCTCTTTTATAAGTTCCGGAGTGATGGTCAAATTTTACCTCGCTTGAAGCACGTGATACGGGAGCATACTCTGAAATAACTTCCCTGTCAGGATTGTCAGGATTTTTTTCATATGTTATGGTTATGTTTTCATTTACCTGAATTCCTTCAAATTCAGATATAACAACATCTTCTTCTGCATTACGTGATACGGGAGCATACTCTGAAATAACTTTCCTGCCAGGATTGTCAGGATTTGTTATATGTGATACAGTTACTGTTGTTTTAGCTGACGCACTGAAAGATGAAAGAGAAATGGTCATTGCAAGAGCTGAAGCTAAGCTTATAAGTTTTTTTGCATTTTTCATAATTATCCTTCTTTCCGTCTGAAAAATTCAGACTCTTTTATTTAATTGTACTATATATTATTAACGATGTCAATATATTCTTATGTCGAAATATAACTAATTTTGTCGAATAAGATTAAAGTTTTTCTTGCATATCAAAAAAATATATGATATAATATATACAATAGAATTCAAGTGAGGTACATTATTATGAAAATACAGCAGTTGGAATATATAATAGCAATAGCTCAGGCAGGAAGCATAACTGCTGCGGCAAAAAATCTTTATCAGGCTCAGCCAAATATCAGTATAGCCTTGAAAGACCTTGAATCCGAAATAGGTATGCAGATTTTCTGGCGTACTCCCAATGGTATGGTACTTACTCCGGAGGGTGAAAGTTTTCTTATGCGTGCAAAGGATATTGTTGAAAGTATGCATAATCTTGAATCAGATTATACTAACCGTACAGATAACAGTATTACACTTAAAATAGCTTCTGCACGTTCATCTTATGTCGCAACGGCTGTAGGAGAATGGGTTAACAGTATTTCATCTGAAAACAAGCTATGTATATCGATGCTGGAGGTTAAGACAAATGGTGTTATTGACTGTGTTTGCAGCGGAAAGGCTGATGTCGGTATTATACGCATTGCCGAAAATCAGCTTGACATTTATACAGAACAGCTTAGAAATCGAAAGCTGATTTATAAAAAGCTTGTTGATTTCAGAATGAAGCTTCTTATGAAATCGGATAGTCCTCTTGCAAAATATGATGATGTTCCATTTGGGGAATTAAAAAACTATATTGAAATTGTTCATGGTGATGATGAAATAAATCTTTTCGGCAGAACTTTTATAAATCCCGATTATGACAATGACTTTAATTCAAACAGAAACAGAATATGCGTTCATGACAGCGGAAATAAAGTCACTCTTATTGATATAATTGATAATGCTTTTATGTGGGCTGCACCTTCAACACTCGGTAATATTGTTTCTCCGGATAATCTTGTCATAAGGGATTGTTCTTATGCAAATATTGATGTATATGATTTTATAATATATAAAAAATCATCCGAGGGTAACAGAATAATAAGACTGTGGACAGACTTTCTTACAGAATATACGGAAAATATGAATAAATAAATAATAGAAAAGCACCTGTTAACTTACAGATGCTTTTTCTTTATAGTAATAATGTTCAATGTCAAGCGAGCCGTTGTATATTTCTATTGTAACTTTATCGCTGTTTTTAAGCTTATTATATCATAGTTTGTATGTCAATAAGCTTATCAGAACTCTGCCAGTCAGATTTCCAGAGAGTATTTTTCACTGCCGTCCGTCAGGATATAATACCAGTCTGTTATAATGCAGACAAGCCATATAATCGTCCATATAAAACTTAATTTATGTTCAAATATAATCAGAATAAGTGCATAGTAACTTAAAGTGTTTGCAAGTTCTATTGGTAATACTCTGTCAAGATTATGTTTTTTAAGACTTTCTGCAAATGGAAAAATGTTAAGATAGTTACTGAGAACAAAAACTCTGATACTGCTTTTATCGAATATGAAAATAAAAATTATTGCTAAAAGGGGTATCAGAAACAATTGATAATATAATTACAGCAAAAATAAGAATACATAATATTACTATAGCAATAAATTCTTTTATACAATGTTTTTTAACTTTTTAAGTTCTTTACACTTTTGTGCGAGAATTTTACATTGTTCTTTTTCTATTGCGAAAATCGTTTTTTTGTGTCTGTGGCTTTGCTTGCTCATGATGCTGTTTCAATAGGATTTATGGCTGTGATTGCAAGTATTATATTTATCCCTACAAATACCCAGAAAAGTATGTTTGTAAAAGTCCAGCTATAATATTTTTTATCGGTTCTGAAGTTTGTGCGTATATATTCGGCTGTCTGTTTTCTTTTGACTATCAGAACAACTATTCCCGCAATACAAAGTCCGATAAGCATTACCCAGTTAATTATATCAGCAGTTGATTCAGGAATATGATTGCAGATGAATACCATTACATCACCGAACAGGAAGTTATTTGCAATGTGCAGAATCATAGACCATATAATTCCGTATTCCATTGCTGCATATGCGAATACCATTCCTGCAAAAAATGCATACACTGATTGAGTAGGATTAGCGTGCATAATTCCGAAAAGTATTGAAGATATAACAAGTGCATATCCTTTGCCTGCTCCGGTGCTTTCAAGAGTTTTCATCGTATATCCCCTGTATACGAATTCCTCAGCAAAAGGCCCGATAAATCCGGCATAGAGCATCATTGAAATTGTTGTGCTTCCCGCCTGTGATGATTCTATTGCTGCCTGTGCTGAAAATCCGAACTGATTGAGTATTGTTTCAAATAATACATCAAAAAGGCTGATTGGAAGCTGTATACACATAAGAACACAGACAAGCATAATGAATTTTGATATGCTCATGGGTTTTCTTTTTTCAAAAATCTGTTTCGGTCTGACACGTTTTATATTAAATAATAACAGAAACAGACAGCCTAAAATTACAGCTATTCCCATACCCATATCTGTTTCCATAAGTTCGTTCATTATTGCATCAATATCAGGAGTTTCATTTTTTATTCCTGATATTATGCCCTGTATGAATATTGATATGAACATGATTCCGAATACAACTGCATACATTATTGCACTGTATATAAGAAGTCCGCTGGATATAAAGCTTATCTTATTCTTGAAAAGCCTTTTTTCAGACGGCGGTGTTATAAGGACGTTCGGCGGAGGTTGATATTGCTGTTGCTGATGATTGATATTTTCCATAAATAATCCTCCTTGATTAATTAATAATTTATAGATAGTATTTTAACATGATTTCTTTAATTTGTCAATGATAATATAATTTTATTGACTTTACAGAAGTGATATATTATAATGATTGTTATATTTAATCGGATAAATCAGATTTACAGGAGATAATGTATGACGTTAGACGGATTCGGTTTATTTGTAAATGATATGGGAACAATGATTCGTTTTTATAGAGGCGTGCTTGGTTTCGAAATTAAAGGAAATGAAAGTACATCAAATGTTTAATTAATAAAAGATGGAATACTGTTTTTATTATATGGAAAAAAACTTTGAAAATATGACGGGAAGAGAGTATGAATATTCCAGATATATAAACGGGCATTCTGAAATTGCTTTATATGTGGATACATTTGAAGAAGTGGATACTGAATATAACAAAGAAGTTGCAAATGAAGTTATAGATATTCTTTCATTATTTGAACCCAAAGTTATTGTTATTCCAAAATAAATACAAGATGTATTTTGATTTGAGAAAATGTTATAATATAAATTTTTAACGGTCAGCTTCATAATAACTGACCGTTGATTTATTTATAATTCAAGTCCGAAACTTATTGATAGAGCCGTATTTACTTTATCCATTGCATTTAAATCAAGCTCCCCCATCTTGTCTTTAAGACGTTTTTTATCAATAGTACGAATCTGCTCCAGCAGAACTATACTGTCTTTGGCAAGACCGCATTTGTCAGCCTGCACTTCTATATGCGTCGGTAAGTGATTTTTAGCCCGTTGGCTTGTTATAGCTGCTGCAATTACAGTAGGGCTGTGTCTGTTGCCGACATCATTCTGAACTATAAGTACCGGTCTTATTCCGCCCTGCTCTGAACCTACAACAGGACTTAAATCAGCATAATAAATTTCTCCTCTTTTCACTGACATAGTAGTTGTCTCCTTTATATATAGATGCAAGAATTATTTGCTTATATTATTGCCAACAGACTGAAAAATTATACAGTCTCCGGTTATTATATGATTCTTTTTAATAAATGGTTAATTATAAAATTCAGAAAACCTGTATTTTAATTGATTGATATTAACCATGCCGGAGGATTGACTTTAAAAAATATATGATATGAATATATTATTAAATAATGTTTTGACCCAATGATATTCATAAGTGAATAGGGAAAAAAGCAGTGTTATATTGGTTGTAATTTTGTATGATTTTACGATTTTACAGAAAATTAACATCGTTTCTCTTGCTGTTTTTATAGTATTGTGATATAATAATATTAATTTAAAAATTGATTGGAGGCTCTTTTATGGCTAATAATAAAGGTGGAAAAAAGATTACTATTCTCGGTGCAGGCAATGTAGGTGCAACTTGTGCATATACTTTTGCTGTTGCAGGCACCTGTTCTGATATTGTTCTTATTGACATTAATAAAGAAAAGGCTAAGGGCGAGGCTATGGACATTCGTCAGGGTGTTTCATTCGGTCATAATGTTGAAATTTTTGATGGTACTTACGATGATGCAGTTGGTTCTGATGTTATTGTTGTTACTCTCGGTCTTGCACGTAAGCCGGGACAAACAAGACTTGATTTAGCTCAGGCTAATGTAAATATAATCAAGGACGTCATGCCGAAAGTCGCTAAAGCTGCTCCAGACGCTATCTATGTGGTTGTAAGCAATCCGGTCGATGTTATTACTTATGCTATTCTTCAGTGTACTGATTTAAAGCCAAGTCAGGTTATGGGTTCAGGTACTGCTCTTGATACTTCACGTCTTCGTTCAAGTATTGCCGACCATCTGAATCTCAGTCCGAACAGTGTTCATGCATATGTTTTCGGTGAACATGGTGATACTTCCATGATTCCATGGTCTATCACAAATATTGCCGGTACTGCTATGGAAGAATACTGCAAGGAACAGAATCATATTGAAATTGATGAAGATGAAATTATTGAGGAAGTCCGCAAAGCCGGTGCAGAGGTTATTAAACGCAAAGGTGCAACTTTTTATGCAATTGCCCTTACTGTCAATAAAATTTGTGATGATATTCTCCGTGATGCAAATAATATCAGGACAGTTTCAACTATGATTAACGGCAGATACGGCATTTATGATGTTTGTCTCAGTTTACCTGCTGTTGTCGGCGGTCATGGCATTGAAAAGGAAATTGCTCCTGTTCTTACTGATGAGGAAGTTGCAAAGCTTCAGGCAAGTGCAGAAGCTCTTAAAAAAGTTCTCAGAAGTCTTGAATTTTAAATAATTTATAATTGATAATCAGCAGTGTTTTTCTGTTGGTTATCAATTATTTTTTGATGAAAAGGAGTAATTTTTTATGAGTTTAAATGATACGCCGTCAGGCGAAAGAATCCATATAGGTTTTTTTGGAAGGAGAAATGCAGGGAAGTCCAGTCTTGTGAATGCTGTTACAGGTCAGGAACTTGCTGTTGTTTCAGATGTCAGGGGTACAACTACAGACCCCGTTTATAAAGCTATGGAACTTCTTCCGCTTGGTCCTGTTGAAATTATTGATACTCCGGGGTTTGATGATGAAGGAGAACTTGGTAAATTGAGAATAAACAAAACACGCCAGATTCTTGCAAAAACTGACATTGCTATACTTGTTGTTAATATAACACAGGGGTTTTCGCAATGTGAAAATGATTTAATCAGCCTTTTCAAAGAACATGAAATTCCTTATATCATAGTTTATAATAAATCTGATTTGATGGACAGGAATATAAATTCGGAAAATGAAATATCCGTGAGTGCAAAGAATAAAACAAATATTTTTGAACTCAAAGAGAAAATAGCTTCTTTTTTTAAGAATTATGAGGTTGAAAGACGTATTGTCGGAGACTTGATTGATAAAAATGACCTGATTGTTCTTGTAACTCCTATTGATGCATCAGCTCCTAAAGGCCGTATGATTCTTCCGCAGGTTCAGACTCTCCGTGATATTCTTGATTCAAATGCAATGGCTGTTTTTACCACTGAGTTTGAACTGACTGAAACACTCAATAAACTTGCATCTCCACCTAAAATGGTTATTACCGACAGTCAGGTTTTTGCAACTGTCAATAAAATAGTGCCTGAAGACATTCCGCTTACTTCTTTTTCCATTCTTATGGCAAGATATAAGGGATTTCTTGAAACTGCCGTAAAAGGTGCGGCGATAATAAAATCACTTGAAAACGGTGATAAAATTCTGATTTCTGAAGGCTGCACTCACCACAGGCAGTGCGGAGATATCGGAAGCGTGAAACTGCCTGCACTTCTTAAAAAATTTACGGGTAAAAGTTTTGATATTGAATTAAGCTCAGGACGTGATTTCCCTGAAGATTTATCAAAATTCAGTCTTGTTATTCACTGCGGGGCTTGTATGTTGAATGAAAAGGAAATGATTTATAGATGTAAATCGGCTGAAATGCAGGAAGTGCCGTTTACTAACTACGGTATAGCCATTGCTTATATGAACGGTATTTTAAAACGTACTATAGAGATTTTCCCGGATTTGTTATCGGAGATAACAGAATGAAAAAAAGACTTCAGTATATTATTTTACTGTTGCTGATAATTGCTGTTGAAGTTGTTATTGCATTTACTCAGCATGGAAACTGGCTCAGAATTTATGGGGGTGATGTTATTGTTGTATGGGCTGTTTACTGTTTTGTGCAGAGTATCTCAGGTGGAAACAATAATCATTATATAATACATATCGGAGTGCTTGCATTTGCATTTCTGGTTGAATTTTTACAATATATCCATATAGTTGACTTAATCGGTCTGGGGAATATTCAGTTTTTCCGTATACTTATCGGTACAAGTTTTTCCGTTAATGATTTATGGAGTTATTCTCTCGGAACTGTTATAGCAGTTATCGGTACATTTATATATAAAAAATTGAATAATATTCATAAAAAAATGAATATTTCTTCTTGAAATGAATATTTATTCTAAAACTATTGACAATATAAATATATTGTGTATAATATAATTATTGATAAAATTATTATCAGGAGGAAAAAATTATGGATAAGAAAAATATAAAAAAGGTTGTTCTTGCTTATTCAGGCGGTCTTGATACTTCTATTATTATTCCGTGGCTGAAAGAGAACTATAATAACTGTGAAGTTATTGCTGTTTCGGGTGATGTCGGACAGGGTACGGAACTTGACGGTCTTGAGGAAAAGGCTAAGAAAACAGGTGCTTCAAAGCTTATAGTCTGTGATCTTAAAGAAGAATTTATTCAGGATTATGTTTATCCGACTGTTCAGGCAGGTGCAATTTATGAAAACAGATATATGCTTGGCACTTCTTTCGCTCGTCCGATTATTGCCAAGAAAATCGCTGAAATAGCTATTGCTGAAGGTGCTGACGCTATCTGTCACGGCTGTACAGGTAAGGGCAATGACCAGGTTCGTTTTGAGCTTGCTATCAAGGCTTTTGCTCCTGATATGGCCATCATTGCTCCGTGGAGAGAATGGGATTTGAAGTCTCGTGACCAGGAAATCGACTACGCTGAGGCTCACAACATTCCTCTTAAGATAAACAGAGAGACAAATTATTCTAAGGATAAAAATATCTGGCATCTTTCCCATGAAGGTCTTGACCTTGAGAATCCCGCTAATGAACCACAGTATGAAAAGAAAGGTTTCCTTGAAATGGGCGTATCTCCGATTGATGCTCCTGACAAGCCTACCTATATCACAATTCATTTTGAAAATGGTATCCCTACAATGCTTGACGGCAAGGAGCTGACAGGCGTTGAAATGGTTACAGCACTTAATAAACTCGGCGGTGAAAATGGCATCGGTCTTGCTGATTTGGTTGAAAACCGTCTCGTTGGTATGAAATCCAGAGGTGTTTATGAAACTCCCGGCGGTGCTATTCTCTATCATGCTCATGAAGTTCTTGAAACTATCTGTCTTGATAAGGAAACTGCACGTATTAAACAATATCTTGGAATCAAGTTTGCTGATATTGTTTACAACGGTCAGTGGTATACTCCTCTCCGTGAGGCTATGAGTGCATTTGTTACTGAAACTCAGAAAACTGTTACAGGTGATGTTACTCTCAAGCTTTACAAGGGCAATATAATTAATGCAGGAGTAACTTCTCCATATACTCTTTATGACGAAGAAGTTGCTACTTTTGATGAAGATGAAGTTTATAACCAGAAAGATGCAGAGGGCTTTATCAATCTGTTCGGTCTTCCGATTCATGTTAAGGCTAAGCTCGACCAGAAAAGAAATAACAAGTAATTTCTGATATTAATTGAATTTCCCGCAGGCAGGGTAACTCCTGCCTGTTGTATTTTAAAATCGGAGATAAATTGAAGTTTATAGAGGTATTTTTTATGAAACATAAGGTTAAAGTAACTGTAATTGATAAAAAGTTATACCCCGAATTACAACAGCAATATTGTGCAGACCCTGAATCCGGAGCTTGTCCTTGTTATAATATAGGAGATGAATTTATTTTTGAGAGAGATGAAAGTAATGATCATTTTTGGCATGGTGGATTAAATACCCTTGTAAAAACGGATGTTGACCCTGATACTGTTGCAGGCGGACCAAAAATGCCACATTGTTCAGAAGCGTGGGACTCAATTTCACGGTACATATATACAGGATTACAGGGTGGTTCAATTATGAAAGACTGGATGAAAAAGGAAAATACAATGATTGCCTGTTGTTCAGATGGAACAAGACCCGTTGTATTTAAAATTGAAAGAATAGATTATGAATAATATAAAATTTGATTTATCTTACATAAAATTAAATGACAGGAGTAAAAATTATGGCTGATATGATGTGGGCAGGAAGATTTTCAAAGCAGGTTGATGAAAAAGTCAATGCTTTCAATTCTTCAATTGCCTTTGACGGAAGAATGTACCGTCATGATATTCATGGCAGTATTGCCCATGCTGCCATGCTCGGTGAATGTGGTATAATTTCCAAAGAAGACAGTCTTGAAATTATGGCGGGTCTTGAAAAAATCCTTGATGATATTGATAATGGCAGGCTTGAACTTGACCCGAATGCCGAAGATATTCATATGTTTGTTGAAGCTGAACTTACAAAACGTCTCGGCGATGTCGGAAAAAGACTTCATACTTCACGTTCAAGAAACGACCAGGTTGCTGTTGATTTAAGGCTCTATCTCCGTGATGAGATTAAGGAAATTTCAGGGCTTGTAGATGAGTTAATCAATACTATTATAAATATCGCAAAGGAACATACTGAAACTGTTATGCCCGGATACACTCATCTTCAAAGAGCCCAGCCTGTAACTTTCGCTCATCACCTTATGGCTTATGTCTGGATGCTTTTAAGAGATTTGGATAGACTTAACGATGTTTCAAAACGCATGAATTATTGTCCGCTCGGATGTGGTGCATTGGCAGGCACTACATATAAGACAGACAGATTCTATACTTCCGAACAGCTTGGATTTATTGCTCCTATGCAGAATAGTCTTGACGGAGTTTCGGACAGGGATTACTGTATTGAACTTAATTGTACGTTGTCTCTTATTATGACTCATCTTTCAAGGTTTTCAGAAGAAATTATACTTTGGTCTTCATGGGAATTTAAATTCATAGAACTTGATGATGCTTTTGCTACAGGTTCTTCAATTATGCCGCAGAAAAAAAATCCTGATGTTACTGAACTTATAAGAGGTAAGACAGGAAGGGTAAACGGCGATTTGATTACTCTTTTAACTATGATGAAAGGACTGCCTCTTGCTTATAACAAGGATATGCAGGAAGATAAAGAGGCTATATTTGATGCTGTTGATAATGTCAAGCTTTGTGTTAGGACTTTTACCCCCATGCTTGCAACTATGCGTGTTATAAAGGAAAATATGCGTAATGCTGCCGCCAAGGGATTTATCAACGCAACTGACTGTGCTGACTATCTTGTTAAAAAGGGTATGCCATTTAGGGACGCGTATAAAATTACAGGTACTCTTGTGGCTGTCTGCATTGAAAAGAATCTTACTCTTGAGACGCTTCCGCTTGATGAATACAAAAGAATGACCGATTTGTTTACTGATGATGTTTATCATGCAATAAGCCTTGATACTTGTGTAAGGGAAAGAAAGTCATACGGTGCACCGTCACCTGAAGCGGTGATAAAACAGATTCAGGAAGCAAAAGATTGTCTGAGTAAAATCAATGAATAAGAAAGATTTGATGTTCACGTTCGGTCTGACCATTTTAATGGGGGTTATATGGGTTATAGGCGAGGTTATAATGAATATCTGGATTGCCGTAGGCACAACAGGACATATACTTTGGTTTATTGGAATTGTTGCTGTAACTCTTGTTATAAGCGTATGGCATTCCATTAAAAATGATGAATCAGACAGGACCGACCCAAAACGTGAAAAGTATAAAAGAAAAACCAAGAAAAATTGATAATTGATAATTCAGAACTGACAGTTTTCTGTCTTATCAGTTGTCAATTTTAAATTTTTAATTAATATTGGGGTGTTTTTATGGTTAAAATTTATATTGACGGTCAGGAAGGCACTACAGGTCTTAAAATCCTTGAGAGATTCAAGGACAGAAATGATATTCAGCTTATACGTATTTCGGAAGATAAGCGTAAGGATTCAGATGAACGTGCAAGACTTATCAACAGTGCTGATTTTGTTTTTCTCTGTTTGCCGGATGATGCATCAAGAGAGGCTGTTTCCTTTGTAGATAATGACCATGTAAGAATTATTGACGCTTCAACTGCTCACAGAACAAATCCGGACTGGGCTTACGGTTTCCCAGAGCTTTCACCTGAACACAGGGAAAAAATCAGAAAATCAAACCGTGTTGCTGTTCCGGGTTGTTATGCAAGCGGATTTGCTTCAATAGTTTATCCGTTGGTTAAGAATAATATTATTTCTGATGATTATCCTGTTTTTGCATATGCAACATCAGGTTACAGTGGTGCAGGAAAAAAAGCTATAGCAGTTTATGAAAGTGCTGAAAAGCCATTTGAATTCAACAGTCCAAGACAGTATGCATTATCACAGGAACATAAGCATCTTCCTGAAATGCAGGTTATATCAGGACTTAAATATAAACCTATGTTTAATCCAATAATATGTGATTATTTCAGCGGTATGGTAGTATCTGTGCCAATTCAGACAAGGACTCTTGCAAATGCGGTAACATCAGAACAGGTTCATGAAATGTATAAAAATCACTACGCTGACGCAAAACTTGTTGAGGTTATGCCGTTTATGTCATGTGAAGAACAGAAAAAATTCTTTCTGGCTTCAAATACTCTCAGCGGACTTAATAAAATTCAGATTTTTGTATTCGGTGATGATGAACAGATACTTCTTTGTGCAAGACTTGATAATCTGGGTAAAGGTGCAAGCGGTGCTGCTGTTCAGTGCCTTAATATTATGATGGGAATTGATGAAACTACAGGACTTGTTTAAATAAAAATCTTTGACAGAAAGAAGTTGGTTTTATGGATATTAAAAAAATCGGAGATGTTAAATTTATTGATGGCGGAGTATGTGCTTCCAAAGGTTTTAGGGCTAATGGTATACAGTGCGGACTTGCTCATAAACCGCTTGCTAATACTGAAAAAAATTCTGCTGAATCAGATAACGCACTTCCATCAGCAAAAAAGAAGAATGACCTTGCTCTTATCGTTGCAGACAAAAACTGTACAGCAGCGGCAGTATATACTACAAACAAAGTAAAAGGTGCACCGATTATCGTAACTAAAAAGCACCTTGAAAATGGCACTGCAAGGGTAGTTATTGTCAATTCGGTCAATGCAAATACCTGCAATCCGGACGGTATTGAAAAAGCAAATAAAATGTGTGAACTGGCAGCAAATCAGCTCGGAATTGATGTGAATGATGTTATAGTTGCTTCGACAGGCGTTATTGGACAGGTTCTTCCTATTGAACCTATTGCAGAAGGTATGCAGGAACTTGCAGATGGTCTTTCTTATGACGGAAACAAGTGTGCATTGGAAGCTATCATGACTACTGATACTATGCCAAAAGAAATTGCCCTTGAATTTCAGGCAGGCAGTAGAACTTGCACTATGGGCGGTATGCTCAAGGGAAGTGGTATGATTCATCCGAATATGGCTACTACTCTTACTTTTATTACTACTGATACTGATATTTCAGCAGAGCTTTTACAACGTGCTTTAAGTGATGTCGTTAAAGTAACTCTTAACAGGGTGAGCGTGGACGGTGATACTTCTACTAATGATATGGTGTGCGTTATGGCTTCAGGTTCAGCAGGAAATAAACCTATAATTCATGAAAATGAGGATTTTGAAGCGTTTGAAAATGCCCTTTATAATGTAATGATGAATCTGGCTCGTATGATGGCACGTGACGGCGAAGGGGCAACAAAACTTATTGAATGTGCTGTTTCAGGTGCGGAAACTGAAAAAATTGCTGAAACTATTGCCAAGTCAGTTATTACATCAAGTCTTTTTAAAACTGCTATGTTTGGAGAAGATGCTAACTGGGGACGTATTCTCTGTGCTGTGGGATATGCTGAAGCAGATTTTGATATTGATAAGGTTGATGTTAAAATTTCTTCTAAAAATGGTTGTATTCATGTATGTGAGAACGGTGCCGGAGTTGAATTTTCTGAAGAAACTGCTAAAAAAGTGCTTGCAGAAGAGGAAATACAGATTATTATTTCCCTTGGAAACGGAGCAGGTTCAGCTGTTGCTTGGGGCTGTGATTTGACTTATGATTATGTTAAAATCAACGGCGATTACAGAAGCTGATTAAGAGAGGTTATATAAAATGAATAATATTTCAAATTCTGAAAAATCACAGATTCTTATTGATGCACTTCCTTATATCCAGAAGTATTCGGATAAGATTGTTGTTATAAAATACGGCGGTAATGCTATGACCAATAAGGAACTCAAGGATGCTGTTATGACTGACATTGTATTGCTTTCACTCGTCGGCATCAAAGTCGTGCTTGTTCACGGAGGCGGACCTGAAATCAATGATATGCTCAAAAGATTGAATATTGAAAGCAAATTTATAAACGGTCTCAGATATACAGATTCGGAAGCTGTTGATGTTGTGAAAATGGTGCTTGCCGGAAAAGTAAATAAAGAACTTGTTCAGCTTCTCGCACAGCACAAGGGAAATGCAGTAGGATTGTGCGGTATTGACGGCAGTATGCTTGTTGCAGAAAAAAAGCTTACTGACGACGGTCAGGATTTAGGATATGTCGGTGAAATTACAGAAGTAAACGCAAAGCCCATTCTTGATGCCCTTAGTAATGGAAATATTCCGGTTATCGCTACCCTTGCAACTGATGATGAGGGAAATACATATAATATAAATGCCGATACTGCTGCTGCACGCATTGCTGCTGAACTTGGTGCGAAGAATTTGATTCTTATGACTGATATTGCCGGTCTGCTCCGTGATAAAAATGACCCTTCAACACTTATTCCGAAAGTCAATGTAAGTGAAGTTCCTTATCTTAAAATGCAGGGTATTGTTTCAGGTGGCATGATTCCGAAAATTGACTGCTGTGTTGAAGCTGTAAGACGAGGCGTGGAAAGTGCGGTTATAATAGATGGACGTGTGCCACATTCAATTCTTATTGAAATTTTTTCAAATGAAGGAATAGGCACTCAGTTCAATTAATCAAATCTGTAATATTTTCACGAAAATTAACAGAAAGTTTACAAATTTATTTGCTGAAACTGTTGATTTATTATATTGAACAGAGTTATAATATAATAATAAGCTTAATATTGAAAGGATTTGGATTATGAATACAATAGAAAAATTCGACAGATATGTTGTACATTCATATAACAGATATCCGCTTGTTATGGATAATGGCTGCGGTGCAGAGTGCCATGACGAAAATCAGAAAAAATATATAGATTTCGGTAGTGGAATCGGCGTGAATTCTCTTGGATTTTGTGACGCACAATGGGCTGATGCTGTCTCTGAACAGGCTAAAAAACTACAGCACTGTTCAAATTATTACTATACTGCCGTTCAGGCTGAATTTGCAGAAAAACTTTGCAATGCTGCGAAATATGAAAAAGTTTTCTTCTGCAACAGCGGTGCAGAGGCAAATGAATGTGCTATTAAAACTGCAAGAAAATACAGTTTTGATAAATATGGAAAAGGCAGAAGCAATATTATAACTCTTACAAGTTCGTTCCATGGCAGAACTATGGCTACTGTTTCTGCTACGGGTCAGGAGGTTTTCCATAATTATTTTTTCCCGTTCTTGGAGGGTTTTATAAACGCTGAACCGAATAATATTGATGATTTTGAATCAAAGCTCGATGATACAATCTGTGCGGTTATGCTGGAATATGTTCAGGGTGAGGGCGGTGTTATAAATCTTGAACAGGATTTTGTTGATGCTGTTTATCAACTATGCCATGAAAGAGATATTCTTGTTATTGCTGATGAAGTTCAGACAGGTATCGGACGGACAGGTAAATTCCTTGCCGGTGAAAATTTTGATAAAAAGGCTGATATGACTACCATTGCAAAAGGTATTGCAGGCGGTCTTCCTATGGGAGCCTGTTTAATGAGTGAAAGTGTTATGAATACTCTTGTTCCCGGTACTCATGCTTCAACATTCGGAGGTAATCCTGTTGCGTGTGCGGGCGGTATTGTTGTTGTGGATAAAGTAAGCAATGAACGTTTCCTTGCTGATGTAAATGAAAAAGCTGCTTATTTCAGAAAACGACTTGAAAAGTGCAGTAAAATTGAAAGCATCAGCGGTATGGGGCTTATGATTGGAATAACTCTTAAAGATATGAGTGCTTCCGATGTTGCCGGAAAGGCTCTTGACAAAGGATTGCTTGTACTTACCGCAAAGGATAAGCTGAGATTCCTTCCGCCTCTTGTTATTGATTATAAAGAGATTGATGATGGTATTGATATTCTTATTGAAATATTAGAAGGGTGATTGTTATGGAACTTACAATTTCTGTTAAGGGCAATAAATTTACTGTACAGGATAAGGCACAGGCAAGGGTTCTTTATACAGTAAAGAAAAAAGGCTTCGGTTCAGGCAGATATGTTCTGCTTGATGCAAGCAACTATAACCTCTATTCTCTTGTTCAGACGGGTGAGGACAGAAAACCGTCTTTTATTATTACTCACAATGATATTGCCATTATGCAGATTACCTGCAAATCCATGTTTCTTGACCCCACTATAAATATAGAAGGCAAGGATATTTCAAAGCATCCTGTCAAATATTCCCTTGTAAGCAAAGACCACAGAAATTTTCAGATTCTACGTGATGATGCAAAAGTAGGAGCAATTATAACAAAAGTTACTATGGCTAAAGATTTACAGTATGAACTTGAGATTGAAAATAAAATTTTTGATGATTATATTCCGCTTTTCGCCGTTGCTGTTGATTTGACTTTCGGCGATATGAATAAAAATTCCTGATTTGTTTGGAGATGAAATTTATGAAACATTTACTTAAAATGCTTGATTTGACCACTGAGGAAATTACAGAAATCCTTGACCTTGCCGACCAGCTTAAATATGAACTTAAGCATGATATTCCACACCCTCATCTCAAGGGAAAAACTCTTGGAATGATTTTCCAAAAGGCTTCTACACGTACACGTGTTTCTTTTGAAACGGGTATGTATCAGCTCGGAGGTTATCCTCTGTTTCTTTCTTCAAATGATTTACAGATTGGAAGAGGTGAACCTATTCAGGATACTGCACGTGTTCTTTCACGCTATCTCAGCGGTATCATGATTCGTACTTTTGAACAAAGTGAAGTTGAAGCTCTTGCTGAATATGGCAGTATCCCGATTATAAACGGTCTGACTGATTTTTGTCACCCTTGTCAGGTGCTTGCAGATTTGATGACAATACGTGAATTTAAGGGTAAGCTTACCGGATTGAAAATGTGTTTTATCGGTGACGGAAACAATATGGCAAATTCACTTATTGTCGGCTGTCTCAAAGTTGGTATGGCTGTATCTGTTGCCTGCCCTGATGACTATCAACCGCCAAAGGAAATTCTTGATTTTGCTAATCAGTATAATTGCTTTGAGCTTACAGATTCACCTGTTCAGGCTGCAAAGGACGCTGATGTACTTATTACGGATGTATGGGCTTCAATGGGTCAGGAGGACGAAGCTGAAAAGCGCAGGAAAGCATTTGCAGGCTATCAGATTAATGATGAGCTTATGACTCTTGCCAAATCTGATGCTATGGTTCTTCATTGTCTGCCTGCTCACCGTGAGGAAGAAATTACTGAAAAAGTCTTTGAAGCTCATTCAAAGGAAATTTTTGAAGAAGCAGAAAACAGACTCCATGCTCAAAAAGCTGTCATGGTTAAACTTATGGCATAAATTCAGTTTTAACTTTTTAACCGTATGCAGCAATGTATCTCTCACCTTAGAGGTGGGAGATATATTATATTTGCAAGACTAAAAATTATAAAATCGTGGGACACATATGGTTAGTTAATTGATATTTGACATATTGGTTCTATTAAGCGAACCCCCGTCTCTATATGAAGCATAGATGGTGGGATTATATCACCTTATCCTTTGCTTTTATAAGTATGGGATAAGTTATATTTTTATTGACAAATTTTTAATTTTATGATATAATTATTTTATGGAAAGTATGAAAAATATCATATTTTTCATATAATGATATATAAGAGTTGATTGTATGACTGCTGAAAAAAAGTTTGTAGGATTAAATAATTTTCTTCACTGTATTTCTATGATAACAATTGTCGGAGTTTTGGCAATTTTCGGCTGTCTGAAACTTTCGGACAGTTCACTTTATATATTTGATATAATAATAGACTGTTATACTTTTGGCTTTATTTCAGCTTTCATTATATTATCAATAAAACTTGTCTTTCATCTGAAAAAAGATGAGTGGGAATTTCACTTCAATTCCGAAATTCTTGCCGGAGCATTAGGCATTGTGCTTGTCTGTATGATTAATGGTATTGCTGAAGATATAAAGTCTTCAAAAGTAAAGGATATTCTGCCTATTGATGAAAGGATAAGAATAGTTCTCTGTGAGGTTACGGAACATAATAATATGATTGATGATGACAGTTCATATATAAATGTTTTCAAGGTCAATAATAATATTGCCAGAAAACTCGGCGTAATTGATGAAGTATACTTTTCAGTAAAATGTGTTGAAGAGAATATGTACAATTATTTTTTTGATGCCGAAAGTAAAACTGTTACCATAGAATGTTCTTATGGATGGTTTGGGGATGGAGTTGTAATGATGAACCCGGACTGTGAAACAGGAAAAATACAGTATGTTTTTAACCTTATATAGTAAGAAGTTCCCTGTCTCTATGCAAATCATAGCGTTGGAAGTATATCATAGGAAATAGTAATTTTGAAGAACGTTAAAAATATCGGAGAATGGGTTTTTGACAATTGTTCAGATTTGAATTGTAATATTGAATCCTGACTGTGCTATTGATGATAATGAAAAAACTATCTGTAATGGATATATTTAGGAGAATAGTGAATATTTTTTCAACAGTGAAATATGCAGATATTATAACTCAATCGTTCAGATTTATCTCAGTAAGTATAGTTGTTACTTCTCAAATTTCGGAGTAATTTCAACAATGTCAGGGAAAAAGGTGATTTTAACAGTAATAATATGGTTGATATAAGTAGTGCTTTCGTTGTTCTCAGTATTTATCCACTATTTTCAACTGAAGGAAATATAGATATTTCAGATGAATAGTTCAGTATTATTAATATAAACTGTAATAGATTTATTGACTCTAAGGATGCTTCTGATATTCTTTCATATTATTCTTATTTGGCAACATTTTTTAAAACGGATACTCTTGTTGATATAATTGAGTATATTTTGAATTAAGCTTTTCGGATATTTATTAAAAAATAAGACTAAACGCCTGCGGATTTGTTCCAAGGGCGTTTGTTTTAAATTTATTTAACGGAGGATTTACTATGAAAGGAAATTCTGAAGATATTGCTGTAAAGGTTTCAATGGTAAGTATTATAGGAAATATAATTCTGTCTTTATTGAAACTGCTTGCCGGCATTATTGCAAATTCTGGTGCTATGATTAGTGATGCTGTTCATTCTGCTTCTGATGTTTTCAGCAGTATAATAGTTATAATAGGAGTAAAACTGTCTGCCAAAAAATCGGATAAGGAACATCCTTACGGACATGAACGTATGGAATGTGTGGCAGCAATTTTACTTGCCGTGGTTCTGCTGGTTACAGGTTTATTTATCGGAAATGGGACTATTGACAATCTTACTTCTGGAGATTTGAATGAGATTAAGATTCCCGGTGTTCCTGCACTTGTAGCAGCAGTAATTTCAATTATAGTTAAGGAAGCTATGTTTTGGTATACCAGATATTATGCAAAAGTTCTTGATTCGGGTGCTGTTATGGCTGATGCATGGCATCACAGAAGCGATGCACTTTCATCAGTCGGTGCACTCATAGGTATAGCGGGTGCAAGAATGGGTATTCCTGTACTTGAACCTGCTGCAAGTCTTATAATCTGTGCTTTTATTCTCAAAGCTTCTTATGACATCTTCAGAGATGCCATTGATAAAATGATTGACCATTCGTGTGATGAAGAAACAGAAAATCAGCTTATTAAGTGTGCAATGTCCCAGACTGGAGTTCATAATGTGGATTTGATTCAGACAAGAATTTTTGGAAATAAGATTTATGTTGATATTGAAATAAGTATGGATGGAAATCAGTCCCTTTCGTATTGTCATAGTGTTGCAGAAATGGTTCATTCCGAAATAGAGAGTCAATTTCCAAAGGTTAAGCATATTATGGTACATGTAAACCCTGACAGTGAGGAGGTGAAATAGTGGAGAGAATAATTTGTATGTCAGTTGCAGTACTGATAGCATTCGGCGGATTAATTTATCTTATAAAGCTTTTGATTCTTAAACTTACAGGTTTTACAACAAAAGCACAGATAATTGCCGTTAAAGAACCAAGAAAGGGGGTATATGTCCATACGCTTAAATTTTTATTTGATGGGAAAACAGTTGAAAAGGATGATAAAACAGGTTATTCCCAGCCGTTTTCAAAAGGTGATGTTAAAAAAATTATATGTAGTAAGAAAAATTCCGATAAATTTGAATATGTTGAAGCATTGCGAAAAAATATAATTATTGTAGGGGTTTTAATACTGATGTCGGTATTGATTTTCATTAGATTTATGTTTTTTGTTAGAGTATAGAAAAGTACAGCTTTCGGCTGTACTTTTTTATTTGTAGGAAAAAATTATAATTTTGTAGTATTTCTGATATTATTAGTTGCTAAGGAAAATATTACGAAATTATTATATAAGATTATTTGACAGATTTGGAGTATTATGAGATACTGATATTAGACAGGAAAATGTATTTGTCAATATATCTAAGGAGGTAAATGTTATGAATTGTGGTTCTTGTGAGTTTTATGATATAAGCGGATATTGTAATATTAGACAAATTCCGGTTATGTCATGTAGTTCTGCGGAGGATTGTCCTTATTATAGGGGATGATAGTCGGTAAATAAGGCATAGCTAAAATGCTATGCCTTATTTACTGTTGATAAAATTCACAAAAAAACATGATTTTGTGCTATAAAAATTTACTTGACAAAGTAGGGGAAGTATGATATAATGGAGAAGCTGTCGGGAGAGAGCGGGAAAAGGTATCACGGGAAGAGATATTGTAAAGTGCTGAAAAAATTTTTTAAAAAAAGTTGAAAAAAGTACTTGACAAAAGAAGAAAGATGTGATATAATAAATAAGCTGTCTCGGAGAGGACAGGCAGTCAAATCTTTGGAGGTTTGAAGGGTACGAAAAAAATTTGAAAAAATTTTTAAAAAGTACTTGACAAATGGAAAAAGATGTGATATAATAGATAAGTCGGGTAACGACTTGACAGCATCTTGAAAATTGAACAATGCTAAGAAAAAAGTAACGACCCTTGAAATTCTTTTGGGTAACAAAAGAAGAATTCAAGCAAAGAATAAAAAATGCACAGTAATAACGCAAGCGTTATTGAACAGGATAGATTTCAAATGGCTGAAAGGTCATTGATATACAACTATTATAAAGAGTTTGATCCTGGCTCAGGAC